>NZ_MVHJ01000060.1 GCF_002086115.1 Mycolicibacterium bacteremicum
GGCGCGGGGGGCGCGGGCGGGACCACGCCGAGTACCCGCTGCAGGTCGGGCTTCATGGCCAACAGTTGCGACCCCCAGTACCCCCAGCTGTGCGTGCCGTCCTTGGGGAAGTTGAAGACACCGTTGCGTCCGCCCGCGGCCAGATACCGTTGCTGGAACGTCTTGTTGGTGTTCAGCGTGATGTTCTCCAGGAACTGCGCGCTGAACATCCCACCGAAGTCGCCGCCGGTGTCGAGTTCGGATGGTGTGCCGTCACCGCAGTAGATCCAGACCGCGGTGCGGTTGGCGGCCAGCGTCGCCACGTTGACCATGGGATCGTTGCGCCGCCAGGCCGGGTCATTGGACTGACCCCACATGCTCGTCGCGTTGTATCCGCCGGCATCGCGCATGGCCAGACCGATCAGGGTGGGCCACAACCCCAGCGAGGGATTCACGAAGCCCGACAATGATGCCGCGAAGATGAACTTCGTCGGGTGCCAGACCGCCAGGGTGAGCGCCGACCCACCCGACATCGACAGTCCGACAACGGCATTGCCGAGCGGGTTGATACCGCGATTGGCGGCCAACCAGCCCGGCAATTCCTGGGTCAGGAAGGTTTCCCACTTGTAGGTGAGCGTGCCCCCGTTGCCGGTCGCCGGCTGGTACCAGTCGGTATAGAAGCTCGACTGGCCGCCGACCGGCATCACGATGGACAGCCCGGAGTCGTGATACCACTCGAACGCCGCGGTGTTGATGTCCCAGCCGCTGAAGTCATCCTGGGCGCGCAGTCCGTCGAGCAGATACACCGCCTGCGGTCCGCCGCCTTGGAATTCGACGCGGATGTTTCGGCCCATCGATGCCGACGGGATGTCGAGTTGTTCGATCGGTAGGCCGGGCCGGGAGAACGCGGCGGCGGTGGGTGCGGTGAGCATCGAGCCCAGCACGGCGGTGGTCAGGACCACGGACGCGCAGCGGCGGACCCAGCGCCGCAGCCTTGTCGGTTGCGTCATGCAGGGCAAGCTAGCAGCGTATGCGCACCGGCCGTCGGTGCGACGCCCACCGTGATCGCGTTGTTATGTAACGGTTTAACTCACGCGGCGACGATGATGGTCAGCTCGTTGCCGTCCCGTTCGACCCGCATGCCTGCGCGTCGGGCGACGGTCGCGACCTTGCCGGCATCGTCGGGTTCGGCCCGGGTGGTGGCCAGTGCGCGTGCCAACCGTCCCTTGTGCGCCTTGTTGAAATGGCTCACCACGGTCCGATGTCCGTCCTCGCGCTCGGCCAGCACGTTGACCCGCACCGCCTCCGGGAGGCGGCCCAGTCCCGCATAGGATCCCGACCGCAGATCCACCACCAGCTCCTCGGTCGCGATCTCGGCGAGCAGCGGTTCCAGCGCGGGCCGCCAGCGCGCGGCCAGCGTCGGCTTGCCGGGCAGCTTGGAGCCGGCCGACAGCCGGTAGGCGGGTATCGGGTCGTCGGCGCGCACCAGGCCGAACAATGCCGATCCGACCGCGATCCGGCCCCGGGCACGGGCCGCCGCGGCTCCCCGCAGCGAGTCGATGTCCAGCGCGTCGTAGAGCACGCCGGTGTACCGGTCGATCGCGGCCACCGTCGGCGCAGCGCGCACGTCGGCATTACGTGCGATCTCGCCGTCCTGGGCCGCGGTCAGTCCCAGCGCTCGACGTGCCGCGGGGATGTCGGCGGCCAGCGCACGCACCTCGTCGACGAGTTCGGTCCGCACCGCGCCCAGCTCGGGAAAGCTGAGCCTCTCGATGCGCAGCGGGGGACCATCGCCGCCGGCGCGTTTGGTCTCCGAGGGCGGCAGCAGCACGATCACGCTGTCAGACGTTAGCTCAGCGGTCCGGGCACCCGAGCATGGCGATGGAGCCCTGCAACCGGCCCCGACGCCACGGTCGCGGACCCGACGCAATGGGACGCCGTGGTCGGCGCGCGCGTTTCGGTTTGGCGAAATTGAATATCGATGCACGCGCTTTCCGCAATGAAAAGCAGATCCAAATGCCCGAATGGCAGGGGCGGTTTGCGGGGTGCTCCGCGGTCGGATTTCACCGACCCTGGGTTTAGTATGAACAGGCGAGGTCGCGGCGTGCCGGGAATATCGATTCGGCATGTTGCGGCAAGCGGATTGACAACGTTGTATGCGGTAACTCAGGATCGGCGTGTTCGGTTGAGCGTCGCTCGGTTCGAAGGGATCGGCCGACGCCCGTCGGGGGCTGGGCGTGCAGTTCGAAACAGGCGCTGGGAATGGATCACAGAATTCATCTCCCCGCGGCACGTGAGAGCGCGGGCGCAGACAGCGGCCGCCGCGGATGACAAGGGAGTTCTGGTGACTGCTCAGGGATTCGTGGGTGCCGACCCCGACAACCAGGATCAGGGACTTGCCGTCGATGCGCGGGTGCGTGTCCATGCCGGAACCGATGACGAGGCCGTCGGCGTGATCGTCGACGACTTCGGCGACAGCGCCGGTCAGTCCGTGGACATCGGTGAACATCACATCGTCGACGCCGCCCGCCGGTGGGCGGTCCTGCTCGACAGTGGCTCCCTGACCTTCGTCGACTCCGACGTCCTGCAGCCCGAGTAGAACGCTACGGCTCGGGCAGCCGGTCGAGCAGTTCGTCGAGGAAACCGCCGGCCTCACCGATGGCCGCTGCCTCGTCGCCGTCGGCGATGGCCTGGATGAGGGCCCGGTGCTGGGGACTGTCGGCAAGATTCCTGGTGCTGGTGACCACGCTGGCCAGAACCACCTCGGTCAAACCCCGATACAGCTCGGTCAGCACCGGATTGTGTGCGCTGCGGACCACGGCGAAGTGCAGCTCGGCGTCGGTGCGGGCGAACTCCTCACCCAGCCCGGCGGAGCGCAGTTCCTCGGTGCGTTCCCACAATTGCCAGAGCTCGGCCAGATCTGCCTCGGTGCGTACCGTCGCGGCCAGTCGTGCCGCCTCCACCTCAAGGCAACGGCGGACCTGCAGGACGTCGCGCAACTCGGTGCCGCACAGCCGGTGCAGCGCGCCGGACACTTCGCTGGTGGCGCGCACGTACGTACCGTCGCCCTGGCGCACCTCCAGGATTCCGCTGTGAGCAAGCGCACGTACCGCCTCGCGCACGGTATTGCGGCCCACTCCGAGTGACTCCGCCAGCGCCGGTTCGGTCGGGATCCTGGCGTTGACGGGCCATTCTCCGGATGCCACCGACTGGCGCAGTTGTTCGATGGCTTGATCCACCAGTCCGGTTCGGCGTGCTGATGCCAACGGCATGTAAAACCCTTTTCATCCAATCATCGGATGTATGGCAGGCTAGTGCAGATGAATCAGCCCCGCCACCCGGAAACCCTGGACAGCCGGGAGTTCGAGATCGGGCCGGCGGATCCCCGGCCGGCCGAGGTGGCCGCCGGGGGTGTGCTGTTGATGGCGGCGGTCGTGCTCACGGCCGCCAATCTGCGGCCCGCCATCACCAGCGTCGGTCCGCTGCTCGGCGATATGCGCGACACGCTGGGGACCTCGGCACTGTGGGCCGGACTGCTGACCACCCTGCCCGGCCTGTGCTTCGCGTTCGCCGGATTGACCGCGCCCTTCCTGGCCCGCCGGATCGGTCTGGGCCGCGCGATCGCCGCAGCCCTCGTGGTGCTCATCACCGGTCTGGTGCTGCGCGTCGTCGACGGGCCGGCCGTGGTCATCGGTGGCACCTTGATCGCCACCGCCGGAATCGCATTGATCAACGTTCTGATCCCGGTCGTCATCAAGGAATCGTTCCCGGCTCGGATCGGTCTGATGACGGGCATCTACACCGCGGCACTGCAGGGCGGTGGTGCTGCCGGATCGGCGGTCACCCCGCCGCTGGACGATCTGCTCGGCGGCTGGCGCCTGGCGCTGGGCGCCTGGGCGGGCCTGGCGGCGGCCGCGCTGGTGTTCTGGCTTCTTGCGATGCGTGGTCGCACAACTGCCGCGCACACGACGACCCCGAGTGTTGCAGCGGCACCGCAACGTTCGATGCTGCGCAGCCGGCTGGCCTGGATCGTCACGGGTTTCTTCGGTTGTCAGTCGTGCATGGCCTACATCGTGATGGGTTGGTTGCCACAGGTTTTCATCGACAACGGGATGGACAAGGGCGACGCAGGCCTGCTCCTGGGACTCAACGCCGTGATTGCCGTACCGATCAGCATCGTGGTCGCGCCGATGGCGGCCCGACGGGCCTCCCAGAGTGGCTGGATCGTCGCACTCGGGGTGCTCGGATTCAGTGGCGCACTGGGTTTGGCATTCGCGCCGATGGCGGCGCCGCTGCTGTGGACGATCCTGCTCGGCCTCGGGATGAGCGTGTTCTCGCTCGCCCTGGCCGTGATCGGACTGCGATCACGAACCGCGGCCGACACCGCGCGGTTGTCCGGCATGGTGCAGGGTCTGGGTTATCTGCTTGCCGGACTCGGACCCTTCCTGTTCGGTCTGCTCCACGAAGTCAGCGGCGGGTGGACCGTGCCGTGGATCATGCTGCTCATCGTCTACGTCGCGCAGATCGCGCTGGGCGCTCTCGCCGGGCGTGATCGCTACGTCTGAGTCCTAGTGGTCCTAGGCCGCGACGGTGGCCGGCGGCGGCACCGCGCCCGGCGGGGGCGGTGCGATACCCGGAGCGGGCGGTGGGACTGCAACCGGGGCCATGCCGGCCGGCGGCGGAGGCACCGCGCCCGGCGGCGGCGGGACGAGCCCGTTCGGTGCCGGCGGGGCAGGCACCGGCGCGCCCGGCGGTGGCGGCGCGTACCAGCCGCAGTTCACCAAGCACATGTACCTGCCGCTGGAAGAGGTTGCGCCCGTGCCGC
>NZ_MVHJ01000061.1 GCF_002086115.1 Mycolicibacterium bacteremicum
GGCCTGCAAACCCCGAGGCCAAACACCTAAACACAAAACCGCAGGTCACAGGCACCCCACACCCGGGGTCCACCCCTCCCCCCGGCGTCCAGACCACAACCCCGGCTCACGGTTCTCGTTGTTTGTACGGGTCTGGCGAATCGGCCTGACCTGGGCATATGCAGTATGTCTCTTGAAAGCCGTTATGGCAGAAAGGGGTTGGCCGTTATGGCTGGTCGCGGACCTCAACCGAAGGATCCGTTGAAGCGGGTTCGGCGTAACGCTGATCCGTCGGGGTTGCGCGTGTACACGGCGGAGCCGGTGGCGCAGCCGGAGTTGCCTGAGTTTGATGTTCAGGTTGAGGACGATGGCGAGATTGTGTCGCAGCGGTTTGTGTGGCCGGAGGCTACGCGGCGCTGGTGGCAGGTGTGGGGTTCTGAGCCGATGGCGAAGGATTTCACCGCCACGGACTGGGACTTCCTTCTCGATACTGCTCTTCTTCATGCGAAGGTGTGGGGCAAGGGTGATCTGAAGCTGTTGCCGGAGCTGCGTCTTCGGGTGGCGAAGATGGGTGCCACGTCGGAGGACCGGGCTCGGCTGCGGATCACGTATGCGGCGGCTGATGAGGCTGATGAGCGGCGTTCTGGTTCTGCTGGTCCGTCGTCGCGGTCGCGGCGCGGCCCTCTCAAAGCTGTCTGATGCCGTGGAAGCCCTCTGAAGAGGGGGAGGTTCCAACTCTCGGCTGGTATGTGCTGGATTGGATGACTGAGCATCTGGCGCGGCCGGCGGTCGGCGAGTATGAGCCGTTCGTGCCGTACCAGGAGCAAGAGGACTTCATTCTTCGCTGGTACGAGATTGACCCCCGGACGGGCCGGTTCAAGTACGGGCGTGGCCTCCTCGGAAGGCCGCGTGGCTGGGGCAAGAGCCCGATCCTTGGTGGTTTGTGCATCGTTGAAGCGTTGGCGGATGTGGTGTTCGACGGCTGGGATGCTGACGGGCAGCCGGTCGGCAGGCCGTGGAGCACTGTTAGAACGCCGCTGGTGCATGTGGCTGCTGTGTCTGAGGATCAGACGAACAACACGTGGCAGCCGATGGTGGAGATGCTGGCAGGCCCGGTTGTTGATGCATATCCGGGTGTGGAGCCGTTCGACACGGTGGTGAACCTGCCTCGCGGGAAGATCGAGAAGCGGACGAGTTCGGGTCGCACTGTGAAGGGTGCGCCGACGACATTCGCGGTTCTGGATCAGACTGAGGAGTGGGTGCCGTCTAACGGTGGTCCTGCCTTGGCGCAGAAGATTCGGACGAACACCGCGAAGAATGGTGGGCGGACGATTGAGTCTCCGAACGCCTACATTCCGGGTGAGCATTCGGTGGCGGAGAAGTCCGCTGAGACTGCGGTGGCGGCGCGTGAAGGCCGAACGAAGCTGGATCAGCCGATCCTGTGGGATCACCGTGAGGCGCCGCCGGAGACGGACATGGGTGACCGTGAGTCGTTGGTTCACGGGCTGCGGGTGTCGTACGGGGATTCCTCGGGGCATCCGGATGGGTGTGTGCTGCATGATCCGCCGTGCCCTCCGGGGCATGTGGATTTGGAAGCGCAGATCGCGGTCATTTGGGATCCAGCGACGGATATCCAGACGGCGCGTAGTGACTACCTGAATCAGATCACTCACGCTTCGGATGCGTGGGTGTCGTCTCCGGAGTGGGGGGCCTGCTACTCCGGTGGTGAGTTGAAGCGTGAATCGTTCGTTCCGCTGGCTGACAAGGATGTCATCGTCCTCGGGTTTGATGGCTCGCTTGGTCGGAAGAAGGGTAAGCCGGACGCCACCGCGCTGATTGGGTGCCGTGTTCGTGACGGGTACCTGTTCGAGATTGGTGATAGGTCGGTGTGGGAAGCGCCACGAGAGATGTCGGCCAGGGACCGTGTCAAGACAGGTGATCAGTCGTCGTGGGCGCCTCCGGTCGCCGAAGTGGATGCGGTCATCCGGATGGCGTTCAAGCGGTACACCGTGGTCGGGTTTTATGCAGACCCCTCTGGGTGGACTGAGCACATCGCGAAGTGGGAAGCCCTGTTCGGGGCGAAGCTGCATCCGAAGGTGAAAGCGTCGGGTTCCTCCCGGATCGCGGCGTGGCCACGCGGCAAGGACACCAACGCTGTCGAAGCGGTGAAGGCGTTGCACGCGGCGATTGAAAACGGTGAGTGCAGCCACGACGGCTCCACAGCATTGACACGGCATGTGCTGAATGCTCGCCGCAGAGCGGTCGGCAAGGGCTACCTGCTGTACAAGGCGTTCCCGGATTCCCCAGACAAGATTGATGCCGCATATGCGGCGGTGATGGCGTGGAAAGCGCGCTTGGATGCGGTCTCGGCAGGGCTGGGGCGCCGCCAGAAACGACAAGTCATAGGCCAGATCCGGTAGAAGGGCGGTTGGTTGTTGCTGACTCCCTCGGAGTGGTTCGACCTGTTGAACGTGAGGTTCACTCAGGTCACTCGCCCTAAATGGCAGGATGTTCGGGTTCGGCCCGAGCTTTCGGCGTGCAGCCGTGAACTTCAGCCACGCAACCGCATCCTCGACACCCTGTGGTCCTACTACGTGGGTGACCCTCCGCTGCCGCACATCGCCGACGAATACCGCGATGTTTTCCGGGATGTGATGCGCAAGGCCCGCTCCAACTACGCCCCGATGTGTGTGGCGGCGATGTTGGATCGAATGGAGTTGCAGGCCATCTCCACGGTGGTGGACGGCGACACCAACGGTGACGATCTGGCCGCCCAGATCATGGACGAATCCGGGTTTGCAGCCCGGTTCAAAGATCTTCTCGGCTATCTCTTCGCGATGGGCGAAGCGTACGGGCTTGTCGTTCCTGGAGCCCCCACACCGACGATCCATGCAATTGATCCGCGGCGCTGCGTCGGGATCCCTGACCCGGACAATCCTGTGCGGTTGGCTGCGGCGTTGGTCAAGGACTACGACCAGATCACCGGTGAGCAGATCGCGCACATGTTCCTGCCCGGTGAGAAGTGGACTCTGAAGTTGGAGGGTTTGGAGTGGCGCCGAATCAGCGACGAACCCGAACCTGTTGATGGTCTCGACGAACTCGGCGGTGTGCCGATCGTCCGGTTCGAGAACGCATTCGGGTTAGGGGAGTACGAACCCCACATTGACCTGCTTGACCGGATCAACGACACCACCCTGCAACGCATTGTCGGGTTCTGGTATCAGTCTCTCCGGCAACGTGCTCTCAAGGGCGACCCGGACGACGGCGAAGACGAATACGGCGAAGACATTGCCGCAACGACGCTGTCGGACATGCGATCCAACTTGAAGGCTGGACCCGGTTCGATGTGGATGATTCCCGCCGACTTTGAGATCTGGGAATCTCAGCAGTCCGACTTCGGGCCGTTCACCATCGCCAAACGTGACGACGTCAAAGAGTTCGCCGCTGTCACCTCAACCCCTTTGCATCTGATCACCCCGGATGCCGCGAACGGTTCCGCTGAGGGTGCCGGCCTGATGCGAGAGTCCGCGACCGCCAAGGTGCGAGACCGGCGCGCACGGATTACACCGCCACTGAAGTTGCTGTGGCGTATCGCGTTTGCGCTAGCTGGCGAGTCTGAGCGCGGTAATAGTCTTCGGCTGCATTGGGGTCCGATCGAGTTCCGCACTCTCGCGGAGATGGCGTCGGCGTCCTCGCAGGCCGCCGACACCTTGTCTGTGGAGAAACGCTGCCAGGTGATTTGGCAGATGACGCCGTCGGAGATCGACGAAAACCTTAAGCAGCTCGCCCTGCCGAACCGTCGCATCGTCACCGACGAGAACAACTAAGACTTCCGCCGTTTCCGGCGGCAGGCCCGTTATGGGCGCCACCCGATATGGGAGATGCAATGTCCTCACTACCGTTCCATCCGCTCACCAACCTTCAGGCGTTGGGGTTCTGGAAGAGCTGTCTATTATACACATCTGACGCTGCCGACGATCTTAC
>NZ_MVHJ01000062.1 GCF_002086115.1 Mycolicibacterium bacteremicum
GCGGCGGGGGCCGTGCTGGTGGTCGGGGTGGTGGTGTCGGTGGCCGGTGCCTGGCCGTCGGTCAACCGGGTGATCTCGGCGGCCAGCGCATCACCGTGGGCGGAGCGTTCGGCGGCGATGGCGGTCAGCGCCGCGACCAGCGCCTGGCGCGACGGTCCGGCCAGTGCGGTGGCCGCGTCTCCGGCCAGCGTGCTGTCGGACCGGGCGCGGTCGAACTGGGTGCGCAGGTCGGCCAGATCGGCGGGCGGCGCCTCGGGGGCACAGGCCGTGCTGGATCCGAGGACACCGAGGGCGAGGGTGGCGGGCAGGGCGCCGATCAGCAGACGCCGCCGACTCAGCTGGGGCAGGGCGCTCGGCACGCCCACATCCTGCCATGTTGGGCCGGGCCGCTCGTTTGGTGATTGGCGCGTCGCGGCTGGCGTATCGTTTGGTAGTTGATTCTCCGGCCGGCCGGTCGGAGATCTTGTCCGCACAACTCAAGATGAGGAGCTCGCCGTGGCATCGGACGACCCGCTGCGGTCTGCACGACTCCCGTCGCGCGAGCAGCTGATCGAACTCCTCGACGGCGAATTCGCGCGCGCGGGTTACGAAATAGAGGATGTGACGATCACGGCGACCGCGCGGCCACCGAGGATCACCGTCGTCGCCGATGGCGACACCCCGCTGGATCTCGATGCGGTGGCCGAACTGTCGCGGCTGGCCTCGGCGAAGCTCGATGAGGCCGACCGGTCTGATTTCGACCCCTACGTGCTCGAGGTCACCTCGCGCGGGGTGGATCGTCCGCTCACCGAGGAGAAGCACTTCCGCCGGTCCAGAGGGCGCAAGGCCGAGTTGACCCTGCGTGACGGCACGAGCCTGTCCGGACGCATCGGTGTGGTCGGTGACGGCGTGCTGGCGCTGGTGGTGGCGGCGGGCAAGGAATTCGAGCTGCGCTCGGTCGATCTCGAACAGATTGCCAAAGCAGTTGTCCAAGTTGAGTTTTCGCAGCCGAACCGGCGTGAGCTGGAGTTGGTCGAACAGTCAGGAGAGGGGGCCGGCACATGAACATCGATATGGCGGCGTTGCACGCCATCGAGGCGGACAAGGGAATCTCGGTCGACATCGTCGTCGACACCATCAAATCGGCCTTGCTGACCGCCTACCGGCACACCGAAGGTCATGAGGCCGATGCGCGTATCGACGTCGACCGCAAGACCGGCGTGGTCAAGGTGATGGCCAGGGAGACCGATGCCGACGGCAACCTGATCAGCGAATGGGACGACACCCCTGAGGGTTTCGGTCGCATCGCGGCGACCACCGCGCGTCAGGTGATCCTGCAGCGGTTGCGAGACGCCGAGAACGAGAAGATGTACGGCGAGTTCTCGGCCCGGGAGGGCGATATCGTCGCCGGCGTCGTGCAGCGCGATGCCCGCGAGAACACCCGCGGCAACGTGGTGGTCCGCGTCGGCACCGAGGCCAAGGGCTCCGACGGCATGATCCGGCCCGCCGAGCAGGTGCCCGGCGAGGGCTACGAGCACGGCGACCGGCTGCGCTGCTACGTCATCGGGGTCTCCCGGGGCGCCCGCGAACCGAAGATCGAGCTGTCCCGCACGCACCCGAACCTGGTGCGCAAGCTGTTCGCGCTGGAGGTGCCCGAGATCGCCGACGGGTCGGTGGACATCGTCGCGGTGGCCCGCGAGGCCGGGCACCGCTCCAAGATCGCGGTGACCTCCCGGGTGTCCGGGCTGAACGCCAAGGGCGCCTGCATCGGCCCGATGGGCCAGCGGGTGCGCAACGTGATGAGCGAGCT
Source organism: Mycolicibacterium bacteremicum (assembly GCF_002086115.1). Lineage (GTDB taxonomy): Bacteria > Actinomycetota > Actinomycetes > Mycobacteriales > Mycobacteriaceae > Mycobacterium > Mycobacterium bacteremicum. The sequence goes on from NZ_MVHJ01000062.1 coordinate 1,790, forward strand.
GTCGGGGGAGAAGATCGACATCATCGACTTCGACGACGATCCGGCCCGCTTCGTCGCCAATGCGCTCTCCCCGGCCAAGGTGGTCTCGGTCACGGTCATCGACGAGAACACCCGCGCAGCCCGTGTCGTGGTGCCCGATTTCCAGCTGTCCCTGGCGATCGGCAAGGAGGGACAGAACGCGCGATTGGCCGCCCGGCTCACCGGCTGGCGGATCGACATCCGCAGCGATGCGGCCGCAGCGCCCGACGCGGACGGGGCCGAACACGCCAAGTGAGAGCGTGCCCATCCGGTCCGGTGGCACACGATTCTGTCCTGCGAACTGCGAACGGTAGACTGAGCCGTGATCCAGCGCGAGACTTCGGCCATCCCGGCTCGTGCGCACCGCAGTCCCGAGGGACCGGTGCGGACGTGTGTGGGATGCCGGAAGCGAGAGCTGGCCGTCGATCTGCTTCGACTGGCCGCGGTGTCCGACAGGCCCGGCGATTACGCCGTGATTGTGGACTCAGCGGGTAACCTGCCGGGGCGGGGTGCATGGCTGCACCCCGATCCGCAGTGTCTGGACGTAGCACGTCGCCGGCGGGCGATCGGCCGAGCGTTGCGCATCACCGGTTCGCCGGACACCACCGCGGTGGAAGAGTTTTTCCACCGGCTAGAGAACAGGTAGCGAAGAACATGAGCACACCGTGAAGTCCCGATGACCATGCGTCATAGCTAAACCCGAGGCGCGGCCCCACCACCGCTGACGCCTCCAAACGAGGAGAAGTAGTGGCAGGTAAGGCCCGCGTGCACGAGTTGGCCAAGGAACTCGGTGTCACCAGTAAGGAAGTCCTCGCCCGACTGAACGAACAGGGCGAATTCGTCAAATCGGCATCATCGACTGTCGAGGCGCCCGTCGCCCGCCGGTTGCGTGAATCATTCGGCGGCGGCAAGACCGCCAAGCCGGCACCGGCGGCGGCCAAGCCCGCCGGTTCGGCGCCGACCCCCGGTCCCCGGCCCGGCCCCAAGCCCGCGGCTCCGGCTCCGGCCGCGCCGCCGGAGCCGGAC
>NZ_MVHJ01000063.1 GCF_002086115.1 Mycolicibacterium bacteremicum
GTCGAGGTGCGCGATGAGCTCGCGGCCGATCTGGCTGAGGCGGAGCGCAGCAGGGTTGCGACGGCGCCGTTGACGGATCGGTATCCGGATATCGATGTGGTGGATGCCTATGAGATTCAGTTGGTCAATATCCGGCAGCGGGTGGCCGAGGGTGCTCGGGTGGTGGGGCACAAGGTGGGTCTGTCGTCGGAGGCGATGCAGAAGATGATGGGCGTGGATGAGCCCGATTACGGTCATCTGCTGGCCGATATGCAGGTCTATGAGGACAGGCCGGTGGCGGCGGGTCGGTTTTTGTATCCGCGGGTGGAGGTGGAGGTCGGGTTCATCTTGGCCGATGATCTGCCCGGTGCGGGGTGCACCGAGGATGATGTGCTGGCCGCGACCGCGGCGTATGCGCCGTCGATCGAGTTGATCGATACCCGCATCACGGACTGGAAGATCAAGTTGTGCGACACGATCGCCGATAATGCGTCCTCGGCGGGTTGGGTGTTGGGGCGTGAGCGGGTGTCGCCCAAGGACATCGACATCAAAGCCATCGATGCCGTCTTGAAGCGTAATGGTGAGGTGGTGGCCGAGGGGCGCAGTGATGCGGTGCTGGGTAATCCGGTGACCTCGGTGGCGTGGTTGGCGCGCAAGGTCGATCAGTTCGGGGTGCGGTTGCGTGCCGGGGACATCGTGTTGCCCGGTGCCTGTATGCGTGCGATAGATGCAGCTCCGGGTGACGATTTCGTAGCTGATTTCGACGGGCTAGGTTCGGTCCGACTTTCTTTCGAGTAGGGGAGCTGTAGTGGCCGAGAAGTTGTCTGTGGCGATTGTGGGGTCGGGCAATATCAGCACCGACCTGCTGTACAAGCTGTTGCGGTCGGACTGGTTGGAGCCGCGGTGGATGATCGGGATCGATCCGGAGTCCGAGGGTCTGGCGCGGGCCCGCACGCTGGGTTTGGAGACCTCTCATGAGGGGGTGGATTGGCTGCTGGGCCGGTCCGAGAAACCCGATGTGGTGTTCGAGGCGACCTCGGCGTATGTGCATCGTGATGCCGCGCCGCGGTATGCCGAGGCCGGGATCACCGCGATCGATCTGACCCCGGCCGCGGTGGGTCCGGGGGTGATTCCGCCGGCGAATCTGCGGGCGCATCTGGATGCGCCGAATGTGAACATGGTGACCTGTGGTGGGCAGGCGACCATCCCGATGGTGTATGCGGTGTCGAGGGTGGTGGATGTGCCGTATGCCGAGATCGTGGCGTCGGTGTCCTCGGCGTCGGCGGGGCCGGGCACCCGGGCCAATATCGATGAGTTCACCAAGACCACCAGTGCCGGTGTGCGCGATATCGGTGGGGCGGCCCGGGGTAAGGCGATCATCATCTTGAACCCGGCCGAGCCGCCGATGATCATGCGCGACACCATTTTCTGCGCGATCCCCGAGGATGCCGACCATGCGGCGATCACCGCCTCGATCAAGGAGGTGGTGGCCGAGGTGCAGACCTATGTGCCCGGGTACCGGTTGCTCAATGAGCCGCAGTTCGATGAGCCCTCGGTGGTCAACGGTGGTCAGCATGTGGTGACGACCTTCGTCGAGGTGGAGGGTGCCGGCGATTATCTGCCGCCCTATGCCGGGAATTTGGACATCATGACCGCGGCGGCCACCAAGGTCGGCGAGGAGATCGCCAAGGAACGTGTCGGCGCCGGAACTGGAGTACAGGCATGAGTGACATCTTCTTCAATCCGGTGTGGGACATCCGGATGACCGACACGTCGCTGCGCGACGGGTCTCATCACAAGCGTCACCAGTTCAGCGCCGAGGAGGTCCGCTCGATCGTGGCGGCGCTGGACACCGCGGGGGTGCCGGTCATCGAGGTGACCCACGGTGACGGGTTGGGTGGCTCGTCGTTCAACTACGGCTTCTCCAAAACCCCTGAGCAGGAACTGATCAGACTCGCGGCCGAGACCGCCAAGGACGCCAAGATCGCCTTTTTGATGCTGCCCGGGGTGGGCACCAAGGAGGACATCAAGGAGGCGCAGAACAATGGTGGGGAGATCTGCCGGATCGCCACCCACTGCACCGAGGCCGATGTCTCCATCCAGCATTTCGGATTGGCCCGCGAACTCGGCCTGGAGACCGTCGGGTTCTTGATGATGAGCCACACCATCTCCCCGGAGAAGTTGGCCGCCCAGGCCCGCATCATGGCCGATGCCGGTTGTCAGTGCGTCTACGTGGTGGATTCTGCGGGTGCCCTGGTGCTCGACCAGGTGTCGGATCGGGTGGCCGCCTTGGTCGCCGAACTCGGCGATGACGCGCAGGTCGGTTTCCATGGCCATGAGAACCTCGGGCTCGGGGTGGCCAACTCCATCGAGGCGGTGCGTGCCGGTGCCAAGCAGATCGACGGGTCGTGCCGGCGGTTCGGTGCCGGTGCCGGTAACGCACCGGTGGAGGCACTCATCGGGGTGTTCGACAAGATCGGTGTGAAGACCGGTATCGACTTCTTCGATATCGCCGACGCCGCCGAAGAGGTCGTCGCCCCGGCGATGCCGGCCGAGTGCCTGCTGGACCGCAACGCGCTGATCATGGGGTACTCGGGGGTGTATTCCAGCTTCCTCAAGCACGCCATCCGCCAGTCCGAACGCTACGGGGTGCCCGCCCATCAGCTGCTGCACCGCGCCGGCCAACGCAAACTCATCGGCGGCCAAGAGGACCAACTCATCGACATCGCACTGGAAATCAAACGCGAACAAGAGACGCAGAACGCCTGAACCGGGGCCGGCCGCGCGC
>NZ_MVHJ01000064.1 GCF_002086115.1 Mycolicibacterium bacteremicum
GAGACCAACTGCCCGAACCCGGCCTGTGACAGCGACACCCTCGCCCTGGTCCCACTGTCCCGGCGCGGCACGGTGTGGAGCTACACCGAGAACCGCTACGCACCCCCACCGCCATATCCGTCACCCGACCCGTTCGAACCGTTCGCCGTCGCCGCGGTCGAGCTCGCCGACGAAGGCCTGATCGTGCTCGGCAAGGTCGTCGAGGGCACCCTGGCCGCCGATCTGAACGTCGGCATGCAGATGGAGCTGACGACCATGCCGCTCTACACCGACGACGACGGTGTCATCCGCACCACCCACGCCTGGAGGATCGCGCGATGAGCCCAGACCCTGTCTACATTCTCGGCGCCGGCATGCACCCCTGGGGCAAATGGGGCCGCGACTTCACCGAATACGGCGTCGTCGCCGCCCGCGCCGCGCTGGCCGAGGCCGGCCTGGACTGGCGCCAGATCCAGCTGGTCGCCGGCGCGGACACCATCCGCAACGGCTACCCCGGCTTCGTCGCCGGTGCCACCTTCGCCCAGAAATTGGGTTGGAACGGCATCCCCGTCACCTCCAGCTACGCCGCCTGCGCCAGCGGGTCCCAAGCCCTACAGTCCGCCCGCGCCCAGATCCTGGCCGGCTTCTGCGATGTCGCGCTGGTCATCGGCGCCGACACCACCCCCAAAGGCTTCTTCGCCCCCGTCGGCGGCGAACGCAAAAACGACCCGGACTGGCAACGCTTCCACCTCATCGGCGCCACCAACACCGTCTACTTCGCGCTGCTGGCCCGCCGGCGGATGGACCTCTACGGCGCCACCCTGGAGGACTTCGCGAACGTCAAGGTCAAAAACGCCCGCCACGGCCTCAACAACCCCTACGCCCGCTACCGCAAAGAGGCCAGCGTCGCCGACGTGCTGGCCTCCCCCGTGGTCTCCGACCCGCTGCGCCTGCTCGACATCTGCGCCACCTCCGACGGCGCCGCCGCCCTCATCGTGGCCTCCAAAGCCTTCGCCGAAAAACATCTCGGCTCCGTCGCCGGTGTCCCCTCGGTCCGCGCGGTCAGCCTGCAGTCACCGCAGTACCCGCAACACCTACCTGAACTGCCCGATATCGCCACCGATTCCACCGCCGTCGTCCCCGGGCCCGACCGGGTGTTCAAAGACCAGATCCTCGACGCCGCCTACGCCGAAGCCGGCATCGGACCCGAAGACCTGTCCCTGGCCGAGGTCTACGACCTGTCCACCGCCCTGGAACTCGACTGGTACGAACACCTCGGCCTGTGCGCCAAAGGTGAGGCCGAACACCTACTGCGCTCCGGGGCCACCACCATCGGCGGCCGGGTGCCGGTCAACGCCTCCGGCGGTCTGGCCTCCTTCGGCGAGGCCATCCCCGCCCAAGCCATCGCCCAGGTGTGCGAACTGAATTGGCAGCTCAAAGGCCAGGCCACCGGCCGCCAGGTCGAAGGCGCCACCGTCGGCGTCACCGCCAACCAAGGCCTCTTCGGCCACGGCTCCTCGGTCGTCGTCGC
>NZ_MVHJ01000065.1 GCF_002086115.1 Mycolicibacterium bacteremicum
GCGGTCATCGAGGCCGCCGCCGCGGCGTTCCCGGCCTGGCGCGACACCTCCCTGGCCAAACGCACCCAGATCCTCTTCACCTTCCGCGAACTGCTCAACGCCCGCAAGGGCGAACTCGCCGAGATCATCACCAGCGAGCACGGCAAGGTCGTCTCCGACGCCCTCGGTGAAGTCGCCCGCGGCCAGGAAGTCGTCGAATTCGCCTGCGGCATCCCCCACCTGCTCAAAGGCGGATACACCGAAAACGCCTCCACCAAGGTCGACGTCCACAACATCCTGCAACCCCTGGGCCCGGTCGGGATCATCTCCCCGTTCAACTTCCCCGCCATGGTCCCCATGTGGTTCTTCCCCCTGGCCATCGCCGCCGGCAACACCGTCGTACTCAAACCCTCGGAAAAAGACCCCTCGGCCTCACTATGGCTGGCCGCACTGTGGAAAGAAGCCGGCCTACCCGACGGCGTATTCAACGTCCTGCAAGGCGACAAGACCGCCGTCGACGAACTACTGACCCACCCCGCCATCAAGGCCATCAGCTTCGTCGGCTCCACCCCCATCGCCCAGTACGTCTACGCCACCGCCACCGCCGCCGGCAAACGCGTCCAAGCCCTCGGCGGAGCCAAAAACCACGCCGTCATCCTGCCCGACGCCGACCTCGACCTGGCCGCCGACGCCATGGTCAACGCCGGCTTCGGCTCCGCCGGCGAACGCTGCATGGCCATCTCCGCCGCCGTGGCCGTCGGCCCCATCGCCGACGACCTCGTCGCCAAAATCCAAGAACGCACCATCGGCTTGAAAATCGGCGACGGCACCAAGAACACCGACATGGGCCCCCTGGTCACCAAGGCCCACCGCGACAAGGTCGCCTCCTACATCGACGCCGGCTAAGCCGACGGCGCCAAGGTCGTCGTCGACGGCCGCCAGGTAGCAGCCGAGGTTGGCTCGGAAAGAGACCCCGACGGGTTCTGGCTGGGCCCCACCCTGCTCGACAACGTCACCCCCAACATGAGCGTCTACACCGACGAAATCTTCGGCCCCGTCCTATCGGTCCTGCGCGTAGACACCTACGACCAAGCCCTGGAGTTGATCAATTCCAACCCCTACGGCAACGGCACCGCCATCTTCACCAACGACGGCGGCGCCGCCCGACGCTTCCAAAACGAAGTCGAGGTCGGCATGGTCGGCATCAACGTCCCCATCCCCGTCCCCATGGCCTACTACAGCTTCGGCGGCTGGAAAGCCTCCCTGTTCGGCGACAGCCACGCCCACGGCACCGAAGGCGTGCACTTCTTCACCCGCACCAAAGCCATCACCACCCGCTGGCTGGACCCCTCCCACGGCGGCATCAACCTCGGCTTCCCCGAAAACGCCTAACCCCCACCCCGGCGAGCGTGCGTGTCAGCACCCCAACACGCCGAACTCACACCCGAGTTCACGCACGCTCGCCGGAGGGAA
>NZ_MVHJ01000066.1 GCF_002086115.1 Mycolicibacterium bacteremicum
GACCATTGCTCCTATGTCAAGCAGCGGCCTGCGTGTGGGTTTCTTGGCTGGTTCCGCTTTTGGTTTGGTCTGCGTGTAAGCAACGGTAGACGGTGCGGTTGAGGTGGCGTTTGAGGCAGCGCAGCGCTTCCTTGGTTGTTTTTCCGCGGGCGAGACGGCTGCGGTAGTACACCTGGCCGGCGCTGCCCGGGATACGCAATTGAGTGATCGCGATTCGGTGCAACGCGGCGTTGAGTTGTCGGTTTCCTGAGCGGTTCAGTCGGACCCGTCCGGCGGTGTTGCCCGACCAGACTGGAATCGGTGCTGTGCCGGTGTGCCTGGCGAAGGCGGCTTCGCTGCGGAAGCGGTTGATGCCGGCGGCTTCGGCGATGATTTTGGCGGCAGTCAGTTCACCGCATCCAGGTAAGGCCAACAGAGCCGGAGCGACCTGCTGCACTCGCGTACCGATCCGGGCCGCCAGTGCGTTGATCGTTTCGGTGAGGCGCCTGACATCAGTAAGTTCGTCGCGGGCCAGCTCGGCGAGCAGCCCGTGTTGAGTGTCCAACCATGCACCGAGGGCCGCGCAGGGTTTGTGACGGTGCAGCGAAGCGGGTTTGGGTTCAGCGCCGGGGTCGAGTTCGTGGACGCGTTGGCGCAGCCGATTGATCGTAGAAGTCCTTTGCGCTACAAGGTCTTCGCGACGATCGATCAGCAATTTCAGTTCACGGGAAACTGCATCGTGGGAGGCGACCGGCAGACCAGGGTTGCGCAACACTGCGTGCGCGACGGCCAGTGCGTCGATGGAGTCAGACTTGCCGCGGGTCCGCGCCGAGGCGCGGGCCTGCGACATCAACTTCGGGGCCACCCGCACTACGGACTGGCCCGCGGTGAGCAGATCGCGTTCCAGGCGAGCGGAGAGGTTGCGGCAGTCTTCGATACCCCACAGCAGTTGCTCCCCGAATTGCTCGCGAGCCCACGCTATGGCTTGGTGATGGCCCTCTGTGGTGGCTTTGACGACTTTCTCGCCGAGTTTGCGGCCGACCTCGTCGACAGCGACAAAGGTGTGGGTGCGCTTGTGTACATCGGTTCCAACGACGACCATGGACGGTGCCTTCTTTCATCTGGTGGATGAGGTGAAGGTCGGGCCGACCGGCAGGACACATCTCAGTGGGGGCGGTGCCACGCTCCTATCAAGTCACGCCGGTCGGTCCTTCCCACCTGGCATCGGCACAACGGTCGAATGCCAACCCCACGGGCGGCAGTGTCTGTAGGAGCCAGACACCAGGTGAGAAGACCCAACCACCGCAACAGCGGCACGTCCACCGTGACACTGAGTGTC
>NZ_MVHJ01000067.1 GCF_002086115.1 Mycolicibacterium bacteremicum
CGGCCCGGTCGGCCCATTGCGATCGGTCGTGCGGCGGGTGTCGGAGGAGTTCGGGGCGGTGGTGGTAGTTGATGCGGGCTTGGCCGTGGTCCAGGGCTGGGGGCGGGTGCCATTCGCATTCGTTGCGGGCGTTGAATGTTGTTGTGTAGCCGGTGCCGTCGCCGTGGTCGTCGACCATCCGGTTGTCGCAGCTGCAGGCCAGGGTGAGATCGTCGACGTTGGTGTTGCCGCCGTGGGAGAAGGCTTTTTTGCCGTGGTGGGCTTGGCAGTAGTAGGGGCCGTTGGTGCAGCAGGGTTTGGTGCAGCCGCCGTCGCGGGCGATCAGCATGATGCGCTGGGCGGGGCTGGCGGTGCGCCGGGTGCGGAAGTAGTTCAGGGCGGCGCCGGTGGCGTCGTCGAAGATGGCCAGGTGGTGGGAGGCGTGGCCGGCCATCCGGATGACGTCGCGGATCGGGATCTTGGTTCCACCGCCGGACACTGCGATCCCGGCCAAAGAGTGCAGTTCGCCGAGGGTGGTGCGGATGATCATCGCCACCGGGAGTCCGTTGAGTTGGCCGAGGTTGGACATCAGGGCGATGCGGCCGACGGCGATCATCGCGTCGTGTTGGCGTTGGGCTTGGGTGCGGTAGTCGTGGTCGATCTGTTCCTGGGTGGGGGTGCCGAGGGTGCAGGGGTGGTCGTCGGCGGGGTTGCACATGCCGGGGGCGGCGAATTTCGCGAACAACGGTTCCCAGACGGCTGTGGCTTCGGGGTCCAGTTGCCCGGTGATCGGGGTGGTGCCGTCGCGGCGTTGGGTGCCCACGGTCACGCCGCGTTTGCGTTGCCGTTCGCGTTCGTCGGGCACGGGTCCGTCCTGATCGAGTAGGAACAGCCGGTCGGCTGCGGACTCGGCGAGCGCCTTGGGTCCCACCCCGAGGGCCTCGCGCACCAGGGCCATCTCGAACGTCTCGCGGTCGGCGGTGCTGGCCGAGCCGGGCAGATCCCGCACTGCCTCGCGGATCACCTTGACGTGTTCGGGGGTGATCAGCCCGGCGGCCTGGGCGACGGCCACCACCGGTAGAAGCGCAGGCAGGGGTTCTCCGGTCAACGACCGTCGCGGCCCCAGGTCGGCGGCCTCATGTAGGCGGCGGCCGGCCTCGGCGGTCGAGAGCCGCCACCGGATCCGCAGTACCTCGTTCCAAGATTTGGCGCCCATCTCACGTGGAGAGTTGTCGGCCTGCAGGGTGGCCAGCATGCGATGCCACTGCGAGGGTAACCGGCAGGTCAGCGTCTCGACCTCATCCATCACGGC
>NZ_MVHJ01000068.1 GCF_002086115.1 Mycolicibacterium bacteremicum
CCCACCACCCCCGCGGGCCGCGGGGCGGCGGGCCGCGGGGGCCGCCGGCGGTCCGAGTTTTGGGTTGGTGGTCTCATAACGGCCCGCCCCGGGCGGGGGGGGGGGGGGCGGGGGGGGCCCGGCCGCGCGGTCGGCTACAGCTCGACCGCCCTGCTGTTCCTGGACCGCGACACCGCGACGCTGTCGGTGGTCCGCGGCGATGACGGCTCGGTGGTCAAGGTGCTCAGCCGAAGCCTGCACAGCACCGACGCGATGGCAGTGCTCGGCGAGATGGCCGCCGCGGTCGCCGGCCAGGACACCGCCCCCGAGGGCATGTTCGTCGTCGGCTCCGGCGTCGACGTGGCCGCGGTCAAGGATCACCTTTCCGACCTGGTCGACATCCCGGTCAGCGCGCCCGAGGAGTCCGGCCTGGCGCTGGCCCGCGGCGCCGCACTGGCCTCGGCCAGCGCCCCCATGTACGAGGCGTCCACGGTGGGCCTGGCCTACTCCCTGGACCCCGACGGCCCGACCGCGGGTTCTGTCCTGCACACCGCCGACACCCAGCTGGCCGCTTCCGCCTACGAGGTGCCCGAGGACCTGGCCGGGCTGGACGCCGAACCACCCGCCGACGAGAGCCGCAAGCCGTTCCTGCTGGTGGGCAGCGCCATGGCGTCGATCTTCGTGGTCGGGGTGGTGGCATTGGCCATCTCGCTGGCCGTCAGCATCCGCCCGACCGCCGATGAGCGACCGGCCCCGGCCCGCGCGGCCGTCGCACCCAGCGTGCAGGTGCCGCGCCCGGCGGCCCCGGCCCCCGAGGCGTTGCCGGTGCAGCCCGCTGCGCCGCCGGCCCCCGAGGCGGCCGAGACCATCAAGGCACCGATCCCGGTGGTGCAGCAGGCCCCGGCCCCGCGCCAGGTGTACGTCGAGGCGCCGGCACCGCAGGCCCCCGCACCCGCCCCGGCGCCGGCCGCGCCGCCGCCGGCCCCGATCGCACCGCCGGTGGTGCAGCCGACGGTGCCGCCGGTGTGGCGTCCGCCCGTGGTCCTGCCGCCGCCGGTGATCGTGCTGCCGCGCCCACAGTGGCCGCAGTGGCGCCCGCCGTGGGAGCAGCAGCCGCAGCGCCCCGATTACGACGATGATGACGACTGGCCGGATTGGCGTCCGCCCCAACCCCAGCAGCCGCAGCCGCCCCCGCCCCCCCCGCCGGGCCACCAGGACCGGCACCAGGTCACGCGCGGCCGGGATGTCCATCGCGGTGAAGGTCACCAGTCCGCCGCTGCGCAACGC
>NZ_MVHJ01000069.1 GCF_002086115.1 Mycolicibacterium bacteremicum
TGTACGGGGACACGCCGCACATATGGACACTATGGGGTCGCTCACGCAGCGATTCGCCCCCGAAGATGCCGTTCGAGTCGCATCACGAACTCGGTCGGCCGATGGCGCACATCCTCGAAAAGGATCGGTACCGACACCCACCCGGCGTCCTGAACCGCCGCGAGTCTACGACGATCACGGCGCATCTCCTCAGCGCCGCTGTGCCAGTCGACGCCCTCGTATTCGGCGGCGACCCGCGCGTTCGGCCACGCGAAGTCGAATCGCCGCAGATCACCGTTCCCGTCGATGATCTCGTACTGCAATTGCGGGGCCGGCAGCCCGCCATCATGCATGACCAGCCGGGCCTCGCTCTCCATCGGTGACTCGGCCAATGGGCTCGCCAGCGGTATCAGCCGGCGCACCGCGATGATGCCTCGCCTGCCGGCCTGGGCGGTTGCGGCATCCCACAACCCGGCGGGCAGACATCGGCCACTGCGCAGAGCCGCGTCCAGGGTGGCCAGTGCTCGGCCGCGACGCAGTGAGCGGGCCACCTCCACCGCTGTCCACGCCGGCGCCGTCGCTGGCCGCCCGGCGATGTCCACCAGCGGAGCGCCGTCTCGACGATGAACCACCAACCCCTCGGCGCTGCGAAGTCGCGCCCCCGCCGGACTGAGCACATGCAGCTCCGGCGGATTCTCGGTATCGAAGCCGAAGGCCGCTGCTGCCGTACCCAGACATATGGGAACCGTTGTTTGACAGGATAAATCGAGCCCGCGCAGCATGATGTCGCGGCCCGGTTCGGCCCGGGCATAGATGCCGTGCCATATCCGTTCGATGGACCCGTGATCGAGCGCCCGCGCAAGTGAACGCCGGCTCAGCAGGCCGAGTACCTGTGCGCTGCTGGCCACGCCACCCTGGCGGTCGAACAGGTCATCCAATGCAGTTGTCATGGGAGACGATGCTGGGTCTCACAAACGACGCCAGACCAGAGGGCCGGCGGGATCTGTGGATCAGTCCGCCACTGTGCACAACACGGCTCCCCACGAGCGACCGCAGAGTGCACGCCCGCTCAGCGTGTCGACGTACC
>NZ_MVHJ01000006.1 GCF_002086115.1 Mycolicibacterium bacteremicum
CCTCACCCCCTGGCCCGCCGGAGCCACCCACCCGGGCAACCTACGACCCCTCTGCCGCGAACACCACCTACTCAAAACCGCCACAACCGGCTGGACCCCACACGCCAACCCCAACGGCACCACCACCTGGACCACACCCACCGGCCACCGCTACACCACCGCCCCGCTGGCCCCGGTGCTGTTCCCGCACACCATCACCGAGACCCCGATACCGCGTACACGACACATCACCGTCATCGACGAGCACGACCGCACCCCCACCATCCCCACCCGGAAGCGCACCCGACAACACGACCGCGAATACCGCATCAACACCGAACGCGCCCGCAACGCACGCGAACTCGCCCTCGAACACACCCGCGGACAGACCCCGCCCACCTACCCGCGACCACCGACAACCCGAACCCACGGCTACTTCGACACCACCACCACCTACACCGACAGCGACCCGCCACCGTTCTGACGGCGGGCAAGCCGTTCTGACAGCGGGTGAGCCGTGAGGCCGAGTGGCGGACGTCATGCCGGTCGATAGTGACGCGCGTCACATTCCGGAGTGATCCGAAAAACGAAGGGGTACTTACGCCACAGCGAACATCGCCCGAGCGAACATCGCCCTGAAGAAAGGAATCGCCATGGCGGACAGTGGACCCGAGAATGCCGTGAGTGGTGTCGTCGAAGACGTCAAGGGCAAAGCCAAGGAAGTCATCGGCATCGTGAGCGGTAATGACGGCCTGCGCGAAGAGGGCCGGGCCCAGCAGGACAAGGCCGAGGCCGAACGCAATGTCGCCAAGAAGGAAGCGCAGGCCGACGCCGCCCGCGCCGCCGCCGACGCTGCCGAGGCGCGCCAGAAGACGGCCGAGAACGCCAAGGACTGACCTTCTGCATCGAAGCTCATTGCAATGAGCTCCTCGGACCGAACAATGGGCCCCGTCGCGAGACGGGGCCCATTGCGCTCCAGGACAACACCGGCCACGTCGGTCAGGTCAACGCCGCCATGGTGATCGCAGGCCTCGGCACATTCCATCGGGCGGCCTCGGTCCGGACCACCTCATCGACGGCCGCGACGATGGCCGCGGCCGGGCCGGAATCCACATTCAGCCACAGCTCGGTCGGCCCGCCACTCAGCACGATCCGCTTCACCGTTGACCCGCAAGCCTGTAGGACCGCCGATCGCGCGACCAGAGTGCGCGCGGCAGCGGTCCAGTCTCCGTCGCACACCCGGGTATGCAAGCCGGCGACGCGCAACCGCCGGTCCCCCAACATCAGCGGCGCCGCATCGTCGAGGTAGACGTAGCGGGTGCTGTCGGCGCACTCGGCCAGCCGCGCCAACTGGGGCGCGGTGGTGGCGATGAATCGCGAGACATCGAGACGCACGGCCCGTCGCAGCGTTTTCGAGGAGCCGCCGCAGCGCAACACGACCTGGATGGGCCGGATGCCGTGGAAGCGGATCAGATTCAGATCGGAGTCGTCGCATGCGGTCACCGAGATGCCGTGCGAGCGGATCCATTCGGCGATCCGGCGGTCACGCAGCGCGGCGGCCGGAACGCTATGCCCGACGGTTCGGGGCAGCTGGGCTGGGAGCGGATCTTCGGTCGCGGCGGCCAAGACTGATGTCATGACTCCAGGAGTACGCCGCCCCGCCTCCCGGCAGGGTCATCCATACGCAGCGCTGACATCGCGCAGGGCGATCTTTACGGATCGCTGACGCCTACCCGCTCATGCGCGGTAAGCAGAATGTTGTCGAAAACCGTTCGCGGTGGCAGAGTTTCCGCCCCGGCAACCTGCGTGAACTCGGCCATCATCTGCTCGGCGAGCGCGCGGAGTTTGACGTTGGTCTCCTGCGAGCGCCACCTCAGCACCGCGAACGCGGCATCGGCGTCGACGCCGTAGATCAGCATGAGGATGCCCTTCACCTGATCGATGGTCGCGCGGTTGTCCGCGATCTCGGACACCGCCTCGGTGATGGCGACATCACGCGCCTGATCATCCGGCGTGACGTCGACGTAGAAACCCTGGGCGCCGACCACCTCGCCGGCGCTGTCGCGCAGACTCTCCCCGATCATCATCACCTCGCGCACATCGTCGTGGACATTGACGATGCGGTGACGGGTGCTGAACGGGCGGTGCTCGCGCCGCAGTGCCCGCAAGGTGGCGGCCACCATCTCCCGGTCCTCAGGGTGCTTATGCTGCAACACCAGATCGGTTGTCGGACGGACAGATCCGGGCCGGTAGCCGTGCATGGACTCGACCTCGGCCGACCACTCCCAACGTTCGTCGCCGAAGTGGTAGCGGTACCACCCCACCCGCTGCGACGTTGGCGCAGTACTGCCGTCCGACATTCTCGGACCTCACCCCCTCTGTGTTGTGGCCCGGTGCACACCGATCGTCATGGCGCCGGGCATTTTTCGCGGTCGAGCCAGTTGCGCGGCCGCAGTCCATGACTGCGGCCGCGCGGTGTGTCTGGCGTTAGGACGAGTCGACGGTGGACGACTCGATGGTGCGGGCCGATCCTGCATGGGCGACGTCGATGCGTCGCGGTTTCGCCCGTTCGGCGAGCGGGATGCTGACCGTGAGCACCCCGTTTTCATAGGTGGCCGAGATACGCGAGCAGTCGATGCCCTCGCCGAGGGCCAGTTGACGGCGGTAGGTCCCGGAGAACCGCTCATTGGACAACCACTGCACGGCCTCGTCGGACCGGGCGCTGCGATGCGCCGTCAGCGTCATGGTGCCGTTGTCCACGCTGACATCGACCGAACCCGGGTCGACGCCCGGCAGGTCTGCGGTCAGCACGTAATGATCGTCGACCTTGTAGAGGTCCATCGGCATGAATCGGGGAACGCGACCACCGACCTGATTGGCGAGCACGTCTCGGGCCACGGCATCACCGAAGGGATCAAAACGAAGCACAGCAATCCACCTCCTCGTCGCTCCTGGAGCCCGCCACCCGGCGGGCAGCCAATCACTGTGCACCGCAGAATTTAGCACTCGAGCACGGCGAGTGCCAGATCCGAAATATCCATTTTGCGAACATCCGCTACTGGCATCCTGCGCTTCGTGACATGAGAGATGCAGTCCCACTGCAGCTCTCGGACGGGACGTCCGATCCCAGCACACGGTGGGGTTTGGCGCGGATACGCCGGGGTATCTCCGCCGTCCCATACTAGATCCGAAGGACATGATGGCTTCGCAATCCGATCCCGCACCGCACGGTGTCATCCCCTACCCCGGGCGCACCGACGATATGGACCGCGCCCCACGCGACGAGATGGCCGACTATGTCGGGCGGGATCTACTCGCGGGCAAACGCGCCCTGATCACCGGCGGCGACTCCGGTATCGGCCGGGCGGTGGCGGCAGCGTTCGCCAAGGAAGGCGCGGATGTCGCGATCGCCTATCTCGACGAGGATGACGATGCCGCGCACACGGTCAATCTCATCGAGGCACAGGGCCGCCGTGGTGTCGCGCTGCCCGGCGACCTGGCCGAGGCCGCGCACTGCCGCCAGATCGTCGCGGATACCGTGTCCGCCCTCGGCGGTCTGGACATCGTCGTCAACAACGTGGCCTATCAATCGCCGGTCGACGATCTGGCGGAGCTGTCCGACGAACAGTGGCGGCGCACCTTCGCGGTCAACATCGACAGCTTCTTCCACGTGACCAAGGCCGCGCTGGCCCATCTGACGCCTGGCGCATCGATCATCAACACCGCCTCCATCAACGGGTTGCGCGGCAACAAGTCGCTGATCGACTACTCGGCGACCAAAGGCGCGGTCATCGCCCTCACCTACTCACTGGCCCAGGCCCTCAACGAGCGCGGGATCAGGGTCAACTGCGTGGCCCCGGGCCCGGTGTGGACGCCGCTGATCCCGGCCACCATGGATGCCGAGAAGACCGAATCATTCGGTGAGCAGACGCCGATGGGCCGGCCCGCCGAACCGGACGAGATCGCACCGTCGTACGTGTTCTTCGCCGCCGGCCGGATGTCGTCCTACTACAGCGGGGAGGTGCTGGCTCCGATCGGTGGCGAGACGCTACCCGGCTGAGCTGCCTCAGACCGACAGCGTGGCACCCGGCCCAGCCGGATCCACCGCGGCCAGCGCGGTGGCCCGGGTCGGATGCAGTGACACCTGGTTGTCGACACCGATCAGCGTCATCGGCCGCCGGGTCTTGGGTCCGTCGGCGACGACCAGGAACTTCACCCGGTCCCCGAGCCGCCCCGTGGCGGCGATCAGCACGTTCATACCGCGGGCGGCCAGGAAGTCGAGTTCGGTCAGATCGACGACGATCGCGGCGGGATCGGTACGCAGGGCGTCCTCGATCTGTCGTTCCAGGATCGCAGCGGTGGTGACGTCGAGGTCACCAGAGCAGTTCATGATGACGGTCGTGTTCACCCGTGTGGTGTTGACAATGATTTTGCCTGGTTCAGTCATGATGCCTCGCAGACCAGAGCTGGTAGGGCGCGATGACTCAAAGGCTGACTCTTAACCTCCGAGCAAAAAGCCGGATGACGCAAGCCTACGCGCCATGCGCGCCAATCGGCTCATTCTCCAGCAACTTGGCAGGTCGGCGCGCATCGGTACCGTCGGGTATCAGGAATATTTTTCAAGATCGAGGTGCCATGACCGACAACCCGGCCGAAGTGGTCGAAGAAACCACCCACCCACCGCGACGGTCCGGCGCGCGTGTGCGTCGCCAGGCCGTGGTGTCCGCGGTGCTGGCCCTGCTGTTCGGGGTGCCGTGGTGGACGCTGGTCGCCGCCGGTGGCTGGCCCGTCCCCGTCGCCGTGATCGGCACGTTGGTCTTCGCCTCGGCGCTGATCGGACTGCCCATCCTGATGTTCACCGGGCACGGCAAGCACCGTGACGGACCGTCGGTGCTGGGTGACGCCCTGCTCGGGGCGATATGGGTGCTTTTCGTCTGGTCGGTGCTCGGCAACGTCCTGCGGGTGGTGCTGCTGGCGGCAGGTGTGGACGACCCGCTGCGGTCCCGGATCGTCGCCGTCACGGTGATCCTCGTCGCGGCGGCCCTACTCGCGTGGGGTCACTTCGAAGCGATGCGGATCCCCCGGATCCGCCGGGTCGAGGTACGCATCCCGCGCCTGGGCCCCGGCCTGGACGGGCTGCGGGTGGCGATGATCACCGACACCCACTACGGGCCCATCAACCGGGCCCGCTGGTCGGCGGGTGTGGTGGATCGGGTGAACGAACTCGACGCCGATGTCGTCTGTCACGTGGGGGACATCGCCGACGGGACCGTGCAGATGCGCCGCGCGCAGGCCGCACCGCTGGCCGACGTGCGGGCAGCGACACGCACCTACGTCACCGGCAATCACGAGTACTTCAGCGAAGCCCAGGGCTGGCTGGACCACATGGCGGCGATCGGCTGGGATTCGCTGCACAACCGGCATGTCATCGTCGAGCGCGGGGGCGACCGGCTCGTGGTTGCCGGCGTTGACGACGACACCGCCGCCGGTTCGGGCACCCGCGGCCACGGCCAGGATCTCGCCACCGCCCTGGCCGGCGCCGATCCGTCGTTGCCGATCCTGCTGCTGGCCCACCAGCCCAAGCAGATCCGCCACGCGGTGGCCGCCGGCGTCGACCTACAGATCTCCGGCCATACCCACGGCGGGCAGATCTGGCCCTTCAATTTCCTTGTCCGCCTTGACCAGCCGGTCGTCCACGGCCTCAGCGCCCATGGCGAGCGTACCCAGCTCTACACCAGCCGCGGCACCGGGTTCTGGGGACCGCCGTTCCGGGTGTTCGCCCCCAGCGAGATCACCCTGCTGACGCTACGCGCCGGGTGATGACATGCCCAGCGGGTCCAGCTGCGCCTCGGTGAGGTCGTCGGCGGCCGTCGAGGCGCTTAGCTCGGCCCACTTCTCGTCGGAAGCCAGCAGGTCCCGCCCGGCGGCGGTGGCGTAACGGTAGGCATCCGGGCCCACCAACAGGCGGGCCGGCGGCTCGGCCATCCCGACGATGTCGAGCACCAGTGCTGCCACCTTCGCCGGATCACTGGCGGCCAGGTTCCCGGTACGACTCAACGCCGTCGCGGCACCGACCGTCTCGGCGTACTCGGGGCGCACCTCGTCGATGCGCATCGAGGAGCCCGCCCAGTCGGTGCGGATACCGCCGGGTTCGAGCACGCTCACCGTGATGCCCAGCGGCGCCACCTCCGCGGCCAGCACGCCGGAGAACCCGGTGACCGCCCACTTCGCCGACTGATATGCGGCCAGGCCCGGTCGGGCGAGTCGTCCACCGACAGAGGAGATCTGGATGATCTGGCCGCTGCGCTGCGCGCGCATGACCGGCAGTGCCGCCCGGGTCATCCGGACCACACCGAAAAAGTTGGTGTTCAGTTGCGCGGTGAAATCACCGAAGTCGACGTCCTCGATCGCGCCCATGTTGGCATAACCGGCGTTGTTGACCAGGACGTCGAGCCTGCCGAAGCGCTGCACCGCCACAGCAATGGCCGCTCGCACCTGATCATCGTCGGTGACATCGAGTTCGACGACGGCCAGGTGTTCCGGATGGGCGGATGCCAGATCGTCGAGCGCCGCGGTGCTGCGGGCACCGGCCACCACCCGGTGCCCAGCTGCCAGTGCGGACACGACGATGTCGCGACCCAATCCGCGGGAGGCGCCGGAGACGACCAAGACCTTTGACTGCGTGGACATGTTCAGCTTCTTTCTTTGTGAGGGTTGATGATTCAGGACACCGAGCGGACGACGCCGCCGTCGACGCGCAGATCCGCGCCGCTGATGTACTCGGCATGGACACTGGCCAGGAAGGTGACCGCGGCGGCGATCTCCGACGGTCGGCCGAAGCGCCCGATGTCATTGGGAAACCACTGCTGCGAGGCGGACCGCTCGATGTCGTCCCACCCGGGCCCCCAGCCGTGCTGATCGGCCACCGCCGCGGTCATCTCCCGGACCGGTTCGGTCAGGATCGCGCCGGGAGCCACGGTGTTGGCGGTGACGCCGGTGCCCGCCAGTTCGCGGGCCAGTGACACGGTGAGGTTGTGCCGCGCCGCCAACGTGGCGTTGTAGTGCGGTTGCGCCGCCGCGGGCTGCAGGGCCAGCCCGCCCCCGATCTGGATGACCCGGCCCCAACCGCGGCGGCGCATCCCGGGCACCAGATGCGCGATCAGCCGGACGCCGGAGACGACATTGGTCTGGTAGATCTGCGCCCACTGCTCGGCGGTGACCTGCGACCAGCCCAGACCGTCGTAGTAACCGGCGTTGTTGACGAGGATGTCCACCTCGCCGGCCTGTCGCGCGACGGAATCCGCTCCCTCGGCGGTACTCAGGTCGCCGAGGGCCGCGACGGCGTCGCCGCCGATGCCGGCGGCAACCGCACGGGTGCGGTCCGGGTCCCGGCCGTGCACGACGACCGATGCGCCCTCCTCGGCCAGCATCTCGGCGATCGCCCGGCCCAGACCGGCGCTCGAGCCGGTGACCAGTGCGCGCTTCCCCGTCAGACCCATATCCATCTTGTACTCCATATCTACGCCCGTAGACTTATCGACAAGTCTACAAATGTAGATTTGGCTCCCGATATTCCCTACGCTGAGCAGATGGCCTCGCCACCCGCCCGCCGCAGGGACGCCGCCGCCACCCGCGAGGCGATCCTGCGATCGGCCATCGGCCACTTCGCCCGCGCCGGCTATGACGGTGTCGGTGTGCGCGATATCGCCGGGAGCGCCGGGGTGACGGCCATGCTGGTGAACCGCTATTTCGGATCCAAGGAGAAGTTGTTCGCCGAGGCGGTCGACACCGCGTTCGCGACCCCGGTCTTCGTCGCCGAGGACCCACAGACCCTGCTCTCGGACATCGTCACGGCGCTGGTGACCCGGACCGAACCGACAGCCGACACCCCCGAACCCTTCCTGATCCTGTTGCGGTCGGTGTCGAATCCGCGAGCCACCGAGATCGTGCGGGACGCGATCGGCCGGTACGTCGGGACACGACTGACCCGGCAGTTGCCCGGCCCCGCGGCCGGGCTGCGCGCCGAGGTCGCACTGTCGGTGATCGCCGGGGTACTGCTGATGCGCCGGGTGCTGGCCACCCCGTCGCTCAGAGCCGCCGACACCGACGAGTTGCGCACGATCCTGCAGGCCACACTCGGTCCGGCGCTGGCCGATCCAGCAGCCGAACCTCCTGGGCTGTAGCCAAACTCACACGCCGAAACTTGCGTTACACAGAATTAACACGGACCATCGAGATGTTGTACTGACCGGGTGATCCCCACTGTGACAACGGATTTAACACACAAGCCCTGTGACCCAGGGCACTTCGAGGAGTGAAGAAGATGTCTTTCGCGCAGTTCCGTGCCGATATGAAGCGCGCCAACAACCGGCGCCGCCTCTATGCGCGGATCAACGCCATGCCCCATTCGACTGTTCGCGAGGAACTGATCGCGGTGGCGCAGCGCTACGAATTCGACCGTTCCACCGACTGATCCCACGGATCGGCGGCGCGGCGCTCCCTCGGCAACCATTCGAAGGGATCCGCCGAGGACGGCCGGTATTCCAGACTGACGTTGCCGCAATAGCCGCGCGCACCCAGCAGCGCCAGATACCGCTCGAGGTCCAGACTCCCGGTGCCGGGCTCACCCCGGCCCGGGTCGTCGGCTATCTGCACGTGTCCGATGCGGTGACCGAAATGCTCGATCGCGCCGGCGATGTCATCACCGTTGACGCTCAGGTGATAGAGGTCGGCGAGCAGCCGCAGCGCCGGCTCGCCCACTCTGTCCATCACCGCGATCGCCTGCGCCGCAGTACGTAACGGATAGGTCGACACACCGCTCAGCGGCTCGAGCAGGATCACCGCCCCGCCACGGCCGGCGATCCGGCCGACATGGCGCAGGTTCTCGGTGGCCACCTCGTCCTGTTCGGCGGTATCGAGCCCGGCCATCCGGTTCCCGTAGAGCGCATTGAACGCCTTGGTGCCCAGACGATCTGCGATACCGAAGGCGATGTCAGCGCTGTCGCGAAAGAGCCGGCTGCGAGCCGGGTCGGACAACACCCCACGCTCCCCCGCCGTCATATCGCCACCGGTGAAATTCAGTGCTGTCATCTTCACCCCGGCATCGTCGATGGCGCGAACGAACTTCTCGACGTCGGCGTCCCCGGGAAGCGGGGTGTCGAACGGCCACCAGAACTCCACCGCTTCGAAACCGGCATCGCGGGCGGCCCGAGGCCGCAGCAGCAGCGGGAGGTCCGGGAACAGCATCGAGCAGTTCACGACATAACGCGCAGCCACCTCAACCACGCCCGACATACTTCATGCCGCGTGCCATCACCGTGATGGTCGGGACCGACACACTCACCGGCAGACCCACGATGTGCGCGATGGTCTCGGCCACGTGCGCGGCATCGATGGACGCCTCGGTGAAGCCGGCCGTCATCTCGGTGGCGGCGTTGCCGATGTCGATCTGGGTGACATCGACATCGAGTTCCCGAAGGTCCAGCAGCATCGATGCGGTCAGGCCACTGATGGCGTGCTTGGTGACCGCGTAGGCCAAGCTGTTGGGCCGCGGACGGTGCGCGGCCAGCGAGCCGTTGTTGATGATCCGTCCACCGCGCGGCGTCTGCGTGGTCATGATCCGGGCGGCCTCGCGCGCACAGAACATCGCGCCGTCGACGTTGGTCCGCCACACCGCATGCCACTGCTCGTCATCGATCTCGGTGATCGAGGCGCTCGGCCCGAAGACACCGGCGTTGTTGAACAGCACGTCCACCCGGCCGAACGACGACACGGTCTGCTCGAACAAGGCATTGACCGACGTGGAATCGGAGACGTCGGTGGGAACCACGAGGGCACCCGGGCTGCCCTGTGCCGCCGCGGTGAGGGGCTCGGCGCGCCGTCCGGCCAGTACCACCCGATGCCCCGCGCGGAGCAGCACCTGCGCGGTGGCCCGGCCGATACCACTGCCTGCCCCGGTGATGACGATGACTTTCGAGTCGACCTGCATGCCCCGATTGTCCCCGCTCCGCAGGCGACCGGATTGACCGACCGGCCCGCCGGGCATCCCCCGGCCATGAGCGAGCACCGCGACGATTCCGACACCACCGGCGACAGCACCACAGACGGCGACACCAAACCGCCGGGGCCCACAGATCAGGGACGCACCGGCGGCATGGCAACCCGGGAGGGCGCCCCGGATGTCGTCGAGAAACATCGGGGCGAACCCGGGGACTGAGGATCAGGTGGTGGCGCTGCGCTCGTCGCGGCGCTGCTGCCGCTCGGCGTCGGCGAGATTCTCCACCCGGTCCGCGGTTGCCCGCTTGTCGGCGGCGTCGGCGCGTTTGGACCGCGCCGCATCCCGCTTGGCCTGCGCGTCATCGGTGACGGTCTTTTCCGCCGCCCGGATCTTTTCGAGTTCGCGCCGCTTGGCCGCTTCGACCGATTCCTTCTTGCGCGCCGCGTCCTCGGCCGCGCGCCGCTGAGCGGCATCGGCCTGCTTCTTGGCGTCCGCGGCGGCCGAGCGCTGCCGCTCGTCGGCCTCTTTTAGCGCCCCGGAAACGGCCTCCTGCTTGGCCGAGTGGGCATCCTGGCGCTCCTGCACCGCCTCGTCGTGGACGGCGCGCAACCGCTGATCCGCCTGACGCTGCTCGGCCTGCGCCTCCGCCTCGAGTTGCGCGGCGCGCCCCCGGGCGGCGCTGCGCTCGGCGAGCACCACACCATCGTGGGCCAGCCGCCGGTCGCCGAGCGCATTGCCGATCGCGGCATCGAGAGCGCCCAGCGAACGCTCGTAGAGCAATCGCGCGGGTGCCTCGGTCTCAAGACGGGACACAACCCGATCTTCGAGCAGTTGCAACGGGATTCGGATGATCTGGTACTGCAGCCGCAGCACGGTGCGCGGCACTTCGATGAGGTTCATCTTGGCTCCTGTTCGAGGTCTGATTCAGGGAAGGTCGGCCTGGTCGGTCAGCTTGTCGGCACGCCGACGGAGCTGCTCGGCCTCGGTCTGCTTGTCCTCGGCGTCGTCCACCTGCGCGGCGTGGGTGTCCAGCGCGTCGACGACGTCGGCCGCGGCGGCGCGGGCGTCCACCCGCTCCTGTGCCTCCGCCCGCTCAACCTCGCGACGGGCATCCTCGGCGGCCTGCGCCTGTTCCAACGTGCCTTCCCGACGCGCGGCCTGGGCACCGGCCTGCGCCTGGACGGCGCGCTGGGCCTCCACTGTCTGCTCGGCCGCGGCGGCGCTCTGCTGAACCGAATTGCGTTGCGCCGCAGCCTGCTGACGGGCCTGGGCCTCCTCGGCACGGGCCGTCTCGGCCTGCGCGTCGGCCACCGCCTCGACGGTGTTGGCCTCCTTGCGCTGGCGTGCCTGCTCCTGCTCCAACTGACCCTCGGCGGTCAGCGAGTCATTGTTGGTCACGGCACCGGCGATCTCCTTAGCCTTGCCCTTGACCGAGTCGATCAGGCCTTTACGCGCCTGCCCTGACTTGTCCTGCGCTGTCACTCTTTCCCCCTGGATGTATGGATTGCGGTCCGTGCGGACCCGGCTCCGACCCGGCTGGAGGATGCTCATTTCATCGGTCGCCAAACGTGGCGGGTGACCGTCGTCACGCCCGGGAGCATGCCGTACTGGGCTTACGAATCCGTCGCTGCGCGCAGTGGACGAGCATGCATGTAACCGGTGATACGGGGTACACGGCTGCACCATGGCGCGCGGTGGGTGTGCCGATCACCGGGAGGTAGGCATGTCTTCGGAGGCGTTGAGGCGGGCGCAGCACACCGATGGCAAGCTCAAACGCCGGATCACCGGGCCGCTGCTCTTCCTGTTCATCCTCGGCGACGTGCTGGGCGCCGGCATCTACGCCCTGATGGGCGTGCTGGCCGGTGAGGTCGGCGGCGCATTGTGGGCTCCGCTGCTGGCCGCCCTGATCCTGGCCCTGTTGACCGCGGGCTCCTATGCCGAGCTGGTCACCAAGTATCCCCGCGCCGGCGGCGCCGCCGTCTTCGCCGAACGTGCCTTCGGGCGCCCGCTGGTGTCCTTCCTGGTCGGGTTCTGCATGTTGGCCGCCGGCGTCACCAGCGCAGCAGGGTTGTCGCTGGCGTTCGCCGGCGATTATCTGGCCACCTTCATCGATGTCCCGGCCATCCCGGCCGCGATCGTCTTCCTCGCGCTCGTCGCCGCGCTCAACGCCCGCGGCATCAGCGAGTCGATGAAGAGCAATGTGGTGATGACCGTCATCGAGCTGACCGGCCTGCTGATCGTGATCATCGCCGGCGCGGTGATGGTCGCCGAGGGCCGCGGGGACATGGGCCGGGTGGTGCAGTTCCCGGCGGATTCGGCGCCGGCGCTGGCCATTCTGGGCGGAGCGATCATCGCCTACTACTCCTTCGTCGGGTTCGAGACGTCGGCCAACGTCGTCGAGGAGATCCGTGATCCGAGCCGGATCTATCCGCGCGCACTGTTCGCGTCGCTGATCACGGCGGGTGTGGTGTACGTCCTGGTGGGGCTCGCCAGCGCCGCGGTGCTACCGGCGGACGAACTGAGCCGGTCCAGCGGCCCACTGCTCGACGTGGTGTCGGCCTCGGGTCTGAATGTGCCGGACTGGGCATTCAGCGCCATCGCGCTGGTCGCGGTGGCCAACGGCGCGCTGCTCACCATGATCATGGCCAGCCGGTTGGCGTTCGGCATGTCCGAGCACGGACTGCTGCCCCGACAGTTGAGTTACGTTCTGCCGCAGCGTCGTACACCGTGGGTCGCGATCCTGTCCACCACGGCCGTCGCGATGCTGCTGACCTTGATCGGGGATCTGTCGACGCTGGCCGAAACGGTGGTGCTGCTGCTGTTGTTCGTGTTCATCTCGACCAACATCGCGGTCCTGGTGTTGCGCCGCGACACCGTCGACCATCCGCACTACCGGGTGTGGACCATCGTGCCGGTGCTCGGCGTGGCGTCCTGCCTGCTGCTGCTCACCCAGCAGTCGGCCAAGGTGTGGCTGTTCGCCGCCATCCTGCTGGCGGTCGGCGCGGTGCTGTTCCTGACCACCCGCGCGGCGGGCCGGCGGATCCGGACCTGAGTCAGGGCAGCGGCCGAGTGGTCAGCAGTCCCTTGGTGAGATCACGCTGAAGCTGTTCGAGCAGTGACCGGCGGCGCAGCGGCGGGCTGTCGGCGTGCGCTTCCTGCGCGACGCCGCCCAGGACGTCGGCCAGTGCCGCGGTCGACGTCCAGCGCGGCTGCCAGTCCAGTTCGGCGCGGGCGCGCGAGCAGTCCAGCAGCGGCACGCTGAACGCCATGTCCAGCCACCCGCGGTCGATCGGCTGCAGCCGCGCCCGCCAGCTCACGTCCACCAGCGTGCCGAGTAGCCCGGACGGCACGTGGACAGCCTTGGCGCGCATCACCTCCGCGACCGCATCCCGGGTCAGCGGCGGCTCGGCGGACAGGTTGAACGCACCGGTGGCGCGCCGCTCGATCGCTGCGATGAATGCGTCGGCCACATCGTCGCTGTGGATGAGCGGAATGCGCAGCTGCCGGTCGAGCGGCAGCACCGGCAGCCACGGCACGATCCGCATGGGCACGAAACCGGGCAGCGAATACCGCATCAACCCACTCGCCGCGGCATGTTGGACGATGAAACCCGGCCGCATCCGGGTGATCGGCACGCCGGTGTCCCCGTGGTCGCGTTCGTAATCGTCGAGCAGCGCCTCGGCGGCGGCCTTGTTGCGGCTGTACGGCGAGGTCGGAATGCCTGCGGTCGACCAGCTTTCGTCGACCCGCTCACCGTACCGACCGGCCGCATAGGTGCCGACCGACGACATGTGCAACAGCTGGCCGACCGAGACCGCGTCGGCCGCCTGCAGCACCGCGGTGGTGCCGCCGACGCCCTGGCGCCGCAGATACCCGGTATTGCGCGTCGGCTGAAAACCCCAGGCCAGGTGCACCACGGCGTCGGCGCCGTCCAGGATCGGCCGGAGCCGTACTCCGGTGTCCTGTTCGGCGAGGTCGAGGCTGTGCCACTGCACGCGCTCGTACACCCCGGCGGGTCGCGGCGGCCGGCGCACCACACCGACGAGGTCGTGCTCCGCGGTTTCCTGCAGCCGCCGCAGCAGTGCCGTTCCGACGTTGCCGGAGGCACCGGTGATGGCGATCCGCATGGTCAGGCCGTCACCGGGGTGGCCGCCACCGGATCCGGTTGGGGCACAGCGCTTCTGCGGCGCTTGACGATGACGGCCGCAGCGGCCCCGAGCGCGGTGGCACCCACGATCAGGGTCGGCCACCACAACGCCTGGGCGATCACGATCCGGCGCTGGACCTTGAGGCCGAACCGGGTGGCCGACTTTGCCTTGGCGGTGACACTCACAAGCGTTCTCCCATCTGAGGACTGGGCTCGGCGATACCCTCATCGTCGCGACCGGAAACGTCCGTATCACCGGGCTGCTCCTCGAAGCTGACGTCGACCCGCTGGAACCCCTTGGCCTGCTGCGCCTCGGCCTGCCCGGCATACATGCGACGGTCGGCGGCGGTCAGGTCGACATTGTCGGTGAACGGGGTGAGCAGCGCGCGCGGATGCAGCCGATCCACCCGCACCGCGTTGATCTGGGCGCAGATCAGCAGCGAGGTGGACACCAGGTACAGGAACGCCAACAGGCCCAGCACGATCGCGAACACGCTGTTGGTCACGCTGGCCGAGGCCACCACATGCGAGACGTAGCTCGCGCCGAACCACTGCAGCAGCTGCCACAGCGCGGCGGCGATCAGTGCGCCGGGCAGAACCTGCAGGACGGTCAGCGACCGCACCGTCGTCACCCGGAACGCCACCACCACCACCGCGGTGTTCAACGCCAGCGAGGCGATGACGACGCCGCTGGTACCGATGAAGCCCAGGTCGGCCCAGCTGCGGCCGATGGCGGTCAGCACGGTGGTGGCGATCAGCGCCGAGCCGAGCACGAACAGCAGCATCAGGCTGCGCAGCCGTGCCCGGATCGGGTCGGGCCGCACATAGCGCGGGACCGCCCACACGGTGTCCATCGCGTTCTGCAGCGCGGTGCCGGCGCCCAGGCCGCCGTAGAGCGCACCGACGATGCCCACCACCACGGCGGTCGTGCCACCGCTGAGGGCGCTCGGCTCGCTCATCTGCTCGCCGAGCAGTGGGAACTGGCTGAGGGCCGAGTCCAGGATCTGCTCACGCCACTCCGGCCGGTCGCGCAGCACCACTCCGAGCGCGGTGGTGAGCAGCAGCAGCACCGGGAACAACGAGACGAAGGTGTAGTAAGTGATCAGCGCGGCCAGGTAATTCGCCTGGTCGTCGATGTACTTGTAGATCACCGCGATGAAGAAGCCCGCCGCACGGCTGCGCTGCTGCACCCGATCAAGCCATCCCAGCATCGCGACCTCCGCCCCGTACGCGACCCTGCGCCGCCGGCGTGGGATACCCGTTCGGCGGCCCATCCTCACGCCCGCACGGGCAAACGTTTCCCGGTCGTGCAACCCGGGTAGCCGCGAACCGCTGATACGGAGGAGGACAGCAGATGACTGCACCGGACAACGGCGACAGCAACGACACGCCGGACGACCAGGGGAACGGGCCAGTGCCGCCGGCCAACCCGGCGTACGCCACCCCGCCTCCCGAGGGCCTACCGGACGCCGACAACTATTAATGGACGGCAGCGGTTGCCCTAGGGTTGCCCGGTGACCGCTGATCTTGATCGGGCGATAGCCGGCACGGGGCTGCAGACCTATCTGCAGCCCCTGGTTTCGCTGTCCGATCACGCCGTCATCGGCTACGAGGCGTTGTCCCGCTGGCCTGCGCTGGACGTGGGCACCGCCGAGGTCTTCGCATACGCGACGCAAGTCGGGCGCGTGGACGAACTGGAATCCCGATGCGTCGACAGCGCCATCGCGGCGGCCGAGGCCGCGCCGATCGCCGCCGGATCGATCCTCGCGCTCAACAACGAGGCCGCCACCGCACCGATCAACCGGCGCCGCAATCCCGCGCTGGCCAGAGCGGCCGAGAATTACCAGATCGTGGTCGAACTGACCGAGCGCGACCTGTTCGCCAGTCCGGCTTCGTTGCTGCACAAGGTGGACGCGCTGCGGGCCGACGGTTTCGTCATCGCACTCGACGATGTCGGTGCCTTCCGTGACTCGTGCGCCGCGCTCGACATCATCCGCCCCGACCTCGTCAAGCTGGACCTGACGCTCGTCCAGGCCAGCCCGACCGTCGAGCAGGCCCGAATCCTGACTGCGGTCATGGCGCACCGCGAGCGCTCGGCGACGGTCATCCTCGCCGAGGGCATCGAAACGGCGGCCCATCTGGAGCAGGCCAAGGCACTGGGCGCCGACCTGGGCCAGGGGTATCTGTTCGGGCGGCCGTCGACGACGCCGGAGCCCGGCGGCGCCGGCGGCTGGACATTGCCGAGCACGCCGCCGGACACGTCCTACCGCAACGGCACACCGTTCGACGGAATTCCGGCGACGGGGAACATCCGAACGGCGCGCAAGGAGACCCTGCTCGCGTTCTCCCGGGCGATCGAGCAGCAGGTTCACAATGCCGCGGACCACCAGATCGTGCTCACAAGTGTGCAGCACGGCCGGTTCTTCACCGGCCGGACCGCCGATGTCTACCGTGCCCTCGCCATCACGAACCCGCTGGTGACGGTGTTCGGCCACGATCTGCCCCGGACCGGTGACGAGCTCGTGCTGCAACCACTGGCAGCCGATGACCCACTGGCTGCGGAATGGCTGGTGGTGGCGATCGGTGGTCATACCGCGGTGGCGTTGATCGCGCGCGAGCGAGCGGGCCGGCAGCGCGCCGATGCGGACCGCGAGTTCGATTTCGTCATCGCCCACGACCGACAGCTGGTCGCCGACGCCGCCCGCAACCTGATGGCGCGCATCCCGCGCGCCTGAGTCAGGACCCGTCCACCTCGATGCGGTCCCCGCCGGCCCGCTTGGCGGCATACATCGCCCGATCAGCGGCGTCCAGCAGATGTTCGGTCAGCTCGATGGTGTCCACCGGTGCGTGTTCGACCACGGTGGTGCAGGCGATGCCGATGCTGGCGGTGAACGGGGCGGGCGCGGTCGGGAAGTGGCTGCGCAAACGCTCGGCGACGTGCACGGCGATGGCGGTCTCGCCGACGTCGACGATCGCGAACTCCTCGCCCCCGATGCGTGCGAGCACCGCCTGCGCCGACGCCGCATCGCGCATCATCTGCGCCAGCGCGACCAGAACATCGTCACCGAAGGCATGCCCGTGCGTGTCGTTGATGGCCTTGAAGTCGTCGATGTCGACCATCGTCATGCACAGCTGCATTCGCGCGGCCGGTGCCGCGGAGCCGATGAGTTGGCCGACCGCTCGGACCAGCCCCCGGCGGTTGGCCAGCCCGGTCAGCGGATCGACATCGGACTCCACGGCGGCGTCGCTGAGCAACTGCACCAGAATGCGCAATGTCATCGGGACCACGATCACCGCCGCGAGCCGCAGGGCGCCGTCGGCCACGCCCTCGAATGGGTCGCCGTGCGTTGCCTCGGTGACCATCCGCATGACGATGGGCACGGTGGCCAGCCCGATCACCACGGTGAGGTGCGGCAGCGTGTGGACACACGCCACATAGCTCGCGGTGAGGGCGAAGGCGACGGTGCCAGTGAAGGGTCGGTCCTCGATGATGTACAGCACGCAGTTGATCGCGATGCTGGCGTTGAGCGTGATGACGATGAACTTCGACTGCCCATAGGTCGGCCAGGCGGTGAACCACCAGCACCCGAACGCCAGGGCGATACCGCCGCACGCGATGGTGACCAGCCGGATCGAGAGCGTGGTGACGCCCTCGGGGCTCAACGCCATCAGGATGGGCCACGCCCCGATCGTCAGGCAGGCGAAGCCGACACCGATCCGGGTGAGCCGCCCGTACCCGCTGTCCTCGACCAGTTGGATCAGCCAGTCGTAGCGGTCCGGCTGGCGCCACCACTTGGCAAGCGTGGCGGCCACGGTCGAACGGCGCACGGATGTCTCCCCCAGACGGCTCTGCTGTCACCACAGAGTCCGCCGCCATTGGACCACGCCCTGCAGACCGGGTCGCCCGAATGAACGGTCTGTGTGCCGCCGATCGCTCAGGCGGTGAAGCTTTGGTCCCGCTGACTGCTTAACGCGGCTGCCGACCTTGCCAAGCTCACCTGATGCCGGGACACCGCAGCCTGCTGCCAGCGACACTGAGCCCGGCTCTACCCGCTGCCGGGCGCGTCCAAACTGCGGCAATGAACCGGACCGCCCGGCTTTTCGTTATCGGGACATGTGCTGTTCCGCAGACGTACAACCCTTAAGGTGGCGGGATGACGTCCTCCCAGACAGGCGATCTGGCCCACCGCATGGCGGACCTGGCTCGCACGGTCGCGCTGCAGAGCGTCGATGACGTCCTGCGCGATGTCACGTCGGCGGCGATCGAGCTGATCCCCGAGGCCGATACCGCCGGCATCCTGCTGATCGGCAAGGACCACCGGTATCAGTCGGTGGCCACGACCAGCGATCTGGTGCACACACTCGACGATCTGCAGATGACGTTCGAGGAGGGGCCGTGCGTGCAGGCGGCCCTCGACGACGTGGTCGTGCGCACCGACGACTTCCGCGACGAGCCACGCTGGCCGAAGTATTCCCCGGCGGCGCTCGAACTTGGCGTGATGAGCGGCCTGTCGTTCAAGCTCTACACCGCCAACCGGACCGCGGGGGCGCTCAACCTGTTCAGCACCCACCCCAATGTGTGGAGCGCCAAGGCCGAGACCACCGGCATCGTGCTGGCCGCGCACGCGGCGGCCGCCATCCTGGCGAGCAGGCAGACCGAAGAGCTGGAGTCGGCGGTGGCCAGCCGGGACCGGATCGGTCAGGCCAAGGGCATCATCATGGAACGCTTCAAAATCGACGACGTACAGGCATTTGCATTGCTGCGCAAGCTGTCTCAGGACAGCAACACAAAACTGGCCGACGTCGCCGGCCAGGTGATCGCCACCAGCCTGGAGCCGTCCTAAGTTTCCGAGCGGGGTGGCCAGCTCTCGGTGATCAGATCGGTCACCGCCGCCACCCAGACGTCGTCGAGGGCGGCATCGCGGCGCATCAGGATGCGGAAGATCGCGCTGCCGGCCACCACCTCGGCGAGCAACGGCAGATCGTCGTCGCCCCGGCGTTCCTGGCCGAACCGGGTCTCGAAAGCGGTCAGATTGCCGGTGAGTCGGCCGATCATCGATGCGTGCAGTTCGGGGTCGGCCACCGTGTCGGCGATCAACCCCGGTAGCGCCACCCGGACCTCGGGCCGGTCGAAGACGGCGCGGACCGTCTCCACCATCGCCTGGATGTCGCGCCGGATGTCGCCCGCGCCGTCGGGCGCTGGGATCGCCACATCCGACAGGACCGCCTCGTGGACGAGGTGGACCTTGCCCGACCACCGCCGGTAGATCGCCGTGGTGGTCGTTCCGGCGCGCGCGGCGATGGCCGACAGCGACAGTGCGGGATAGCCCTTCTGCAGCAGCAACTCGCGGGTCGCCCCGATGATCGCGGCGTCGATCCTGCCATCGCGTGGCCGGCCCGCCTGCGCGAGGACTCCCTTGCCATCGGCACGGTCGTCTGGTGTCATGATGCCCAGCATAATTCCAATACAGGTCGTATCGTATTTGAAAGGCCGCCGTTCGATGCACCTCAGTTCGCTCGATGAGTACCCGATCCATCAGGAGCCGGTGCCCATCGCATCGCCCGCCTCATCGGACCGCAACTTCTATGACCGGTCCTATTTCAACGTCCTGGACCGCGCCGGCGCCTTCATGGCGCTCACCGGCATCGGCTACTACCCCCGGCTCGGAGTGAAGGACGCCTACTTCCTGGTCCGCCGGGGCGACACCCAGACCGCCGTCCATCTCAGCGACGCGATCGACGACGACCGGCTGAACCAGCACGTCAACGGCTACCGGCTCGACGTGGTCGACCCGCTGCAGGAACTGCGCCTCACGCTGGCGCCGACCGAGGGCATCGCTGCCGACCTCACCTGGCGCGGGTTGTTCCCCGCCGCGCTGGAACAACCGCACCAGATGCTCACCGAGCGGCGAGTGACGTTGCAGGCGTGCCGATTCGCGCAGGTCGGCAGCTGGCAGGGTTGGATCGAGGTGGACGGTGAACGGCTGACGGTCGAGCCGGACACCAGCGTCGGGGCCCGCGACCGGTCCTGGGGTATCCGTCCGGTCGGCGAGACCGAACCGGCCGGTCGCCCCGACGCCGCCTTCACAGGCATGTGGTGGCTGTACCTGCCGCTGGCCTTCGACGACTACCAGCTGTTCCTGATCATCCAGGAGGATCCGGACGGCCACCGCAGCCTGTATGACTGCACCCGCCGGTGGCGCGACGGCCGGGTCGAACAGCTCGATGGGGTGCGCGCCACCATCCACTACACCCCCGGCACCCGGATCCCCTACGGGGCGCATGTCGAGTTCATGAACCGCGCCGGTGACCGGATCCGGCTCGACATCGAATCGAAGCTGTTCGCGCCCATCGCCTTCGGCTCCGGCTACGGCGGTGATGCGACCTGGGCGCACGGCACCTGGAAGGGCGGCGCGTTCGCCGAGCGGGTCAGCTTCGACCTGACCGACCCCGCGGTGCTGGCCCGGGCCCCGTTCAGCCTCATCGATCACGTCGGCAGCGCGGTCTGCACCGAGGAAGACGGGACCACCCGCCGTGGCTCGGGACTGTTCGAGCACGCCGTCATCGGACCCCATCACCCGTCGGGTTTCACCGACTGGACCGACGTGGCCGGTCGATAGAACGCCATGGATACGCAGACAATGGATTTCGACGACATCATCGACGCCCGGTTCGGCGGCAAGGCCGCCGGGCTGGCCGAACTGCGGCGGCTCGGGCTGGCCGTGCCGGAGGGTTTCGTCATCAGCGATGGCCCCGACTCCCTCGGAGGCGCGGTCACCAGATTCACCGAGATGGCCGCCGCGGGACTGACTCCGGTGGCGGTCCGCTCCTCGGCGGTCGGCGAGGACGGTGACGACCAGTCCTTCGCCGGGCAGTACGACACCGTGCTCGGCGTGGACTCGGTCGAAGGGTTCACCGACGCCGTGCAGCGGTGCGTCGCATCGAGTCGATCGCGACGCGCCGCGTCCTACAGCGGCCGGTCCACAGCCACCATGCATCTGGTGGTCCAGCGGATGGTCGATGCGCGCGCCGCCGGGGTGGTCTTCACCGCGGACCCGAGCAGCGGTCGGCGCGACGTCATGGTCATCGACGCCATCGCCGGACTCGGCGAGGCACTCGTCGACGGATCGGCCTCCCCCGACCACATCGTCCTGCATGCCGACGGCAGCACCGCCATGGCCGAAATCATCGGTGCGCCGGTGCTCTCCGACGACGAGGTTGCCGAGATCCGCGCCGACGCACTGCGAGCCGCCGCACACTGGGGCCGCCCGATGGATCTCGAGTGGGCCATCGACACCGCGGGAACGTTGTGGTGGCTGCAGGCCCGCCCGATCACCACGCTGCCCGGTGACCTCAACGAGATGGACTCGCCGCTCGCCGGCGCCGATCACGTCTACACCCGCTGCAACATCGGCGAGATGATGCCGGGCGCGTTCTGCCCGCTGACCGCCTCGGTGTCCGGGTACGCCATCGACTACGCGATGCAGATGACCCAGGTGGTGGCGCGCGCCCAACCCCGCTACGCGACACCGTGGTTGCAGGTCGGCTATTTCTACGGCCACATGTTCCTGAACCTGACGGAGGGCACCGCGCTCAGCTCGGGAATCCTGGGCAACTCCCGCGAACAGTTCTCGATGTCCATCTGCGGACGCGTCGTCGACGAGCTCGAACCCCGCCCGCCGCAACCCTTCCTGCGAAAACTCGGCAACACGATCCGGTTGGTGTCGCACGCGCTGTCCGTCGGCCCCGAGATCCGCCGCCTCGACGACCGGATCAACGGCTATGCCGTCCCGACCGGTGAGAACGCCGCAGAGGTGTTGCGGCAGCTGGAAGCCGGGGTGCAACTGTACTGCGATGTCACCCTGATCCACGTCCGATCCTCCTCGCGTGCCGCGGTGGCCGCGAACGTTCTGGAGAGCACCATGATCAAGCAGGCCGTCAAGGGTGGCCGCAGCGCGCAGGACGGTCAGGCCGAGGCGATGCGCCTGATGGCCGGCGCCACCGACGTGGAGAGCGCGATGATGCTCGAGCAACTGCGGGCCGTCGTCCGCACGCTCGCCGGGGATTCGGCCGCCACCGAGCAATTCCTGTCCGGCGCCCCGGATGTCGCGGTCGAACAGCTGCGGTCGGCCGGCACCCCCGCCGCGGATGCGTTGCGGGCTTTTCTGGATCGGCACGGCCATCGGGGATACCGCGAGCTGTGCATGCGGGATCCGTCCTGGGCCGATGACCCGGCCGGGCTCGGCACATTGATGCAGGCGATGGTGCGCGCCGAGCTGTCCCCTGCCGGCCGCCCAGCCGGGCACGACGCGGCCGGGCAGACCGCCTCGCGAGCCGCTGGTTTCCTCGCCCGACTGGCCCGCGGCGGGGCGCGCGGACGGGAGGAGACGAAGGCCAAGATGGCCTTGATGGCGCATGCCCTCAAACGCGGCTACCGGCACCTCGGTCAGGTACTCACCCGGTCGGGCCGGTTGCCCGATGCCGATCTGGTGTTCTTCTTCGACCGAAGCGAGCTCGCGTCTGTTGTCGGCGGCGGCGACATCTCCGACCTGGTGCACCGGGCGCAGGCGCGTCGTGCGGCACTGGCCTATCAGGACGCGCTGGAGTTCGCCGATGTGTCGGTGGGGCGGCCCACACCACTCATCGCGCCGCCGGCCGCCGCCGACGCCGACACCATCGTCGGTCGCCCGGCCGGCCGCGGATCGGTCGAAGGCGTTGTCAGAGTGGCCAAGTCGGTCCACGACGCGCGCGATGTGCAATCCGGTGAGATTCTGGTGGCACCGGTGACCGATGTCGGATGGACACCGTACTTCGCCGTGATCTCCGCCCTGGTCACCGATATCGGTAGTTCGGTGTCACACGGTGCGGTGGTGGCCCGCGAGTACGGACTGCCCTGTGTGGTCAACACATTGGTGGCAACGCAAATCCTGCGGACCGGCGACCGGGTCCGGGTCGACGGTGACCGCGGGGTGATCACCCGTCTGGCATGACGACCTCGGCACCGTCACGCCGCAAGCACGAACGACAGGAAGAATCCCGCCGCCGTGGCGAACGCGTTGTACGGACGGCCGTGCTCGAATGCCTCCGGCATCAGCGTATCGGCCAACGATGCGAGTACGGCACCACCGGCGAAGGCCAAGGCCACGGCAAGCACATGCGGACTGAGTTGGTCGGCGGTGACCCGTCCCGCCACCACCGCAGCGGCCAGCAGGAGTGCGCACGCGACCCAGGTCGCCATGACGGTGCGTGCCTGCATCCCGGATTCGCGCATGCTGATCGCACCCACCAGTGCCTCCGGCAGGTTGGAGAAGAAGATGGCGACAAGCAGGGACAACGACGCCCCGCTGACCAGGGACACGCCGAGCGCGATGTTCTCCGGAACCCCGTCGAGGGTGACCGCGGCCAACAGCGCCAACCCCACCCCGCGGCGGGCCCCGGCCGCGGCCACCTCACGCTGTTCGGGCCCTGATCTGCCCGCGACATAGCGGTCCAGCATGGTGTCGGCCAGCACGAACGTCGCCGCACCGGCCAGCAGACCCAGCCCGGCGCGCGCCGCGCCACCCAAATGGAACGCATCCTCGAACAATTCGAACGCCAACGCCGAGATCAGGGCGCCACTGGCGAAGGCCAGCAGCACGCCGGTCACCGTCTTCGACGGACTGAACCGCGTTCCGACCGCTGCGCCCAGCACCAGTGCGCTGGACGCGGCCACACCGAACACCACCGCTGTGAGCACGATGCCCCCCTTCCAGGGCCTGTCCGCTCGGGGATCGAGCGCTCTGCCCGCCGGGAGATACCCATCTGGCGCAACTCCTCACCACTTTGCGCAGGGCCGTCGATGTCGGCTTTCGTCGGCCGCCGGGGCGGGTACTGATCGGCCATGATCGGCGGGGGAACGACGTGACCGGGCAATCCGGGTGTCCGAAACGGATGGACTACGGGCCATGCGGCGGGGTGCGCCCGGACGGTGCGTGCGAGATGCGTCCCGGCCCATGCGCGTTCCCGGAGGTCGTGCCCTGGGACGACGCGGCCGCGGCCGAATCGACGCTGCGTGCACCGCGCGTGCTGACCGACTTCAGTTGCACGCCGTTCGACCACGCCGATGTGCGCGCCACCGCGGGCATCCTCGCCGCGGGCTGCGACGCCGTGTTGGTCGGCGAGCACCAGAACAAGCCCGACTTCCCGCCCACCCAGATGGGCTCGTTGCTGCTGGAGTGCGGCGTCTCACCGTGGATCACGCTGTCCTGCCGGGACCGCAACCGCGTTGTCCTGGAACAGGAATTGCGTGGGCTCGGCAGCCTGGGTATCCGCACCGTGTTCTGCGTGACCGGCGACGGCCGCGGCTACGACGTCCGCCCAGAAGTGACGCAGACCTTCGACCTGGACGGTCCGCGCCTGGTGGCGCTGGCCGCCGGCCTCGGCATGACACCGGGTGTGCCCGAAACCCCCACCGCGCCGCCCATCTCCGGTCGGCCCGTCCGGCTGGTGCACAAGCAGCGCGCCGGCGCACAGCTGGCGGTGCTCAACCATGTCCCCTACCCCGCAACCATCGCCGAGTTCATGGCCGCCGCTCGCGCAGCCGGTCTGACCATCCCGGTCATCGCCGCCGTCGCGGTGTTCACCGACCACGTATCCGCCGCCGTACTGCAGGGCCTGCCCGGCCTCGAGCTCGACCCCGAGGTCACCGAAAGTGTGCTCGCCGCAGCCGATCCGATCGAGGCAGGCATCGATGCGGCAGTCGCCGAGGCGCGCGCCCTGCTGGCGATCGAGGGTGTCGACGGGGTCAACATCTCGGGTCTGGCATCTGCCGCCGGTCCGCGACAGGGCGCGGAGATCAAAGCCGAAGTCGGCAGGCGGATGCGGGAGGTCATCCGATGAGCGAGGCGCTGTCGGCCGAATTCGACACCGTCGCGGACTGGACGGCACGCGTGGCCGTCGATCTGGGGCACGAGTACTACATTCCCGCAGCCTGCCGCGGCAGCGGTAGTCCGGCCGCGCTGGACTGGTTGATCGAACGGATGGCACTGCGGCCGGGTGACCTGTTACTGGACTGCGGGGCCGGCGTCGGCGGGCCCGCCGCTTATGTCGCACAGCAGCACGGGATCCGGTCGGTGCTGGTGGAGCCCGAGCAGGGTGCCTGCCGGGCGGCCCGAATGCTGTTCGATCACAACGTCATCCAGGGCGTGGGGACCGACCTGCCGATGGCGGACGCCTCGTGTGACGGCGCGTGGGCGTTGGGGGTGCTCTGCACGACGGCCGAACAGCGCAGCCTGCTCGCCGAACTGCGCCGTGTCGTGCGCCCCGGTGGGCGCGTCGGCCTGCTGGTCTTCGTCGCCGAGCACCCGATCTCGACCGAGTACGTCGAGGACAACCACTTTCCCACCGCCGAGCAGCTGTCTCGGCTGCTTGCCGACGCGGCGCTGGCCGTCGAGGACCGGTTGAGCACCGCGGAACTGCCCGCCATCCCGGCGGGGTGGAGCGAACGCGTCGAGAAGGTCACCGCGGTACTCGACGAACGCTACGGCCACACCCCGGTCTGGCAGCTGGCCGATCGGCAGGCCGGCCGGATCGGGGCGTTGCTGAGCGGGGGCGAGCTGCACGGCGAGCTGCTGGTGCTGAGGCCGGCCGAATGAGTCAGCGCACGTTGCCCGCGCCGCACCGGTTCTGTCGACAGTCCGGTAAACGACGAGAAGTCCACTGCGAACCGGGTGGCTGCGGCGATGATTTATTCTCACCATTCATGGACGATCGGTCCGTCCCCGAGTGGGTCGAACTGCTGAACGAGCTGGCCGGCGATTTGCGGCATCAACGCAACACCCAGGCCACGCTGAATGCCATCATCGCCGGCGCGGTCGACCTCATCCCCGGCGCCTCGTGGGCCGGTGTCTCGGTGGTCACCGACGGCGAGGTGCAGATCGAGGCGGCGACCGACCCGGTCGTCACCACGCTGGACAGGTTGCAGGTGTCGCAGGGCGACGGACCGTTCGCGCAGGCGTTGCACCGGCACCGCAGCGTGCACGTAGCCGATATGACGGCCGACTCGAGATGGCCGGCGCTGGGACGCGCGGCGGCCGATCTCGGTGCGCACAGCGCACTGTGGTTCCGGTTGTTCTTCCAAGCCGGCCGGCTGGCGGTTCTCACGATCTACGGCGCCGAATCACATGCCTTCGCCGCCGACTCGTTGGTGATCGGCGATGTCCTCGCCCAACATGCGGCATCCGCCCTCATCGGCGCGGAGGCCGCCGATCAGTTCAATCAGGCGCTGGCAAGCCGCGACGTTATCGGGCAAGCTAAAGGCTTGTTGATGCAGCAGCGCCAGCTCAGTGGATTGCAGGCCTTCGAACTCATGATTCGCACGTCCCAGGATGCCAACATCAAGTTGGTCGACATTGCTCGCTGGGTGGTCGCCGAACACGAGAACGCGCTGGAGTCCGACACCCAAAGCCGCGGATGACGCACACCGAGACCGGCAGCCCGTCGTTCGCCGCCGGGGACGTCTTCGCCGCTGATCCCGAGGTCGGCCGCGACCTGGCCCGGGTGGACTGGGCGGGCACCCCGCTGGGCGATCCGTCGGGTTGGCCGCAGAGCCTGCAGACCGCGGTACGCATCCTGCTGCGCTCGCGCTTCTCGATGTGGATGGCCTGGGGCCCGGAACTGACCTTCTTCTGCAATGCCGCCTATCGGAAGCAGACGCTGGCCGACAAATACCCGTGGGCGCTGGGCCGGCCGGCCCGCGAGGTGTGGGCCGAGATCTGGGACGACATCGGCCCACGCATCGATCATGTCTTCGGCACCGGCGAAGCGACCTGGGATGAGGGCCTACAGCTCATCCTCGAGCGGTCCGGGTTCCCCGAGGAGAGCTACCACACCTTCTCCTACAGCGCGCTCAGCGACGACGACGGTCGCATCGTGGGCATGCTGTGCGTGGTCAGCGAGGACACCACCCGGGTCATCGGCGAGCGTCGGATGACCACGCTGCGCGAGCTGGGTTCCGATCCCGATCTGTTGCCCTCGGAGGAGCAGACGCTGCAGACCGCGGCGGCGAAGTTGAGCCGCAATCCCTACGATCTGCCGTTCGCGCTGCTGTACCTGTTCGACGGTGACGGCCACGCCCGGTTGGTCGCCGGCTCCGGTCTGCCGATCGGACATCGCGCCGCTCCGGATGTTCTGGACGTCGTCAGCAACCGGATCTGGCCCTGCGGGCCGGCGCTGGAGGGTCGGTCGACCGTGATCGAACTCGACAGCGCACCGTTCGACGGGTTGCCCAGCGGACCGTGGCCCGAGCCGCCCACCCGAGCGCTGTTGACGCCGCTGGTGCAGCAGGGGGTGGCGCCCTACGGCGTGCTGATTGCCGGACTGAACCGGTACCGGCCGCTCGACGACGCCTACCGTGGTTTCATCGACCTGGTCGCCGGTCACATCGCCGGTGAGATCGGCAGTGCCCGCAGCTATCTCGCCGAGCAGCGCCGCGCTGCTGAACTCACCGAACTGGACCGCGCCAAGACGGTGTTCTTCTCCAACGTCAGCCACGAGTTCCGGACTCCGCTGACGTTGATGCTGGGCCCGGTCGCCGAACTGCTGGGCGGCGACGACGCGAGACTCGACGCCGATATCCGCCGCGATCTGGAGATCGTGCAGCGCAACGGGTTACGGCTGACCAAGCTGGTCAATACACTGCTGGACTTCGCGCGTATCGAGGCCGACCGGATGCAGGCCCGCTACGTCCCGCTGGATGCGCCGACGCTGACCGCGGAACTGGCCAGCGGCTTCCGCTCCGCGGTCGAGCGGGCCGGGTTGACGTTCGTGGTGGATTGCCCGCCGCTGGATGAACCGCTCTACCTCGACCGCGACATGTGGGAGAAGGTGGTGCTGAACATCCTGTCGAACGCGGTGAAGTTCACCGCCGAAGGTTCCATCACGGTACGGACGGGGCGCGACGAATCGCATGCCGTCGTCACCATCGCCGACACCGGTATCGGTGTCTCGGCCGCCGAACTGCCGCGGCTCTTCGAGCGCTTCCACCGCATCCCGGCCACCTGGGCGCGCTCCCACGAGGGCAGCGGTATCGGTCTGGCGCTGGTGCGTGAGCTGGTCACCCTGCACGGCGGCACCATCACGGCCGAGAGCGCCGAGGGCGTCGGCACCACCTTCACGGTGCGCATCCCGTTCGGCACCGCTCACCTTCCTCCGCAGTCCCTCGGCGCGAGAGCAGAGGGCGGTGACTCCCCATCGCCCGCACAGGCGGCCAATCCGTATCTGGAAGAGGCACTGCGCTGGCTGCCGGATGCCGAGGGCGGCGATGAGGCGCCGGCCCAGGCTGCCGTGCCGAGCACAGCGGCGCGGGTGCTCGTCGCCGACGACAACGCCGACATGCGTCGCTACATCACCCGATTGCTCACCGGCGCAGGGTATGTCGTCGAGCAGGCCGCCGACGGCCGGCACGCGTTGGACATCATCCGCAACCATCCGCCCGAACTGGTGGTCAGCGATGTGATGATGCCGTACCTGGACGGACTGGAGCTGGTCGCCGAGCTGCGCCGCGACCCGCGTACCGCGGCGCTGCCGGTGCTGTTGCTGTCCGCACGCGCGGGCGCCGAGGCCTCCATCGACGGCCTGCGTGCGGGCGCCGACGATTACCTGGTCAAGCCGTTCGCCGCCTCGGAATTGCTGGCCAGGGTGCAGGCCAACATCACGCTCGCCCGCGTGCGCGGTCACCACGAACGCTGGCATGACGCGCTCATCGACTCGCTGCAGGAAGCGTTCTTCATCTGCGACGAGAACGGCGCGGTCATCGAGATCAACGCGGCGTTCACCGAGATCCTGGGCTACGGACCGGACGGGTTGCCCTACGCCGCGGTCCATCCGTGGTGGCCGGACGCGATCACCGACCCCGAGGCCTACCAGCTGGTACAGGCGGCGTTCGAGGATCTGCTGCACAGCGACCGGGGCGTGTACACCGTGCCGGTCACCCACCGCGACGGGCACCGACTGTGGGTGACGTTCACCTTCACCCACGCCGCGGACCCGTTGAGCGGGCAGCGGCTGACCGTCGGCACGCTGCGTGACGCCACCGCCGAGCACTACCGCCGGCGGCGCGACGCGGCACTGGCCGACCTCAACCACGCACTCGTCAACGCCGAAACCGTCGATCAGGCGGTCGAATCCACCGCCGCGGTCGTGCGCGAAATCTGGCAGGCCCGCCGGGTCGTCGCTGCGCTCTTCGCCAATGCCGATGTCGCCGGGGAGCCGCACATCGTCGTGGCGGGTGAACCGATCACCTGGACCGATCTCCCGGTCGCCAAGCGCCGTTTCATCGAATCGCTCTGCGACGCAGACCTGTTGACGCCGCTGACCGGCGGACCCGGCACGGCCGCGATCGCCGTCCAGCATCCCGACGGGCTGCTGGTCCTCTGGATCGAGCTGGCCGAGAACCGTCCGTTCACCAGCCCGGACAACACCTTGTTGGCAATGCTGGCCGGCCACTTCGGGCAAGGACTGCATCGCGTTCACCGCCTCGACCAGCAGCACCGCACCGCGGTCGCACTGCAACACGCCATACTCGGCCCCGCCGTGCTGCCCAACGGTTTCATGGCCCGCTATCGTCCCGCCACCACGCCGCTGCAGGTCGGCGGCGACTGGTATGACGTCATCGACCTGGCCGACGGCCGCACCGGTCTGATCGTCGGTGACTGCGTCGGACATGGGCTCGATGCCGCCACCGTGATGGGGCAGCTGCGCAGCGCCTGCCGTGCACTGCTGCTCGAAAACCCCTCCCCTGCAGCGGCGCTCGTCGGTCTGGACCGATTCGCCGTGCAGCTCACCGGAGCTCGGTGCACCACGGTGTTCTGCGCTGTCCTGGACACCGACTCAGGGCAGTTCACCTACTCCAACGCCGGCCACCCGCCGCCGATCATCCTCGACGCCGACGGTTCGGTGCGCACGCTGACCGAGGGACGCGGCATCCCGGTCGGCGTCCGCCCCGGCCGGACTCGCACCGATGCCCACACCGCACTGTCAGGACGGGCGACACTGCTGATCTACACCGACGGACTCGTGGAGCGCCGCGGCGAATCACTCGATGTAGGCATCACCCGCGCCGGCGACCTGCTGGTGGAGGCGAGCACCGCGGAGCAGTCCGAGGGTCTGGCCGACCGGCTGATCGACCAGATGACGCCGCCAGGGGGGTACTCCGACGATGTCGCGATGTTGCTCTATCGCCACCCTGGCCCGTTACACGTCAGCATCCCCGCGGAAGTGGGCCAGTTGGCCACCACCCGAGATGCCCTGCGCATCTGGTTGCAGCGCAACGACATCGGAGCCGAGCAGGTGCAGGATCTGCTGGTGGCCGTCGGTGAGGCCATTGCGAATTCCATCGAACACGGCCACCGCGGCGGTCGGGCCGGGTCCGTCACGCTCACCGGCACGGCCCACGGCGCGCGTGTGCACATCCGCATCGTCGACACCGGCGAGTGGAAGCCCGCAGAAGAGGTGCCGCACCCCACCCGCGGGCGGGGCCTGAAACTGATGCGCGCGCTCACCGAGGACGTCGCCATCCACTCCGATTCCCTCGGCACCACCGTCGACATGCACGCGAGGATCAGCTGATGAACACCGAACTCACCCTCGACCAGACCCGGTCCGATGACGGTGCGCTGGCCCTGGCCGCCACCGGTGAGATCGATCTCAGCAACGTCGGAATCTTCACCGCCGGCCTGGAAGCCGCGCTGCGTCAGACCGGGGATGTCTTGACCGTCGACCTCACGGAGGTGAACTACCTCGACAGTGCGGCCATCAATGCGCTCTTCCTGCACGCCGATCAGATCCGGATCGTCGCCAACCGGCTGCTCAACGCGATTCTCACGCTGAGTGGATTGGCGGACCTGGTGCCGGTCGACATCGTGGGCGGCTCCCCCACGTAGCGACAGATCCCGTCCGAAACGGGGTCACGCCTCGCGCGTCGAGGCAGGACACGTCGCGCAGTTCTCGAAATCCAGGCACACCGTCGTGCCGGTCTCGGTGCCCGTGACCGAGAACTCATCACACAGTGCCTGCATCAGCCGGAGTCCTCGCCCGCGGGCGATGTCGGCGGGCTGGCTGTGCGGGTCCACCCAGCGACCGTGGTCGCTGACGCACAGGTGCACCGTGCTGGTGTCGATGTCGTAGGCGGCATCGACCGTCATCGGGCCGGGGCCGTCGTGGTTGC
This sequence comes from Mycolicibacterium bacteremicum, assembly GCF_002086115.1. Lineage (GTDB taxonomy): Bacteria > Actinomycetota > Actinomycetes > Mycobacteriales > Mycobacteriaceae > Mycobacterium > Mycobacterium bacteremicum. The sequence goes on from NZ_MVHJ01000006.1 coordinate 31,327, forward strand.
GGTAGGCATGGTCGGCGCAGTTGGCCAACGCCTCGTAGGCGGCCAGCACGATGTCGGAGGCCCGTTCGGCGTCGGGATGGACGGAATCGTGCAGCCACTCGCCGACCCGCCGGCTGGCGTCCCCCGCGGCTGCGGCGTTGGCCGACACCGTCAGCGACATATCTGTGTCGCCGACCGCGCGGGGAGTTTGGCAATTTCTCGACATTGACGGCGGGCATACCCACTTTTCACCATTTCAGTCATCGCTGCATCAAGATCACACGGGCATAAACGCGACGTCGAATGGGCATGTAAAGGCCCGAGGCACTTCACCAGGTCGCTACACGACAGATCTTGACGCCTCGCGTCCGGTCGCCATGGCCGTCGTCGGGCCCCGCCGACACCGGACTTGACACAACCCGCAGCGGCGCGGAGATGGCAGGAGTGGTGATGGACGGGACACCCGGATCAATCGGCGAAGACAGCCGGCTCGACGCGGTACGCCGGTATCGCACCGTGATCGGGCCCGACGACCATGTCCTTGCGCGCATCTCGGATGTCCTTGCCGAGGTGTTCGACGTGCCCATCTCGGTCATCTCCCTCGTCGGCGCCGGCGACATCTGGTTCGTGGGCAGCCACGGTCTACCGGGCCTCACGCGCGTCGACCGTGACGAGGGTTTGTGTGCCACCGCCATCACCAGCGACCGGCCCTATGTGATTCCCGACTGCCGCAGCGACGCCCGCACCACCGGAAACCGGTTCGTGCGCGAGTACGGCGTCCGCTTCTATGCCTGTGTCCCCCTGATCACCTTCGACGGATATCACATCGGCGCGGTGGCGGTGATGGACAACGAGCCGCGTCCCTACCCCGCGTCATCGCTGTTGTCGATCATGACGAATCTGGCCGTCGTGGTCGCCGAGCAACTGGAACTGCGACTCTCGTCCTCGGAGGCATTGGACGTCGAACACGGCCTGCGCATCGGCGCCGAGGCCGAACTCGACTCGGCGCGGGCCGACCGCGACGCCGCACGCCGCGAGGCCGACAGTGCTCAACTGGCTCGCGACCAGGCCCGCTCCGACCGGGATCTGGCCCAGCGGGATCGCGACCAGGCCCGTGACGACCGTGACGAGGCGCGACTGGACCGCGACACCGCCGAGCGTGAACGCGACACCATCGACGACTACGCGACGACATTGCAGCAGGTACTGCTGCCGCCCCAGCTGCCCGACATCCCAGGCCTGGAGATGGCCACCGGATACCACCCGGCGTCGCCGCGGGACGTCAGCGGTGACTTCTACGACGTGTTCGCTCTCGATGAGCAATGCTGGGGCCTGTTCATCGGCGACGTGCAGGGCCACGGGGTGCAGGCGGCGGTGCTGACCACGCTGATCCGGTACACCCTGCGATCGGCGCTGCTGCATCACCGCGAACCCGGCGCGGCCCTCACCGAGCTCAATACCGTGCTGTTGCGCGAGCTACGACCACGCCGGTTCGCCACGGTGCTGCTGACCACGCTGCACCGCGCCAAGGACGGCCGGACCGAACTGACGCTGGCCACCGGTGGCCACCCACCCGCGCTGCTGATCGACCCGGGCACGGCGACGGCCGCACCGATCCGTCCCGATACCGGCATGCTGGTCGGCGCGACCCCGCACGCCACGTTCGGCACGCGCACGCTGACCCTGGAGCCCGGGCAGACGCTGCTGTTCTACACCGACGGGCTGACCGAGGCACGCCGTGGCGCAACACCTTTCGATGACGGTGAGCTGGCCACCTACGCCGCCGCGCGGGCGGCGCTCAGTGCGGGTCCGCTCATCGACGACCTGGCCACCCTCATCCCGAAGCTGGGGCCGACGGACGATATCGCGCTCCTGGCGCTCACGGTCGAGGCCTGATCACCACGAGTCGACGGCGGACAGGGCCTCGTCGCGCGTCGGAAACACGTCGATGACGTCGGCGACGCCGATCAACCGCAGCGGGCGCGCCGTCGCGGGTCCGTCGGCGACGACCGCGAATCGGGTGGTGGGGTGGTGCTGCGCCGCCACCAGCACGCCGATACCGACCGACGCCAGGAAGTCGACACCCAACAGGTCGACAACGACCGCCGGCGGCGCGTCGGTCATCACAGATTCGATCGCATCCTCCAGTTGCGAGACCGTCAGCGTGTCGATCGTGCCGGACGCGGTGATGACGCACGTCGCGCCCGTCTGACCCACAACCACCCTGCAGTTTCCACCCGAACGTGCCGCATGGTCGCTCACCGCGGCCTCCAATCTCCCCGCCCCTCGATTCCGGTGGATCATAACCGTTACCGGCGGTCCCAGGAATTCGTGTGCCCGCGCACCGGGCCGGGCGCGTTCCAACGAGCCCGCATTGGGTACCTGTTCACCCATGGCTGATGAATCCTGGACTGTCGAGATCGGCGAGGTCGACGACCCGCAGAACACCGGGATACCACCGGTGCCGACCAGCGTCTATCAGGGCGATGAGGAGGGGGCGCGCGCCGAATTCGCCGACAGGTCCGCCGAGGCCGAGGACGCCGATTACCGATACGTGATGTTGAGGCAGCTCGGGGCTGTGATCGACTGCTGGGGAACGCCGCCCGCAGTGGGATGACCGCCGGCGCCTCAGTCGTCATCCATGGACGCAACCACCCGGTGCGCGACATCGGCGAGCTTTTCGTTCGACTCCTGCGACAAGGTGACCAACAGGTTGAAGGCCGACACCGAGTCGATCTTGAAGCGTTCCATGATGATTCCCTTGGCTTGTCCGATTTCGTCGCGGCTCGACAGGGCCGCTTCGAAGTGCGCCTCCGCCTCCGCCCCGAACAGCGCGATCGAGGCATGCTGGGCCACGATGCCCCCGATGCGATGCGAATCGTCGGAGAACACACCGGGTTCTCCACCGTAGAGGTTGAGCGCTCCGAGATTCTGCTGGAGCACGAACAGCTGGAACGACAGCAGGCTGTGCACCCCGAGATCCAGAGCCGAAGCCGTGAATCGCGGCCAGCGCGTCTCCGCCGCCATGTCGGCGATCAGCACGGTGTGGTGTTCACGCAGCGAACTCAGGCACGGCCCCTCGTCGAGTTCGGTTTGGAGCAGGTCCAATGTGGCGACCAGCGGATCGCTGGGCGCGCGGGGTTCGACTTTTCGGCCTTCCAACAGCGACACGCCCGCCCACCGCGTCCCCGGAACGATGCCGACCGCACCCCTGACCAGCATGGTGAGCGTGGATTCCGTGCTTGTCTGGTCCTGCATGGCCAGGGCGAGATCGCCCACGGCCCGAGCCAGATCATTCCCCCGATCGACCACCTGTCGACAGTAGTCCTGCGTTCGCGTGGTCACCACCGTTCGTACCCCACAGATCCCTTGGACGCCGATGGTCGGACGGAGGCATGATCGGTGTGGTGGACCACAACGACGCGGACCTCGACCGGCGAATAGGCGCGGCCGATCCGTCGCCATCAGCCAGGAGCCGGACCCGACCGCCATCGGAGCGAGCACCACAGCGCCTCTGCGACAACGGATTTCGCATGCGGCGTTGGTCAGTTCGACGGCCATACCGACGGCACCGGACGCCCCCGCCTCGCGCATCTATGCCAGCCACGACCGGCGGACGTGCCGCCCCCCGCCGCCGACCCGGACGAACGTCCGGCCATCAGCCCCGGTCGGGACTGTCATGTAGCAGTTGCTGTGCGCTCTGGGTGTTCTCGGCGTGCGCGGCCGCCATCATGATGTCATGCGCCGCAGCGGGTGCGGTGCCTGTCGGCACGACGAGCAGGGTGAGACGATCACCGGTGCGACCGGTGATGTCGATGGTGTCGACCGGCTGGCGATGGTACCCACCGAGACGCGCGCTGAGCCCGCCGACCGAGATCCGGCGCGGCGTGGCGGTCCAACTGTCGATGTTGTACGACACGCGCATGGGCTGTCCCAGACGAACTGCCAACACGGGCAACAGATCTGACGCCGAGTCGGCGAGATCCGGCGTCGTCGGCCACCAGGCCCCGTCCACATGACCGGGGCGGGATCCCTTGGGTTTGAGGCGCAGCCGCGGGGTACTGAGCGGAGCGCTGGGGTTGTTGGCTTGCCGTGACGTCATGGCGACGTTCCATTCTCGGCCAGAAACGGCCACTTCATCGAAATCGGCGACGAATCAACTCAGTTAGCCGATTGCGGTAGTCACCTGACACAACCATACCTTGTCTGCGACGGTCCTGGTGCCCGCGGGCAGGCCGGTCTCGGCCATGGTCGCAGCGTAACGTCGGGTGATGACCCGAACACCGCCGTTGGCGTGGCTGTACCGACTCGATCGACATCAACAGGCTGAGCTGCTGGCGAAACCGCATGCCTATCTGCCGGCCACTGTGGCGCACAGAATCACCGGCCAGACCAACCTGGACCCGCGCGACTGCACAGCGCGACCCCCGCGGCGTCAACTGCGACCGGAACAGGCCAACCTCCTCGAAGAGGAACGGTTGCGCCTCGACGACTGGTGGAGTGCGCTGCCGGCCGCGACGCGCGCAGACCTGTTGCGGACCCGCCACACCGCTGTCCCAGAACGCCACCGCAGTGCTGTCCTGGCGATGACGCCCGGCGAGCATCATGCGTCCAGAACCGATGCCGCCAACCCGCACCGGGTTTCGGGCATCGTCGCCGCCTACCTCGAGATGGTGCATCATCACCGTCGACCGGCCGACGGCACCGCCGCCGCATCGCCGTAGCCGACTCCTGTCGAGCGCACTTTGCCGGGGAATAGCGGCCTGGCAAACTGAAGTTCATATGTCGATGTCCGATGAGCAGAGCATCCCTCCACTGCGCGCCACGGCTCGTCGGCGGCTGCTCACCTTCGGGCTTCCCCTCGCGGCGCTGGCCGTGCTGTACGTCGTCGACCTGGCCGCCACCGCGTCGAAGGTCCCCCGCGGGGTCACCGCGGCCGGTGTGCCGCTCGGCGGACTGACCGCGGCGGCGGCCGAACAGCGGTTGCGCGAGGCGATCTCCCCCCGGGAGAGCGAACCGATTCCGGTCACGCTGGGAGCTCTGTCGGCGACTGTGGACCCCGGTGACATCGGCCTGGCGGCAGACCCGGCCGCGACCGTCGCCCACGCGGGTGGGCAACCACTGAATCCGGCGACCCGGATCATCTCCTTCTTCGTGGACACCCCGGTGGAGCTGGTCACCTCGGTGAATCAGCAGGCGCTGACGGCCACACTCGACGACCTCGGTACCGCCGTTGCCGAAGAACCGGTGGAGGGTTCCATCGTCTTTGTCGGCGGGGAACCCACGCCCTCGGATCCACGGTCCGGATGGCGCCTCGATGTCCCGGCCGCCGCCGAGGTGTTCGTCCGCGACTGGGCCACCGGCCAGACGGTGGCGCTACCGATGCTGGAACGCCCGCCACAGACCACCGCCGCCGACATCGCGACGGCCCTCGACGAGATCGCCACCCCGGCGGTGTCGGGACCGATCACCGTCGAGGGCGCCGACGTCCGAGGAACCATCGCCGAAGACGTCGTCGCCGCGGCCCTCACCTTCACCCCGGAGCAGGGGCGGCTGATGCCCGAACTCGACGAGACGGTCATCGTCGACGCGCTACGCCCACAGTTGGCGCCCTCGGAGTTCCCGGTACGCAACGCCGACATCGACTTCGCGGCCACCCCACCGGTCAAGACGCCCGCACAGGACGGCCGCCGGCTGGATTACGACGCGACGCTGGAGAATCTCCTGGACGTGCTCGGGCGCGCCGACGACCGCCGGATCGATGCGGTGTACGTCGAGGAGAAGGCGACCTTCGGTTTCGACGAGCTGAACGAACTGGGCCCGGTCGAGGTCATCGGCGAGTTCCAGACCGGCGGCTTCTCGGGCGACTCAGGCCGCAACATCCGCCGTGCCGCCGAGCAGATCAACGGTGCGGTGGTCGGCCCGGGCGAAATCTTCAGCCTCAATGCCGCCACCAATCCGCGCAACGCCGCATCCGGATATGTGGAGGCCGGCATCATCGAGAACGGCCGTCCCGCCCGCGGCGTCGGGGGCGGGGTCTCCCAGGTGGCGACCACGCTGTTCAACGCCGCGTATTTCGCCGGCCTGGAGGACATCGAGCACCATGAGCACAGCTACTACATCAGCCGGTATCCGGCCGGCCGGGAAGCGACGGTGTTCGGCGACGTCCTGGATGTGAAGTTCCGCAACGACGGTCCGACGTCGGTGCAGATCCAGACCCAGTGGACCCCGAGCGCGGTGACCATCCGCGTGGTCGGCATCAAGCGGTACGAGGTGACATCGGCACAGAGCGCGCGCAGCCGCCCGACGAGCCCCCAGACGATCAGCATTCCGGCCGGTGAGGCCTGCAGCGCCAGCGGTGGTGCACCGGGTTTCACCATCACCGACACCCGCACGCTGCGCGACATCACCACCGGGGACACGCGGACCCAGTCGCATACGGTGACCTACGATCCGATTCCCCGGGTGGTCTGTGGCGGCTGAGCGTCAGCGTGCGGCGGAACCGCTTTCGCCGGCGATCGCCAGGTCGACCGTGTCGTAGAGCTGCAGCATGTGGTCGATGCCCAGTAGTTGCATCGGGCGCAGCGTCACCGGACCGTGGGCGACCACCCGGCAATCCAGCGACAACTCCCCGCACCGTCGGTGGGCCTCCATCAGGATGCTCATGCCCGCTGTCGCCAGGAATGTCACGGCGCTGAGGTCGAAGATCAGCAGCGCGGGCCGCTCGCGCAACACCGCCCCGACGCGCTCGGCCACCTGCGGCGCCGAGGCCATGTCGATGACCCCGCCCAGAGCGAGCACGGTGTACGTCGTTTCGACGTCGGTGTGCACGGTGAAGCCCGCCGGTTGCTTCGCCGTGTGAGAAGTCATCGTGCTGCCTCGCAGGTATGTCCAAATTGCCACCGGATTAATGTCCGTCCGGCCCGGATTCGAAACATCCCGGTAACGGTCGCGCGGCCTGCGTCGGTTGCTGGTCGGGAAATTGACGTGCACGAATGCTGCGAAACATGTTTGCCCGGCCATGGCGAGCGGGCATACTCCGAAGCGAGCGGCCAGTCCCCTGAGCGCTGGCTTCTCATTGAGTGCGGGTCAGGGCTCCGGTAATGATCTTGGAACATCCAATATCAGCGCTGCCTACGCATAGGGGAGCCCTGACCTCGCCATAGCGTCCCGTTCGGTCAGGTGGCCTGCCGCGCCGGGGGCGGTACGTAGTGCGGCGACAGGTCGGCTTCGGCTGGGGTGTTCTCGCGGGCCGCGAGGTGTGGGCGATGGGCGTGCAGAAAGTGCTGCGCCGTCACCGGCGGCCCGCAGATATATCCCTGCATCACATCGCAACCCAGGGCCTCAAGTCGCTCGACGACGGCAGCATCTTCCACGCCCTCGGCGACACAGTTCAACCCCAGGCTGTGTGACAGGCCGATCATGGCGGCGACGATCGCGTCAGCGCGCTGATCGGTGGTCATCGGCGCGATGAGGTGACGATCGAGTTTGACCTCGTCCACCGGTAGCGTGCGCAGATACTGAAGACCCGCGTAGCCGCTGCCGAAATCATCGATGGCGACCCGGGTTCCCTTGTCCCGCAACATACCCAGTACTTCGCGGGCCGCGGGTTCATTGGCCAGCAGCACGTCCTCGGTGATCTCTATGGTCAGCCGACTGCCGTCCAGTTCGCCGGCGGCCAGGATCGCAGCGACATGCTCGGGCAGCCGGTGATCACCCAGAGATGGCGGGAACAGGTTGACGGCAAAGGGCATATGCAGTCCGTGCCCCTGCCAGTCGGCCACATCGGCGACCGCCATCCGCAGTACCTCATCGGTGAGGGCGCCCATCAGGTCGTTGTGGCGCGCCAGCGGGAGGAACTCGTCGGGACGCAGGATCCCGCGTTCCGGATGGTTCCATCGGACAAGGACTTCCACCGCGGACACCTGACCGGTGGCCACCCGCACCTGGGGTTGGTACAACACACCCAGTTCACCGTGTCCGATGGCGTGCCGGAGCTGGGCGGCGAGGTGCCGGTTACCGGTGCGCCGACGCCGCTGGATGAAGCGATCACCGTCGATGCGCTCGTGCTCGGCGCGCTGCATGTCGGCCGCGTACCGCCGTACTCCCCCGCCGTTGCGTTTCGCCGAATACATGGCGATATCGGCGTGTTTGAGGACGTCGTCGGCATCGGCTGCCTCAACATGATCGGCGGTGGTCACCCCGATGCTCGCCCGCACCAGGACATCGTGGCCGTCGGCGGGGAACGGGTCGTTGAAACTGTCGACGATGCGGCTGATGACGCCGTCCAACATGCGGTCCGGATCCACGACCAGCACCGCGAACTCGTCACCACCGAGTCGAGCGACCACCACCTCGGGATCGACGCTTTGTCCCAGCCGCCGCGCGACGGCCATCAGGACGGTGTCACCGGCGGCGTGCCCGAGTGAATCATTGATCGACTTGAAGTCGTCCAGATCGATCGAGAGCACCGCGACGGGACGCCCGCTGCGCCGGGCGACCAACAGCGCACTGGCCAGCAGCCCACGGAACATGAAGCGATTGACCAGCCCGGTCAGGGGATCGCGACGCGCCTGCTCTGCAAGGGTTTTCATCAGACGCCGGTTCTCGTCCGCCACCAGGAACTGCCGTCCGGCTATGGCAGCGACCACGGCCAGCGCCGCGACCAGCATCGCCATCGACGCCGGGCTGATGGCCACGCAGATGGTCGCGAACGTCAACGGCACGTAGGGCATCCACAGCGTCCAGCGCGATGGTTCGGTCGTGGCGGGCGACGATTCGTGCTCATGTCGTAGCGCGATCACAGTGATGACACCCAACGCCGACAGTCCGGCAGCCCAGACGATGTCGACCCATACCCCGCTCAGATAACCCCCGTGCACGTCCAGATACACGAAGGCGCCGTCGGCAACCGTGTACATGACGACGGCCATCGTGATGCCGGCCGGTACCGCCCGGCGCCGCACCGGTGCGGCCGACACGATCAGCAGCGCGATGGTCAGCAGGACCAGGTCCGCCAAGGGGTAGGCGAGTGAGATGGCGAACGCCCACCCGCGACCGTCCGCCCGGTGCGCAAGATCTGCCAGACCCGCCGCCCAGAGGATGACGAACAACGACCCGGCCACGATGACTCCGTCGAGTATCAATCGCGCCTGCAGATGCACCGATGCCGCCGCCGGCAACGTCAACAGCGCGGCACACAGGGCCACGTAGAACAGCAGGTAGCCGATATCGGCAACGGACGGGAACGGAGCGCGGCCGAACACCTGCGCCGAGAATGCCCACGCCAGGTCGCCCGCGGTCCAGCAGGCCAATGCCACGGCCAACAGAGCTGCCGTACGCCGAGCATCGGAGGTGCGGAGAGCACGCCGGGCGATCAGGTTGCACAGGGTGCCGGCTGCGCCGATGACGACCGATCCGAAGTCTGCGACCGGACCCGTCACGTCCGGGCCGCCCCATTGCCAGATCAGCCAGGCGGCGAATGTCACCCACAGTCCTGCGGTAGCGGCGAGCACGCCGACCATCGCTGTCCGCGACATTGTTCTTCCCCCCGGCAGATGGTCCCCCGACCTACTGCAGTTATTCACACCAGCGCCGACAATACGTGAGTACAGCAAATCCCGGCAAGTTGACCGACGCTGCATTCGCGCTGTTTGAAGCTTCAAAAAAAGCTGACAACCCCAGGTCGGCGAATGAAAATTCGTGTTATCGCACCTGCTGTCCGCAATGCGAACAAGTGGGACGATCGGCTCGCCGAATGCCCCGACACACGCGACCGGACCGAATTTACGGCCGCACCCGCGAATCCGGCTCTGCTCGTTGCTCATGCACCCCGGTTATGTCATGCCCGTCGCGACGCGCTCCCACTACGGCCGTGGATCCTTGCGTTTGCTGGCCGACCTCCACCACCGACGATCTGGTGCGTTAACGTGAGCCTTGCGGTGCATGGGCAGGTGCGCGGCGGCATCGGAGGGCACGCGGTGGCGAATTCGCTGGGATGGTTACGCGAACCTGACCATTTCGATTGGGTGTCGGCCTATATCGTCCAGCGCGGCCTACTGCCACGGATGCGGGTGATCATGGTGGTCGTCACCGCATCCTCGGCGTTGGCGCCGCTGTCCACGCTGCTGCGGCCATCCGCATCAGCCGCCGTCGTCGCGATCGGGATCTGCGGCGCCGCGCTGGCACTGGCACTGACCGTCGTGTGGATCTTCTGGTGGCCGACCCGTCAGGTGTCCCTGTGTTGCGCATTGACCGGCACCGTATGCGCCGCAGGGTGGAGTCTCTCCCAGTCCAGCACCATGTTGGCGGCGGTCACCGGCATGGTCTTGGCGGTGACCGGCGCCTACATCGCCTTTTTCCACAGTGCGGCAGCACTTTTGGCCAATACTGTGGTAGCCGTCGCCGTGTACGCAGTAATCGGGCATCAGATCGCGGGTGAGATCGATCTGGCAACCGCGCTCGCGGTGTTCTGGCTCGGGTGGCTGATCACGATCGTCCTACCACTCAGCGTTCGTGCCCTCGCGCATGCGATGCGTCAGTACGCGATCCGCGCGGAACACGATGCGCTGACCGGACTTCTCAACCGGGCCGGGTTCGACGCCACGCTGGGCCGCAGTATGGCCGGTCCCCGGTCGTCGCACACAACGGGACATCTGGTCGTCATGATGATCGACCTCGACGATTTCAAGGGTCTCAACGACAGCCGCGGCCACGCCGCCGGCGACGATGTGCTGCGCATGGTGGCCGAGCTGCTGCGTACGCACGCACCGAGCGAAGCCGCAGTGTGCCGGGCCGGCGGAGAAGAGTTCCTCATCGCCTACCACTCACCCACCGCCGACGTCGCCGACGCGGCCACTCGATTGTGCCGGGCCATCCACCGGTCCTGCGACGGCGTCACCGCCAGCATCGGCATCGCCGTCACGCCGGCCACATCCCTCCTATGGCCGGCCGGCATCGATCACCTTGTCGAATCGGCCGACGGCGCAATGTACGACGCCAAGCGCCGCGGCGGAAATCGGGTGCACCTCGCGACCACCGCCACCGCCGTGGACATCCCGGGATGTTCGCAGCCTTGACGCGGGGAGCTACCGGGACACCGCGCGCGACACCATCGCCGCCAGGTTGCGACAGTAGTCGTCATCCACCGGCTCGCCGGTATAGAGGATGCGCATGTTGATCGGGGCGAAGACCAGCTGCAGCGTGGCGTCGTAGTCGACGTCGTCGCCGAGCTCGCCACGGTCATGGGCCCGCTCGAAGATCACCCGCATCCGGTCGGCACGAGCCCGCCACGCTGCTCGCCGTATCTCAATGTTGGAGATCCCGGGGTCTTCGATCAGATGGGCACTGTGCAGTCTGCGGCTCTCCTGCTCGGACACCAGCGCAACCATCGAGGCCGCCAGAACGTAGAGGTCTTCGGCGAGCGACCCGGTGTCGGGCGCGTCCGGCGCATCGTCGGGGCGTGTGGTCAGCGCCTCCAGTATCAGTTCGTCAGGACTTGGCCACGCTTCGGTGACGGCGGCGAGATCCCACCCGTGCCGGACGACCATGGTCGCCGTGTCGAACCGGTCGATACCCCACCGCGCCAGCTCGTCGCGCACGGCGGCGAGCACCCGGTCCCGGTCCAGCGGCGCCGTGGCCTGACAACTGTCGCTCGCACTCACCGTTCACAGGACCTTTCGCCCGAGTGTGTCGCGCAGCTCCAGCAGCAGTGCGACCCGATTACTCGCTCCACTATGAGTCGATCCCACATTTCGCGCCAGGGACGGCCGTAGCCGGAAGACGAACGAATGGCCGGTATCTCTGCGCCGCTCGCGCTGTGATGGCCGGGGCGGCGACTTCTTGGTCGGTGCTGACTGTTTAACACCGCGGCTGCGTCCGCTGATGTCGCCTTGCATTGGAGTGAAAGCAGCCGTCCACCATGTCCGCCGCGTGCGTCACACTACTCCGCCGCACCGGCCTCGCGGTAGGAACGAATGTGTCCGCCCACCCCCCTTCTCAGAATCGTCAGATTCGACGAGACCGGTCACCGGGGCAAATTCCGCAGTTCATCGCGCACCCCGCGGAGGAACTCGGTCGCGACGTCGCGACCCGGGCGCGGCCCATGGGACAGGAAGGCTGCCACGACACGTTCGGCGACCTCCCGCAACACCACGTTGTTGTCCTGCGAGAGCTGCCGAAGCAGTGCGAATGCCGCGTCATCACTCAACTCGAAGGTCAGCATGAGCATGCCTTTGGCTTGCTCGATGGCCGGAGCTCCGGCCATCCGATTGGTCAGCTGCGCAATACGGGCATGTAGATGCTCGACCGCGATGTCTTCTCCGGTCTCCGGAACCACATCGATGCGAACGTGGTTCAAACCCAGTCGGTCGGCGAGGGCGGCCGCCCCCGCCTGCGCAGTCCACAGGGTGACGAACACGCCGTCGAAGGCTGCCGCTGCCTCAAGCTCGGTCAGCGCGTGGACCGCTGTGTGGCCGTCACCGCCCGCGGCACGAGCATCGACCGTGATTTCCGGCCGGCCACTGCGTCGCCACGCGTCCCGCAACACGTCGATCACATCGTGGCGGGCGTGGGATTGAAGATGGCCGCTGACGGTGAGGTCGGCACCGATGCCGGTGTAGACCCGAATCGGCACGGAGCCGGCATTGACGTAGGGGTGCAGACACATGAGCTTGTCGGCGGCAGCGCCCAGGGCGCTGACGTCATAGGCGCACAACGCCGACACCGGCAGCCGCGCCATCTGCTGATCGATCAGCAACTCGAACATCGAAAAGGACTCGCGCTGACGCTCGGTGCGGGCCACCGCGGTGACATCGACCACCGCTCGGAATCCGGTGAAGCCTTGGGCGAGCGCCTGCTCGGTGGCCGCCACCCGGGCCAGCACCGACGCGTCCGGGTCCACCACGTCGCTACCCCGTTCGAACACGTAGAACTCGTCGACCGGGATGACCTCGACCCAACCGTCGGCGACATCGACGGGCATGTGCCGACGCAACCCATCGACTTCCTCGTTCAGGGTGTCTACCGTGCCGGCGCCCACATACACGACGCGTTGCCCGTGACGTAGACCGTCGGTCAGGTACTCATTGGCGCGCTGCGCGAAGTCCCGGCGGCGGCGGTATCCCCAGCCCAGATGTCCGAACGGCACCAGCCCGGCCGCGGAGTCCAGGACTCCGTGCCTGCGGCCCGGCGGAGTCATCGACTGCTCCTGACGGGGAGAGCCGGACCGAGCGGAGATCTGTCGTCTGTTCATCGCGTCAACCAATCTGCGCCCGCCGATGCAACGAGTCAACGACCGTTCTTCGATGGGAGCCGGCCCGTCAGCGGCAACAGGTTTGCCTGCAGAACAGAATATTCCCGAAAGTCCAACGCCGGTAGTGCATGCCGCTGCGATTCGGTTTCGCCATGCCCTAGCCCGGCCGGACATGGCGATTGCGCTCCTGGAGCAACAGCCGCGAGACGGCGCGATTGATCTGGCGACGCGGCCAGCCGCGGGCGCCGTCGGCCGCCAGGGCCGCGCGGGCGGCATTGCGCCCGCAGACACCGTGTACACCGCCGCCCGGTGACGCTCCGGCGCTACCGAGGAACACATTCTGCAGCGGTGTCTCGGCGCGTCCCAGTCCGGGTGCCGGCCGAAAGATCAGTTGCTGGAACAGTTGCGAGGTGCCGCCGTTGACGGCACCGGTGTACAGATTCACATCGCCGCGTTCCAGATCCGACGGGCGCTGCGTCGTTTTGCCGACGATGTGGCCGGTGAAACCTGGGGCGTGCTCCTCCAGGACACGGTCGACGTGTTCGGCAAGCCGCTCGGCGGAGTCGTCGTCGGCCCGACCGCGCGGTAGATGCGTGTAGGCCCAGGCACTTTCGGTACCCGGCGCCGACCTGCTGGGGTCCGCGGTGGTCATCTGGCCGAACAGCATGAACGGGCGCTGCGGCACGGTTCTCGTGTTCAGATCGGCCATCCAGCGGATCAACCCGTCGTGGTCGGCGCCGAGGTGCACCGTGCCGGCCCCACCGAGGTTCGTCGACCGCCACGGGATCGCGGCGTCGAGCGCGTAGTTGATCTTGAGGACCGGGGTGTCCCAGACGAACCGGTCCAGACCGCGACGCAACGCGGTGGGCAGCGCATCTGACGGCAGTAGATGTTGGTAGAGCTGCGGCGCCGAGGTATCAGCGATCACCGCGCGCCTGCACCGGATCGTGGCGCCGTCGGCGGTCCGCACGGCGGTCGCACGGTCGCCGCTGACCTCGATCGCGGTGACCGCTCGACCGCACTCGACACGGGCCCCGGCCGATTCGGCCCGGCGCACCATTGCCGCGGCAAGCTGACCGGCCCCACCCACCGGAACAGGGAAACCGCCGTCCTGCGCCAGCATGGTGAGCAGGAAGCCCATCACGCCGCTCGCGGGCGCATCGATGGGAACATCGGCGTGCATGGCATTACCCAACAGCAGCAAGCGGGCAGCCTCACCGCCGAACAGGTGCTCGGCCATCACGCCGGCGGGCAACAGCAGCAGATGTAGCAGGCGCAGGGCCTCGGCAGTACCGAGTCCACGGAGCAGCCCGGCCGGACCGCGCACCGGTGGAAACGGCGCGAAGAGGGTGTCGAGCAGTGGCGCCTTGATGCGCTGCCACTGCTCGAACAGCTCGCACCAGCGCTGCCCATCACCGCGGTGGCAGCGATCCAATTCGAGTGCGGTGCGGTCGATGTCGCGGTAGATGACCGCGGCGTCGTCGTCGGTCGCGTTGCGGGCATGGCCGACCACGGCGGGCGCGTGCGTCCACCGCAGCCCATGGTCTTCGAGGTGCAGTTCCCGCAGGGCCGGCGAGGCCACCGACAGCGGATAGAACGCGCTGTAGAGGTCACTGATGTAACCGGGCATCAACTCCGCGCTCTTGACCGCACCACCGGGCTCGGCCTGCGCGTCGAGCACCAGCACGTCCCACCCGGCGTCGGCGAGCAGTGCCGCAGCCACCAGCCCGTTGTGGCCGGCGCCGATCACGACCGCATCGACGCTGCCGGCCGGTCGGGTGCTCACCGGTCACCGAACGGTTTGGCGATCACGCGGTTCATTGCGGCCTTCACCGAGTCGGGTAGTACTCCGAGTACCGCCCCGGTCAGCTTGCTCGTCGCCGAGGACGCCACCACCTTCTGGTCACCGCGCATCATCGCGTCATATCCCTGCTTCGCGGTATCGGCCGGATCGTCCTTGAACGGCATCCGGGCCAGCAGCGTGTCCGTCATGCCGGCGCGGCCGAACAGCGCCGTGTCGGTCGGTCCGGGCATCAAAGCCGTGACGGTGACCCCGGTCCCGCGCATCTCATCACGCATTGCCTCGGCGAAGGACTGGACGAACGACTTCGACGCGTTGTACATCGACTGGTAAGAGCCCGGCATCATCGCCACGAGCGACGAGGTGAACAACAGCTTGCCGCTGCCATGGGCGACCATATCGCGCAACATCAGCTTGGCCAGGTGCACGGTTGAGCGCACGTTGAGATCGATGATTCCCAGGTCGGTCTGCAGGTCACCGTCGACGAACGAGCCGGCGCGGACCATGCCGGCGTTGAGGGCCACCGCCGCCGGCACCCGACCGTCCTCGACGACGGTGCGGTAGACCCGGTCGACGGATTCGGGCACCCGCAGGTCGACCTGAACCGGCGTCACCGTGGTTCCGGAGCGGGCCAAATGACGTGCTGTCTCGGCAATCTCAGGCTCGTCGGCGACGATCACCAGGTCGTACCCATCGGCGGCGAACAGACCGGCCAGCTCGGCGCCGATCCCGCTCGACGCACCCGTCACCACCGCCAATTGACCCTCAGTCATTCCTCGGAGCTACCCGTAGCCGGAGCGGTCAAACAGGACCGGTTTTGCCCGCGGGCCAAGCGGGCATGACTGCGGGCGTGCCTGAGGACCCGCGTTCACCCGCCGTACTGTTCGACGTCGACGGCACCCTGGTCGACTCGAACTACCTGCACGTGCACGCATGGCACCGCGCATTCAAGGAGCTGAGCGTCCCGGTGCAGACCTGGCGGATTCACCGCTGCATCGGGATGGACGGTCAGAAGCTGCTGGAGACGTTGGCGGCCGAGGCCGACGAGGACACCAGGGCCGAGCTCAAGGATCTGCACACGCGCTACTACGCAGAGACCACGCCGCTGCTGTCGCCGCTGCCGGGCGGGCGGGAGATCCTGGACCGCATCGATGCGCTGGGGCTGCAGGTCGTGCTGGCCACCTCGGCCCCCGAGGACGAGCTCGCCACGCTACGCAAGGTGCTCGACCGGGAGGACGTGATCTCCACTGTCACCTCCTCGAAGGATGTGGAGACCGCAAAACCCGAACCCGATATCGTCGAGATCGCCTTGGCGCGCGCCGATGTCACCGCCGACCGTGCCGTCTTCGTCGGTGATGCGGTGTGGGACGCCAAGGCCAGCGTGGCCGCGGGCGTCACCTGCATCGGTGTGCTCAGCGGCGGCGTATCCCGTGGCGAGCTGGAGGCGGCCGGCGCCGCCGTCGTGTTCGATGACGTGCTGGATCTGGGGACTCACCTCGGGGACAGCCCGATCCAGCACCTGCTCGCATTGCGCTGAGCCCCGACTTTCTACCCGCGGCGGTCGTGATGTCCGCGCGAATTCAAACGTCCCGACTACGTGTGACACATCACGTACCTGCGAGCGTGCGCTTTCGCCTTCCGCAAACGTCTAACAGGTAACGGATCGCAGAAAGGAGGGCGTAGCACACTCATGAGCAAGAACCGAGGTATAGCGAGTCGCCTGTTCGAGGGGCTGGGTCGCGTCACGTGGGGCGTCGTCAAGCACAAGATCCGCGAGCGGCGCGCCAAGAAGCAGCAACGTCGGCGCTGAGCGCCTGACGCCCCAACATCGACCGAAAACGACACAAGAGGAGCACCGTCATGACCATCCCGACCACCGACCACGTCCCCAGCCGTCGCTCCGGCGGCCTCGCCACCAAGATCGGCCTCACCGTGGCGCTCGTCCTGGTGCTGGCACTTGCAATCTTCGCACTGCAGAACACCGTTCACACCAACGTCAACTTCATCGGATGGAATTTCGAACTGGCCCAGGGTGTCTGGCTGCTCGGCGCCGCGGGCGTCGGTGCCGTCATCGCGCTGATCGTCAGCGCGGCATTTCGGGTACGGCGCGCGGTCCGCTGACGCATGCGTGAACTCTGGACGGGAGGCGGTTTTCGGACCGCCTCCCTGTGCGGAGTTCTCAGGCGGCCCGCTCGATGGCGAACGCCGCCAGGAACCCGAGCGTGGTGATGAGTCCGGTCAGGATGTGCGTCCGTTCGAATGCCTCGGGCACCATCGTGTCGGCGATCATTGCCAGGATCGCACCGGCGGCGATCGCGGTGATGACCGCGATAACGAATGGCGACGCGCCGTCGAGGGTCAGATAGCCGACCATCGCCGCGATGCCGCTGAGCACGGCGATCCCGCCCCAGACACCGAACACATACGTGGCGCTGCGTCCGGCGCCCTTCATGCCGGCCGCGCTCGACAGTCCTTCGGGCAGGTTCGAGATGAACACCGCCGCCAGGACGGGGACGCCGACGCCGGCACCACCGATGAGCGAGACCCCGAGCACCACCGATTCCGGGATGCCGTCCAGCAGAGCGCCGATGGCGATCGCGGCACCGGAACCCTTGGTGGCCTGTTCGGTCGGCTGACGGCCTGCTGAGCGTTTCCGGTGCCGGGCACCCCGCCGGGCGAGCACGGCATTGGCTGCCACATAGCAGACGGCACCGGCGAGGAAGCCGGTCGCTGTGGCGGCGAGGCCGCCGGTGCGCTCGGCCTCGTCCATGAGATCGAATGACAGCGCCGAAATGAGCACGCCCGCACCAAAAGCCATGATGCCGGCGGTGACCCGGGCCGGCACCGGCACGAACCACGCGATGGCTGCGCCCACCACGAGGGCGGCCCCCGCGACAAGACCCCACCAACCCGCTTCCAGCCATCCTGGCACCGAACACCCCTTTCACACGCCCTCGCCGGCAGCTAGCTACCCCGGTCCGGCTGTGTCAAACGATCCACGCGGGACTCCCAGGAAAGCCGCAGCGCGTTGCTTCGAAACCCGCTGGTCGGGTACCCCGCCGGTCTACCTGCACCGATGCGGAGGATATCCATGAGCCCGACGAGTCAGCGCGACCTGGGCAGCTCCGGCAGCCCGATCGAGGACGAGCTGGAAGATGCCTTCAACAGGATGGTCGACGAGGGCACCCAACGTCTGCACCGCAGTTGGCGCGAGGTGCTGGTTACCGGTTTCTTCGGTGGCACGGAGGTCGCGATGGGGGTGCTGGCTTATCTGGCTGTGCTGCAGGCCACCGGCAACCAGTTGTTGGCCGGCGTGGCATTCTCCATCGGGTTCCTGGCGCTGCTACTCGGCCGCAGCGAGCTCTTCACCGAAGGGTTCCTGATCCCGATCACCACGGTGGCCGCCAAGCGCGCGAGTATCCGGCAGCTGCTCAAACTCTGGAGCGGGACACTGGCGGCCAACCTGGCCGGCGGCTGGGTGTTGATGTGGCTGATCATGCTGGCGTTCCCCAAGCTGCACGAGAAGGCGGTGGAGTCCGCCGGCCACTATGTCACCGCGCCGGTGTCGGTGCAGACGGTGGCGTTGTCCCTGCTCGGCGGGATGGCCATCACATTGATGACGCGGATGCAACACGGCACCGACTCGATGTTCGGCAAGATCGCCGCGGCCGTGGGCGGCGCATTCCTGCTCGCCGGCCTGCAGATGTTCCACTCGATCCTGGACTCGCTGTTGATCTTCGGCGCCATCGCCACCGGCACCGCACCATTCGGGTACCTCGACTGGCTCGGCTGGTTCGGCTACGTGATCGTCGGTAACGTCGTCGGCGGCCTGGGCCTGGTGACCCTGCTTCGCCTCCTGCGCAGCAAGGACCGGATCAAGGAGGAGCGCGCGGAGGCCGAGACCGGCGGGGCGCAGCGCTAGGTTCTCGGGTGTCTCAGCTCACAATCTTTAGCCAAACTAGGTACTGTTTGGTTGACTCATCGTCACAAGTTCGTTGAGTTCGCAAATGTTGCCGACCTGACCCGACATCGCCTGGTCGGCTGCGAAGTGGTTGGGGGTTGTGATGACACATTCGAAGCGATTCACCCGTCGGATCGCCATGTCGGCCACCTGCGTCCTGGCGCTGGCGCCGGTGGCCGCGGGCGTCGTTGCTGCCGGCCCGGCATCGGCCGATCCGTGCCCGGATGTCCAAATGGTCTTTGCCCGAGGCACATTCGAAGCACCCGGGGTCGGATCCACCGGACAGGCGTTCGCCGACGCGGTGCGCGCCCGCGCCGTTGACCGATCGGTCGACGTGTACGCCGTCAACTATCCTGCGTCGCTGGACTTCGCCACCGCAGCTGACGGCGTGGCCGACGCCAGCAACAAGGTCTTGGCCACGGTCGCCCAGTGTCCCGACACCGACGTCGTGATCGGCGGGTACTCCCAGGGCGCTGCGGTCGCGGCCTACCTCACCGCGGATGCTCTGCCCGAGGGATATCCGCTGCCGCCCACCATCACCGGGCCGATGGACGACACGGTGGCCGACCGCATCGCCGCCGTGGTGTTGTTCGGCAAGCCCTCGAGCGGGTTTCTGCAGATGATCCACACCGGTGCGCCACCGATCACGGTCGGCACACGCTACGCCGACAAGACCCTCGACGAGTGCATACCGGAGGACCCGGTCTGCTCCCCCACCGGCAGCGACCACGGCGCGCATGGCGCGTACACCGCGCGAGGCCTCACCGACCAGGCGGCTGACTATGTGGCGGGCAGGTTGACCGGAACGGCCGAATAGGCGGCGCGGCGCTATTCGGTGGAGCGGAAGAAGGGTTCGACCGTGCCGCTGATCTTGACCACCATGGGGTTTCCCCGGCGATCCTTGGCGGTCGGGACCTCGACGCGCACCCAACCCTCGGCCACGTCGTATTCGTGAACGTTGGTCTTCTCCACGCCGTTGACAAGGATGCCGACACCGCGGACGAGGATCTCCTCGTCATAGAACGCGCTGCGCGGATCGATCGAGAGGTGATTGGGTGGAACGTCTGGGTTCTGGTCCTCGGGCATGATGACTTTCGTTCGGTGCGGTGTTGCGATTCTGATTGCCAGGTAATCTACGCGACGCCGCGTTTGCGAACGTCGGGGCAGTCCGCTACGTCGCGGTTCAGGCCGGCCTCGTCATCGCGAAGACCGCCTCGGGTCCGACATCGATGTAGTTGGCCGGGCCACCGGCGCGGAGTATCGGGCGGGTGCCTGCGGTGTCGTACACACCGTCGATCAGGCAGCGCCGATCGATGTGGACAGCGACGACTTGGCCCAGCACCAGCCAGGTTTGGACTGGCTCACCGTCGGCACCCGTCAGTTGGATGAGTTGGCTCAAGCGGCATTCGAAGTTCACCGGACTCTCAAGTACCCGCGGCGCAGAGATTTCCGTCGAGGGCACCGGTGTGAGTCCGGACCGTTCGAACTCATCCTGATCCGCAGGAATGGTTGCTGCTGTCTCGTTCATCTGCGCGGCCAGTGGTCGGGTGGCCAAATTCCACACGAACACGCCGGTGGCGTGAATGTTGGCCACCGAGTCCTTCCATCCGATGGAGGAGAACCCGATGATGGGTGGCCGGTAGTTCATGGCCGTGAAAAAACTGTACGGTGCCAGGTTCCGGATGCCGTCGGTATCGTGGGTTGATACCCAACCGATGGGTCGAGGTCCGACGATGGCGTTGAACGGATCGTGCGGCAGACCGGTCCCGTCCACGGGCCGGTAAAAGTGAGCGTCGGATCCGGCCATGTCAGATCCTGTGGACCGGAACGTGTTGCGGCCGGATCATGAGGTGAATCCCCACCGTTGCCAGTTGTCCAGGACCTTCCGTTTCACCGGAGCGGGGTAATTCCGATCGAAGGACATGACGCGCTTCTGCGGTCGGCCGACGCGGTCGGCGTTTTCGAGGCACGCGTAGATCACGAGCGAGGTTCCGCGGTCCTCGGCGAGTTCCCTTGCCAAATGGTAGGACTCGATTCCGTCACCGAAGGCGTGCAGTTCGGGAAAGAAGTAGGTGGTGTAGGTGGGGTGATTGCGTGAGGCGAACGCCCATACGACCTGCTGCACGTCGGAGGGGTCGATGTCCTCACCGACAACCAGGATCTTGGTGACGGTATCGCCGACGTGCTGAGTCCAGAAGGTGTTGCCGATGCGGTTCATGAATTCGTCGAGGGTCCATCCGGTGCGGTCATGCCAGTCTGTCGGCACCCGGACGACGAACCACAGGATGGCCGATTCGAAGAGATACATACCGTCGATGACGGGCAGACCGGCATCACGCAGAGCGACAACCGAATCCGATGAGATGAAGAAACCCATGCTGATGTGGCAGTTGTCGATGGGCACGCCGGGGATCGACATCGGGAGAACCGGATTGTCCCGGTAGGTCACGCAGGTGACCTTCTGGCGGGGGAAGATCGTGATGTCGTCGGGTAGGTAACCGGGATATTCGCCGAAGGGGCCCTCAGGTTCCCCGGTGCCGTACTCGACGACACCTTCGATGATGATCTCGGCGTCGGCAGGCACCAGGATGTCACTGGTCTCGCATTTGACCATGTCGAGTGGCTCGTTCATCAGGGCACTGGCCACGTCGTATTCGTCGACCCAAGCCGGGATGCGGGATGCGGCCTGCGTCGAGGCGACGGGGCTCACTCCCAGCGCGCACGCCCAGGGCATGTCGCGCTTCTGCTCCCGCCACATCTGCCAGATCATCCCGTTGTGCTGCTTGGGCCACCACTGACCGGTCATGGTCTGGGCGTCGAGGAGACCGCGCGGTTGGTCGACCAGTTGGTCCAGCGGCCGTCCGGGGTCTGGGTGATGTTCAGCCCTGCGGTCTGCAGATAACGCCCGCCGTCCCCGTCGTGCGCAAGCGGCGCGGGGATCTTGTTGAGGTCGATCTGGTCGCCGACCCACATGTTCTGCTTGCACGGCGCGTCCGCGCGGTCGAGGATTCGGGGTGGATGCGCCGTACCGTTCTCCTTGGCCTCGATATATGCCGCTTGGATCTGCATGAGCGGCGTCTCCGGCGGGAGACCCAGCATGACGGCCAACCGACGGAAGGGCTGGCCGGGGTGAGCGCTCTTGCCCATGCCCCAATCGGCGGCGCGGGGAATCCGGGCGCGGCGTCTTTGACGACATTGAACATCGGCATGGGCGCGCATGTTTCGGCGGCATGCCGGAAGATGGCCCCCATCTCCAGATTCCAATCGACCTCGTCGTTGATCTCCACGAGTTCACCCATGTCTTTCATCACGGCCAGGTAATCGCGATAGCTGCGCGGGATCTTGGTGCGATCGATGCTTATGTTCATGTGGTGTCCTCGGTGTGTCAGCCGCGGGCGGCGAGGTGCAGATGGTGTTCGGCGGCAACCGATTCGGCGGCGGGCGGCTCGCCGGTCCACCGCGGGAACAGGTCCCGGCTCAGTTCGATATCGGCGAGGTCCAGTACGCGGTTGACGGTCTGGTCGACGAGGTCCTGGATCGATGCCGGTTGGTGGTAGAACGCCGGGGTCGCGGGCATGATGACAGCGCCTGTCTCGGCGAGTTGGGTGAGCAGCCGCAGATGACCCAGGTGCAGCGGTGTTTCGCGTACCAGCAGCACCAATCGGCGTCGCTCCTTGAGGGTGACGTCGGCAGCACGGACGAGCAGATTGTCCGAATATGAGGTGGCGATACCGGCGGCCGTCTTGATCGAGCACGGAGCGATGACCATGGCGTGCGCGCGAAACGATCCCGAGGAGATGGAAGCGCCGATGTCCTTGCTGCTGTGAACCACGTCGGCTAGTTGGCCGACCGCGTGGACGGTGGTATCCGTTTCGACGGCCAGCGTGCGTTTGGCCGCCGGTGACATCACCAGATGGGTTTCGATTCCGGGTTGGTCGCGTAGGACTTCCAAAATCCTTATGCCATAGGCGATGCCGCTGGCGCCGGACATACCGATGATGACCCGTTTGTTCACAGGCGTCAGGGTGGCATCCGCATCCACGGCATCTACCCGGGCCCGGTGGACACCGAGGTGTACGGCACCGCAGGCAACTACCTGGGCCGCACCCCGCGCGTCGCGCCCACCGCCGATGCGCCGGCCACCATCGCCAAGGCCATCGTCGCGGCCACCACCCGACGGCACTCCACCGAGCGCCAGATCGGCTGGATCAACCGTCCCGCGATCGCGGCCTATCGGCTGTTGCCCAAGGTGTTCGACGCGATCATCATTCCGCTGTTGCAGGCAACATCCTTCAGTTCAGAGCCCACCGAGGAGTCGGCGGGGAACGTGCACGGGTCGGGCGGAGCCAAGTCTGACGCGGATTCGCGGACACGGAAATGACGCAGGCTGTCGGCGAAAGGAGCGTGGTCGTCAGTCGAACCCGGATCTTCAGTTGTCGCGTTGTGCGACGAGAACGCTGGCGGGTCCGCTGATCTGGTCCGCAGCGAGGCGGAGGTCGGCCACGGTCCGCAATCCCGCCTGCTGTAACAAGGCGATGAGTTGGTCCGGCTGCCACTGGTAGGTCGTCCATGTGACCGGCACGCCGTTGTAGGCCTCGGTGCGTACGACATCGTCGTCACCGACATGGGTGGCGATGATCAGCTGACCACCCGGTCGTAGCGCCGCGGCGAACGAGGACAGGACCGTCGGCAGGATGTGGCGCGGCAGGTTGAACAGAGACCACCAGCCCAGGATCCCGCCGAGCGATGCCGGGCGCAGATCGAGGTCGGTCGCCGAGCCGACCCTGAACGTGCACTGAGGATGCAATCGCCGTGCATGATCGATCATCCGTGGAGACAGATCGATTCCGGACACGTCGATGTCGCGCTCAGCAAGATACGCGGTCACCGTCCCCGGACCGCAGCCGACGTCAAGGACAGGACCGATCGGTGCAACAACGTCCGCAAATGCGTCCACGGCGGCTCTGAGCCACGGATGGGTCCGGATGTCCCCGACTCCCGTGGTGGTCACCATCTCGACGTAGTTGTCGGCCACACGGTCATAGGAGTCGCGAACGGCGTCGAGGTCAACGGGCTGTTGACTTGGTCCCACGGGCACGAAGATGACGATAGTACGAATCCCGCTGGGCCGGTCAGGCCGGATTCTTCAGATACCCTGCCACCGCACCCGCCAGTCCCGACGCACCGCGGCGGAAGGACCGCAGCGGCCCGACGAGCGGCTCCTCGTACCCGGCGAACCACAATCCCGTTGCTGCGCTAGGGGTTCCGTTGCTCATCGGATCCCCGTCGGCGTCGAGCACACCGAGGTGGCCGACCATGTCGTCCAGGCCCTTGGTGTAGCCCGTGGCGGCGATGACCACGTCGGGACGCACCGACGTCCCGTCGGCCAACAGGACGCTGTCAGCGTCGAATGACGCGACGGCCGCGACCACCTCGATGCGGCCGTCCTCGACCCGCGGCACCAGGTCGTCGCCGAGGGTCGGGATGCGGGTGTCATCGAGCAACGCGCGATAGATCCCCTTGCGTGGCGCCGGCAGGCCGTCCTCTTGCAAATCGCCCCACCACAGAGCACGCATCATCGCCGCGGCACGGTCGAGCACCGCCACGGGCAGTCGATCGAAGGCGTCACTGAACAGGTCGACGGGGACACCGGCAATCGCACGCGGCACCAGATGCGGCGGTGTGCGCACCGACATCCGCACTCGGCGTGCACCGGCGTCGCTGAGGCGCACGGCGATGTCGGTGGCCGAATTACCCGAACCCACTACCAGGACATCGTGTCCGACGAACGGGCCGGTTCGGTGATAGTCCACCGAGTGCAGCAGTTCACCGGTGTAGTCCTGCGTCCCGGGCCATGACGGCGTGCGCGGCGTGTGGTAGTTCCCGGTTGCCACCACAACCGTTGCCGCAGTGATACTTTCGCCATCGACGGTCAGGCGCCAGCCCGCCGCGTCGCGGTCGATGCGCTCGACCGCCGCGCCCAATCGAAGGCGCAGCCCCTGCCGTCGCGCGTAATCATCGAAGTAGTCGACCATGGCGTCGCGCGATGGCCACCGCCCGTGGCGGCTGGGGATGTGTTGACCGGGTAGGTGCGACCAGTAGGCGCAGGTGTTCAGCCGGAAGTCATCATGAAAGCGCCGCCACGATGACACCGGTTCGGGTGCGCGGTCGAACACCAGTGCGTCGATCCCGTGTAGGTGGCGCAGCTGTCGGGCCACGGCCATGCCGCACGGGCCCGCGCCGATCACGACGGTTTGCTCCTCGGCCCCTTTCGTCGCCCGCGCTCGGTCCATTCCTTGCGTCTCTCCCGGCACGGGACATCCATTCCCGTCGACTCCCGATCTCCAAACCATCCTTGGCGGCTCGGCCGACAAGAGGCCATCTCGGTGCCGGCCGGCGATCAACCTGTAGCGATGGAATAAGTTCTGCCCCTTTGGTTTCACCAGTCACATGGCAGCCGAAATTGTCGGTAGTAGCACGTATGTTCGAATTATGACATCGGATCTGGCAGCTGCGGTCGCCGCCTACACCAAGAGTGTGGACGCGCTGCTGGCTGCCGATGTCGACGCCTGTTCGCACCGCGACCTGATTGCCGCGTTCGCCGATGTCGAGGCGACGACCCACCGAGTACCGATGGTCGAGTACGCGATCCTGGCTCGCCTGCAACGCGAGGCCGGTCCGGTCGAGTTGGGTGCGACCTCCTGGACGAAACTGCTGAGCCTGCGCACCCGAATGAGCAAGGGCCGCGCCCTGAAACTCCTCACCCGCGCCACACAACTGGCGCCGCGGCGAACACTACAGGGGCAGGACATGGCACCCGAATGGGAGCACGTCGCCGCAGCACTGACCCGCGGCACCTTCGGCGACGAGCACGTCGAGGTGATCCGCAAGTTCTTCAACGCCTTGCCGGCCACGGTGGATCCGATCACCCGCTCCCAGGCCGAACACTCCCTTGTCGAAGCCGCCGCCGACCTCGACCCACACTCGTTGACCGTCCTGGCGATCCGCCTACTGGCACTGCTGCATCCAGACGGAGACGAACCCGCCGACGCCGCCGCCCGCAAAGCCGGCTTACACCTGGGCGCCCAACAACCCGACGGCCTGAGTTACCTCTCCGGCTGGATCACCCCAAAACTGCGAGCCATGATCGAACCCATCCTCGCCAAATTCGCCGAACGGGGCCGCCACCCCGCACGCGAGCCCGAATCCGAGCCCGTGGAACTCCCGCTGCACGACGAACCCGAACCTGGGACCGTGCCGGCGACCGAGTCCGAGCCTGATGACGCTACCGGTCAGGGTGATTCACGCACTCCACTTGCCGAGAGCACGCCTGCACCAGCGCCCACCCCGCTGCTGGATCCGCAGTGGCGCACCAAGTCTCAGTACCTCCACGACGCCGTCGAAGCCGCCTTCGACCTGCTGCTGCGATCCCAGACCCTGGGCCGGCTCAACGGATTACCGACCACCGTGGTGGTCACCACGACCTTGCAGGAACTGCAAGCCGGCGCCGGCTACGCGGTCACCGGCGGCGGCTCTCTGCTCCCGATGCGCGATCTGATCGCGATGGCCGCCGCCGGGGCGTACCACTACCTGGCCGTGTTCGACGGCCACACGTCCATGGCCCTGCACCTCGGGCGGGCTCAGCGTTGTGCCACCGGGGCGCAGAAATTGATGTTGTTCGGCCGCGAGCGCGGCTGCACCTGTCCCGGCTGCGACGCGGCCTTCTACGACACCCAGGCCCACCACGGCGTGGCGGACTGGAAGCACGACGGTAAGACCAACGTCGACGACCTGACCCTGGCCTGCAGCCCCGCCAACCAGATGATCGAGGACACCGGCTGGACCACCCGGCGCCGCGCAGACGGCCGATTCGAATGGATCGACCCCACCACCGGCCGAGCGCACCTCAATGACCTGCACCACCCCGAACGTCTCCTCGGACCCCCGGAAGACGATCTTCCTCCATAGCGACGGCGCGTCGCGACGAAATCTTGTCCCCGGGGCCTGTCAGCATGTCGGTCGGGACATGCCGCTGCGCCGAAGTGGCACACTGAACACGTGCGATCCGAGGCTCAGTGTTGGCTCACCGACATGGACGGCGTTCTGGTGCACGAAGAGCGTGCGCTGCCAGGGGCGGCCGAGTTCCTGCAGCGACTCACCGCCAAGGAACGGCCGTTTCTCGTCCTGACGAACAACTCGATCTACACCCCGCGTGATCTCGCCGCGCGCCTCGCCAGAACAGGTCTCGACGTCCCCGAACACGTAATCTGGACCTCCGCCATGGCCACCGCTGCCTTCCTGACCGATCAGTTGGCCAACGGTTCGGCCTACGTGATCGGCGAAGCCGGCTTGACCACCGCGCTGCACGAGGCCGGCTACACCATGACCGACGTGGAGCCGGACTTTGTCGTGTTGGGCGAGACGCGCACATACTCCTTCGAGGCCATCACGAAAGCGATCCGCCTCATCCTCGGGGGCGCTCGGTTCATCGCCACCAACCCGGACGTCACCGGCCCGTCAGCCGAGGGCCCGCTGCCCGCCACCGGTTCGGTCGCGGCGATGATCACCAAGGCGACAAACCGGCAGCCCTACTTCGTCGGCAAACCCAACCCGATGATGTTCCGTAGTGCGCTCAACCGGATCGAAGCACATTCAGAGAGCACCGTGATGGTCGGTGATCGGATGGACACCGATGTGGTCGCAGGCATCGAAGCAGGCTTGGAAACAATCCTCGTGCTCACCGGGTCGACCTCGGTGGAGGACATCGACAAATACCCATTCCGGCCCAGCCGGGTTCTCCCGTCGATCGCCGACGCGATAGACCTCGTCTGAGTCGCGGCACATCGCCCGCCGGCACGCGGCGCGGACAGGTCGACGCGGCCGGATCCTCTAACGGGTTGCCCGCCAACGCTTCCGGGTTGCGGCGATGGCCCGCCCGGCGATCCGATGGGGCTGACCGTTCGCCAGGTCGATGATCGAGTCCGCGACCGACCAGGACATCTTGCCGTCGCTCATCACGACCATCTGCGCAACGCTCTGATAGGCGGCCATGCCGACGAACATCGCCACCTCACGGTCATTGGTGGCCGTCTTCCTGGCCTGCCTGGCCACGACGCGGTTGAGCAACCGCCCCACCCGTGAGGCGGCGAGATCCTGCAGCGTGGACTCGCGCGTGAAGTGCGCGCGCGAGGGCGGGGGCACCTCGGCAGCCGGCACGGGCGGCGGAGCCGGCACCAGCCGGGTCGCGACCGCGGGAAGGTCGGAATAGCCGATGATGCCCGGCCGCGCGGCGACGACCGCCGGGATCGCGTTGACGACCGGCATGGCCGTGATCACCGAACCGATGCCGACCATCTCGTCCATGGTCATCGAACCGAACTCCGGAAGCACCCCGGCCTTCAGGGTGACGTTGGGGTGGCCGCGAACCTCGATTTCGTAAGCCATCGCAATATCCCATGCGGGCGTCAGGTCAGGGGTGATCGTCCACTTCACCGCGGTCTCGAGCACGTCCAACCCGCCGACCGATCCGATCCAGCGGGCGTAGATACCAGCGACGGTGCCGGCGCGAACATCACGCCCCGGAATGTCGAGATCCTTAGCCGCATAGGCGAAATCGACATCGCAGCGAATACCGTCCAGCGACAGACCCAGCAGCTCGGCCAGCGCCTCGCAGGTGTCCCCGAACGGGATGGTGGCATGCGCGATATCCGCTGCGTGGTTCGCATCCCCGGCCGGACGCCCCCACCCGAGCTCGTCCTGGTTCGCATCCCCGGCCCACGGCCCGATATCAAAAGACTCGAGAATGCTCACGTAGTTGGCAGTACGGCACACGTTGGTCGCGATCGACGCCAGATACTGCACGTATCCGGGGTTCACGCCGCTGCCGAACATGCTGGCGCCACCCTCGATGGCCGCGGCCTCGATCCGCGCGCGACTCTCCTCGCCATATGCGCGCCCGGTCATGAAGTGTGCCGTCGTCGCCACATTGATGCCGGCGCGAAGCAGCGTCACCAGATGGTCGATGTCGGGGTGCAACGGCATGTAGACAACGCAGTCCGGCTTCAGCGCGAGGATCTCCTCGATGCTATCGGTGGCCGAGACACCGAGTCTGCGGTCGAGTCCGCACAACTCTCCGAGGTCCCTGCCCACCTTGTCGGCGCTGTAGGCGTATACGCCGACGAGCTCCAGGCCGGGGCGCTCCAGAATGCCCTTCACCGCCTCACGCGAGATGTTGCCGGTGGTCCATTGCACCAGGCGGATCGGGGTATCGGTCACTGAGCACTCCAGGGGTCGAGGTGTCCGGGGTGGCAACCACGCCGCTGGTTGCACACAACGCGGAGCCTACCCCTAGACCTTTACAAGACTGGCATACTCTGTAAACATGACACTCCATACGTTCACTGGACACACCGTCCAGCGAGTTGGGAGCGCCAGCGATGTCACCGGGCCCGCAGCCACCGGAGTACGACGCCGCCTGGGTACGCGCCAAGTACGACGCCGAGCGCGTGAAACGGCTCAGAGCCGCCGGCGTCGATCAATACATCGAGGTCACCGCCGACTTCTCGCACTACGCCGATGACCCCTACACCGAACGCGTCGAGCGGGAGCCACAAACAGACCACACCACGGTCCTCATCATCGGCGGCGGCCTCGGCAGCCTGATCGCCGCGGCCCGCCTTCGCGAGAGCGGGATCGACGACATCCGCATGGTCGACACCGCCGGTGACTTCGGCGGCACCTGGTACTGGAACCGCTACCCCGGCGCCCAGTGCGATATCGAGTCATACATCTACCTGCCACTGCTCGAAGAAATGAACTACATCCCCAGCGAGCGCTACGCCCACGCCCCGGAGATCCGACATCACCTGCAGGCCATCGCCCGCCATTACGACCTGTACCGCAACGCACTGCTGCAGACCACCGTCACCGGCATGACGTGGAACGACGACGCCAAACACTGGCACGTCACGACCGATCGGCACGACCAGCTGACCGCCAACCTGGTCGCCGTCTCCCCCGGCTCGCTGACCCGCCCGAAGCTACCCGGCATTCCCGGCATCGACGAGTTCGCCGGCCACACCTTCCACACCAGCCGCTGGGACTACACCTACACCGGCGGTGATGAATCCGGCGGCCTGACCAGACTGCGCGACAAACGGGTCGGCATCATCGGCACCGGCGCCACCGGACTGCAGTGCATCCCGCACCTGGGGCGAAACGCACAGCATCTCTACGTCTTTCAACGCACCCCCAGCACCGTCGCCGAACGCGACAACCGCCCCACCGATCCCGATTGGGCGCAGAACCTGTCCCCGGGCTGGCAGCGCGAGCGGATGGAGAACTTCACCCGCGTCACCTGCGGTGTCGAGATGGACCTCGACCTCACCGACGACGGCTGGACCCGCAACGCGCTCGAACTCACCGACCCCGCGGTGGCCCGGGAAACCCGACGCCTCGGCCAGGATATGACACCCGGGGAGATCGCCGAGTTCCTCTACCGCGCCGACTTCGAGGTGATGGAACGCCTGCGCCACCGCATCAGCACCATCGTCACCGATCCGGCCACCGCCGAGGCGCTCAAGCCCTGGTTCAAACTGATGTGCAAACGACCCGGCTATCACGACGACTACCTGCCGACATTCAACCGGGCCAACGTCACTCTGGTCGACACCGACGGCCGCGGCGTCGAACGCTTCACCACCACCGGCGCGGTCGTCGACGACACCGAGTACGAACTCGACGCGCTGATCTTCGCGACCGGATTCGAGGTCGGCACCGAATTCACCCGTCGCATCGGCTTCGAGATCACCGGCCGTGACAACCTGAGACTGAGCGACAAGTGGGCCAAAGGCATGCGCACCCTGCACGGACTGCAGACCCACGGCTTCCCCAACTGTTTCTTCCTCGGCTACACCCAGTCCGGGGTCTCGCCCAACTACACCCACACCGCCGAGGAACGGGCCCACCACTTCGCCTACCTGGCCCGCCAATGGGCACAACGAGGCGCCGCGACCATCGAGGCCACCGCCGAGGCCGAGTCGCAGTGGTTGGCCGCCATGGACGAATCGACGGTCATCCCGAAGGCGTTCTTCCAGGACTGCACCCCCAGCTATCTCAGCTCTGAAGGCGCGCAGGACAATCCGCACGGCATGCTGTCCTCGAACTTCGGCGGCAAACCGACGGAGTTCTTCGACATGTTGGCCGAATGGCGCGCCGCGGGACGGCTCGACGGGGTCGAACTGGCATGACCGCCAAGCTCACCATGCGCGACCGGCACCGCCTGCTGACCCGCGAGCACATCCAGGCCGCCGCACTGGAGGCCTTCGCCGAGCGCGGCTACGTCGCGGTCACCATCGACGACATCGTCAGCCGCGCCGGCATCGGCCGAGCCACCTTCTATCTGCACTACGACAGCAAGGCCGCCGTGTTGCGCGAGCTGCGCGACACCCGGATGGCGTTCTGGCAGTGGCAGGACGCACCGAAAGGCGGGCCGCGCGGCCGCCCGTCGATCCGCGCGTTCTTCGAGAAGGTCGTCGACTTCTACACCTCCGCGCCCGAGCTCTACACCGCCCTGCACCAGGCCCGCGCGGCCGACCCGGAGTTCGCGGCGGCCCACCGGGCCACGATGGAGGACACCATCGGCGAGTGGATTCGCACCGGTGCGATGCCCGGCGCCACCGAGGATCAGCTGCGCCTGGCCATCGCGATGATGTACACGATGGTCGACTCCTTCATGCACCTGTGGTTGGTCGACGGCTGGTCTTTGGACCGCGACGCCGCCATCACCGCCATGACCGACGCCCTGCACGCCACCATGCGCTGAGGCGCACCTAGCTACGGAGACGCCATGCCGGACAAGCGATATCTGCACCTGAACCTGGTTGCCAACGACATCAACCTGCACCAGGGCGCGTACAAATACGAGCAGGCACAAGCCATCCCGGAGCGCAGCACCTTCGAACGCCTCATCGAGTACGGCACGTTCGGCGACGAAGGGTTGTTCACCGCGCTGTTCGTCGGCGACATCCCCGGCCTCAACGGCTCCCCCGCCTTCGACGGCGGTCCCGCCGAACCGATCACCGCGCTGACCGCGATCGCCCAACACACCCGACACGTCGGCCTGATCGCCACCGCGTCGACCACGTTCTACGACCCGTACAACCTGGCCCGCCTGCTGGCCTCACTGGATCAGGCGAGCGACGGCAGGGCCGGTTACAACGCCGTCACCTCGGTGATCGACCAGTTCGCGCTGAACTACAGCCTGACCGGGCATCTGGACCGGGAGGCCCGCTACGATCGCGCCGACGAGTTCCTCCAGGTGCTGCGCGCCCTGTGGAACAACCGATCGCTGCGCCGCGACGCCGACGGCCTCACCCGGTTCTATGCCGATCCGATCAACCACCGGGGCAACCTCTTTCAGGTCGAAGGCGCGCTGAACATCGCGCCCAGCCGGCAGGGCAGGCCGCTGATCGCCCAGGCCGGCGGATCCGGAGCAGGTGTGCGGGTGGCGGCCAAGCACGCCGAAATGGTGTTCACCAACTCATCCACCCGTGACAGTGCGGCCGAGTACCGGGCCAACCTGGACAAGGCCCTCATGGAGCAAGGCCGCACCCCCGGTTCGGTGCCGGCCATCCCGGGCCTCATCCCGTACGTCGCCCGCACCGCCACCGAAGCCGACGAGCGGCTGCGCGAACTCGACAGCTACGTGAACTGGGAGCCGATCGCCCCGTTCGCGTTGGGGCAGTTCGGGATCGAGGTGGCCTTCGATGACATCAACGAAGCATTCCCGACCGCACAGCTTCCGGTCCCGGCCGATGTCGAGAAAACCATCAAGAGCACCTTCGGCAATTACGTCGGGCTGTACAACTGGATCCACGAGCGCCCCGGCGTCACGGTGCGCGAGGTCGTCGCCCAGGCGGTCGGTCGCGGCGGTGCCACCCACCGCAAGTTCGTCGGCAGCTATGACGACCTTGTCGATGACTTCGCCGCCTGGCACGGCGACGGCAACGTCGGCGGATTCAACCTGATGTTCGCGGCCGGGGCGCAGTCCATCCGAGAATTCATCGACGAAGTGGTGCCACGCCTGATCGACCGCGGCATCTACCGCAGCACGCCGCACGAGAAACCGCTGCGCGAACGGTTCGGACGCTAGGGCGCCGCGACAAGTTTGCGGGCAACGTCGACGAGCTTGACGTTGGAATCCTGGGACAACTTGACCAGGAGACCGAAGGCGGCGTCCGCGTCGACTCCGAGGCGTTCCATGAGGATCCCCTTCGCCTGTCCGATGCCATCCCTACTGGCCAGCGCCGCCTCGAATTGTTCCTCTGCCTGCGCGTTGTGCAACGCCACCGCAGCGTGCTGGGCCAGGAGGCCGCCGACGAACATCGAGTCCTCGGCGAACAGCCCGGGCTCGCCGCCACACAGGTTGAGCGCGCCGAGATTCTGTCGTTGTATCGACAGCTGAAGGCTCACCATGCTCTGAGCTCCGTGCGCGGCGGCCGCCGGGCAGTACCGCGGCCACCGACGGTCGGAAGCCATATCGTCGACCCGCACTGTGCGGTGCCCGCGCAGCGCCGTCAGACACGGCCCCTCGTCCAGTTCGGCCTGCAGAGAGTCGAGTTTTTCCACGATGGGGTCGCTGGGGACGCGCGCCTGCACAGTTCGTCCGTCCACCAGCGACACACCTGCCCAACGAACACCCGGCACCAGATTGACGGCACCTTCCACGACAGCGTGCAGAGTTGTCTCCGTATCGGCCTGGTCCTGCATCTTGACAGCCAGATCCGCCAATTGCTGGGCCAGATCACGCAATTGATCGGCCATAGCCAGACGGTAGCCCCGCCGGGCACCGACTCGCTACCCCACTCATGCGCCACCCGCACCTTTTCCCTGTTCAAGCACTGAGTGCAACGGCGTTCAGCGAACTGTCTTGTTGCCCTACACAGTCCGATGAAAGGGGCTTTCAGCGCCGTCACTGCGGACCGGCAATGGCAAGATCCGGCCCGCAGACCCGCCGCACGATATTGACCGTGGCGTAAGACTTTCGACCCGATCGGGTTATTTGTTTCGGGATGAGTGATACCGAGGACCGGCGTTCGACCGTGCAGAGGGGCAGCCCGCACCTCCTCACACCCGCAAGCAGGAGAAACACATGAGCGTGGACGACATGACCCATCTGGGTGGCACCGGCATCGACGAACTGGTGCCGTCCCGGTATGCACTACGGGTCGGGGATATCGACGTCCTGGTGATCAGCGACGGCGTCCTGCCGATCACCGCCTCCACCATGGCGACCAACGCCGAACCCGCCGAATACTCGGCGTGGCTCAAGGACATGTTCCTGCCGCCGGAGGTCCTGGACTGGCCTTTGAACGTCGCCGTGGTGCGCAGCGGCGGCAAGACCATCCTGATCGACTCCGGCCTGGGCACCGAGTTTCCCGACTTTCCGCGTGCCGGTCAGCTCGGAATGCGGCTCACCGCAGCCGGTATCGATCCGTCCTCGGTGACCGACGTGGTGCTGACCCACCTGCACATGGACCACATCGGCGGACTGCTGGTCGCGGGTCTGCGCGACAAACTGCGCTCCGACCTGCGGGTACATGTCGCCAGCGCCGAGGCCGAGTTCTGGCAGGCACCCGACTTCACCCGCACCGTCATGCCCGAATCCATTCCCCCGGTGCTGCGCCGCACCGCCGCCCAGTTCCTCGACCTGTACCGCGGCCAACTGCGGACCTTCGAGAACGAATACGAGGTGGCACCCGGCGTCCTGCTGCGCCGCACCGGCGGGCACACCCCGGGCCACAGCATCGTGCGTATCGAATCACGCGGCCAGGCACTGACATTCGCCGGCGACGCGGTATTCCAACCCGGTTTCGAGCAGCCGGGGTGGCAGAACGGATTCGAGCACGATCCCGAGGAATCCACCCGGGTACGCATCAGGCTGCTCACCGAGCTGGCCGCCAGCGGCGAACAGCTGGTGGCCACCCATCTGCCGTTCCCGTCGGTCTGCCACGTTGCGGCCGTCGGCGGCGCTTTTCGATTCGTCCCTACCGTGTGGGACTACTGAGCCGGCGCGCCCGTCCGGTTTCGGCTGCGAGGCCGGCGCCGGGCGGGTCCGCATCCGTTTTACGAACACTGGTTTCAGCGCATCCACCGGCGGGGTACAGGCGTGACAACGGGCGCGATGGCAGCGCCACCATCCTTGACCTGGAGGTGCCCAACGTGATCCCCTTTATCTGCACCACGTGCGGACAGTTCGACATCGACTCGGCCGAATGCTCGTCATGCGCACAAACGACGCGTGAGCACTCCCCGAGCGACGCAGCCGTCGCATAATTGCACTGACCCTTCGGCCGTCGCGCCGCGGTAGCCGAAGGGACAAGGCGAGAAACTCGAGGTTCGTCTTTCTGCCCCGCGGGGTACTCACACTTTGGTTCAGCTCCGAGCCATCCCTCAGCACTAGCTCTGAACAGGGGAAACTCGGATGCCTAGAACTGACCACCAGTATGCCGAAATCGCGGAGATGATCCGTGTGCTGCGCGCCCACGAGCCCGACTCCAAGGTGCACCGGCGACTCTATGACGACATCATCTCCCAAATCATGCCGCTGGCCGAGCACGTGGCTCAGCGCTACAGCGGCCGAGGACAGCCGTACGACGACCTACACCAAGTCGCCTGTATCGGACTGATCAAGGCGGTCAACCGGTTCGATCCCGAACGCGGTGCCGACTTCCTGTCCTTCGCCGTCCCGACCGTGATGGGCGAGGTCCGCCGGCACTTTCGGGATACGGGATGGGCGGTCAACGTGCCGCGCCGGCTCAAGGACCTCAGCCTGCAGCTGACGAAGGCCCGCGAGGAACTGACCCGCACGCTGGGTCACGCGCCGACGGCCAGCGAGATCGCCACGCACCTGGGTATCGAGCGCGAAGAGGTCGTGCAGGCCACCGTCGCCGCCAGCCACTACTCGACGGTGTCCACCGATCGACCCACCGGAGACGACGGCGACGATTTCTCGCTGAGCGACACCCTCGGCGGCGTGGACACCCGATTGGACAAGATCGTCGACGTCGAGACCGTGCGGCCGCTGATCGCGAAGCTGACCGCGCGCGAACGCACCGTGCTGAATCTGCGTTTCTTCGACGATATGACCCAGACCCAGATCGCCGCGCAGATGGGTTGCTCGCAGATGCAGGTGTCCCGGATCCTGGCCAAGGCGCTGGATTCGCTGCGCAAGCAGGCCGAGGCGCAGATGGTCGAGCGGCCGCGGTCCAGCGCCGCGGCCTAGATCAGATTTCGTCGGGGTCGGCACGCTCGGCGATCACCGCGAGCCGCCACGTGCACTCGCGGTTACGCGGGGCCACCCCCAGCAATTGCACCGGGTCGGGCACCCAGCGCAATGGCGCGCTGACGGCCACCTCGGTCATCGCAATACGGCATCCGCCGGACTCGGTATCACTCAACTGCATGGTGATCCGCGCTTGCGCCGCGGGCCGCACCTTGGCCAACAACACCAATTCGCGGCCCGGGTCGCATTTCTCGACCACCGTCTCGTCGTCGATGACCGCGGGCCAGGTGCCGATGGAGTGCAGGATGCGCGATCCCGGCGCGGGCCAGTGGGAGCTGACGGCCCGGATGCGGCTGTTGCCGACTACCCATCCGGAGTAGGTCCACCCGTCGGCCAGGACATCCCACACCTGCTGTCGGGTGGCGGTGGTGTCGCGGGTGACGGTCATGCGCGCACCTGCCCGGCCCGATCCCAGACCCGATGCAGGCCGACCGCGGCGACCAACTGCGCGGTGAACGCCTTGTCGGCGTCGTCGGCGATCAGCAGACCGGCACCCTTGACCGGAATCAGCGCTGCCTTCAGCAGTGCCGCACCGTCGCCCCAGGCCCCGATCGCCTTGCAGTGCCGGTAGGCCTCCTGCAGCAGCACGGTCAGTTTGACGTCGGTGGCCGTCGTCCCGGCGGCGACGAGCACGGCATCGAATTCGATGGACCGGGCAGTCAGGAAGGTGCGTTCGACGATGACGCTGCGCCGTCCGGACCTGAGGACGCCACCGACCGGCGCGGTTACCAGCGGTACCGCCCCCTTGGCCAGAATTGCCTTGACCAGCTTGGCAACCGATGCCAGGTCGGAGCCGGCATCGGCGATGATGCCGATCTTGCGGCCGGCAATCGGACCAGGTTCGGCGTAGACCTGCGAGAGCGCCGGGGACGGCGTGACGTCGGTGGGCGGGTTGCCTTTCGGCGCCGGAAGTCCCAGCCCCGCCGCCACCTTCTCGCACAGCGCGGTGTCCACGTTGGCGAGCACCTGCAGTTCTCGCTCCTTGATGGCCTGCTCGTAGCATTTGCCGAGCTCGAAGGTGAAGGCTTCGGCGAGGTGGTCCTGCTCCACCGGGCTGAGGCTGCGGTAGAACATCGCGGGCTGGGTGAAGTGGTCGTCGAACGACAGCGGCTGGGCCCGTACCACCTGGCCTTCCTCCCGGCGCGGCGTCTGCACATAGCCGCCCTCGCCGGCCGTCGCGGGACGGGGTTCATCATTGTCGATGCTGTTGGGCCGGTACGGCGCAACCCCGGTGTGAATGGCCGTCTGGTGCATGCCGTCGCGGAGCATGTCGTTGACCGGGCAGTGCGGCCGGTTGATAGGCAACTGGGTGAAGTTCGGCCCGCCGAGTCTGGTCAACTGGG
This sequence comes from Mycolicibacterium bacteremicum, assembly GCF_002086115.1. Taxonomy (GTDB): domain Bacteria; phylum Actinomycetota; class Actinomycetes; order Mycobacteriales; family Mycobacteriaceae; genus Mycobacterium; species Mycobacterium bacteremicum. Next base: position 69,007 of record NZ_MVHJ01000006.1, read on the forward strand.
TGTCGAGGTAGGAGAACAGACGCGCCTGCATCAGCGGGTCGTTCGTCGGTTCGATACCGGGCACCAGATTCCCGGTGTGGAATGCCACCTGTTCGGTCTCGGCAAAATAGTTGGTCGGGTTGCGATCGAGGGTCAACTTGCCGATCAGGGTGACCGGGACCAGTTCCTCCGGCACGATCTTGGTCGGGTCGAGCAGGTCGATGCCTTCGAAGGTGTGTGTGCCGTCATCCGGCATCACCTGAATGCCGAGTTCGTACTCCAGGTAGGCGCCGGCCTCGATGCCGTCGGCCATGTCGCGGCGGTGGTAGTCGGGATCGCATCCGGCGGCGATCTGGGCTTCCTCCCACACCAACGAGTGCACGCCGGCGGCGGGCTTCCAGTGGAACTTGACCAGAGAGGTCTCACCCTTGGCATTGGCCAGCCGGAACGTGTGCACCCCGAACCCCTCCATGGTCCGATAGGAGCGCGGGATGCCGCGGTCGCTCATGTTCCAGAAGACGTGATGGGTGGCCTGGGGATGCAGGGACACGAAATCCCAGAAGGTGTCGTGTGCCGACTGTGCCTGCGGGATTTCACGATCCGGGTGTGGCTTGGCCGCGTGCACGATGTCGGGGAACTTGATGCCGTCCTGGATGAAGAACACCGGCATGTTGTTGCCGACCAGGTCGAAATTGCCTTCCTCGGTGTAGAACTTGACGGCAAAGCCGCGGGTGTCGCGCACGGTGTCGGCCGAACCACGGGAGCCGAGAACCGTCGAAAAGCGGGTGAAGACCTCGGTTCTGCGCCCCTTCGACGCCAGGAAGCCGGCTCGTGTGTACCTGGCGGCGTTGCCATAGGCCTCGAAGTGGCCGTGTGCCGCAGCTCCACGGGCGTGCACCACCCGCTCCGGAATTCGCTCGTGGTCGAAGTGGGTGATCTTCTCCCGCAGGTGAAAATCCTCAAGCAGGGTCGGCCCGCGGTCGCCCACCTTGAGCGAGTGATCGGTGTCGGGTAGCCGGAGCCCCTGCGCGGTGGTCAGCATCGCGCCCGACTGCGCCCGCGCATCGGCGACACCGTCGTGATCCTCCGTCACCCCGGTGGGGCCGGCCGGCTTGGGCGCGGCCTGATCGGGCTTGCGTGCGGGCATCGGAACTCCTGTCCTCGGCTGTAACCAAGTACGCGCACGTCGAATCTCGCCGTGCCGCAGCGGAGGTACCCCGGTGGCGGCGATCGAATCGGGCGAGTGCTGTCCAGATCCCGCACGGTTGTCTGGCCAGATTGCGCGGCAAGCCGCCGACGGGAGGGGCCACCGCTAGGGAACGACAATGCAGGATTTGAATTTCGAGAGCAACGACCACGGGGAGACCGAAGAATCCTTCGTGAAGGTCGCCGCCAGGCACGGACCCTCACCGGTGTCGCGCTGGGCGGTGTCCAGCAGCGCCGCGTAGCGGTGCGTCTTGCCGAGCAAGACGACCTCGCCGTCCTGCTCCGGCAAAATGGTCCCGGAGTACTGGGCACCGGGCACCATGGCGACCGCGCCGGTGTTGATGGCCAGCATGGTCGTCCCGAAATCGGCGGTCGCGTCCCGTTGCAACGAATCCGCCAACTCGACCAACCGCAGGATCATGGCCGCATCGGCCAACAGGGGTCGCGCCGCGGGCAGCTCCCCGTCGGTACCGGACAGCTGGTCGGGCAAGCGCCGCCTCTTTCCAGAAGCAGTGACAGCTACTTGTGCCGAATATCCTTACCGTACAACATTATTCGTGGCCATCGATGGTGAGAGCTTCGCTTCATCGGACGTCGCGGTGCCCGGAGATTTCGTTTCCCAACCCCGGTTTGATGGCCTTCGAGCCGGGTAGACCCTCGATTATCGCGACGTGGCGGCCGTCGGCGCTGCGCGCGTGGGTCTCACTAACAAGGGAGATCGCGATGCCACCTGTGATCCACCGGGGCACTTGATGGCCCGCAGAGCTTTTCGCCTCACACTACTGCCGCTGAGGGTGGTGGCGATGCTGTTGTTCGTCCTCACCAGCTGTCCGTCGAACCGGCGCATGCCGGGCCCGGCTGGCCCCGGCCAAGGAAGAGACCCGGTCGGCCGCCCTGGCCATCGATCTCTGGCAACGCGGCCGGTCCTCACGCCAGCTCGTCGATGTTCAGCTTTCGAATGCGCGTGACGAGGTGGCGAAGAGTTACGACAGCATTTCTGTGCTGCGGGCCGAAGACCCGACGGACCTGTACCGCCAGACACTGCTGGTCCAGGTGATGACCGACATCGTCGCCGCGCTCAACCGATCCCACGCCGCCGTACGCGGCCTGCCCGGCAGCGGTGCGCCAACCGATCTGCGCTCGCAACTGCTCGCCGCGGCCGACCGACTGGAACGCGACTACTGCTGATGAAGAAGCTGTTCGCGTCGCGCTCGGGGTGCTCAACGCCATCGGCGGGTTCCTGGACATCGGCGACCTGGTCACCAATGCCGTTGTCGGATCGCGGTTCGGCCTCGCGCTGGCCTGGGTGGTCCCGGTCGGCGTCATCGGAATCTGCCTATACGCGCAGATGGCCGGTCGGGTCGCCGCCGTCAGCGGGCACACCACCTTCGAGATCATCCGGAACGGCTCGGTCCACGGGCCCCGTGCTGCGCACCGAATGAGTCGGGCTAGCGGACGACGAACGACAGCTCACCGATCCCGTCGATGCCGCCGCGCACCTGCTGGCCGCGCGTGATCGGGCCGACGCCGGCCGGGGTGCCGGTCATGATGAGGTCACCGGGCGCCAGCGTGACCGACCGCGACAGGTGGGCGATGACATCGGCGACCGGCCAGATCTGGTCGCCCAGATCGCCGACCTGGCGCAACTCGTCGTCGACGGTGATCCAGATGCGTCCGCTGAGCGGGTCCACCGACGCGGCGGGCACCAGGGCCGACACCGGGCCGGAGGCGTCGAAACCCTTGGACAGGTCCCACGGCCGCCGGTTCTGCTTCGCGGCGTCCTGCAGGTCGCGTCGAGTCAGATCGACTCCGACGCCGTAGCCCCACACGTGGTCCAGAGCGGATCCGGCGTCGATATCGGATCCGCCCGAGGACAGCGCCACCACGAGTTCGATTTCGTGGTGCAGATTCTCGGTCTGCGGCGGATACGGCACCTCATGCGCCGGTCCGCCGGCATACCCGTCGGCGACGGTGAATACGGCGTCGGCCGGCTTGGTGAAATAGAACGGCGGCTCGCGATCGGGGTCGGTGCCCATCTCGCGCGCATGGTCGGCGTAATTACGGCCGACGCAGTAGACCCGACGAACCGGGAAGCGCTCGGCGCTACCCGCGACGTCCAGTGTGGTGCTGTCGATGGCAAACATCACCGGCCAGCCTATCGCCGCCTCGGTTACCGGGCCGCTTCTCCGGGTAGCCAGCCATCATGAGTCGCGGGTCCTCGTTCGAGGTGGTCATCATCGGCGGCGGGAACGCGGGCATCAGTGCTGCGGCTCGCCTGATCCGGCAGGGCGTGACCAGCGTCGCGGTCATCGAACCCCAATCCGTGCACACCTACCGTCCGCTGCTGTCCTACGTCGGAGGCGGGCAGGCCACCCGGCGTGCGGCCGAACGCATGCAGCGCTCGGTCACACCGAAGGGATGCACCTGGGTGCAGGATGCCGCCATCGCCGTCGACCCGGCCGGCCACACCGTCACCTGCGCCGAGCACGAGACCCTGCGCTATGAGCACCTGATCCTGGCCCCGGGCCTGGAGGTCGACGACGAGGAGCTGCCGGGTGTGTTCGCCGCGCTCGACACCGATTCGGTGGCAAGCAATTACGTGAACCGCGCCGAGCAGACCTGGCGGCTCGTCGAGTCGATGCCGGCCGATGGCCGGGCGGTGTTCACGGTGCCCCGGCCGCCGGTCAGCTGCACCGGGACCACACTCAAACCACTGTTCCTGGCCGCCGCACACTGGCAGCGCGTCGGGCGGCCCGTGCACATCACGCTGGTGATCGACCGCCCCGGCCTGCTGGGTATCGCCGGGCTGGACTACCGGTTGGGGCGGCGACTGGCCCAGCTCGGCGTCGATACGTTGCTGTCCACCACGGTGACCGAGCTGGATCCCGCGCAGTGCGAGATCGGCGTCGACAGCGGTGACGGTGTCGTGCGCCGGCTCGGCTACGACATGCTGCACCTCGTTCCGCCCTTCCGCGGACCGCGGTGGCTGGTCGATTCGGGACTGGCGGACAGCACATCTCACGGTCTGATCGATGTGGACCCACTCACGCTGCGCCACCGCATCCACGACAACGTGTGGGCTGCCGGGGATGCCGCCACCGTGGACACCGACCCCTCCGGCGGGGCGTTGCGCCGCCAGATCGCGGTACTGGTCGACAATCTGGTCGCCGTGCGCAACGGCACACCGACGACCTCGGTGTACGACGGGTACACCGTGGCACCGATCACCACCGATGCCCACAAGCTGATCGCCGGTGAGTTCGACCGCACCGGTGCCGCGGCGTCCTCGCTACCGTCGATACTCGATCCCTTCAAGCCACGGCGCAGCGCATGGGCGTTCGACCGGTACGGCCTACCGCAGATCTACTGGAATTTCATCCTGAAGGGCCGGCTGTGATCCGGCATCGTCAGGACGACCTCACACACACCCACTGACGCTGATCCGGCGACCGAAGTTGGCGCACACGTTCACATTCGGCGCGGGCGGCGGTGGCACGTAGGCCGGCGGCGGCAGTGCACTGTCGAGATAACCCAGCGGGTCGGTACAGCCGGACACATTCACATGGAATCCGCCGACCGATCCACACACGGTCGCGCCGGCAGTCGGCATCGGTGCGACGCCGAGCGCACCGGCGACGACGGCCACGCCCACCAGCAGTCGGGTAAGTGCCATGACGGGTCAGCCCAACACGTCGTGCTGCAGGGGTGCCGTCACGTTGCAGCGTGCCCGCAGGTCGGTCAGGGGTTGGCGGATGCCGCGAATTTCATTGGCCGTCTGGGGATTGGCAGCCAGATAGCCGCGCGCCTGCTCCTTGATCTGCTCGGGCGGCAGGCCCTCCAGTCCGGTGAGAAACGCGTTCACGTCGGGGTGGGTGAACAGGTATCCCGACATCGCAATGTTCACCCCGCCCGCCACGCCGGCCACGTCGGCTGCGGTGCAGTTGGGTGGCGGTTCGGCGGCGGCCGGCGCCGTCACCGCGAACCCGGCCGCCACGGTCATGGCGGCGATGGTGAAGCCTGTGCGCAACGTCGACATCGGGCACCTCTTTCGTCGATCGGGCAGATGACGCGATCATTGTGACCGACGTGGACGCCGTTGTCTGCGGGTCCAGCGGAGTCGGTGGTCCGGTCAGCCCCGCGGCGACAGCCGCACCGGCAGCCGGTCGATCCCGATCCCCACGTTGTGCACCGGGCCACCACCCGCCCACACCGGCTCGCCGGCCAGTTCGATGTCGTAACCCGCTGCCAGCGCTGCGAACACGACCTGTACCTCCTTGCGCGCCAGGTTGGCGCCGAGGCAGAAATGCACGCCACCCCCGCCGAAGGACAGGTGCGGGTTGGGTGATCGCCGGATGTCGAACCGGAACGGCTCGGCGAAGACCGTCTCGTCGCGATTGCCCGACGGATACCAGAACAACACCCGGTCACCGGCCGCGATATCCTGGCCACCGATCGTCACATCACTGTTGGCGGTGCGGCCGAAGAACAGCACCGGGCTGGCCCAGCGGATCGCCTCGTCGGCCGCGGTGACGGCGAGCTCCGGCTGCGCCCGCAGATCGGCCAACTGCCCGGGGCAGTCCAACAGCGCGATCAGCCCCTGGGTCAACGCATTTCGGGTCGTCTCGCTGCCGGCGATGGCGAGGATGAGAAAGAACATGTCCAGCTCGAACCCGTCGAGCCGGCCCGCGAGTTTGGTCCACACGTCGTCGGTGGGATGCTCGCGTTTGTGGGTGCTGAGCCGCTGCGCATAGTCGAACAGCTCGACCTGATAACCGAGCCGGTCCTGCTCGCTGTACCCGTTGTACGGGTTACCGGTCCGCAGCAGCAGATCGGTGCGCTCGAACACCCAGGGCCGGTCGGATTCCGGGATACCGACGATGTCGGCGATCAGGTGCATCGGCACCTGATATGCGATGTCGCCGACGAAGTCGCATGTTTCGCCGGTGGCCGCGTTCGCCAGGATGTCCCCGGTGCGCTCGGCGATGAGCTGCTCGAGGCGGCCGATCATCCGTGGGGTGAACTCCGAGGTGATGATGCGGCGCATCTCGGCTTGGTCGGGCGGGTCCATCGAGACCAGGGTGCGCCCCGCCGACAGCAGCGGGTCCGGCGCCATCATCGGCCCGCCGGCGGCGCCGAACGTCTTCCAGTCGCGGTTGGCCTGCTGGATCTCGGGGTGGGTGACGATGGACCAGAACGGGATGGGCGGGATGGCGGGGCGGTCCTGGACCGCGTGGTGCCGGTGCACCGGCCCGCGACCACGCAGTTCGGTGAACAGGTCGTGCGGAAAACCGTTGGCGTACAGCGCCGGATCGGTCAGGTCGATGTCCAGGACATAGTTCATGTCGGCTCCCCTACGGCTTGGCGGATAAGTGCGCGGACGGTGTCGGCATCCGGTGCCGCACCCAGCAGCAGGCGTCGGTAGACCAATCCGCCGGCCAGCATGTCGACCAGCGCGTCGGCGTCGGTGTCGCGCGCGACATCGCCGCGGTCCCGGGCCCGTTCCACCGCGTCGATGGCCTGTTGCCGGCAGCGCCCGGCGAAGGTGTGCAGAGTGTCGCGGATGGTGGCGTCGTTGGTGGCCTCGGCCAGCAGTGCCGGCAGGATGGCGGCGAGTTCGGGCTCGGCAAGCATGTCGGCGATCGGCAGCAGCGCGGCGAACAGGTCGTCGACGAAGCAGCCCGTGTCCACCCCGTCGGGCGGTTGGGTGATCGATACCGCAATGTGCTGGAACAGTACGTATTTGCTGCCCCACCGCCGATAGATGCTGGCCCGGCCGACCCCGGCGCGGGCCGCGATGCCTTCGATGGTCGCCCCGCCCCACCCCTTTGCCGCCACCTCGGCGATGGTCGCATCCACGATGGCGGCGTCCAGCCGGCTGTCGCGGGGGCGACCCCGCCGCGTCATCGATGTGGTGACGGTCACACTCGAATACTGAACCCATTAGTTCCGGAATTCAAGCGTCTCGTAAAACTGGCATGCGGATCACCGGGCGGCGGGTAGGGTTCCGGCGTTCACGCGCAACTGGTCCGACCGGCGGGGTGATCTCGCTGGCCGCCTATTCGTGCGGCTGTGGGCGCAGACCGGTGGCGCACTGGCACCGATCGCCGCGCTGCGCGAGACCAGCATCATCTTCGGCGCACTGATCGGCTCGGTGTTCCTGGGTGAGCGGCTCGGCGCCCGACGGGCCATCGCCGCGGCCGCGGTGCTGGCCGGTGTGGTGTTGATCAGTATCGGCTGACCTGCCCGGTTCCCGGCTTGGCTAGGCTCGCCAGATGACTGTGGCCCGGGCCCGAGGCTGATCGCCTGCATGTTCATCATCATCTTGAGCTCGGTTCTCGGGCTGGCACATCTGTACGTGTGGAAGCGATTGATCAAGGACACCACCGGACCGGGCCGCACCCGCAGGCTGCTGACGGCCGCGTTCCTGGTGTTGGCGGCGCTGTTGGTGATGACCCTGATGGTCCCGCGGTTCACCGGACTGGAGGAGTCGGCATGGTTCGCCTGGCCCGGCTACATCTGGTTCGCCCTCGTCGGGTACCTGCTGCTGGCACTGCTGGTGCTGGAGCCGGTGCGGCTGGTGCTGCGCGGCTGGGCCAAACGCGGGAACGACTCCGGCTCCGCCGCTCCCGCCGCACCGATCGATGCCGGGCCGCCGACACCCGGGCCGCCCACCACCTCGGCCGTCAACCGGCGAGTGTTCCTGGCGCGTACGTCCGCGGTCGCCGCCGGCGTCGCGGCGTCGGGCCTGGTCGGCTACGGCGCCGCCACGGCGCTGGGACCGCCGAACATCCTGCAGGTGCCGATCCGGTTGCCGCGACTCGACCCGGCGTTCAACGGGTTTCGCATCGCGGTGGTCTCCGACATCCACCTCGGCCCACTCCTGGGCCGTAAACACACCGAACGAATTGTCCGGATGATCAACGAGACCGACGCCGATCTGGTGGCCATCGTCGGCGATCTGGTGGACGGGACCGTCGAGACGCTGGGGCATGCCGCGGAGCCGCTGCAGGATCTGGTGTCGCGCGAGGGATCGTTCTTCGTCACCGGCAACCACGAGTACTTCGTCGAGGACACCGTGCCGTGGCTGCGGGAGTTGGACCGGCTGGGGGTGTCCCCGTTGCGCAACGAGAGCACGCCCATCCGGCGCGGGGCTGCGTCGTTCACGCTGGCCGGGGTGAACGACCTGGCCGGCGAAGAACGCGGCGACCCACCGGATTACGACCGCGCGCTGGGCGGTATCGACCCCTCGAAGGCCACGGTGCTGCTGGCGCACCAGCCGGTGATGGTCGAGGAGGCGGCGGCGCGCGGAGTCGACCTGCAGTTGTCCGGGCACACGCACGGCGGGCAGACCTGGCCGTTCCAGTACATCGTCGAGGCGGTGCAGCCGTCGCTGGCAGGGCTGTCGACCCACCAGGACACCCAGCTCTACGTCTCGCGTGGCGCCGGCTTCTGGGGGCCGCCGGTGCGGGTCGGGGCGCCGCCGGACATCTCGGTGCTGACGCTGAACTCCGAGCAGTGAGTCAGGAAGGATTGGTAGCGGACACCCCGCTGACCGCCGCATGCTTGGCCGCCAAGAGATGGGTGCGCATCACCGATTCCGCCCACGGCGCGTCACGAGCGCGAGCGGCGTCCACCAGCTCGAGGTGATGGGCCATGCTGCGCTGCAACTGTTCCGCCGAGTAGCGGTGAAAAGTGCGGTAGACGACGGCGGGGCGCACCACCGCCGACACCGCGGATGCCAACGCCCTGTTCCCGCTGCCGTCCAGGAAGCGGTCGTGGAAATCGCGGTTGAGCTCGCCGATCAGGCGCATGTCCGGCGTCCCGGCGACCAACGCCGCCATCCGTTCGGCGAGCTCTTCGAGCTCGTCGATGTCCCCGTCGCTGAATCGTGGCACCGCCAGCGCTGTGGCCTGAGGCTCCAGCATCACCCGCACGGAGAAGAACGCATCGATCTCGTCGGCGGTGTAGGACACCACCTGCGCCCCACGGTTGGGCGAGACGACCACCAGTCCCTCGGCGCCGAGTCGGCGCAACGCCTCGCGCACCGGGGTGCGGCTGAAACCCAGTGACTCGGCGAGGGCGGACTCTTTCAACCGCATGCCGGGCGTGATCTCGCCGGCGGCAATCCGTTCGGACAGCAGTTGATAGGCCTGCCCCGCAGCATCGAGTCGTTTGGTCGGCAACGTCACTCCGGCCACGCGGCGGCCGCCAGCTCGTCCCGGCTGCCGCCGCGCGATACGAACGACACCGGGCGTCGTCCGGTCTGCTCGGCGACGAAGTGCACGATGTCGCGGTAGCAATCCAGATCGATACCGGTGTCCACACCCAGCATGTCGCAGACGTGCAGGAGATCCTCGGTGGGCGCATTGCCGAGTACCTCGGGGTCGCCCGGGAACCACATGTCACCGCCGAGACCTCCGAACGCAGTCTCCAGCCAGTCCGCCCCGGCACCCATCGCAGCGATCGCATTGGTCATTGCCAGACCGTTGCGGTTGTGCAGGTGAACTCCTATATCGAGGTGCGGGTGGCGTTCTCGCACGCGCTGGATGCCGGCAACCATCTCATAAGGATGCTCCATGCCAGAGGTCGCCGCGAGGTACACCCCGTGCGCACCCGCATCCACGGCGGCATCGACGACGGCCATGGTGCGGTCCCAGACGACCGGACCCGAGGCCGGCGCGAAGAACGCGCAGGCGACACCGACCGCGAGGTCGGCGCCCGATTCACGCACCAGCGGCCCGATCTCGGCGAGCTCGGTCAACAGCTGGTCGGTGGTGCGGTTCTGGTTGCGCCGGCTGACCTCTTCGTCCGCGGAGATGACGACGGTGATCTCGTCCAGTCCGGTCTGCACCGCCCGTTGCGCACCCCGCAGGTTCGGCACCAGACCTCGGTACCGCACACTTTGTGGCCGTGGCACTTTGGCCATGATCTCGGCCGCGTCGGCGAGCTGCGGCAGCACCGACGGATGCGCGAATGACACCGCCTCGATCTCCCGGACACCGGCATCGATCAACCGCTGCACCACCTCGACCTTGACCTCGGTGGGGAGCACCGGGTCGAAGACCGCTTGCAGCCCGTCGCGCAACCCGACCTCAACAACGCGGATCTGCCCGGGCAACGCCGGTAGGACGCTCATGCCACGCCCGCCTCCCGCAGGCGCGCGACCTCGTCTGCGGTCAGGCCCAATTCACCGGTCAGCACCTCATCGGTGTGTGAGCCCAGACTGGGTCCCACCCAGCGGACCTTGCCCGGTGAGCGCGTCAACCGGGGAAAGACGTTCTGCATCGCCACCGGTCCAAGCCGGTCGTGGGACACCTCGATGATCGACTGACGGGCACGATAATGTTCGTCGGCCAACATCTCGGGGGCACGGTAGATCTGACCACACGGGACCCCGTGCTCTTCGAGGAGCTTCTCGACCTCGGACACCGCCAATCCACGGGTCCACTGCGCGATGAGATCGTCGAGTTCGGCCTGCCGTTCGCCGCGCGCACCGTGGGTGGCAAACCGCGGATCCTGGGCCAACCCGGGCTGGCCCATGGCCTGCGCCAACCGGCCGAACACGGTGTTCTGATTCGCCGCGATCAGCACCCAGGAGTCGTCAGAGGTCGGATACACGTTGCTGGGGGCCACATTCGGCAGGACGGCACCGGTACGCTCGCGCACGTAGCCGGTCTGCTGATATTCGGGCACCAGCGACTCCATCATCGCGAGCACTGCTTCGTAGATCGCCGAGTCGACCACCTGACCGAGGCCGGTCCGGCTGCGGTCATGCAGGGCGGCAAGCGCGCCCAGGGTGCCGTAGGTGGCGGCCAGCGAATCGCCGATCGAGATGCCGTTGCGACTCGGCGGGTTGCTCGGATCGCCGACGACATAGCGCAATCCGCCCATGGCTTCGCCGATGGCACCGAAACCCGCCCTGCCCGAGTAGGGTCCGGACTGGCCGAATCCCGAGACCCGGACCATGATCAGACCCGGGTTCTCCGCGGCCAGCTCGTCATATCCCAGCCCCCACTTCTCCATGGTGCCGGGTCGGAAGTTCTCGACGACGATGTCGGCGCGGCGGATCAGCCGCCGGGCCAGGTCCTGTCCCTCGGGAGACCGCAAATTGCAGGTGACCGAGCGCTTGTTCCGCGCCACCACCGACCACCACAGCGACTCCCCCGACGGACGCTGATGTCCCCATTCCCGCATGGGATCACCGCGGCTGGGATCTTCGAGTTTGATGACGTCGGCGCCAAGATCGCCGAGGAGTTGCCCGCAGAAGGGACCCGCGATGAGCTGCCCCATCTCGACGACCCGGATACCGACCAACGGGCCTGACGCCGTGACATTTTCGTTCTGGTTTTCCACCAGATTCTCCTCTTCGTTCATCGAATGCCCACCCTTGCCTTGACTCGCCGCTCGATGGCCAGCATCGCCAGCACCGGCCCGAGTGCGAGCAGCCCGATGAACAACACCTGGCCGGCGATCTGCTCGACCCGGACATTGGCGACATTGTTGACCAGTTCACGACCCAGACCGATGTCGGCACTGAACATCTCGGCCAGCACCAGCCCCAGGAACGTCAGGCCGAAGCTGATCCGCAGCGCGACCATCACCGTGGGCAGCAGCGCCGGGACCACGATCTTGGTGACACGCTGCCACCAGGACAGCTCCAGTGCGTCGCCGAGGCGTACCAACTTCCGGTCCAACGTCGTGGTGGCACCCATGACCAGCAGCGCCACCGGAAAGACCCCGTGCAGGAACGCGAAGACGATCCGGCTGGGTTCGCCGAGGCCGAGCAGCAGCAGGAAGATCGGGTAGAGCGTGACCTTGGGAATGCTGTAGAGGGCGAACAGCGGGGTCTGGAAAACTTTGGACCAGAATTGGGACTGCCCCAGAACGAATCCGACGGCTGCACCGACCACCGCGGCGAGCACCCATGAGACGACCAACAACCGTACCGAGGTGAGCACACTTTCCTGGTACACGGGACGTTGCAGGTCGTCGAAGAGTCCGGATACGGCCTGCAACGGGCCGGGGAACACCAGGCTGTCCACGACGGCCGCGACTATCGCCCACAAGATCACCAGAATCACCGGTACCACCAGCAATCCGAGGAGCCCCCGGGCGGCGCCGATGGCGTGCATGCGTGGGGTCTTGACTGCGTCGAGCGTGGCGGTCATCGGGCCACCCCCGGCTGCCGTTTGGCCAGGAGGGCGAATATCGAGTTCACCACACCGGCCAGGATGAACACCAGCAGCACCCCGGCATACATGTCGGCGAAGGAGAAGTCGTTGTAGGCGCGCGAGATGAAGTGCCCGAGACCGGAGGTGGACAGCACGAACTCACTGGCCAGCACGCCGATCAGCGCGTAGGACAACGCTAATCGGGACCCGGTGACGATGTGCGGCAGCGCGGCCGGAACGAGGATCTTCGTCGCGCGGGAGAATCGGCTCATCTGCAGGGACTGCGCCAGTCTGATGGTCGTGGTGGGTGTTGCGTCCAGACCGGACAGCGTCGACGTGATCACCACGACGATGGCGAACATGGTGCCGAGCAGCACGATCGGCAGAACGCCGACCCCCAGCACCGCCACGATCAACGGGTACAGGGCGAAAGTGGGGATGGCGTAGTAGATGGTCAGCCACGGCTCCACGACCCGGCGTGCCGGCCTGATCTCCCAGAGCAGCACGCCGGCCATCACACCGAGCACGATCGCCAGGACGAAGGCCAGACCGATCGCCGACAGTGACGGCACCAGGGCTTCCGACCAGAACTCGCCGGAACCCAGCAGCTTGGTAAGCCGGACCACCATCTCGCTCAGCGGGAGTACAGAAAACCGGTCCACCAGACCTGTTCTGGGCGCCAGTTCCAGAAACGCAGCGGTGCCCGCGGTGATCACCAGTACCCAGCCGCGTACTGACAGGCCGAGTCGACGCTCCACCGCCGCCTTCCCGGTGGCCTTCTCGATGCCGATGGGCGCCACCGTCGTCGTCATGTTCTGACCGCCTGTTCGGCCATGGCCCGCTCGGCCTCGCCGCGAATTTTCTGCCACACCAGCTCGATCAGGCGTGCCGCCTCCGGCGACCCCAGCAGATCGGGGCTGCGTTCGGCTGGGAGGTCGACCTGGAAGTCATCGAGGATGGTGCCCGGCCGTGCGCTCATCACGAGCACCCGATCGGAGAGCAGCACGGCCTCGGAGATGCTGTGCGTGACGAACAGGACGGTGGTCTTGCTGTCGCGTGCCACCTTCAACAGTTCCAACCCGAGTACGGTCCGGGTCTGCTCGTCGAGGGCACCGAACGGTTCGTCGGCGAGGATCAGATCCGGCTGGGTGGACAGGACCCGCGCAATCGCGGTGCGTTGGCGCATACCACCGGAAAGTTGATGCGGATACGCATCGGCGAAGTGCGACAACCCAACCCGGCGCAGCGTGTCCTCGGCGATGCGCTGGCGCTCACGTTTGGGTACACCCTGGGTCTCCAGCGCGAACGCTGCGTTGTCGAGCACGGTGCGCCAGGGCAGGACCGCGGCCTCCTGGAAGACGATGCCGGTCTGGCGTCGCGGACCGGACTGTTTGGCCCCGTTGAACGTGACATGCCCCGAGGACGGTGTCTGCAGCCCGCCGATGATGTCGAGCAGCGTGGACTTTCCGCAACCCGACGGCCCGACCAGCGCAGTGAACGAGCTTGCGGTCAGCGTGAGATTGGTTGTCGCCAGGGCCCGCACCTCCCCGAAATGGCGGTCGACGCCGTGGACCTCGACTTCGGTGCCGGTGTTGGTGTCTGTCATGGCAGTTCACCCTTGTTGTTTTCGGGCAGGTAGTCGGTGGTGGCCAGCGATTTCCAGTCGACGGATTCGATGCCGTCGGTGAGCGCGAGGCCCTGGGCGGCGGCATTGAGGGCGTCGGCGCTGAAGCTGACGCTCCAGTGGCCGGCATTCACGGCGTTGGTCACCAGTTCGGCGGCTACCTGCGGGTCGATATTGGTCGACTCGACCCAGACGGTCGCTGCTTCGGCCGGGTTGGCCGTGATCCACTCGACGGACTTGCTGTATCCCTCGAGCAACGCCTTGGCCTGCTCAGGGTTCTGCCGGGCGTAGTCGCGACCGCTTACGATGACGGTCTGCTGGTAAACCGGAACAAACTCGGAACTGTCCACCACGACCTTGAGGGCACCCTTCTGTTCGGCGACCAGTCGCGGCGACGCGTAGGCCACGTCCACCTCGTCTGCCTCCAACAACGCGACGCCTGCGCCGGTGCCGCCGGTCGACTTGCGTTCGACGCCCTGCAGGCCGGCGGCCTCGGGAACCAGGAACGACATCGCCTCGGTGACCGAACCCGGGTTGGTGAATCCCCAACGCTTTCCGGCTGTTTGGTCGACTGCTGTCAACGGGGAGTTCTCCAGCGCCACCCACAGCACGTCGGACACCGACTGCACACCGCCGCCGATGGCCTGTACGGGTGCTCCCTCCTGGAAGCCCTTGACGACTGCGCCGGTGGCTACCTCGCCGAAGGGCAAGCGTCCGGCCACGACGTTCTGCAGCGTGGTGCCGCCGCCCTCGGCCGGCACGATCTTGTCGATGACCACGCCGGCTTCCTCGAAGAAGCCCTGGGCCTGTCCGACCTTCCACGGCAGTCCGTACAGGTCATCGGGGTGGGTCACGGAAATTTCGATGCCGGTCGCACCATCGGCGGACTGCGAGCCGGATCCCGATCCAGAACCGCAACCGCTGAGTACAAGCGCTGTTGCGCCCGCTGTCGCGACCAGGCCGATCCATCGACGCATGACTTCCTCCAACTGTGATGTGGACCATAAGCTGCTCCCATAGTGCATACAATCACGGCCAGAGTCAACCGTCCGCGCAGGTAATTAGCTGCGCAAACCTAGCTTTTGTACACAACTTATCGTCATCCGGACAGCGCGCCGCCGACGAACAGTTCGGCGACCGCCGTCGCGGTCAGCTCGACGAATCCGAATGAACGACGAGTCCGGCGATCACGGTGGTCAGCGCCGCGTGGGCCTGCTCTGCGCCGATGTCACCGGCGATGACGGCGCGCGCCACCGCGTCGGCGGCACCCAGGATCGCATGGATGGCCGCGTCCGGAATCTCACCGCTGCCGGCAAAAGGTTGCAGTGCGGCCCGGCACTTGCTGCCGAAGGTCTGGTCGGCGTCGCGCCGGATGCGGTCCAACTCGGGTGAACCGGCAAGGGCGGCAACGAGTCCGGGGAGCTCGGTGCCCTCGCTGACGGCGCACCCGATATAGGCGTCGGCGATGGTCTGCGCGATCATGCCCAGATCGCCGGGCGCGGCCGACAAGGCGGCGTCCAGCGCCGCATGCTGACGTTCGTCGAAGGCGCGGTACAGCTCGGCGAGGACTCCCGCGCGTGTGCCGAAGTGGTTGTACACCAAGGGTTTGGCGACGCCGGCGCGCTCGGCGATACGGGCCAGGGTCAGCGCGTCACTGCCCTCGACGCGGATGAGTTCGCCGGCGACGTCGAGCAGCTGGGCGTGGCGTTGCGCCTTCGACATGCGTTTTTTGATCAGCTCGGTCACTGGTGGCCACACCCCTTCCGCCCATGCAAAGTTACGAATAGTAAGTTACCAATCGTAAGTTAATCAGACTCTACCGGGAGACATGATGCACTCGCTCGTTCTCTTCGCCCATCCACAGCCCGACTCGCTGACCGCCGCCACCGCACACCTGGTGGCGACCGAACTTGCCGCCCGGGCCGGTGACACCAGCGAGGTCGCCGACCTGGCCGCCGAGGGCTTCGACCCGCGCTTCACCGCCGCCGATCTCGCGGTGATGCGCGGACAGCGGCCGGTACCCGACGATGTACGCCGCGAACAGGAACGGGTCGAGCGTGCCGATGCGGTGGTGTTGGTCTATCCCGTGTACTGGTGGGGTATGCCCGGTCTGCTCAAGGGGTGGATCGACCGGGTCGTCACCTACGGCTGGGCCTACGGGGACGGTGCGGCGCCGGCAGATGCGCTCGGCCGCCGGGACATCCACCTGGTCGCACTCGCGGGCACCAACGTCGGTACCTACCAGCGGCATGGGTACACCGAGTCGATGCGAACCGGCATCGAGCACGGCATCTTCGAATACTGCGGCACCACGGTGGCGTCATCACACTTCCTCTACGACACCGAGCAGGGACCGATCCCGGTGGCGGACACGGTCGCGGCCGTGGTCGCCGATGTGCGGATGTCCTATGCCGAACGGGTGTCGGGGACAACCGTCGCGTCCTGCTGACGCCGGGCGTTTCGGGCGAACGCCGCTAATTGCGCCGCGGATCATCCGGGGTGGTCGTGGAGATGAAATCGTCGATCAGGTCGATCACCTCGGCGGGGGCCTCCACCTGAGCGAAATGCCCTATGCCGGGCAAGATTTCGAGTCGGCAGTCGGGCCGGGCCTCCAGCGCCGAGTACGCATGGTCGACCGGGATGATGTTGTCGTCCTCGCCCCAGATCGCCAGTACCGGTAGGCCTTCGCGCAGATTGAGCCTGTTCAGCGCACTGACCGACTGGCCGCGGTAGTCGACCACCGACCGCAGCGTCCGCAGGAACGCCTCCCGCGTCTCCCCGTCGGCGAAGGACGAATAGGCATTCCAGATCTCCGCGCCGCGCGGGGAACGCAGGCCCGCCGCCGTCAACCAGGACCGCACCGCGTTACCGGCCCGCAGCACCGGCGGCGGCGCGATCACCGGCATCACGAATTCGGCACCGGGCGCGGCGAGCAGTCGCAGGATCCACCCCACGTCCGGGCCCAGTCCCCCGCTGCCGATCAACACCAACCGGCGGCAGTAGTCGGGATGCTGGTACAGGAACTGCATCGCCACCCCACCGCCCAGCGAGTGCCCCACGACGGTGGCCGACTGCACGCCGAGTTCATCGAGCAGATCCCGCAGGCCGACGGCGAACGCGCCCAGCGAATAGTCGGTGCGCGGCTTGGAGGACTGCCCGTGGCCGAGCAGGTCGGGGGCGATCACCCGGTACCTCTTGGCCAGCTGGGGCAATACCGCCCGCCAGGTCTCCGCGCTGCCCGCCATCCCGTGGATGAGCAGCAGGACCTCGTCCCCACTGCCCTCGTCCACGACGGCCTGGCGCACCCCGTGAATCTCGACGAATTTCGTTTCGGCCACGTCAGCTCCCGTCCCCTCCGGCCCGAGCCTACTGGCCGGTAACCGACTTCGACAGGGATCGTCCCGCGCGGGCGGCGAACACCCCGTGCAGGACCACCGTCACGCGGAATCCGCAGAGCACGAGAATGTGCACCAGGTAGAGCCAGAGCGCCAACGCCGACACCGCACCGATCACGGGCATACCGCCGAACGGGGCCGACCATTCGATCGGGATGGCCAGGAACAGCAGAAAGCCCTGTAGGAAGCCGGCCAGGATGGCGCCGGTGCCGAACGCGCCCGCCACCAACGATTTGATGCCGAACCGACCGGGCGCGATGAGCCCGTACACCCCCACCAGTGCCGTCGAGACCGCGATCCAGACGACGTGGAATCCGACGAACACGCCCCACGCCAGCGACCACCCGGTGCCGGTGTACAGCGGGGCCACATACGGCGCGGAGGCCAGCACCGCGAGGACCAGGAACGGGGCCACCGCGGCCACCCCGAGTAGACCGGCCCGCCCGCGCCAGCCGGTGAGTTTGTCTGTCTCAGGGGTCAACTGGACGAATGCCCGGCGCAGACCCTCGCCGTACAGGCTGGCCGGGAACAGCACCACCAACGCCTGCCACCACGGCATCGCCAACGCGACCGCGGTCAGGGTGCGCAACGCCTCCGGGGTGCCGTGCCCGGACGGCAACCCGGTGATCGCGGCCTCCATCGACGAGCGCACCGCGTCATGCCCCACCAACGCGCCGGCCGCCCACAACGCCACCATCGCCAGCGGCACCAGCCCGATCACCCCGAAGTAGGTGGCCCCGGCCGCCCACAGCGCGAGATCCGCACCGGGAAACGTTCTGCTGACCTGTGCCGCCAGCCTGCGGGCCCGGTTCACCGCGATGCCCACCGGTGCGACGCAGCGGGCTGGCAAGCTGGCACCATGACCGCGCAGCCACCCGCCGACGACGGCGACACGGGCTGGTCGGCGCTGCACGGTGGCGTGCAGCCCTCCCGCGTCGTGCGGGGCTGGCTGTCGCTCGTGCGAATGTTGGCCTCCGGTCCGGTCGTTCGCATTCCGCCCGACGTGCTGTCGGTACTGGGTGTGCTGGCGCTGGTGGGTGCCTGGGCGGCCGTAACGGGACCCGGCTGGCCGGCATTGAGCGTGGCGCTGGTGATCGCGGCCGGTGTGCTCGACGGTCTGGACGGCGCGGTGGCGCTGCGCACCGGCAAGGCCCGTCCGCTGGGCGCGGTGGTCGATTCGGTGGCCGACCGTCTCGGTGATCTGTTGCTGGGTGCGATCCTGCTGGCACTGGGCGCCGCCCCGGGCTGGGTGATCGCGGCGCTGACGCTGGTGTGGCTGCTGGAGTATGTGCGCGCCCGCGCCCAGGCAGTCGGGATGCCGGGCGTGGGGACGGTCACCGTCGCCGAACGCCCGACCCGGCTGATCGTGGTCGGCTTGGCGGCGGCCGGGGCCGCGGTGTCGTGGTCCGGGGTACCGCTCACCGGGTGGACCTGGGGCACCATGCTCGCCATCACCTGGACCGCCGTCGGACTGGTCGGTCTGGCGCAGCTGCTACCCGCGATCCGTCGCTCGATGCCTTCGTCGTTCCCGCCGGACCGATGAGGCCGGTGACGATCTCGGCGGACATCAGCACCAGCGGGATGCCGCCGCCCGGATGCGCCGAACCGCCCACCAGGTAGAGCCCGGGTAGCGGACTGCGGTTGGCGGGCCGGCGCAGCGCCGCACGCGGTCCGTGCGAGGCCGTGCCGTAGATGGCTCCGCCCGGCGCGCCGGCACGGCGCTCCAGGTCCGCGGGCGTGATGGTCTCGACGAAGCGGATCCGGTCGCGCACATCGGCGCCCCGGGCGGCCAGCACATCCAGGACGTGCCCGGTGTAGCGCTCGCGCAGACCCGGTTCGTCCCAGTCGACACCGCGCGCCGGGTCGTGGGCCGGGGCGTTGACCAGGACGAACCAGCCCTCCGAATCGTCATCGGGCCGCAGCGCCGGGTCATCGGGCGCATGCACGTAGATGGTGGGATCGGCGACGGGCACCGGGCGTCGCCCGAAGATGGCGTCGAACTCGGCGTCGTAGTCGGCAGGGAAATAGACCCGGTGCGCGGCGCCCGGCCGGCGCCCGGTCAATCCGAGTAACAGGGCGAACCCCGCCATGGAACGCGGGGCGCGGCGCGCCCGGCGCCGGGCGCTGCGGATCGCGCCCGACGGCAGCAGCCGCTCGTAGAGCACCGCGGCATCGGCATTGCTGACGACGATGTCGGCGGCCACCTCGCGGCCGTCGACCCGCACCCCGGTCGCGCGGCCCTCGCGCACGCACACCGCCTCGACCGGCATCGCGGTGTGCACCTCGACGCCGAGCGCACGGCACCGCTGCGCGAGTGCCTCCGCGATGCGTCGCAGACCGCCCGGCACGTACCAGGCGCCGAACTCCTGCTCGACGAATGCGGTCACCGACAGCACCGCAGGGGTGCGGCGCGGGTCGGATCCGGAGTAGGTCGCATAGCGGTTCAGCCAGGTGCGCAACCGGGGGTCGGGCAGCAGCCGCCGGCCCAGCCCGTCGATGGTCAGCCACGGCGCCACCAGGCGCAGATCCGCTGGCCGGGTGCTCATGCGCGCCATGGCCGGAAGGGAGATCGGGCGGCGCAGCACCGGTTCGCCGACGAGCTCCCACAGCCGCCGCGACCGGTCATGCAGATGCCGCCAGGCCGTGCCGGCGCCGGGACCGAGTGCGGCGTCCAGTGCCGCGGGCACCGCGGCGGCATCGTGCGGCAAGGTCAGCGACGTGCCGTCACCGAAGATGTACGAGCACGCCGGATCGACCGGGCTGAGCGCTAAGTCGAGCGGCGCCCCGGTGTCGGTGAACACCTGCTGCAGCACGGCGGGCAACGTGAGCAACGACGGACCGGTGTCGAAGGTGAAACCGTCACGCTGAAGCAGGCCGAGCTTTCCGCCCACCGTGTCGGCGGCCTCGAACAGCGTCACCGCGTGCCCGGCCGCAGCCAGCCGCGCCGCGGCCGCCAGCCCACCCAGGCCGGCACCGATCACCACCACCCGGCTCACAGCGCCCGACCCTTCCACCGCAGCGAACCCCGGACCCGGCCGACCCAGGAGGAGGCCAGCAACTCCAACAGCATCAGCACCGAAAAAGGGTGTGCCACAGCATCGATGAGGGCGCCGCGGGCAGACGGAGCGCACCACCGCGCGGACGGGAGGCGCCCGGCCACTGCGGCGAGATAACCGACGGCCCCGATGCGGGAGCCGGTCGTCGCGGCGACCGGGGGCAGCACGTATACGACGGCGAAGGCGACCGCGACCGCGACCGCGCCCAGCGGGGAGCCGAACGCCGCCCACAGCGATTTGCGGTAGCCCTCGCGCAGTTCGCGACCGTTGTCGTACATCCGGCAGGTCGCGATGGCGGACCCGTCGGCGACGCCCGTCCGGCCACCGGCCGCGCGGATCGCGCGGGCCAGCGCGATGTCGTCGAGCACCGCCCCCGACACCGACTGCCAGCCACCGGCGCGGGCCAGGGCGTCGGCCTCGACCACGAGGAACTGGCCGTTGGCCACCGCCATCGAGGCGCGGCGTGACCGCTCCGCCAGGCGCAGCGGCAGCGTCGTCAACCACGACCAGGCAAGTAGCGGCTGGATGAGCCGTCCGGACAGACCCGTGCTCAGTTGGCGGGGCCAGGGGCTCAGCAGATCCAGCGGCTCGGCGCCCCGCAGCACCGCGACCGCGGCGGCCACCGCGTCCGGGGACAGCACCACGTCGGCGTCGACGAACACCAGGATGGCGCCGCGCGCTGCGGCGGCCAGCTGCGCGCACGCATGGGGTTTGCCCAGTGTTCCGGGCGGAGGTGCGGTACCGGCCAGCACGCGCAGGCGGGTGTCGGAGCCCGCCACGGCGTGGACGACATCGGCCGTGCCGTCGGTGGAGTCGTCGTCCAGGATCAGGATCTCGACATCGGCGAGGCCGCGTTGGCCCAGCAGTGAGCGAATGGTCGGCGCGATGCGGTGGGCCTCGTCGCGCGCCGGCACGAGGATGGACACCGGCACGGTCACCGGCTGTGGCGTCGACGGCGGACGTCGCAGGTACCGTAGGTTGAGTAGCTGGTGCGCCGTACCGAGACACGCCAACGACGAACCCGTGACGATGAGCGTCCGGAACAGTCGGTCACGTCGCGCTTCGGGCACCTGCAAACTCTACGGAGGCCTCACCCCGTCCGCCACCACGCGGTGGCGGACACGCGACAGGTGACCGGTCCTGTCGAACGGAGGTAGCACGTGGCGTTGGCCGTACCGTCCCCCTCGCTGCGCGGGGTCCACCCGGCGTGGTTGTTCGTGGCGGCGGCGATCGCCAGCCAGATCGTCTACCCGCTGCTGCCCGCCGGCCCGCGCACGCAGATCACCGTCGCCAGCGTGGTGTTGTTCTTCCTGGCCGCCGTGGCCGACGTGACCCGGGTGCACGGCGCCCGGGGCGCGGCCCTGCTCATCACGATCGCCGGTGGCGGCGGTCTGCTCGCCGAGTCCGTCGGTGTGCAGACCGGATTCCCGTTCGGCGACTACGCCTACACCGGAACGCTGGGCCCGCAATTGCTCGGTGTGCCGGTGGTGATCCCGCTGGCGTGGGTGATGATGGCGTGGCCGGCGTTGGTGGTCGCCCGGACCCTGGCCGCGCGCCCGGCCGCGGTGATCGCACTCGGCGCGCTCGCGCTGACCGCCTGGGACGTGTTCCTCGATCCGCAGATGGTCGACGCCGGCCACTGGACATGGACGCACCCCGACCCCGGGCTGCCGCTGATCCCGGGGATCCCGCTGACCAACTACCTGGGCTGGCTGCTGGTGACCACCCTGATCATGGCGGCGCTGCACGCCGCGCTGCGCCCGCAGGACACCACGTCCGGACCCGCGGCCGCGCTGTATCTCTGGGTCTACTTCTCCTCGGTGATGGCGCATTTCGTGTTCTTCGGCCTGCCCGGCTCCGCGGTGATGGGTGGAATCCTGATGGGCGCCATCGCGATTCCGTTCACGTTCGCGCTGCTGCGCCGGCGCCGCGAGCAGCGCCCGAGGGTCCTGTGACCGACGCCCTGACCAGTCGCGCGGCGCCGTTTCGCATGCGGCCCCGGCGCCTGGTGACACCGGATCCGCTGCTGCCGTCCCAGGTCGGGCCCGGCGCTGCCGCCGTCGTGGTCGGCGGCGGTATCGCGGGAATGTCGGCGGCGATCGTGCTGGCCGAACGCGGCGTCGCGGTCACGGTGCTGGAGGCGAAGGATCATCTCGGCGGACGACTGGACGCCTGGCCCGAACGGTTGCCCGACGGCACCGAGCAGATGATCGAGCACGGCTTCCATGCGTTCTTCCGGCACTACTACACGTGGCGATCCATCCTGCGCCGCGCCGACCCGCAGTTGTCGTTCCTCGCGCCGGTGCGCAGTTACCCGGTGATCTCGGCGACCTGGCCGGCCGAGGACCTGTCCGGCCTGCCCGCCGCGCCGCCGCTGAACCTGCTCGCGCTGGCCCTGCGTTCGAAGAGCCTCACCCGCCGCGAGTTGACCCGGGCCGATCCGGACACGGGTCGTGCCCTGCTGGCCTACGACCGGGCGACCACCACCGCCGAACTCGATTCCGTGGACGCCGCAACATTTCTCGACGGGCTCGGCATGACCGAGCGCACCCGAAGCATGCTGTTCGAGGCGTTCGCCCGGTCCTTTTTCTGCAACCAGGGCCAGCTGTCGGCGGCCGAACTGGTGGCGATGTTCCACTACTACTTCCTGGGCAACCCCGAAGGCATCGGCTTCGACGTGCCGAACACCGACCATGCCACCGCAATCTGGCAACCGCTGCAGCGCCATCTCGAGCAACGCGGGGGCCGGGTGCTCACCGGTTCCGCCGCCACGCAGATCACACCGGATGGCCCGGACTGGCACGTGAACACCGCGGCCGGGCCGATCTCGGCCCGGCACGTGATCCTCGCCCTGGATCCCGGTGCGTTACGGTCACTGATCGGTAGCTCACCGGTGGCCGCAGCGACGGCTCCCCTGCTCGCCGACAAGTGCCGAAACCTGAGCGTGGCACCGCCGTTCGCGGTCAGCCGGATCTGGCTGGACCGCGATGTGGCGTCCGAGCGGGCACCGTTCAGCGCCGTCAGCGGCCAGCCCAACCTGGACTCGATCGCCGTGTACTCGCGGTTGGAGGAGCCCAGCATCCGGTGGGCCGCTGCGACCGGCGGATCGGTGGTCGAACTGCATTCCTACTCGTGCCGCCTGGCCGACGCCGACGAGGCCGCCGCGGCCATGCGCACCGAGCTGGCGGCGATGTGGCCGGAAACCGCCGACGCGGTCGTGCTGCACGCGCACGATCGGCTGGAGGCGACGGCGCCGGCGTTCCCACCGGGTTCGGCCGGCAGCCGTCCCGGTGTGCGCACCGATGCCCGCGGACTACGCCTGGCCGGCGATTACATCGAACTTCCCTACCTGGCCGGCCTGATGGAACGCTCGGCCATGTCGGGGGTGTTGGCGGCCAACGACATCCTGGCCGAACTCGGCGCGGCCGCCGAACCGATCACCGGCGTACCCCAGCGTGGGCTGCTGGCCGGGGTACCGCAGCTGCCGCGACGCGGCCGACGCGCTTAGATCCGGCCGCAACCGGGCACCCGGACCCATGACATCAGCACCGCTCACCGACGACGCCCGCCGGATGCTGGCAAAGCCCAACCCCGCCGTCATCGCCACCACCCGCCGCGACGGCCAGCCGGTCTCGGCCGCCACCTGGTATCTGCTGCGCGACGACCAGCTGCTGGTCAACATGGACGTCGCGCGGAAACGGTTGGCACACATGCGCAGAGACCCGCGAGTCGCACTGACCGTGATCGACGGCGACGACTGGTACACCCATGTCACCGCGATCGGCCGGGTGGTGCGGGTGTATGACGACGAGGGCCTGGCCGATATCGACGCCCTCTCGCAGCACTATCAGGGCAAGCCCTACCCGGACCGGGACCGACCCCGGGTCAGCGCGATCATCGAGATCGACCGGATCCACGGCTGGGGTGCACAGAAGAACAACGATCAGCCCGATGGCCGCGGGTGATCAGCACAGCGATCTCCACCGACATCCTGCGCGGCGCGGTCGAACTGGAGCGCACGTCGCTCGGCATCCTGCCGCACCGCCTACCCGGCTGGGCCCGGATGCAGAGCCCCGACCCGCAGCTGGCGATGGCAGAGTCCCAGCCCGCGGGTTGCCGACTGGTGTTCACGACCCGGTCCACGGCCATCGAACTCGAGGCGTTACGGACCAGACCGGCCTATCGCGGCATGCCGATGCGTCCCGATGGCATCTACGACCTGGTGATCGACGGGCGGCTGGCCGCGCAGGCCAGCCTCACCGGCGGCAATGTGCTGATGAAGGACGCCGCGGCCGGCACCGAGGAACTGATCGCGGGTGCTCCCGGCGTCGTTCGCTTCACCGGACTGCCCGACCGGCCCAAGACGGTCGAGATCTGGCTGCCGCACAACGAGATCACCGAACTGATCGCGCTGCGCAGTGACCATCCGGTGGAACCGGCACCGACGACGCGACCGGTCTGGTTGCATCACGGCAGCTCGATCAGTCACGGCTCCAACGCGCTACACCCGACCGGCACCTGGCCTGCCGTGGCGGCCGCAGGCGCCGGTGTCGACTTGGTCAACCTCGGGATGGGCGGATCGGCGCTGCTGGACCCCTTCACCGCCCGCACCATGCGCGGCATCCCCGCCGACGTGATCAGCGTCAAGATCGGCATCAACATCGTCAACACCGACCTGATGCGGTTGCGCGCATTCGGTCCTGCCGTGCACGGCTTCCTCGACACCGTGCGCGACGGGCACCCCACCACGCCACTCATCGTGATCTCCGCGGTGCACTGCCCCATCCACGAAGACACCCCGGGACCGCTCGCCCCGGACTTCAGCGACGGCACAATGGCTTTCGTCGCGACGGGAGACCCTGCCGAGGTCCGCGCCGGAAAACTCACCCTGACCGTCATCCGAGACGAACTCGCCCGCATCGTCGACCAGCGCGCCGCCGCGGATCCGAATCTGCGGTATGTGCACGGCCCGGACCTCTACGGTCCCGACGACTTCACCGAGTTCCCGCTGCCCGACCGGCTGCACCCCGGCCCGGAGGCCCACCTGCGCATGGGCCAGCGGTTTGCCGACGTGCTGACCAATCTCCATGCGCGCCGCTAGGTCCGGTGCTCAGGTGACGATCGAGCGGCTCGGCGCCTGGGTGATCAAGTGCAACCCGCGTATGACGCCGATCGCGCCGATGCTGGCGGCCGGTGAGGCGAGGCCGCACTGGTGCGTCGCGGACAACTACCGGACGCGGCTCATGCGCCCCGGACAGCGGGCACTGTTCTGGGTGTCCGGACAGCCCGACCGCGGCATCTGGGGTGCCGGCCATATCGATGGCGAGGTGTGGTCCGACGGCGGGCGACTGCACGTCCCGGTACGCATCCCGATACTCGCCCAGCCGATCACCGCCGCCGACCTGGCGGCCGTTCCCGGCCTGGCCGCCATGGAGGCGTTCCGCGCACCACAGCAGTCGAATCCGTCCTGGGTCAGCGATACCGAACTCGCGCTGATCGACCGGTTGCTCCGCTCGCACCCGACATAGCCCGGAACAGGCGCTGACACCGCAGCCGTTCGGATCGCCTGCCGCCGGAGGTTTGGCCGCCCGGGATACGGGTAGGCCCGGCCATCGGTGTTCCAGCGGCCCGAGACCGGTCCGCTGGGAGTTGGGGAACAACGGGCAGGAGCGGCAGCGGCATGGAGTACAACCGGGAGTCTGGCGGGACCGCCGTCACCGCACCCTCGGTGAGCGGCTCGATTACCAGCGAACTGGCTGCCCTCTCCGGGTTGTCATTCGACGTGGCCGACGTCTCAGTGATTCTCCACGACGCTGCGGCCGCGGTGCCCCGCGTCGGGCCGTGTCAGGTCGAGGCCGCCTACGAGCTCGTGGACAGCTCATGGGATCGAGTGCCGCCCGGCCCGGCCGGCGGCACCGGCCTCGACCAACTGGTCGCCGATTGCCACGGTGACGGTGAGGTTCGGATCGCCGGCCGCATGTGGGGCCGGGCTCTTCCGCTCAAGCACCACAATGTCGTCGAGGGCGCGCTCGTGGTCAGCGCCGGCAGTCGTCCATCGAGCGAGCAGATCCAGATGTTGGCGGTGTTGGCCAACCAGGCAGGCGCCGCGCTCTCCAGCCTTGCGCTGCACCGCCGTGTCGAACAGCTGGACCAGGCAGCCGCGCGGCTGGCCGATGTCAACCGGCAGTTGCACAGACGTGCGCTTGTTCATCAGACCATCGAAACAGCGGCGCTGAGCAAGGGCAGCGGCGATGCCGAACAGTCCATCATCGATGCGCTCCATGAGCTGACAGCACTTCCGATTGCTCTGGAAGACCGATTCGGCAATCTGCGCTGCTGGTCCGGCCCGGGACGGCCGAGGACCTATCCGCCACCGGATCCGCAACGACATCAGCGCCAACTCGCCGTCCTGGCAGGCCAACACGGACCCGTGCGGTTGCGGGATCGCCTTGCGGAGCTGGTGTCACCGCGCGGTGAACAACTCGGCGTTCTGGCCATGATCGATCCGCGGAATCTGGTGACCGACGACGACATGTATGCGATGCACTTCGCCTGCGCCCTGCTCGGATACCAACTCTCACACGAACGTAGCCTCGTCGAACTGGAAGCGAGTGTGCGCCGGGGGCTCGTGGACGACCTGCTCTCCGGCACCGACGACGCCGGCGCCGTGGCGAGGGCAGACGCCCTGGGATACGACCTACGGCATCCCCACCAGGTGATCGTCGTACACAGCGAGGCGGGCGTCGACATACTCACGCCCGCCGTCACACGCGCCGCAGCCACATTACAGCTGCGCATGCTCAGCGGCCGTAAGGGCGATGTCGTGGTCCTCGTGACCGCCGGTGGATGCGACCCCGCAGAACTGCACCGTGTGCTGAGTCAGATGCTGAGCCCGGCGACATGTGCCATCGGAGTCGGATCACAGTGCGATGTACCTGCTCATGGCCCCCGATCATTCACCGAGGCCCAACGGGCCTTGAACGTGCGGATGCACTCCGCGGCGCCGGACGGCGCATCCGCCTACGCCGAACTCGGTTTCTACCGACTCATCGACGCGTTCCATGTCAGTTGGGTCTGCGTGGCCGACGTCTGCACAGCCAGATCGCCGAGCGCCGCGTTGAGCGCGACCATCGACGCCATGACCAGCAGGACGTTGGTGCTGGCGACGGTCAGCAGCCACTGTCTGCGGCGGACCGAAAGGCGGCCTGCCGCAGCGTCGACCGGTTCGTCCGACAGCGAAGGCCTCGTCGCAGCGTCGGCCATGGGAGTACCTCTCGATGGGAGGACTTCAGAGACCCTGGGTCTCGAAACTTCGGTGCCGCCGACCCTACCAGCCGCTTCCGCCACTGACGAGTCATACTTTTCAGATCTGTCTCGTCAGAACGCAGCCGTGTCCCGATCGGCATCGACGGCGCTCTTCCGAATCCAGCCTTAAATGTGCGATAGAAATCTACTTTTCGGCTCCCAGCGGCTGTATACCTTGATGTCACCACTCCTGATAGGTTCAGGGAGAGACAATACGTTCATGCCATACATGTCCACAGGGGTGGACGATGATCGGAGGGATGGGACATGCGCAGGCATGGGTGGGCGGGGAACACTCCGACATCCGATGAAGAGGCGATGAACCGGATCCTCGATGCCGTCGATTCGCTTGCGACACAACATGAGCCGGCGGTCAGCGTCACCGACGTGGCACGTCGCCTCGGGGTGAGCCGCCAGACGGTGTACCGGTACTTCCCCGGCTCGGAGGCCATGATGGCCGCCAGCCGCATGCGATCGGCCGACGGGTTCCTGGAACGACTGCGCCAGCACATGCGTGGACTGCACGACCCGGTCGCCGCGCTGGTGGAGGGCATGGCGTTCACGCTCGAGGCGCTCGTCGGCGATCCACAGCTCGAGCAGGTCTTCCAGGTGCGTGACGACGGCGCTCAGACCCAGCCCTTCACCTCCGCGGTGGCAACGTCTTTCGGGCGGGTCCTGCTGGGCCGGTACGACGTCGATTGGGCGGGGCACGGATTCGATGACGCGGGCTTCGACGATACCGTCGAGCTGTGCGCCCGCACCTTCCACTCGCTGTTCATCGACCCCGGGCGGCTGCTCGATGACGGCGTCGCGTTGCGCCGCTTCATCGCCGAATGGTTGGGCCCGGCGATCCACTATCGCCTGATGACCAGAACGGTCGCGGGATTGGGGCGCGGCGTCGCGACCGGCGGAGCGCGCGGGAGTCGCACGACGTCTTGACGTCCCGACCGAAAGCCTGGGCGAGCCGGACATCACGGGGTGGGTGTCACTGCGTCCCGCCGGCCGCTACCGGTGGCGTTGCGGCGCGCATAGCGGCGACGACATCGTCAGTCCAGACAACTCCGTGGGCCAGGAAGGCGTAGTTCACAAGCGCTGCCTGATAGCCGTCGCCCCATTCGGGGTGGCGCGGACCCGCGATGGCGTCACGGACGACGTATACCTCGAAGCCCTGCTCGAGAAGATCGCGCAGGTGCGACTCGACGCACATGTTGGCCAGCATCCCGCCCAGCAGAATCCTGTTGATGCGACGTTTCCGGAGTTGCAGGACGAGATCGTTGGTCTGCGGTCCGAAAACCTTGTGCGGGCTGACGACGACGGTGCGCGGGTCCTCGATGTACGGCTTGAAGTCATCGAGCCAGTCGGCTCCGGAGCCGAGGAACCCGTCCAGGTCCAGTGGGCCGCGCCGGCCGAAGGTGCCGGTGCGCAGCTCGTCGGCTTCCAGTGCGCCGTTGAAAAGCCAGCGGTGGTCGGTGGGATAGAAGTAGTGCGGCGAGATGAACATTCCGAACGATGAGGCTTGCGCGGCTTCGAAGATGGCGAGCATGTGGGCCACGGTGTTGTTCTCGGTGACGCTCGCTCCGGTTACCGCCCAGTTGATTCCTGTCGGACTCAAGACATCGTTCTGCGGGTCGATGAATACGACGGCGGTGTCGCTCCGGTTCCAGTTCATCGGAATGCCCTTCTTCGTGCGTCGGGACGAATGACCCAGCGCTGTGATCGATGATTCCGCCGCGGGCGGCGGATGTCGTCATGGCCACCTGCCATCAAATAGTCCGGATGACCTGCGGGCTCGATACCTGCTAGCCGGTACGCAACGTACGCGTGTAGTGCTCTTCAGAGGTTCGGCAACACGATGACCTTCCCGGTCGAGGTTCCGGTCTCGACGAGCGTGTAGGCGTCGTTGACCTCGCCGAGGGGGAAGGCGGCTGAATGCAGCCTCGGCATCAGCTGTCCACTGTCGGCCAGAGCGCTGGCCTGCGCGAGGATATGGCCGTGGTGGTCGCGGCCACCGCCCGTCAGCAACGGCAGCAGCGTGAACACGCCAGAGTAGGTGGCACCCCGGAAAGACAAGGGAGCCAGGCTGTGTGCGCCCCAGCCCAGAGCGCTGACGACGTGACCGGTGTAGCGCTTGACGGCGGTGAACGAGGCGTCCAGGGTGGCGCCCCCGACGTTGTCGACAACGATGTCGAAGCCTTCACCACCGGTGTATTCCCCGACATACTGATCAACGGTGTGATCGGTGTAGTCGATGGCCGTTGCTCCGGCCTTTCGGATTGCTTCCAGGCTGGCGGGGTTGCCGCCAGTGGCGAAGACACGCGCGCCGCGGGCGAGGGCCAGTTGTACGGCGAGGAAACCGACCCCGCCGGCGCCACCGTGGATGAGCACTTGCTGGCCGGGGTTGACGCCGGCGCGGTCGATGAGCCCTTCCCAGGAGGTGATGAAGCCCAGCGGCAGGGCCGCGGCCTCCTCCATGCTCAATGCCGCGGGCTTGTGTGCGATCAACTGTGGGTCGACGGCGACCAGCTCGGCCAGTGACCCCGGCACGCCTCCGATTCCGCCGGTCATGCCGAACACCTCATCGCCGGCGCGGAACTGGTGGACGTCGGCCCCGACGGCCTCCACGACACCGGCCATGTCGATACCGAGCACTGCCGGTGGTGCCATCTTGGCGTGAGCGCCCTCGCCGCGGCGGATCTTGGTGTCAAGCGGGTTGACCGCGCTTGCTTCGACCCGGATCAAAACTTCGCCGGAACCGTATGAGGGGTCACGAAGTTCGTGAATTCGTAAGGGACTGTTGTATGCAGTCAGAACTGCAGCGCGCATGGTGTCTCCTCGAAGTCAGTTGTCATCTTCACTCAGCGGTGGATACGCCGCGGGCTATCCGCTCGACCAGCCGGTGCAGTCGGACCGCGTCCGCGAACGACGGCGCGATGTTGGTGCCGTCCGCACGATCGCCGTGCGAAGGCGATGTAGTGCGCGCGCCGATGATGCCGACTCCTATGGGATTCATCGGGGCATCGCTTCGTCCTCGTGGAAAGCCAGGACGATGCGGCCACGGACGCCGCCCCGTTCGAAGATGCGGTGCGCCTCGGCGGCCTCGGCAGCGGGAAGGATTCGGGCGACCCGCAGGGTTAGCCTGTTCTGCTCGGCCAATGCCCGCAGGCCGTCGAGCTTGTCGGTCGCATGGGTGTAGTCGGGCACCCACACATCTCTGATGGTGATACCCCGCTCGGGATGCACAGCAGACGTGCCACGCTCACCGGGACGACGGACGATGGCGATCTGGCCATCATCGCGCAGGGCGGGGAGAACTTCGTCGCCCTGCAGCGCGGCATCCACCACCGCGGCCACACCTTCGGGATGCCGCTGTCGGATTCGTTGTCCGACAGCGGGGCCGCGAGGCACGATCTCGTCGGCCCCGAGGGTGGTGATGAGTTGCTCGTCGGCCGGCGCGGCATCGGCGATCACGTGTAGCCCGTCGGCCTTGGCCAGCTGGATGACGTAGCCGCCGACGGCGCCCGCGGCGCCGGTGACAGCCAGGCTCTGACCGGGTTCCAGGCCCAGCACATCGAGCGCACGCCGGGCGGTCAACCCATTCATCGGTAGCGTCGCGGCCTCGGCATGGCTCGATCCGGCGGGCGCCAGGGCAGCCTGATCCGCGTCGACGACGACGAACCCGTCGTACGCCCCGCCGGACGGGTCGATCGGCATCATGATCGCCATGACCCGGTCACCGATGCCGAGTCGCGTCAGGGTCTCCGGCCCGATCTCGTCCACGACGCCGGCCACCTCCATGCCCGGCCGGTACGGTGGAGCCAACGTGCTCTCCCGCAGCGCACCGTCGATGTCGCCGAGCCTGAGCAGCACGTCGGCAGGATTCACCGTCGCCGCATGCACGCGGATGCGGATCTGCCCGCGGCCGGCGTGCGGCGCATCCATATCAATCTCTCGAAGCACCTCTGGGCCGCCGTACTCGGAGACCACCACTGCCTTCATCGCGCCTTCCCTCTATCTGGGGACACATCCCCACTTATTCGTCGTATCATCAAACGGGGATGCATCCCCGCTTATTCCCGCTGGTGTTCAGGAGGCTCTCGTGCGTGCCGATGCCGAACGCAACCGCGCTGCTGTCTTGGCAGCCGCCGAACTCGCGTATGCCGAGCAGGGGCTCGACGTCTCCCTGAACGAGGTGGCCCGGCGAGCAAACATCGGGAATGCCACGCTCTACCGGCATTTCGCGACGCGAGAAGCACTACTGGCAGAGGTGTACAGCGTCCACCTCGAGCGCTACTGCGCACTCGCCGAGGAAGCTGCCGCGGCAAAGGATCCCGTGATCGCCCTCCGGGACTGCGTCCTCGCCACGTGTGCGCTGCAGGCCGGCAACCGGGGTCTGGCCGATCTGCTCGCCTCGCTCAGGCCCCTGACCCCCCACGTGGAGGAGCTTCGAACCCGGCACCACCGGGCGATCGCCGCGCTGTTCGAACGCGCGGTCGGGGGCGGGAGGATCCGCGCCGATGCGGGGCCACCCGATCTGGCGGTACTGCTGATCGCCAACGCCGGCCTGGTCCACCGCACTGCCGAGCACGCTCCGCGATCCAGCGCCCGCCTGGTGGCGCTCTGGCTGGCCGGAATCCTCGGTGACGGAGTTGCCGTGCCGACGCCGGAGCCCCCGTCGGACCCCGAGATTCGTCTGGCGCTACATGACTGAGCGAGGCTACGTCTCTGCGGCACCCGGCGCGGAGGCCAACGCCCCAATGGCGATCGGGGCATCCCATTCTTGAAAGCGGACGTTCCACAGTGCGATTCGTCGACCACTGCGTGGTGGGTTGGGATGCAGTCGGCACATTGAATGGTGTCTTGGAGGCAATCCGCAACCCTTGCCACGTAATGCGATTGATTGCCGCCGTCCGTCGACCCGGTCACGTCTCGGGAAACTGAATCCCACGCTGAGATCGCCGGCTCGGCAACCTGTGCGCCACCGGAAACATAGCCAAACGAAAACGGTCCCCGGAGTTTCCTCCGGGGACCATTTCCCACTAGTAGCGGGGACAGGATTCGAACCTGCGACCTCTGGGTTATGAGCCCAGCGAGCTACCGAGCTGCTCCACCCCGCGTCGGTAAACACAAGATTACCCAAGGGGGTTCGGCACACCAAATCGTCTGGTCAGCCCCGGTTTTTAGGCACCGAAGCGGACCACCTGGCCGGTGTTGAGGACCCCGTCCGGGTCATACCGATCGGCCAGGGCAGCCAGCCAGTGCCGGGTGTCCTCGTCATAGACCCGCGCCATCCGCGCCGCGTCCGCGGCGGGCGCGAAGTTCGGCAGCAGGCCACCGGTCGACCACGGCTGCAGCGCCCTGGTCAGGGCGCCGGCCTGCGCGGGCACCAGCTCCGCGTTGGGCCCCATCGGCACCCCGATGACCGTCACCGCGTACCTGGCGTTGCGGTGGCAGAAGGCGCTGCGGTGCGGGGCCTGCCGGGCCATCGCCCCGCCCAGCAGCCGCACCTCGACAATGGTCTGCACCGAACCCGACCCGGGGCCGGCCGCGGCCAGCAGGATGTCGGTGGCCTCAGAACCGAAGTCACCCAACAACGCCTGATCCTCATGGATCGGCATCGGGTCGACCGGGTCGGCGTGCACGGCACCGATCGCCGCGTACGGCAGCACTGCGACGGTGTCCAGGATGGGGGTGGCCGCCTCCCGCATCGGCGCGAGAAGCGCTGCGGCCTCGGCGAAATCGTCCAGGGCGGTGTAGCGCACCGCGACCGTCAACCGGCCGGCCAGCGGCTCGGGCACCCCGGGTAGCGGCGGCAACTGCTGCAATGCGATGGAGGTGTTGATGTTCTCCGGCAGCGCGGCGCTCCACTGCACCCATTCCCGCAACACGGTCGGCGTGTCGTCACCGTCGAAATAGAGTGCACCGCCGTAGAACTCGGTGATGGGCAGCAGGTCGATCTCGACGGCGGCCACGATCCCCAGGGTGGCCTTGCCGCCGCGCAGACCCCAGAACAGGTCGGCGTGCTCCTCCGGGGTCACCCGCAGGTACTCCCCCGACCCGGTCACCAGGTCGAAGGACCGCACGTGATCCGACGACACCCCGACGCTGCGCACCAGCGGCCCCACTCCGCACCCGGTGAGGAAGCCCACGACGCCGACATTCGGTGAGGAACCACACAACGGGGCCAGCCCGTGCGGCGCAGCGGCGTCGAGGACCTGCTGCCAGCGCGCCCCGGCCGACACCCGGGCGGTGCGGTGGACCGGGTCGATCTCGCAGTCGGTCATGGCGCCGGTGTGGATCAGCAGGGTGTCGGCACCGATCGGGATGGCACCGTGGCCGGTCGCCTGCACGGTCACGCGCAGCCCGTGGGCGGCGGCGAATCGGACGGCCTCGGCGATGTGATGCGGCGAGGTGGCGAACACCACGGCGGCCGGTTGTACCGGCACGGCGACATTCCAGGGTGTGCAGCGCTCATAGCCGGGCTCGCCGGGCAGCGCCACCAGCGCGCTGACGTGGCTGGGCAATGTCGACAGCCGATCGCTGTCGACCGAGTCGGCCAGGGTCATTCGGGGTCCTTTCAGGCAGTGCGTCGGGCAACTGCGAAAAGACTGGCGCGCCGCACTTGGCGTCTTCTTGGAGCCGACGCCAAGTTGGTGTCAGCCCAGCTCACGGGCGGTTGCGGCGACACCGGTCATGCCAAGCCGGGTCGCTTCGGCGACGACGCGAGCGATCAGTTCGGCGCGTCGGGGCGGGTCGGCGAGCTCGGCGTCCAGCAGATCGCAGCGCACCAGGGACGGCTTCCCGCCGGTGCGGCCGGCGATAACACGGGCCCGCGCCAGGTGCTCGCGGGCGCGGTCGCGATCCCCGGCCAGCGCGTGCAGCCGGGCGGTGCCGAGCGCGACCGGTCCGGCCAACCCGACCTGCCCGATCACCGCGATGCGATTTAGAAACGGCTCCAGCTCGGCGAGTAGCGGCGCGGCGAACTCCGGCAGCCGGTGCTCGGCGGCCAAGTGAGCCAGAAAGGTGTTGTGACCCAGCGTCGTCCAGATCTCTCCGCGATTGCCTGCGAATCTGTCGGTCAGCATCGCACGGGCGGACTCGCGCGCCGCCGGCCCGTGTTGCATGGCCAGAACCACCGCACGTGCCAGGGTGACCATGCTCTGCCCACCCGACGCCGCCGACTCCTCGGGCAGCTGCGGCGCCGGACCGCCGGTCTCCCACAACAGGCTGACCTCGGCGAGCATCCCACTGCCAGCGACGTAGAGCTCGGTCTGCTCGTGCACGTGTGCGGCAATGGTGTGGTGGCGGCGCGCCTCGTCGAAATCGCCGCGCCAGATCGCCTGCACCGCTTCCATCCAGCGCAACTGGGCGCGCAGCACCGGCAATTGCAGTTCCTCGCTGCCGGCGATACCCACGGTCAGCTGGTGCCCGGCACCGTCCACGTCTCCGAGGGACATCGCGGCCATGGTCGCCACCGACGCGGCGATCACGGTGTCCTCACGGGATCGCTTGTGACGCAACTCGTTCAGCTCCGTGATACAGCTCAACGTCCGGGCCGCCGCGCTGGCCACCCCGGAGTAGGTGATCAGCCGACCCATCAGCACGTCCGCGGTGACCTCGGTGTCCCCGGCGTCGGCAGCCAGTTCCCCAGCCCGGTCAAGAGTCCGGGCGGCCACCGCGATATCGGGGTCATAGCAGTGCCCGACGGCCAACGCCGCGCACACCCGCGCACCCGCGGCGGGGTGCGCGTCGCACAGCGCGGCCGCGCGGTCCAGCAGCGCCAGTACCGCGCCGGGGTCCTCCCCCGGCGCCAGCCACGGCCATCCGCCGCTGGCCCGCAGCAGGGCGCTGGCGACCCGGCCCGCTGTCACCGCACGGCCGGCCCGCAGCGCGTCGATCAGATTGCGTTCGACGGCGTCGAGCACCAGCCGGCCCCGGCCGGCCCGCGAGTGCGCCTCCAGCATGGCGACGGTCAGCGCGTCCCGGTCGGCATCGGTGCGCTGCGCCGCAGGCAACCGGTCATAGGCATCCAACGCCGCCTGCCACCACCGCGCCGCGATATCCGAACTCCAACTGGCCGTGGCCCGTTCGGCGGCGACCCGGCACGCGGCCACCACCTCGTGCGGTTCGACCAGCGGTAGCGCGGCCACCAGGTGACCGGCGCGGCGGGTCAGCGCGCCGTCGGAGGTCGCATCGGCCAGTACCTCGGCGACCTTGGCATGTACCCGCTGTCGCCGCAGCGCCGGCATCCCGGCGATCAACTGATCGCGCAACAATCCGTGGGCGAACACGTAGCCGTCACCGGTCGGCGCGGCCACCACGATGCGCTCGTCGGCGGCTTCGTCGAGATAATCGGCCAGGGTGTCCAGATCCAGCCGGGTGGCGCCGGCCAGCACCGGCAGCGCATCCCGGTCGATGGCGTCGCCGATGATCGCTGCCGTCCGAAGCATCTGCAGCACAGCGGGATCCAGCCCACCGAGGCGCAGGTCCAGGACCGACTTCACTGCGATCGGGATCTCCCCACCGAGCCGTTCGGCGCGCGGCAGCCGGGCGTACTCGGAGACGAAGAACGGATTGCCGCCGGTCCGGTCGGCCAACGCACTCGCCTCGGCCTCCTCGACCGTCTCATCGGCCACCTGATTGGCCAGGGTGGCGACGTCGGCCGCGCTGAGGGCGGGCACCTCGATGTGCCGGTTCGCGCCCCGCGTCGCAGTGCCCAACAGCCGCAACACCTCTGACGAGTGGTCCCCGTCACGCACGGTCAGGACGATCGCCAGCGGCCGGTCCCGCAGGGTGCCTGCGATATAGGCCAGACACGCCGCCGATGCCGAATCCGCCCACTGCACATCGTCGATCACCACGGCCAGCAGCCCGGAGCCGGATTCCAGCAGCCGCTGCACCCGTTCGTAGACGGCGAAGCGGGCGGTGTCCGGGTCGGCGTGCGCCGGCACGGCCAGCACCTCGTCGGCGTCGGCGCCGAGTGCGCGGACCAGCTGCCGCATCGGCCACCACGGCGGGATCCCCCGTTCGTCGGGACAGCTCACCCATACCGCGTCGCCGCCGGCGGCGCGGACCCGGGCCGCGGCCTCCTCGGCCAGCCGGGTCTTGCCGATCCCGGGTGGGCCCGAGAGCACCAGCCAGCGGGTGGCCCCGGCTCTCGCTTCGACGAGAAGCCGTGTGAGCGCCTCCATTTCGCGGGTGCGGCCGACGAGCCCGCCGGACGCGACGGCCGGTTCGACTTCGGCAACCGGCGCGGGCGCGGGTGTGGAGACCGATTCGGCTCCGGTCCAGCCGGGTGAACGCGGCCAGGCCGCCAGTTCGGGAGCTTGGCGCAGCACAGCGGTCTGCACCTGCTGCAGTTCGGCACCGGGCTGCAGACCGAGCTCGTCATCGAGACGCCGGGCGTGTGCGGCGTAGGCGTCGAGTGCCTCCGCGGTGCGTCCGGACCGGTACAACGCCACCATCTGCAGCCAGCAGCCGCGATCACGGAAGGGGTCCGCTCTGCGCAACTGCTCGATATCGGCCAGCGCCGACGACACCCGACCGACCGCCAGGAACGCGGTGATCCGGGCGTCCAGACATTCGGTGCGCAGCTCGTCGATGCGGGCGGATTCGGCTGCCAACCACGCCTCGTCGCGCAGATCCGCCAGCAGCGGGCCGCGCCAGAGCGCCAGTGCCGCATCGGCGGCCACGATGGCGTCGTCCCACCGGCCATCGGCGACGGCCGTGGCGGCCCGCCCGGTACCCGCGGCCAGTTCTGCGGTATCGACCGTCGCCGAGCCGAGTTCGAGGTGATAGCCGGGTGGTCGGCGGACGATCGGCGAGACCCCGGCATCGTCGCGCAGCACCCGCCGCAGGTTGGAGACGTAGGCCTGCAGGCTAGCGGTGGCGCTACCGGGCACGTCGTCACCCCAGACGGCGTCGATCAGCCGGTCGACGGAGACGACCCCGCCCTGGGCCAGCAACAGCACCGCCAGCACGGCGCGCTGCTTGGGCGGCCCGATATCGACCCGGGCGCCGTCACGCACCACCTCGAGTGGTCCGAGCAGCCGATAGTGCACGGCGGCAGTGTAGTGGCGGCCGCCCCCGCGAGCGTGCGTGAACTCCTGCTATTGCGCGGAGTGTCCGGTGCAGACACGCACGCTCGCCGGGAAGGTGATACAGGTCTGGACGGTCAGCGCGCCTCGCGGTAGCGGTTCATCGCGTCGTCGAGCCGCTGCAACGCGGCACCGAACTCGGCGAAGTCACCACTGGTCTGCGCCTCGGCCATGTTGTCCAGCGCCGCGTTGACCTCCTGCAGCGCAGCGGCCTTGGGCCCCGACAGCGTCACCGGACCACCCGGCGGCACCGCCGCGGCCGGCGGCTCGGCCGCCGGGGCGGGCGCGCGACCCTGCTGGGCGGCGGGCGGATTCGCGGCCGGCTGACCGTTGGTCGGTGCGGCCTGCGGGCGTCCCGCCGGACCGTCGGCCGGGGCCGGACCGGTAGCCGTCGCACCCGCACCGGCGCCGAAGATCTCGTCCAGCGCGTCACGAACCGTCGGGCCGTAGCCGACCTTGTCGTTGTACATCATCGCCACGCGGATCAGGCGCGGGTAGGACGATGCGGCATCGCTGGCGCCCGGCGAGGCATAGATCGGCGCGACGTAGAGCAGGCCACCGTTGCCGATGGGCAGCGTCAGCAGGTTGCCCCACCGGATGCGGTTCTGGCCGTCCCGGCCGATCTGCCCCAGCTCCGTGGAGACCGCGGTATCGGTGCTGATCGCGTTGAAGGCCAGCTTCGGACCGTTGACCTGGCCTGGCACGGTGAGCACCGTGAGCTTGCCGTAGGTGTCGGGATCGGAGCTCGCGCTGATATAGGCCGCCAGGAAGTCACGACGGATCCAGTTCATCGCACTGGTCAACTGGAACGACGGTGAGCCGTCCTGCTTGGCCTGGTCCTTGGCCACGATGTAGTACGGCGGCTGGAAGCTGCTGGCCGTCGGGTTGGGATCCAGTGGCACATCCCAGAAGTCGGCGTTGGTGAAGAACTTCACCGGGTCGTCGACGTGGTACTTGGCCAGCAG
This sequence comes from Mycolicibacterium bacteremicum, assembly GCF_002086115.1. GTDB lineage: Bacteria > Actinomycetota > Actinomycetes > Mycobacteriales > Mycobacteriaceae > Mycobacterium > Mycobacterium bacteremicum. The sequence continues at coordinate 107,802 of NZ_MVHJ01000006.1, forward strand.
CGCGCGCTGCACCTTGAACAGGTCCTCGGGGTAGCGCAGGTGCTGCTTGAGCTCCTCGGAGATGTCGGCCTTGGGCTTGACGGTCCCGGGGAACACCGACATCCAGGCCTTGAGCACCGGGTCGGCCTCGTCCTGCGCGTACAGCGTCACGGTGCCGTCATAGGCATCGACGGTGGCCTTGACCGAGTTGCGGATGTAGGACACCTGCTTGTCGGGCAGCAACCGGTTGACCGCCACCTCGTTGGAGTCGATGGTGGCGTTCGACAGCGTCGTCAGCTCCGAGTACGGGTAGTTGTCCAACGTCGTGTACCCGTCGACGATCCACACCATCCGCTTGTTCACGATCGCCGGGTAGACACCGTTGTCGGTGGTCAGCCACGGCGCGACCGCCTCGACGCGCTGCGCCGGGTCACGGTTGAACAGGATCTTGCTGTCGTCACCGATCACGCTGGACAGCAGAAAGTTCCGCTCGGCGAACTTGGCGGCGAAGACGGCACGGGCCAGCCAGTTGCCGACCGGGACGCCACCGCTGCCCTGATAGGTGTAGTTCTTGGTCTCGGTGTTGGTCTCGTAGTCGTACTCGCGGTCGACATCACCAACCTTGCCGACGATGGCGTAGTCGTCGGGGGCGCTGGCGATCACGGGCCCGAAGTAGACGCGCGGCTGATCCAGCGGCGCGGGTCCGGGCGAGACCACGCTGCCGTTGGCGCCGACGACGCTGGCCAGGAACTCCGGGTAGCCGCCGTTCTGGTTGGGGTCGTTGGCGATACCGCGCACGGTGTTGGCCGGCGAGGCGACGAACCCGTTGCCGTGCGTGTAGACGGTGTGCCGGTTGATCCAGTCGCGCTGGTTGTCGATCAGCCGGTCCGGGTTGAGCTCACGCGCGGCCACCACGTAGTCGCGGATCTGCCCGTCCGGGCCGACGTAGCGGTCCATCGACAGCTGATCGGGGAAGTTGTAGAAGTTCTTGCCCTGCTGGAACTGGGTGAACGCGGGGCTGACGATCGTCGGGTCGAGCAGGCGGATGTTCGACGTCGTCGCGGTGTCCGAGGACACCTGCTGGGCGGTGGCGTTGGCGTCGCCGCCGTAATTGCGGTACTCCACCGTCTGATCGGTCAGCCCGTAGGCATCCCTGGTCGCGGTGATACTTCGATTGATGTACTCGCTTTCCTTCTGCGCCGCATTCGGTTTGACGCTGAACTGCTCGACGATCAGCGGCCAGCCCGCGCCCACCACCAGCGAGGACAGCAGCAGCAGCACCAGACCGATGGCCGGGATGCGCAGGTCGCGCAGCACCAGGGCGGAGAACACCGCGACCGCGCAGATGACGGCGATGGCCAGCAGGATCAGCTTGGCGGGCAGCACCGCGTTGATGTCGGTGTAGCCGGCGCCGGTGAAGGGCTTACCGGCCCGGGTGTTGCTGAGCAGCTCATAGCGGTCCAGCCAGTAGGCGGCGGCCTTGAGCAACACCAGGGTGCCGGCCAGCGCCACCAGCTGGATACGGGCGGCGCGGCTCAGCGCCCCGGAGCGCCCGGACAGCCGGATGCCACCGAACAGGTAGTGCCCCAGCAGGTTTGCCGCGAACGCCAGGAACACCGCCACGAACAGGTAGGTCAGCACCAGCCGGTAGAACGGCAGATCGAAGGCGTAGAACCCGAGATCGATGCCGAACTGCGGGTCGGTGATACCGAATTCGCTGCCGTTGAGGAACAGCTGCACCGGAGCCCAGTAGCTCTGCGCGACGATGCCGGCCAGCAACCCGATGAAGACCGGGATGCCGATACCGAACAGCCGCAGCCGGCTCATCACAGTGGTGCGGTAGCGGGCCACCGGATCGTTGGGTCCGGCGGTCGGCACGAACACCGGGCGGGTGCGGTAGGCCAGCGCCAGCCCCGCGAAGACGACGGCGCCGATGAAGAGCGCCACCACGAAGAACAGTGCGATGCGGGTCAGCAGCACGGTCGTGAAGACCGACCGGTAGCCGAGCTCGCCGAAGAACAACCAGTCGACGTAGCCGTCGATGAACCGCGGCCCCACCAACAACAACAGGACAACTGCTACCGCGACACCGATCAGAATCCGGCTCCGCCGAGTCAGCTGCGGCATTCGCGCCGCGGGCCGCATACCCAAGTCGTCAACTCCACTCTGGTTCCGTGGCGTGAGGGGGGACCCGCCACAACATCAACGCCTGCGGCCTGCCGGTCGCAGCTGACCCCCAATGCTACGCACCGACCGCCAAGGAGATTCTCAGCACGTCGGGGGTTCGCCACCGGCGGAAATCGTGTTCAGCGCGTCGACCGCCGTGGCGAGCGTGTCGACCTTCACCAGCTGCAGTCCGTCCTCGCGCGCGGTCAGCGCCTCGGCGCAGTTGTCGGCGGGCACCAGGAAGATCGTCGCGCCGGCGTCGTCGGCCGCCGCGATCTTGTGCGTGATACCGCCGATCGAGCCGACCTCGCCGTCGGCGTTGATGGTGCCGGTGCCCGCGACGAACTTGCCGTCGTTGAGGTTGCCGGTGGTCAGCTTGTCCACGACGGCCAGGCTGAACATCAGGCCGGCCGACGGGCCGCCGATGTTGGCCAGGTTGAACTCGATGTCGAACAACGCCCACGGCGCGTCGACCACACCGATGCCGAGGTAACCCTGCGGGCCCTCGGGGTGCTCGCCGAGGGTGATGGTGGTGGTACCGGCGGGCGCGTTCTTGCGGCGGAAGTCGATGACGACCTGATCGCCGGGCTTGGTGTTCTTCACCTCCGCCTGGAACGCCGCGAGATCGGCGACGGCCACATTGTTGACCATGTCGATGGCGTCACCGGGCTGCAGCTTGCCCGCCGAGGGCCCCTTGTCCTCCACCGTCGACACCGTCACGGCCTTCGGATACTTCAGGTAGGACAGCGCGGCGTACTCGGCATCGTCCTCGGACTGCCGGAACTCGGTCGTGTTGGCCTGGTCGATATCGTCCTTGGACTTGTCCGGCGGATACACCAGGTCGCGCGGCACCAGCTGGTCGCGGCCCGACATCCACAGGATCAGGGCCTCGCCCAGGTTCAGGCCGTCGCGCTGGGACACCGTGGTCATGTTCAGGTGCCCGCTGGTGGGATGCACGACGTCGCCGGCGACCCCGTCGGAACTCTTGATGTCGACGACCTGCTTGCCGTCCACCTCGCCGAGGGTGTTGAAGGTCGGTCCCGGACCCAGCGCCACGTAGGGCACCGTCACGACCGACAGCAGCAAACCGAAGGCCAGGATCGGCACCAACGCCACCACCAGGGTCAGAATCCGCCTGTTCACGCCGCCCACAGTAGAGCGCGTTCACCCACAGCGTGACCCGCGGCCCTACCGCCCGTGTCTGCGGTGGGTACCGTTGACGGTATGTCTGACCTGCCCTTCGGCTTCTCCTCCGGTGAAGACCCCGATCGCGACAAGCGCAAGAAAGATCCCGCCGGGGATCCCTTCGGGATGGGCGGTGCCGGTTTCGACATGTCCGATCTGGGCCAGATCTTCACCAAGCTCGGCGAGATGTTCAGCGGCACAGGCGCTATGGGCGCAGGCGCGCAGGGCGGCCCGGTCAACTACGACCTCGCCCGCCAGCTGGCATCGAACTCGATCGGGTTCGTGGCCCCGGTGCCCGAGGCGACCGCCACGGCGATCGCCGACGCGGTCCGCCTGGCCGAGACCTGGCTGGACGGCGCCACCCCACTGCCGGCGGGCACCACCCGCACCGTGGCCTGGTCGCCGTCGGAGTGGATCGACAACACGATGGACACCTGGAAGCGGTTGTGCGACCCGGTGGCTCAGCAGATCTCCTCGGTGTGGGCGCAGGCTCTGCCCGAGGAGGCCAAGGCGATGGCCGGCCCGCTGCTGGCGATGATGTCGCAGATGGGCGGGATGGCGTTCGGCAGCCAGCTCGGCCAGGCGCTGGGCAAGCTGTCGACCGAGGTGCTGACCTCCACCGATATCGGCCTGCCGTTGGGCCCGAAGGGTGTTGCCGCGCTGATGCCGGCCGCCGTCGACACCCTCTCGGAAGGTCTGGAGCAGCCGCGCAGCGAGGTGTTGACCTTCCTGGCCGCCCGGGAGGCGGCGCATCACCGGCTGTTCAGCCACGTGCCGTGGCTGTCGAGCCAGCTGCTCAACAATGTCGAGGCCTTCGCCAAGGGCATGAAGATCGACATGAGCGGCATCGAGGACATGGCCCAGGGCTTCAACCCGGCCTCACTGGCCGACCCGGCCGCCATGGAGCAGCTGCTCAGCCAGGGCATGTTCGAACCCAAGGCAACCCCCGAGCAGACCGCCGCCCTGGAACGGCTGGAGACGCTGCTGGCCCTGATCGAGGGTTGGGTGCAGACCGTGGTCACCGCCGCGCTGGGCGAGCGGTTGCCCGGTACCACCGCCCTCAGCGAGATGCTGCGTCGGCGCCGGGCCACCGGCGGCCCGGCCGAGCAGACCTTCGCGACGCTGGTCGGGCTGGAGCTGCGGCCGCGCAAGATGCGTGAGGCCGCCGCGCTGTGGGAGAAGTTGACCGAGGCGGTGGGCGCCGACGCCCGCGACGCGGTGTGGCAGCACCCCGACCTGCTGCCCGGCTCGGACGATCTGGACGAGCCGGCCGGATTCATCGATCGCGTCCTCGGCGGGGACACCAGCGGTATCGATGAGGCGCTGGCCGACCTGGAGCGCAACGAGGGCCCGGACGGGCCTGTGGATAACTGAGGCGGCCGACGCGTCGACCGTGACACAGTCATGGGATGCGGCGCTACGCACTCAACCCGACGATGCCCGTGCTGTGGCGTCCCGACGGCACCGTGCAGATCGGGTGGGATCCGCGGCGTGCGGTGCTGGTGCATCCGCCCGCCGGACTGACCACCTCGGCTCTGGCCCAGCTGCTGCGCGGCCTGCAGGATGCCGCCACCGCTGACGAATTGGTTTCGCGGGCAACGGATCTCGGGGCTCACTCGGCGGCCGTCGCGGTCGCCGATCTGCTCGCCGCCCTGGTGCGCGCCGGTGTGGTGATCAGCCCGCCCGCCGCGCACCGGCCGGTCGCGGTCCGCATCCACGGCAGGGGCCCACTCTCGGATCTGCTGGCGAGTTCGCTGCGCTGCTCGGGGGCCCGGGTGACCCGGACACATCTGCCGCACGCCATGGTCAGCAGCGATCGCACCGACCTGGTGGTGCTGTCCGACGCCCTGGTCGCCGATCCGCGGGTGCTGCGCGAGCTGCACGCCGCCCGCCTGCCGCATCTGCCGGTCCTGGTGCGCGACGGCACCGGAGTGGTGGGTCCGCTGGTGCTGCCCGGGGTCACCTCGTGTCTGGCGTGCGCCGATCTGCATCGGCGCGACCGCGACGACGCCTGGCCGGCGATCGCCGCCCAACTGCGCGATGCCGTGGGGACCGCGGACCGGGCCACGGTGCTGGGCACCGCGGCGCTGGCGCTGGCGCAGGTCGACCGGGTGGTACGCGCGGTACGGGCCGGCCCCGACGACAGCACGGCCGCGGTGCCGCCGATGACACTGGACCGCACCGTCGAATTCGACGTCGCACGCGGCGCCGTGGTCACCAAGCGCTGGTCACGGCACCCGGCCTGCGCGTGCTGACATCGGTTGTCGCCAGTTCGTTGCGGCGTATTCAGCCACGTCGTGGATGATGGACGGGTGTCAGAAATCAAACGACGCAGCGTCGCCCGAAACGCGAAGCTCGCCACCTTGCCCGTCGGCTTCGCCGGCCGGGCCGCGCTCGGGTTCGGCAAGCGGCTGACCGGCAAATCCCGGGATGAGGTCACCGCGGAACTGATGGACAAGGCAGCTCAGCAGCTGTTCACGGTGCTCGGTGAGCTCAAGGGCGGGGCCATGAAGGTGGGCCAGGCCCTGTCGGTGATGGAGGCCGCCATCCCCGAGCAGTACGGCAAGCCCTACCGCGAGGCGCTGACCAAGCTGCAGCGTGAGGCACCACCGCTGCCGGCGGCCAAGGTGCACCGAGTGCTCGACCAGCAGCTCGGCACCAAGTGGCGGGAGCGCTTCCAGAGCTTCGACGACACCCCGGTGGCCTCGGCCAGCATCGGCCAGGTGCACAAGGCGGTGTGGGCGGACGGCCGCACCGTCGCGGTCAAGATCCAGTACCCGGGTGCCGACGAGGCATTGCGCGCCGACCTCAAGACGATTCAGCGTCTCACCGGGGTGTTCAAGCAGCTCGCGCCGGGCGCGGACATCGAGAGTGTGGTCGCCGAGCTGATCGAGCGCACCGAGATGGAACTGGACTACCGGCTCGAGGCCGACAACCAGCGCGCGTTCGCCAAGGCCTACGACAACGACCCGCATTTCGCGGTCCCGCGCATCGTGGCCAGCGCGCCCAAGGTCGTCATCGCCGAATGGATGGACGGCATCCCGATGTCGGTCATCATCCGGGAGGGCACCCCCGAGCAGCGGGACACCATGGGCACCCGGCTCACCGAGTTGACCTTCGGCGCGCCGCACCGGTTGGAGATGATGCACGGCGACGCGCATCCCGGGAATTTCATGCTGTTGGCCGACGGCCGGATGGGTGTCATCGACTTCGGCGCGGTGGCACCGCTGCCCGGCGGTTTCCCGGCATCACTGGGCAATTGCATCCGGCTGGCCCGGGACAAGAACTACGACGAGTTGCTGCCCGCGATGGAGGCGGCCGGGTTCATCCAGAAGGGTGAGCAGGTATCGGTCGAGGAGATCGACGACATGCTGCGCCAGTACGTGGAGCCGGTTCAGACCGAGGTGTTCCACTACACGCGGCGCTGGATCCAGCGGATGGCCGCCGGCCAGATGGACAATTCGGTCGCGCAGATCAAGATGGCCCGGCAGCTGGATCTGCCTGCGAACCTGGCGATTCCGCTGCGGGTGATCGCATCGACCATTGCGATCTGCTGTCAGCTGGATGCGCATGTGCCGGTGCGCGCCATCGCCAACGAGTACGTGCCGGGATTCGCCTAGCCGGTGCGCCGAGACTGCGGGTGCCGGCGGGAATTCGGGAGGATTCCGCCGGCACCCGCAGTCTCGTGTGCGGGCATCAGGCCGCCCGGTCGGCGCCGGCGTCCTTGCGGGGACGTCCGCGTGGGCGTTTGCGGGCCACGATGGCGCCGCGTTCGATGATCTCGCCACCCCAGACGCCCCATGGCTCCTGACGCTCCAGCGCTTCGCTGAGGCACAGGCTGCGGATCGGGCAATCCGCACAGAGGGCCTTGGCCTGTTCCAGCTGTGACGGGCTCTCGGCGAACCACAGATCCGGATCGGCCTCGTGGCACGGCACCGCGGGCAGTGTGCGTTCTAGGCATGCCTGGACGGACATGTCTTTTCCCTACTCTTCCTGGTCGTGTATTCGGTGTCGGTCTTGTTCTCGGACCGGTGACCAGGTTTCGGGGGTTTCCCTGCGGGGTGTCCCAAGAACCAGAATGGCCACGGATCCGGTGAGCTCGGGTCCGTGGCCTTTTCGGCGGTGCTGGGGCTTACCTAGGTGGTACCCCGATTCACGGACGCGACGATCTCGTGGGCGGTGCGGCGCTTATGCTGCGGCGCGGCGGCGGCGGCAGCGGGCGCCCAACCAGCTCGCTCGGCAGCAGACATGCCGGCGACAGCAACAAAGGTCAGCGGCATACCGCTGACACTTACATTGCTGCACATGGTGATAATCGACATCGGGCCGCCTCCTTTCCGCGAGAACTGGTCGTACAACGTGGTGATCTTGAGGCTAGAGCCTAACAGCCCGGGACCACAAGCGATTTTCTGACCAGCGCTTTTGGCGGAATCTGTGCGGAACTTGGCAGGTTCTCACGACCGCGCCTGGACCAGGGCCAGCACATCGGGTCCGTACTGCTCGAGCTTGCGCGCCCCGACCCCCGGGATGGCCACCAATGCGGCGGCATCGGTGGGCAGGGTCTCGGCGATCGCGATCAGGGTGTTGTCGGTGAACACCACATAGGCCGGCACCTTGAGTTCCTGCGAGGTGCGCAGCCGCCATTCCTTGAGCTCGGCCAGCAGCTGCTCGTCGATGTCGGAGGGGCAGTTCTCGCAGCGCCGCAACATGATCGCCGTCGGGGTGGTCAACGGGCCGTTGCAGACCCGGCAGCGCGGGGTGGCGCCACGGGCGCGTTTGGGGCGGGCCGGCGCGGCGTCGGCCGGGGTCTGCGGGGCGACGCCGTTGAGGAAACGCGAGGCTCGCCTGCCCTGCCTGCCGCCGGGGGTGCGCGCCAGCGCCCAGCTGAGCGACAGGTGCACCCGGGCGCGGGTGACACCGACATAGAGCAGGCGGCGCTCCTCCTCGACGGCCTCGCTGTCGGGGCCGTGCGCCAGGGCGTGCGAGATCGGCAGGGTGCCGTCGGCCAGCCCGACCAGGAATACCGCATCCCATTCGAGGCCCTTGGCGGCGTGCAGCGAGGCCAGCGTCACCCCCTGGACCACCGGCGGGTGCCGCGAGTCGGCCCGCTGGCGCAGCTCGGCGACCAGCGCAGCCAGATCCAGCGAAGGGCGTTGAGCCACTTCGTCATCCACCAGTTCGGCCAGCGCGGTCAGCGCCTCCCAGCGTTCGCGCGCCTTGGTCCCCGACGGCGGTTCCTCGGTGAGCCCCAACGGTTCCAGGATGCCGCGCACGAACCCGGGCAGGTCGCCCGGAGTCTCCCTATCGACGTTGCGCTGCAACGCGATCAGCGCCTGGCGGATCTCCTGTCGGCTGAAGAAGCCCTCACCGCCGCGCACCTGGAAGGCGATACCAGCCTCGGTGAGCGCCTCCTCGTACACCTCGGACTGGGCGTTGATGCGGTACAGCACCGCGATTTCGGCGGGCGCAGTGCCGGATTCGATGAGTGCGGCGACCTTCTTGGCGACGGCAGCCGCCTCGGCGACCTCGTCGGGATGCTCGGCGAAAGTCGGTTTCGGGCCGGGGTCGCGCTGGCCGACCAGATGCAGCTTGCTGCCGGCCATCCGACCGCGCGCGGCGGCGATGACGCGGTTGGCCAGCGACACCACCTCCGGGGTGGACCGGTAGTCGCGTTCCAGGCGGACCACGGTGGCCTCCGGGAAGCGCCGGGAGAAGTCGAGCAGGAAGCGCGGGGTGGCGCCGGTGAACGAGTAGATGGTCTGGTTGGCGTCGCCGACGACGGTGAGGTCGTCCCGGTCGCCCAGCCAGGCATCGAGGACGCGCTGTTGCAGCGGGGTGACGTCCTGGTATTCGTCGACGACGAAGCAGCGGTAGCGGTCCCGGAACTCGCTCGCGACGGCGGCGTCGTTCTCGATGGCCGCCGCGGTGTGCAACAGCAGATCGTCGAAGTCGAGCAGGGCGGTGCCGTCGCGGTGGGTCTTGAGCTTCTCGTAGCCGGCGTAGACCTTGGCGACGGTGTTGGCATCCATCGGCACATCGCGCCGGGCCCTGGCCACTGCCGTCGCATACTGCTCGGGGGTGATCAACGAGGCCTTGGCCCACTCGATCTCGCCGGCCAGGTCGCGCACATCGTCGGTGCTGGCCTGTACCGCCGAGCGGTTGGCGGCCTGCGCGACGACGGCGAATTTGCTGTCGAGCAGCTGCCAGCCGGTGTCGCCGACCACCCGCGGCCAGAAGTACTGAAGCTGACGGCGCGCCGCGGCGTGGAAGGTGACGGCCTGCACCGCGCCGGTCGGCACCCCGGCCTCGTCACCGAGGGCGCGGAGCCGGCTGCGCATCTCCCCCGCCGCGCGGGCGGTGAAGGTGACGGCCAGCACCTGGCCGGGCGCCACGTGGCCGCCGACCACGAGGCTGGCGATGCGGCGGGTGATGGTCCGCGTCTTGCCGGTGCCCGCACCGGCGAGCACGCACACCGGGCCACGCGGGGCGAGGACGGCCTCGCGCTGTTCGTCGTCGAGGTCGCCGAGGAGACTGTCGACGGACGGCATGGCCTCCATCATGGCAGGGGTGTCCGACATGTTCGCGGGGCGCATAGGGTGGCGGGAAATACGCACCGACGTCGATGGGTTAGAGACACCATGTCCGCAAACACTGCCGCCGAGCTGACCATGTACACCACCTCGTGGTGCGGGTACTGCGCGCGACTGAAGACCGCACTCAAGGCCGAGGGCATCTCCTGGACCGAGGTCGACATCGAGGGCGACCCGGCGGCCGCGGAGTTCGTCGGCTCGGTCAACAACGGCAACCACGTGGTGCCGACGGTCAAGTTCGCCGACGGGTCGACGTTGACCAACCCGAGCGCCAAGCAGGTCAAGGCCAAGCTGGGCTGAGCGCGGCCACCTGTCGGTGCTTCGAACTATTGTTCGAAGCATGACTCAGAGCCTTACTCGGATCGACGCTCTCCACGCGGAATACTCGGCATTGGTCGCCGAGGCCGAAGCCCTGCTGGCGCTGTCGCGATCGCGCTCGGCCATGGAACAGGCCATCACGCTCTACGGCAGGGCCGCGGATCTCGCGCGTGAGTATCAACTGCGGCTGTTGGCCGCCCTGCAGGCACGGACCACACCGACCGCGCTCGGCGCCCGGTCCTGGGTGGACTATGTGTCCGACAAGCTGAACATCAGTCCCGATGAGGCGCGGCTGTGTCTACGCGATGTCGCCGCGCTGGGGCCGTGATGATTCAGACCGCGTAGGCCCAGGATTCGATGATCTCGCGGGCGATCGAGATCGATCCGGGCAGCAGCACGCGCGACGGCGACGTGCTGGTCCAGTCCCCGTTCTCCAGTGCGTCTCGGATCTCGGCCCGGGTGAACCACTCGGCCTCGGCGATCTCGCCGTCGTTGAAGGCGAACGGCTGCTCCGGATCGCCGAGGGCGTGGAACCCGACCATCAGGGAGCGCGGGAACGGCCACGGCTGGCTGCCCAGGTACTGCACGTCGGTGACGGTGAGGCCGATCTCCTCGGCGATCTCGCGCACCACGCAGGTTTCGAAGGATTCGCCGGCCTCGACGAACCCGGCGAGGATCGAGAACATCCGCTCGGGCCAGACGCCTTGGCGCGCCAGCACGGCACGGTCGTGACCGTCGTGCACCAGGCAGATCACCGCCGGGTCGATGCGGGGAAACTCCTCGCGCCCGTTGTCGGGGTTCAGCCGCGCCCAGCCGGCCTTGATGCTCTTGGTCGGGGCACCGTCGACCGGGCTGAACCGGGCGTGGTCATGCCAGTGCAGCAGTGCGGTGGCAGTCGACACCAGCTGCGCGCTGGCATCGTCGAAAACCGGTCCGGCGCGGCGCAGATCGAGCACTTCGGCCTGCAGCGACGGATCCTCGGGGGCTTCCAGCGCGGCACGGATCGCCCAGACGTGCCGGCCGTCGGCGAGCCTGCCGAGGAACACCGCCTGCTCGGGCGGGGCGTCCCCAAGCGTCGTCGCGCTGCCCAACACCACGCTGCCGCCGGCGATCAGCACCTGATTGCGATGGTCGACCCGAAGTATCCGGGCATCCGGCCAGCCCGCGATGGCGGCGTCGATGTCGGTGCGCAGCGCGTCGGCGCGGTCGGCACCGACACGGGACAGCAGGGGGACGTTGCGCAGGCGGAAATTCACTACCGTTCCTCGTTCGAGCGGACGTAGAGCAGTCGGTCGCTCAATTCCAGCGCGTCGACGCGCTCGTCGTCGACGCGAAGCAGGTCACCGCCGCGCACCACCCCGAGCACGATGTCGGTGAGGTGCCGCGGCGAGCCACCGGCCTCCTTGGGTTCGACCTGACGCTCGGCGATCGCGAAGCCGGCATCGGGGGTCAGCAGGTCCTCGATCATCTCCACCACGCTGGGGGTCTGAGTGGCCAGGCCCAGCAGCCGGCCCGCCGTCTCGGAGGTGACGACGGTGCTGTTTGCGCCGGATTGCTTGAGCAGGTGCTGGTTTTCGGCCTCGCGCACCGCGGCGATGATGGTGGCGGTCGGGTTCAGTTCGCGCGCGGTGAGCGTCACCAGTACGGCGGTGTCGTCACGGTTGGCGGCGACGATGATCGATTTGGCGTGCTGAACGCTGGCCAGCCGCAGCACCTCGGAGTCCTGGGCATTGCCGCGGACGGTGACCAGGCCGGCGTTCTTGGCCTTCTCCAAGGCGACCGGGTCGCTCTCGACCACCACGATGTCGGCGGGTGCGACGTCATCGCCGATCATGGCGGCCACCGCGGTGCGGCCCTTGGTGCCGTAGCCGACGACGACGGTGTGGTTACGCACGCTTTTCCTCCATCGCTGGATCTTCAACGCCTGGCGCGACTGATTGGTCAGGGTCTCGACCGTGGTTCCGATCAGCACGATCAGGAATGCCACCCGCAGCGGGGTGATCACCAGGACGTTGACCAGCCGGGCGGACGGGGTGACCGGCGTGATGTCGCCGTAGCCGGTGGTCGACAGGGACACCGTCGCGTAGTACAGGCAGTCCAGGAAGGACAGCGGGTCGTTCGCGTTGGGTGCGGAGTCGATGTCGCGGTAGCCGTGCCGGTCGATGTAGACGATCAGGACCGCGGCGAACAGCGCGCCGAGCGCCAGCAGCACGCGGGTGAAGATGCGTCGCCACGGGCTGACGAACCTCTCCGGGATGCTGAGGACATCGACGAGGTCGGCGTCGTGACGCGAGGTCAGGTCCTGGTTGACCGCCGCCAACCGCCGGCGCAATCTACCTTTGGCCACGATTTATCGATCGGCGCAGGGTGGGCACGCCACAATGTAACCATGACGACCCCCGCAACCGGAGTTGAGCAACAGGCAATCGCGTCACGCGCCACCAAGATGGGCGTGTGGCTCGTCGGGATGGGCGTGCTGCATTTCGCGGCGCCGAAGCCCTTCGACACCGTGGTGCCCGAGGAACTCCCGGGCTCTGCGCGCTTCTACACGCTGGCCTCCGGTGTCGCCGAGGCCGCGGTCGGCGGCATGTTGATCGCGCCGAAGACCCGCCGACTCGGGGCGTTGTCCGCGATCGCGTTGTTCCTCGGGGTGTTCCCGGCGAACGTGAACATGGTGCGGTTGTGGAGAGACAAATCGCTGCCGATGCGGATCGGTGCATGGGCACGGCTGCCGCTGCAGATTCCGATGATCACCCAGGCGTACAAGATCTATCGCCACTCCTGAGACGGCGCACCGCACCCGGGTTCGGGTGCGGTGCGGTCAGCTCTGCTGAGCCGCGTCGTCCAACAACGCCGCGAGATCGTCGGCGTCGGGCAGCTCATCGGGTATCACCGTGACACCGCTGCGCACATAGTGGAAGGCGGCCCGCACCGAGTCGAGCGGGCAGTCGTGCAGGCCGGCCCACGCCAGCCGGTACACCGCCAGCTGCACCGCGGCGTGGCGTTCGGCCTCCGGGCTCGACGGCGGGTCGCCGGTCTTCCAGTCCACCACGACCACACCGCCGTCGGGTTCGGCGAACACCGCGTCGATGCGCCCGCGCACCACGGTCGGCTCGGTGGTCCCGTCGCTGCCGCTGCCACCGAGCACCATGTCGAACGGGACCTCCACGTCGAGCGGGGTACGCGCCGCCCATGGTGACGAGGCGAAGGCTGTCTGCAGTTCGGCGAGGTTCTCGGCGTGTGCGCGCCCGGCGTCGCTGTCGACCGCTCCCGGCAGGTCGTCGAGGTCGAACAGCCGCTCCGCATGGAAGTAGCGCTGCACCCATTCGTGGAATGCGGTACCCAACAACGCATGTGGGTCCGGTCGCGACGGAAGTCGGCGCCGCAGCCGGCCCAGCGCGGCGGCGCGGTCCTTGCCGAGGTCGACCAGCGTGCTGACCGACACCTGGCCAGGCAGCGTCACCGGCGTCACCGCGGCGGCGCGTTCGCGCTCGGCGAGCAGGGCGTCCACATCGGCCGTCCAGTCCTCCCGATCGATCCCGCTCTGCGGTTGCTCGGCGGCGTGCTCGACCAGGGCGGCGCCCCGTTCGGTGGCCGCGCGCCGGTCACCGGATGCCTCGGCGGGCCAGACCGCCTCCACGGTGTTGCCGCGCAGCGGGTTCGGCTCACCGTCCGCCGGATCCGGGGCGCACTGCTCGATGACACCGCAGCCCGACTGCTCGATGATCGCCTTGAGCTCGAGCAGGAACTCCGACGGGCCGCGCGGTTTGGACTCGGTGGGGCCCCAGTGATGCCCGGACAGCAGCAGGGTGTCCTCGGACCGGGTCAGCGCCACGTAGAGCAGCCGGCGTTCCTCGTCGCCGCGGCGCAGGGCCAGTACGTCCTTGTGCGCAGCGATCTTGTCCGACAGCGCTTTCCGATCGTTGACGTCGCTGGTGTCCAGCACCGGCACGCCATGCTCGGACAGCGTGGCCCGGTCGCCGCGCAGCAGCGGCGGTAGCTCACCGGCATCGGAGAGCCAGGTCCGCGCCATCGCGGTGGACGGGAACACCCGGCCGCTCAGATGCGGAACCGCGACGATCTGCCATTCCAGCCCCTTGGCGGCGTGCACCGTGAGGATCTGCACCCGATCCGCGGCGACGATCACCTCGGCCGGGGCCAGTCCGTTCTCGATATCGGCGGCCACGTCCAGATAGGCCAGCAGACCGGCCGGCGATCCGTCGGAGCGCGCGGCGAACTCGGCCACCACGTCACCGAAGGCGTCCAGATGTTCGGTGCCGCCCCAGCCCGCGGGCACCGGCCGGGCGGCCCGGGCCTCGGCGTCGACACCGAGCACGCGCCGGATCTCGGCGACCAGATCCGGCAGCGGATAGCCCAGATGCGACCGCAGGCCGGTCAGTTCGCGTCCGAGCGCGATGATGCGCGCATGCCCGACCGGTGAATACCGTTCGGGCGGGCCGGGATCGCAGATGGCATCGGCCAGGCAGGCGGTGTCGGCGTCGGGCGCGGCCTGCGCGGCGATGCGGGCCGTCGTGCCGTGCTCGCCCGGTGCCGGATCGTCGAGTTCGGTTGCGCGCTGCCACAGTGCGGTGATGTCACGCGCCCCGAGCCGCCAGCGCGGGCCGGTGAGCACGCGCATCGCGGCCGGCCCGCCGGTGGGGTCGACCACCAGGCGCAGCATCGCCACCACGTCGGCGACCTCCGGGATGGACAGCAGGCCGGCCAGGCCGACTACTTCCACGGGCACGCCGCGGGCGGTCAGCGCCTCGGCCATCGGCGCGGCGTCGGCGTTGCGGCGCACCAGCACCGCCGCCGTCGGCGGGGTCTCGGCGGCCAGATATCGCCCGGCGATCTCATCGGCGACCCAGTTCCGTTCGGCCACCACGTCATCGAGCAGTGCGGCGCGGACCGTCCCAGGAGTGGCATCGGGGCGCGGCAGCAGTTCACGGACGCTGACCGACCGCCGGCGGGCCGGTTCGGAGACCGCGTTGGCCAGGTGCAGTGCCTCGGCGGGGTTACGCCAGCTGGTGCGCAGTTCCAGCGTCGGCGCCGGCGTGCCGTCGGCGTACGGGAAGTCGGTGGTGAACCGGGGCAGGTTTGTCGCTGAGGCACCGCGCCAGCCGTAGATCGACTGGATCGGGTCGCCGACCGCGGTGAGCGCGAGGTCGTCATCCACACCGCCACCGAACAACGCCGACAACGCGATGCGCTGGGCATGCCCAGTGTCCTGGTATTCATCGAGCAGCACCACCCGATAGCGTTGCCGCAGTTGCTCTCCCACCTGCGGGGCGCCGGCCGCCAGGCGGGCCGCGGCGGACATCTGGGCGCCGAAGTCCATCACCCGTTCGGCACGCATCCGCCGGTGCAGCTCGTCGATGAGATCCACCAGATCGGTGCGTTCGGTCTGGGTGGCCAGCAGCTTGAGCAGCCACTGAGCCGGGCCGCCGCGCTGGTTGGGCCCGGCAGGCAGGTGGTGGATCAACCGTTCGAGCTCGGTGTGGGTGTCACGCAACGCGGCGGTGTCCACCAGGTGCTCGGACAGCGCACCGGACAAGCGCAGCACCAGGCCGGTGATCGCGGCCGGCGTCTTCTCGGTGTCCAACACCGTCGGGTGCTCGCACACCACCCGAAAGGCCAACTGCCACAGCTCGGTTTCCCCGATCAGCCGGGTGTCGGGCTCGACCGGCAGCAGCAATCCGTGCTCGCGCAGCAGATTGCCCGCAAAGGCGTGGTAGGTGCTGATGGTGGGCGGCTCGTCGGTGCGCACCTCGCGGCCCGGCGCGGTGCCGGCCAACCGCGCCAGCCGGGTGCGGACCCGCCGCAGCAGCTGCCCGGCGGCCTTGCGCGTGAAGGTCAGGCCGAGCACCTGGTCCGGCCGGGCGTACCCGTTGGCGACCAACCAGACCACCCGCGCCGCCATCGTCTCGGTCTTGCCGGCGCCGGCCCCGGCGATGACGACCAGCGGGCCCGGCGGGGCAGCGATGACGGCGGCCTGTTCCGGGGTCGGGGTGAACAGTCCGAGCACCTCGGCCAGTTCGGCGGGGCTGTACCGGGCCGTCGGGGTGGGGGTCTTAGTCGTAGTAGTAGTCGTAGTCGAGGTCGGGGTCGGGGTCGGGGTCGGGGTCATGGTCGGTTCTCCTGTGCCGGGCACATGGACCGTACCGGGCAGTGCCCGCAGCCATCGTTGACCCGGGCCACGAAGTTGGGCCCCTGTGTGGCGTCGGCCGCTTCGGTGACGGTGTCGCGCCACTGCTGCGCCGCGGCCGGGGTGAGGGCGTCCTGGTGGCGTTCGGTGGCACCGCCTGCGCCGGCCTTGCCCGGGTAGACGAGCAGGCCGCCACCGGGTTCCTCCCCGTCACCGAGAACGCCCTCGGCGACGGCCAGCTGATACATCGCCAGCTGGGCATGCCGCTGCGCGTCATCCTTGGTGACCGGACTCTTACCGGTCTTGACGTCCACGATCACCAGCCGATCGGCGTTGTCACGTTCCAGCCGGTCGATCCGGCCGCGCACCCGCACCCCGGGCGCCACCATGCCCTCCACCTCGACCTCGGTGCCCACCTCGGTGTACTGGCGGCGGGTCAGCTCGCGCCACTGCACGAACGTCGACAGCATCGCGCCGTGCCGGGCCAGCTCGTTGTCGGCGTACCACTGCGACTCGTAGGGCAACGCCGACCAGATGCTCTCCAGTTCGGCCAACAGCTGGCTCTCGGTTTTGGCCGGATCGGCCACCAGGGCGTGCACCAGGCTGCCGACCGCGGAGCGGACATCGCGGCTGTCGGAGCCACCGTGCCGCTCCAGCAGCCAGCGCAACGGGCAGTCGACCAGGGTCTGCAGCGTCGACGGGGACAGCGTGCTCACATGATCCTCGTCCGACCACAGCGCCTCGGTCGTCGACGGTGCGGTGCGGCTGTGCCATTGCGCCGGGTCGGCCCCGGCCACCCCGGCTGCGGCCAGCCGCGCCAATTGCGTTGCCGCGCAGGCCCGGGTGTCCTCGTCGACCTCACCATCGGGTGCGCACACCACCGCCCGCAACCGACCGACCAGCGCCGCGGGCGTGAGCACCCGCGGAGCCGGGATCGGCACAGCGGCGGTGTCGACGTCCTGCTCCCCCGCCGCCAGCGCGGCCAGTTCGGTGCAGAACGGCGACGGCAGCATCGCGGCATCACCGGTCTCGCTGTCGACCGCGGTCACCAGCAACCGATCCCGGGTGCGGCCCATCGCCGCGATCAGCAGGCGGCGCTCCTCGGCCAGCAGCGGGGCACGAGCGGACAGGTGCGTGGCCGGCCCGCCATCGGTGTCGGCGACGCCGTCGAGCACATCGACCAGGCGGCCGGTGCCGAGGACGCCACCGCGCGGAACGGTGTTGGGCCACAAACCTTCCTGCACCCCGGCCAGTACCACCACATCCCATTCCCGGTCCAGGGCGGCATGCGGGGTGCACACCGTCACCGCCTCGGTCTGGGCGGTCGGTGCGGTCGCTATCGGCAGTGCCAGCGTGCCGACGTGGGAGACCAGGCCCGCCAGGGTGGCCCCGGTGGTGGTCGACACGTACTGATCGGCCACGTCGAACAGTGCTGTCACCGCGGACAGATCGCGTTCGGCCACGGCGGCGCCGGGCCCGCCACGGTCGGCGATGGTGACCCAGCGCCGCTGCAGACCACTGCGACTCCATGCCTGCCACAACGTGTTCCGTGGATCCATGCCAGCGTGGTGACTGCCGCGCGCGGCGCGCAGCACGGCCTGCACCCGCTGCAGGCTGCGGCTCAGCTCGGCGGGCAGACCAGGCGGAATCCGGTGCAGGGCGCTGACCAGCAGCTCGCCGAACTCGTCCTGGTGACCCAGGATGCGGCGCAACGCGCGGCGCAGCTGACGCAGTGACACCGGGTCGACCCGGCCGATGGGTCCGGTCACCAGCTCCTGTGCCGCGGCACCGGTCAGGCTGGTCGCGGTGGCCTCCAGCACGGTCAGCAGGGCCCGTACCGCGGGCTGCTGGGCCAGTCCGGTCTCGGCGGCCGGCAGGTCCACCGGGACACCGGCGGCGACGAGCGCCCGGCCGATGCCGGCACCCACCCGCGGGACCGATCGCACGATGACGGCCATCTGCGACCACGGCACGCCGTCGACCAGGTGGGCCCGACGCAGTGTGTCGGCGATGAGGGTGGATTCGGCATGCGCGGACGCGGCGATCCGGACGGCCACCGACCCGGTGCGCTCCGGGGTGCCGGTGAACGCGCGCGGGCGGTCGGCGCCGGGCAACCGGGATGCGACGGCGGTGATCGCATCGGCCACCGCGGACGGGCAGCGCTGTGACGCGGTGAGCTCGACGGCGGGGGTGTCCAGGCGCAGCAGCGCCGGGTCGGCACCGCGGTACCCGAACACGGCCTGGTTCGGATCGCCGGCGAGCACGGCGAGCTCGGCTCCGGCGGCCAGCACCCGCACCAGCAGGGCGGCCTGCGGATCGAGCTGTTGGGCGTCGTCGACCAGCAGCACCCGCACCCGGGCACGTTCGGCGGCCAGCAGGTCGGCATCGAGGGCGAAGGCGTCGAGTGCGGCACCGACGAGTTCGGCGGCGCCGAGGGCGGGCACGGTGGCCTGCGGGGCGGCCATGCCGACCGCCGAGCGCAGCAGCATCACCTGCTCGTAGGTGGCGGCGAAGCGGCCGGCCGCGACCCATTCGGGACGCCCGGAGAGCCGGCCCAGCCGTTGTAGTGCCACCGGGTCCACCCCGCGTTCGGCGCAGCGCGCCAACAGGTCCCGCAATTCGGTGGCGAACCCGGCGGTACCCAGCGCGGGGTGCAGTTCCAGCGGCCAGTTCGCCGCGCCGTCTTCGAGGTCACCGGCGAGCAGTTCGCGGATGATGCCGTCCTGCTCGGCGCTGGTGATCAGACGCGGCGGCGGGCCACCGGTGCGCTGGGCGGCCAGGCGCAGCACCGCGAAGGCGTAGGAGTGCACGGTGCGCACCAGCGGTTCGCGGACCACACCGCGCACCCCCGCGGTGAGCAGAGCCGTGGTGACCGCGGCCCGCGCCTGGGCCCCCAATTTGGCCGAACCCGTCAGCAGCAGAATCGATTCCGGATCGGTACCGGCGGCGATGTGGGCGGCCGCGGTGTCGACGAGCAGGCGGCTCTTGCCGGTGCCGGCGCCGCCGAGGACGCGTACCGTGCCGCGCAGACCCGGGCGGGCCAGTGCCTCCGGGGTGAGCTCGGTATGCGGTGCGGACATGGGAGCATCAGACCACGGGGGTCCGACAAGCGGCCGTGACGTGCGCCTACGATCGAACGGTGACTGCGACCCTGCACAGCTATCGCTTCGGTCCGGCCGGCCCGGCGCAGATCCTGGCCATCCACGGTCTGACCGGCCACGGCCGCCGGTACGAGGACATCGCCGACGAGCACCTCGCCGAGTTCACCGTGCTGGCACCGGATCTGATCGGGCACGGCCGCTCGGACTACGCGGCGCCGTGGACCATCGAGGCCAACGTCGCGGCGCTGGCGGCGCTGCTGGACGCCGAGCAGGGCGGGCCGGTGTCGGTGGTCGGGCATTCGTTCGGCGGGGCGGTGGCGCTGGCGCTGGCTGCGGCGCGCCCCGACCTGGTGAGCGGGCTGGTGCTGCTGGATCCGGCGGTCGCGCTCGACGGTGCCTGGATGGCCGAGATCGCCGATGCCATGCTGTCCTCGCCCGACTATCCGGACCGCGACGAGGCCCGCGCGGACAAGCTGTCGGGCTCCTGGGGTGAGGTCGCCGGCCGGGATCCCGCGGTGTTGGAACGCGAACTCGACGAGCACCTGATCACGCTGCCCGGCGGCCGGCTGGGCTGGCGGATCAGCGTGCCGGCGGCGATGTCGTACTGGAGTGAGCTGACCCGGCCGGTGCCGTTGCCCCGCAGCGGAACTCCGACGACGCTGGTGCGCGCCACGCGCACCAACCCGCCGTACGCGACCGACGAACTGATCGACACCCTGCGGGCCGCGCTCGGCGACGATTTCACCCTGACCGAGCTGGACTGCGATCACATGGTCGCCCAGGCGCTGCCCGTCGAGACCGCGGCCATCATCCGCAGTCACCTGGGCTGAACATGGCCGCGGTCACCGAGGAGCAGGTCGAGACGGTGCGCGCACTGGTCGACCGGATCCCGGTGGGGCGTGTCAGCACCTACGGTGACGTCGCGGCCGAGGCCGGGTTGTCCAGCCCGCGGATCGTCGGCTGGATCATGCGCACCGATTCCTCGGATCTGCCGTGGCACCGGGTGATTGCGGCCTCCGGGCGGCCGGCGCCACATCTGGCGACCCGACAGTTGGAGCGACTGCGCGCCGAGGGTGTCCTGGCCAAGGACGGCAAGGTATCGCTGCGCGAGTACCGCCATGAGTTCTAGCGATGTGTGGGGGGGGCAACCCGTGATGGTTACGGCTGCGCCTCCGCACATCGCCGGGAACTAGAGGGCGAGGCGGACCAGCGCGGCGGTACGGGACAGCCCCGGGAACGCCGCGGCCGTCGAGCGCGGGTGCAGGGCGTGCACGGCGAGCCGGAACATCAACGCCCGCAACAGCATCTGCGGCCATTCCGGTAACGGGCTCCAGCGTTCGACCAGACCGTCGTCGGCCTCGCCCCAGGCCAGCGCGTCCACGACGACCACCCCGGCCGCCCAGGACGCCGGCCGCCAGTAGGGCGTGATGTCGGTGATACCCGGTGCCGCGGTGCCGGCGAAAAGCACTGTGCCATAGAGGTCTCCGTGCACCAGCTGACTGGGGCTGCGGGTCGGGGTACGCAGCGTCGCCAACTGGTTGAGCAGCTCCACCGATTTCTGGCCGTCCGGCGTGCCCGGCGACACCCGGGCGCCCGCCGGCAGGGTGTGCAACGGCCGGTCCTCCCACGCCGCCCGGTCGGCGGCGATGAACACGTCGACATCCGACCACGGCGCCACCGGCGGCTGGGTCAGAAAACGCGGGCGTTCCAGCTTCGCGGTCGCCTCGTGCAGCCGCACCGCCGCCGAGACGACCTCGTCGTGTCGCGGCTCGGGGGACCCGGCGACGAAGGTGTCGGCACGCCAGCCGGCCACCACGTAGCGACCGTCGGTGGAGCGCACCGGCCGCGCCAGCCGGATGCCGTCGGCGAACAGCGTCTCGCGGACCTTGGCCGACCAGGCCGCCCGCGCGTGGTCGGCGACCATCGACAGCACGACCTCGCCGCAGCGCCAGCCACCCTCCCAGCTGGACCCCAGCGGCACCGGTCGCAGACCGGCCAGACCAAACGCCGCCATCACGTGGTCGGGTGGCAGATCGTCAGTCACGCACGTCAGCCTAAGCGGTGCCAGGCTCGACACGCGGTCAGTACATGACCATGTCGGGTTCGAGTTGCTTCGCCCATGCCACGATGCCGCCCTGCAGGTGCAGTGCGTCGGAGAAGCCGGCCTTCTTGAGCACCGCCAGCATCTCGGCCGACCGGATACCGGTCTTGCAGTAGAGCACCGCGGTCTTGTCCTGCGGGACGGTCGCCAGCCCCTCGCCCAGTTCGATGACCGACTTGGGGATCAGCGTCGCGCCGTCGATGTGGTTGATCTCCCACTCGACGGGTTCGCGGACGTCGATGAGCGCCACCGGCTTGCCGGAATCGAGCAGCTCGCGCAGTTCCTTGGGCGTCACCGTCGAACCCGCCGACGCAGCGGCGGCCTCGTCGGAGACCACACCGCAGAACGCCTCGTAGTCGATGAGTTCGGTGATCTTCGGTGTCGCCGGATCCTTGCGGATCTTGATGGTGCGGTAGGTCATGTCCAGCGCGTCGTAAACCATCAGCCGGCCCAGCAGCGGGTCGCCGATGCCGGTGAGCAGCTTGATGGCCTCGGTGCCCATCACCGATGCGATCGAGGCGCACAGGATGCCCAAAACCCCGCCTTCGGCGCAGGAGGGCACCATTCCCGGTGGTGGCGGCTCCGGGTAGAGGTCGCGGTAGTTCAGGCCCAGACCGTCGGGGGCGTCCTCCCAGAACACCGACACCTGGCCCTCGAACCGGTAGATCGAACCCCACACGTAGGGCTTGCCGGCCAGCACGGCGGCATCGTTGACCAGGTAGCGGGTGGCGAAGTTGTCGGTGCCGTCCAGGATCAGGTCGTACTGGGCGAACAGGTCGACGGCGTTGTCGGGCTCCAGACGCAGCTCATGCAGGACCACGTTGACCAGCGGGTTGACCTCGAGCACCGAGTCGCGCGCGCTCTGCGCCTTGGACCGGCCGATATCGGACTGGCCGTGGATGATCTGGCGCTGCAGGTTGGACTCGTCGACGACGTCGAACTCGACGATGCCGATGGTGCCCACGCCGGCGGCGGCCAGGTACAGCAGGGTCGGTGAGCCGAGGCCGCCGGCGCCGATGACCAGCACCTTGGCGTTCTTCAGCCGCTTCTGACCGTCGACACCCATGTCGGGGATGATCAGATGCCTGCTGTAGCGAGCGACTTCCTCGCGGGTCAGTTCAGCAGCCGGCTCCACCAGCGGCGGCAGTGACGTCACCGTGCACTCCTCGAATCGACGAACGAATTCCCGATCTCAATCAGACCAGGCACAGGTATCCAACAGCAAAACCGGGTGATCCGTTCCCGGGGCGGGCCGGGTCAGGCGATCGGATACGGCCAGGGGTTGAACCGGCAGGTCAACCCGTTCGCCGGGACGGACCCCGCGTCGAATCGGGCGCCGTCGTTGTTGGCGGTCGAGAAGGTCTGCTGCATCATGATCGGCGCCAGCGCCCCGTTCTCCGGGCACGGCTCGTGCTGGCGGTAGCCGATGGCGTGGCCGACCTCGTGGTTGATCACGTACTGGCGGTAAGAGCCGATATCGCCCTGGAACGATGTCGCGCCGCGCACCCAGCGGGCTTCGTTGATGAACACCCGGGCCTGATCACCCAGATAGGCCGGGTTGTAGCAGGACGCCTCGAGCGGGATGTCGTACCCGCACCCCTCGCGGATGGTCAGCGGTGAGGTCAGCGACACTCGGAAGTCCGGCGGGCCCTCGCTGTCGTTGTCGACGCGCAGGAAGGCGAACTGCGGGTTGTGTGTCCAGCTCTTCGGGTTGGCCAGGGTCTCGCTGACCATCCGGGCGAACCCCTCGTCGCCGCCGAACGTGGCGGTGTCCAGTCCGTCCTCCACCTCGACGGTGTAGGTGAAGGTGCGTTCGGCGCCCTGGCCCACCTTGGGTGTGGTGCCCGGCACGATATGCCAGGTCTTGGCGCCGGCCTCGGTGAACGGGCCGCCGCCGGGCAGGATGCCGGTGGGCAGGTTCGCGTCGTATTCGGTCAGGCCCTTGGGCGGTGCGCCGACGATCTCGGTGCTCGGCGATTCGACGGGCGCCTGCACCGGGCCCTCGGCGTTGACCGGGCTGGGCGCCGGCGGGCCGGTGATCGTCTGATAGATCACCACGACCGTCACGATCGCCAGGATCGGTAGCGCATAGGCCCGCCAGCCGTAGGTCGAGATGAACCGGCCCAGCCAGCTCTGCTTACGGAACTGGGCGTGTTCGTCGCGGTTGGACCGGGCGCGGCCGAGATCCTCGGCGAGCGGGTCACGCTGGGCGCGCAGCGGTTCACGCCACTGGTCGCGCGGGGCGGGCACATTGCCGGGGTCGGTGCGCTGCGCGGCGTTCTCGGGGGGCTCGCGGCGCGGCTGGCCCTGGTTCACATGGGTGGGCCGGCGACGCTGGGTGCGGTCCCCGCGCGGTGCGCCGGTGCGCAGATTCCCGACGTCGTTTCGTTCTCCCCCGCCGGGCGGTGCCCCCAGCCCGCTCGAGCCACGGTTGCCCCCGCGGCGCCCCGGGTCATAGGTCACCGCACCAGAATGGCACAACCGGGGGCATCATCCCGTCCCGGCGCGCCACCGACACGAGCACCACGGCAACGCCTCGACCTACGTGCGGTAGTAATGTCGTGGCGATCAGCGCGTGAAGCCTGTCACGAAAACGCCGGCACGACCCACGCAGCACAGGCAGTACAGATTGAAATTGAGGACGTCATGAGCGATCTCGCCAACGCCGCCGGAGCGCGGGGCGCCAAGGCGGGCCCCGGCAATCGGCGCGGCAACCGGCTGCCCCGCGACGAGCGCCGCGGCCAATTGCTCATCGCCGCCAGTGAGGTCTTCGTCGACCGCGGCTATCACGCGGCCGGCATGGACGAGATCGCCGACCGGGCCGGTGTCAGCAAACCGGTTCTGTACCAGCACTTCTCGTCGAAGCTTGAGCTGTATCTGGCCGTTCTGCAGCGGCACGTGGACAACCTGGTCTCCGGTGTGCGGCAGGCCCTGCGGACCACCACCGACAACCGGCAGCGACTGCGCGCCGCGGTGCAGGCGTTCTTCGAGTTCGTCGAGCACGACAGCCAGGGTTACCGGCTGATCTTCGAAAACGACTACGTCACCGAGCCGCAGGTCGCCGCGCAGGTGAAGGTCGCCACCGAATCGTGTACCGACGCGGTGTTCGACCTCATCAGCCGGGACTCCGGCCTGGAGGCCCACCGCGCCCGGATGATCGCCGTGGGCCTGGTGTCCACCAGCGTCGACTGCGCGCGCTACTGGCTGGACAACGACCGCCCCATCTCGAAGGACGCGGCGGTCGAGGGCACGGTGCAGTTCGCCTGGGGCGGACTGTCACACGTGCCGCTCACCCGTTCCTGACGTTCTCAGCTCTTGAGGGCCTCGGCGCCGACGGTGCCGAAGCCGACCTTGCGTCCGTCGGTGGGGCCGATCTCGACATAGGTGATCTTGGCGGCCTGCACCAGGTAGCGGCGGCCCTTCTCATCGGTCAGCGACAGCACGGACGAGGTGTCCGACAACGCGTCGACGATCGCCTTCTCCGCCTCTTCGGGCGTCTGCGCGCTGCTGATGATCAGCTCTCGCGGGCTGTCGGCGACCCCGATCTTGATGTCCACGCTGGCGACCCCTTCGGTTGTTGGCGATGCGTGCGTTCAGGCTAGTGGACACCGCCGCGGGGGTGGCACCGAGGCGGCCCGTGATCGTTGCGCCGTCAGCGAATCCGCGGCGATCAGACCGAGGCCGGACCGTTATCGGACCGAGAGCGCGCCAACATCATCTGTAACTTTTGCACCACTAACATCGGCTCGGTAAGCACCGAAACGATCTGGGAATTACGTGATGAGCAGGCAATATTCACCATATTCGACCACCCGTGACGGCTTCCGGTCGGACTACGACGCCACCTACGGCACCGACTACGGCAGTGACTACGCGACCGATTACGGGTCACGGTTCGGCTCGGACCTCCCCACCGATCGCCAGCGCCGCTACGACGATCACGACCCGGCCTACGACACCGATGCCGACTACGCCGCCGACTACGAATACCCGGCCGACTATCACGAGACCCTGGACCGCCGGTGGATCTGGGTGGCCGGCGTCGCCGGGGCCATCCTGATGATCGCGGTGGTCTGCACCGGTGTGATCCTCGGCGGCGGCGACTCCGGCACCGTGACCGCGGCCACCACATCGGCCGCACCCACCGACGACGCCGTCACGACCACCCCCGCGGCACCACCCGCGCCGGCCGCCGACCTGCCCGGCGCCGACATGGCACCGGAGCGGGTCACCACCGTGACCCCCACCCCGTCGGCCACCATCGCCCCGGAGCCCGCGCCCACCGTGGCCGCACCCGCTCCGGTCGCCCCGCCGGCCCCGCCGGCCGCCGTCGACCCGGCCGCCGCCGCGCGCACCGTGACCTATCAGGTGACCGGCAACCGGCAGCTGATCGACCTGGTGACCATCATCTACACCGATGCCCAGGGCGCGCTGCAGACCGACGTGAACGTCGCGCTGCCGTGGGTGAAGTCGGTGACGCTCAATCCCGGCGTGACGCTGTCCTCGGTGACCGCGACCAGTGTGGCCGGCCAGCTCAACTGCGCCATCCTGGACGGCAACGGCGCCGCACTCGCGGTGCAGGCCAACGATTCGATGATCGCGACCTGCACGCGGTAGCCCTCAGGCCAGGCCCAGCTCCTGCATCCGGCTGGAATGGGTCTGCTGGAGCTTGTCGAAGAACTCCGAGAGTTGGCCCAGCCCCTCGCTGCTGCTGATCACCAGATCGACGAGTTCGTCGCGGTCGGCGAGCACGAACTGGGCCTGGGTGATGGCCTCACCGAGCAGGCGCCGCGACCACAGCGCCAACCGGTGGCGCTGCCGGTCGCTGGCCGTGACCGCGGCGCGGACCTCGGCCACCACGAACTGCGAGTGACCGGTCTCGGAAAGCACCGAGCGCACCACATCGGCGGCCTCCGGCGGCAGGGCATCGGAGATCTGCAGGTAGAAGTCGGCGGCCAGCGCATCCCCGATGTAGGTCTTGACCAGGGCTTCCAGCCACGTACTCGGGGTGGTCAGCCGGTGGTAGTTCTCCAGGGCCGGGGCGTACTTCGTCATCGCGGGCACGGTGTCCACACCGCGGGCCGACAAGGCCTCGTGCAGCAGTTCGTAGTGCCGCATCTCGGCGGCGGCCATGCTGGCCATGTTGATCCGGCCGGCCAGGTTCGGCGCCATCCGCGCCTCCTCGGTCAGCCGATAGAACGCCGCCACCTCGCCGTAGGCGAGCAGAGCGAACAACTCGGTGATGCCCGGATGGTCCGTCGGCACGCGAGAAATGCTGGCTGCGGCGGCATCGGGCGGCGTCGAGGTCATGGCCCAACCTTAATCGCGGGCGGCCCCGCCGACGCCAGGAGAGTTCACCGCCGCCGGGTAGTCCGGCAGCGGATCGGCACCGCCGGCGATACCGCTGACCCGGTCCCCCACGACCGCGCCCACCGCCCGGCCCACCGGCCCGGCCGACAGGGCAGCCAGGGCGTGCAGGGCCCGGATGCCCAGCGCGGAACTCGGATTGGCCAGCCGCAGCACCGGTTCGCGGACCTCCGGCGCGGTGGCGATGAAGGGCTGCATGGCGCGCCGATAGGCCGCCAGCGCACCGGGGATATCCGGTGTACCGGCCAGTTCACCGGCCAGCACGTAGCCGCCGATGAGCGCCAGGCTGGTGCCCGCGCCCCCGAAGGTGGCGTTGCAGAACGCGGTGTCGCCCAGCAAGGTGACCCGGCCCCGGCTCCATATCGGTGCCTGCACCTGGCCCACCGCCGAGAAGTACATCGGTGCGCCGGCATCGATCTCGGCGAGGATGCGCGCCGCGGCACCGCCGACATCGGCGAAGGTGCGCCGCAGGATGGTCAGCTGGCCGGCGCGGTCCAGGTCCTCGAAACCGCGCAGGTCGGACATGAAGGTCAGGATGGCGCGAGTGGTGCCGAGGTTGTCGGGCCGCAGATGCACCGACCGCCGCTTGGTGGCGTGCTGCCAGTTCCACCACCGGTCGTCGTCCTCACGGCGCGGGATGGTCACGTAGGCGAAGTACATGCCGAGATCGGAGACGGCGACCTCGGTGACGAATCGGCGCGAGCGCGAATGCAGTCCCTCGGCGATGACCAAGACATCGGATTCCAGCTCGGTGCCGTCCTCCAAGGTCGTTCGCACCCGCTCGCCGTCATCGGTGACATCGGCGATCTGGCTGTCGAAGCGATATTCCGTCTCGGCGGTGTGCTCGACCAGGATGCGGGACAGCTCCCCGCGCAGGATCTCCAGATCGGCGGTCGGGCCGTCGGTGCCGCCCGGCTCGCCGACCGGGAACGATGCGGCGGGGCGGCCCTGCGCCGTCACGAACCGGGTGCCGATCTCGCCGGTCCCGGCGGCGCGGACCTCGGCGTCGATGCCCATCCTGCGGACCACCTCGCGGGCGGCGCGGCGGATGTCGACGTTCTGCCCCTCCTCCCGGCGCCGCGGGAAACGCTCGATGACGGTCGTGCGCCAACCGCGCGCATTGAGTTGATGGGCCAGCGCGGGCCCGGCGATGCCGGCTCCCGAGATCACGGCATGGGGGCTCACGACCTGCCAAGATGCCCACCGCGCGACACCACGAAACCTGATCGATGCCCAGACCAGGGCCGTGACCGGCTACCATGGGTAACCGGTGGTGATTTCACCGGGGATTCCCGGTCACCGATCGTCACCGCAAGAAATGTGCGTGCACGTGGTTCGGCCCGCTGACAGACGCTGGGCCCGACGGAGCGGTATCGCCCGCCACCTGGGGATATCCGCCTTTTACTCGTCATCGTCGTGCGCGCGTGGACGCGACGAGGATTGACAAGCGAAAGGCTGACGGCGGCCAGAACCGCCGGACCACGAACATGACTGCACCCACCGATACCCCCAAGACCTCCTTCGCCGAGCTGGGCGTGCGCGACGAGATCGTCCGCGCGCTGGCCGAGACCGGCAAGGAACACGCTTTCGCGATCCAGGAACTGACCCTGCCGCTCGCGTTGGCCGGCGACGACCTGATCGGCCAGGCCCGCACCGGGATGGGAAAGACGCTGGCCTTCGGCGTACCCCTGCTGCACCGGATCGCCAGCGACGGCTCCCGCCCCCTCAACGGCACGCCGCGCGCCCTGGTCGTGGTGCCCACCCGCGAGCTCTGCCTGCAGGTGTACAACGACCTGGAGCTGGCCGCCAAGTACCTGCGCGCCGACGACGTGGAGGGCCGCGAGGACCGCAAGTTCACGGTCACGTCGATCTACGGCGGCCGACCGTACGAGCCACAGATCGAGGCCCTGCAGAAGGGTGTCGACGTGGTGGTCGGCACCCCGGGCCGGCTGCTCGACCTGGCCCAGCAGGGACACCTGCAGCTGGGCAGCCTCTCGGTGCTGGTGCTCGACGAGGCCGACGAGATGCTGGACCTGGGCTTCCTGCCCGATATCGAGCGGATCCTGCGGCTGACCCCCGACGACCGGCAGTCGATGCTGTTCTCGGCGACCATGCCGGGCCCGATCATCACGCTGGCACGCACGTTCATGAACCAGCCGACCCACATCCGGGCCGAGTCGGCACAGTCCTCACAGACCCACGACACCACCGAGCAGTTCGTCTACCGGGCGCACGCGCTGGACAAGGTGGAGATGGTCAGCCGCATCCTGCAGGCCGAGGGCCGCGGCGCGACGATGATCTTCACCCGCACCAAGCGCACCGCGCAGAAGGTCGCCGACGAACTCGCCGAGCGCGGGTTCAAGGTCGGCGCAGTGCACGGTGACCTCGGCCAGATCGCCCGGGAGAAGGCGCTCAAGGCATTCCGCACCGGTGACGTCGACGTGCTGGTCGCCACCGACGTCGCCGCCCGCGGTATCGACATCGACGACATCACCCACGTGATCAACTATCAGATCCCCGAGGACGAGCAGTCCTACGTGCACCGCATCGGGCGCACCGGCCGCGCAGGTAAGACCGGTATCGCGGTCACGCTGGTGGACTGGGACGAGCTGCCCCGCTGGTCGATGATCGACAAGGCGCTGGGGCTGGACACCCCCGAGCCGGCCGAAACCTATTCCAGCTCACCGCATCTGTACAGCGAGCTGAACATCCCGGCCGAGGCGACCGGCTCGATCGCGGCGCCACGCAAGCCGAGGACCCGCCCCGAGGGCGAGCGCGTCGAGCGCACGGAGCGCAGCGAGCGTCCGGCCCGCACCCGCAGCCGTCGTCGCACCCGTGGCGGTGAGCCGTCCACCGGCCATCCTGAAAAGAGCGACGCCGCAACGGCTCCCGAGAACGAATCCGCGAACGATTCCGAGAGCGCCGAGACCGCACCGGCCAAGCGCCGCCGCCGGCGTCGTCCGCGCAAGACCAGCGCCCCTGCCGCGGCTGAGTGATCAAGCCGGAGCGCCGCACCCGCGGTGATCTGATGGCGGCCGCGGCGATCGCCGCGGCAGTGGCCGTGGTTGCCGCGCTGATCTGGTGGACCAGCGACGCGCGGGCCACCATCAGCCGACCGGCCGCCGAACCGGTACCCACCCTGGCCCCGGCCACGCGGATACCGGACCGGTTGGCGCAACTGTGGACCGCGCCGAGCCCGAGAACCACGCAGCCGCTGGTGGTGTCGGGGGCGGTGGTGACCGCCGAGGGCAGCACCGTGACCGGACGTGCTCCGGGCAGCGGGGAGCAGTTGTGGAGCTACGCCCGTGACCTGCCGCTGTGCGGGGTCACCTCGGCCTACCAGTACGCCGTTGCGGTCTACCCGGATTCGCGCGGGTGCGGGCAGGTCAGCACCATCGACGCGAGCACGGGCAAACGCGGGCCCGCCCGTACCGCCTACGCCGACCCGGAGGTGAAGCTGTCCACCGACGGCAGCGCGGTGCTGTCCTACGGGGACAGCCGACTGGAGTTGTGGCGATCCGACATGGTCCGGATGCTGAGCTGGGGCGCCCTGGACGCACGGGTGAAACCCGATGTGCCGGTGTCCCCGCTGTGCCGGCTGGTGTCGGCACAAGCCAGTTCGGCGGCGGTGTCGATCATGGAGTCCTGCCCGCAGCAGACCGAGATGCGGCTGACGCTGCTGCGGGTCTCCGACGAGGAGGACGTCCCCGAGGTCAAATACGAACAGCAACCCGGGGTTTCGGTCGACGCCGACGCCCGGGTGATCGCGGTGTCCGACACCACCACCGCGGTGTACCTGCCGACGCCGAAGCCGGTGGTCAACATCGTCGACGACACCGGCACCGTGACGGCCGCCATCCCCCTGGACACCGCCCCGTCGCCGTACGCGGCGGCCTCGCGGGCCGGTGATCTGGTCACCTGGTGGACCGGCGATTCGCTGCTGGTGTTCGAGTCCGAGGGGCTGCGCTACAAGTTCACCGTCACCCCCGCCGCCGGCGGGGCGCCCGTCGGCCCGGCCACGGTGCTGGCCGGACAGCTACTGGTGCCCGTCACCGACGGATACGACGTCTTCAACATCGAGAACGGGACCGGGGTGCGCCATATCGATCTCGGCCGCGAGCCCGCCGACACGGCCGTGGTGCCCGCGGTGGCCGGGTCGACGATCGTCGAGCAGCGCGGCGACACCGTCGTGGCGCTGGGTTCGTCCTAGACCTCGGGGGTGAAGGTGGCCAGCTTCTTGCCGGACTTCCAGTGCTTCAGCAGGTTCTCGGCCAGCTCACGATAGGCATTGGCGCCCTTGTTCTTCCGGCCCGCCAGCACCGACGACCCGGAGGCGCTGGCCTCGGCGAAGCGGACCGTGCGCGGGATCGGTGGCGCCAGCACCGGCAGCTCGTAGCGGTCGGCGACGTCGAAGAGCACGTCGCGGCTGTGCGTGGTGCGCGAGTCGTACAGCGTGGGCAGCGCACCGAGCAGCGTCAGGTCCGGGTTCGTGATCTGCTGCACGTCGTTGACGGTGCGCAGGAACTGCCCGACCCCACGGTGGGCCAGCGTCTCGCACTGCAGCGGCACGATCGCCTCGTCGGCTGCGGTCAGCCCGTTGAGGGTGAGCACACCCAGCGACGGCGGACAGTCGATCACCACGACGTCATAGTCCGCGGAGACCTTGTCCAGGGCCCGCTTGAGCGCATACTCACGGCCGGCCCGCATGAGCAGCATGGCCTCCGCGCCGGCCAGGTCGATGTTGGCGGGCAGCAGCGTCATGCCCTCCGGGGTCTGCACCAGGGCCGCACTGGGCTCCACCTCGCCGAGCAGCACCTCGTGCACCGACACCGGCAGCGCATCCGGGTCGTGGCCCAGGGAGAACGTCAGGGAACCCTGCGGGTCGAGGTCGACCAGCAGTACCCGGCGACCCTTCTCCGTCAGGGCCGCACCCAGCGAGGCCACCGTCGTCGTCTTGGCAACCCCACCCTTTTGATTGGCGACCGCCAATACCCGCGTCACGCCTCCATCCAAGCACGCGGATGCAACAGATGAGGGTTGCGTGCGGCAGAATCGCGTCGGTGAGCGTCGACCAGCATCGGTTGTTACTGCTGAGGCACGGGGAAACCGAGTGGTCGCGCAGCGGTCGACACACCGGGCGCACCGACCTGGAACTCCTGGACATCGGCCGTGATCAGGCCAGGTTGGCCGCCGAGGCGCTCGCCGATCTGCAGTTGGCCGATCCGGTGGTGATCAGCAGCCCGCGCCGCCGGGCCCTGGAGACCGCCGAGTTGGCCGGCCTGACCGTCACCGAGGTGTCCCCCGACCTGGCCGAGTGGGACTACGGCGATTACGAGGGACTGACCACGCCGCAGATCCGCGAGTCCGTGCCGGGCTGGACGGTGTGGACCCACGATTGTCCCGGCGGCGAGTCGGCCGCCCAGGTCAGCGAGCGCGCCGACCGCGCCATCGCGGTGGCATTGGAGCACATGGAAACCCGCGATGTGGTGTTCGTCGGGCATGGGCACTTCTCCCGGTCGCTGCTGAGCCGGTGGGTGGAGTTGCCGGTGTCGGAGGGCGTGCGGTTCTCGATGGCGGCCGCGTCGATCGCGGTGTGCGGATTCGAGAAGGGTGTCCGTCAGATCAGCGCGCTCGGGCTGACCGGGCACATCAACCCGTGCCTGCCACCGGCGTGACGCCATCGTTCGTGCTGTCCGGACCGGTGGGCACGGTGCTGGCCGACGGTATCGACACCGGGTACTGCGAGGTGGCGGCCGCCCAGTACGCGCTGCGCTCCGGCAGCGCACCGATCATCGTGGGCGCGTTGCCTTTTGACCTGCGCTCTCCCGCCGCCCTGCACGCGCCGGCCGGCGTGCACCGGCTCGATGCGCTGCCCGCGTGGCCACAGCGCACCGCACCGACGGTGCGCTCCCGCGAGACGCTGCCGCCGGGTCCCGAGCACCGGGCCCGGGTCGCCGAGGCGGTGCGCCGGCTGCGCACCCCCGGGTCGCCGCTGCAGAAGGTGGTGCTGGCGCGCGCCCTGCGGCTGACCGCCGACACCACGTGGGATGCCCGCTCGGTGCTGGGCACGCTGGCCGCCGCCGACCCCGGCGCCACCGTGTACCTGGCCGACCTGTCCCCGGCCGGCACCGACGGGGTGCTGATGGGCGCCAGCCCGGAACTGCTGGTCGCCCGCAGCGGCGACGTCGTCGTCTGCCAGCCGTTCGCCGGTTCGGCTCCGCGCTCGACCGACGCCGAGGCCGACGCGGCCAGCGCGGCGGCACTGGCCGCCTCGGCGAAGAACCGGCACGAGCACGCGCTGGTGGTGGACATGATGCGGGCGGCGCTGGAACCGCTGTGCGTCGATCTGGAGATCGCCGCCGAACCGGAACTGCACGGCACCGACGCGCTGTGGCATCTGAGCACCCCGATTCGGGGCCGGCTGCGCTCGGCCGGGACGACCGCGCTGGACCTGGCGCTGGCGCTGCACCCGACCCCGGCGGTCGGCGGGGTGCCCACGGACCTGGCTGCCGAGCTGATCACCGAACTGGAGGGCGACCGCGGTTTCTATGCCGGCGCGGTCGGCTGGTGCGATGCCGCCGGCGACGGCCGGTGGGTGGTGTCCATCCGGTGCGCGGTGCTGACCGACGGCGGCCGCACGGCGCTGGCGCACGCGGGCGGCGGGATCGTCGCGGAATCCGATCCCGATGACGAGGTCGACGAGACCACGACGAAGTTCCGGACGATCCTGACAGGACTGGGAGTCACACCGTGAGCGAGAATTGCGAGCGAATCATCACCATGGCATGCGAACCCCGAGCCTGCGAGGCAGTCGCATGAGCGAAGTGATCCGGCGGGCACGACCCGGCGACGAGGCCGAGATCGTCGCGATGATCCGCGAGTTGGCCGAGTTCGAGAATGCCGCCGACGAATGTGTGGTCACCGAATCCTCGCTGCAGGCAGCGCTTTTCGGGGAGCATGCGACGGCGTACGCGCATATCGTCGAGGTCGACGGACAGGCCGCGGCGACCGCGGTGTGGTTCCTGAACTTCTCGACCTGGGACGGTGTGTCCGGCATCTATCTGGAGGACCTGTTCGTACGTCCGGCGTTCCGGCGCCGCGGACTGGCCCGCAAGTTGCTCGCCACGCTGGCCGCGGAGTGCCGCGCGCACGGCTACACCCGGCTGAGCTGGGCGGTGCTGAACTGGAACGTCAACGCCATCGCGCTGTATGACGCCGTCGGCGGCACACCGCAGACCGAGTGGACGACCTACCGGGTGTCCGGCCCGGAGCTCGCGGCGCTGGCCGGCGAGGCCTGATCGGCGGCCCGCCGCCATGGCCTGATCGGCGGCCCGCCGCCGTGGCCTGATCGGCGGCCCGCCGCCGTGGCCTAGTCCCGGCCCGCCATCCACTGCACCGAGGACGGGCTGAACAACATCCCCAGCGCCGAGAGCGCCAGCAACCCGACCAGGATCCCGTACACCGCATGGTGGCTGGTGATCACGTACCAGGCGATCGGCAGCAACAGCAGGTTGGTGGGCACCGCGATACCGCGGCCCCAGCGCCGGCCGGTGATCAGCGCCCATCCACCGGTCAGCACGCCGGCGCCGATCAGGATGAACCACACCGCGGTGCCGTAGCCGTTGACGATCTGCTGGTCGGCGCCACCGAACGCGCGCACCAGCAGCACCACGGCCATGATGAGCGCCGCGACGCCCTCAGCCGCCACCAGATAGCCCACATAGCGGATGATCGGCGGCTGCGTCACGACAACCGGCCCGCCAGGTGCGCCACCGCGAACAGATAACCGCGCGGGCCGGCACCGGCGATCACCACCTCGGCCACCGCCGAGACATAGGAGTGGTGCCGGAAGGCCTCCCGGCGGTGCACGTTGCTCAGATGCACCTCCACGACCGGCAGTTCGACGGCGGTCAGCGCGTCGGCGATCGCCACCGAGGTGTGGCTGTAGGCGCCCGGATTGATGATGATCGCTGCGCAGTCGGTGCGGGCGGCATGGATGGCGTCGATCAGCGCGCCCTCGTGATTGCTCTGCACCGCACGGACCTCGAAGCCATGCTCGGCGGCCGCCTGGGCCACCTGCTGCTCGATCTGCGCGAGCGTGGTGGAGCCGTAGATCTCCGGCTGACGGGTGCCCAGCAGGTTCAGGTTGGGCCCGTTCACGAGCAGCAGTTGGCGTGCGGTCACGTCAGTACGGTACCTGCGCCGACGCATTTCCCTATCGGAAACGTATCGGTGTCGGCATGCGTGATGTACACCGCCGCCGCGGCCGCGTTGCATGGGACCCGGCACCACGAAAGGGCGGTCGAACATGACGATCAGCGTCGCCGAGCGGGCCGAACTGCGATCCGCGGTTCGCGACCTGCTGCACGACCGATGCACCGAGGCCGATGTGCGGCGGATCATCGCCTCCGGCGACGGCTACGACCGCACGCTGTGGGCCGGCCTGGCCGCCCAGGGCGTCGTCGGCCTGCTGGTCGACCCGGAGTACGGCGGTGTCGGTCTGGGCGCGCCCGAACTGGTGGCGGTCGCCGAGGAGACCGGAGCTGCGCTGCTGCCTGCGCCGTTTCTGTCCAGCGCGGTACTGACCGTGGCCCTGATCCGGGCCGCCGGCACCGAATCCGACAGGCAGCGACTGCTGCCCGCGCTGGCCGACGGCACCGCGATCGGCACGGTCGCGCTCACCGGCCCGCGCGGCAGCTGGACCGCCGACGGTGTCGACGTCCGCGCCGACGACGACGGAAAGCTCACCGGGACGGCCCATTACGTGACCCACGGTCAGATCGCCGACACCATCCTGGTGACGGCGCACACCGGCGACGGACCGGCGGTGTTCCAGGTCGCCCCCGAGGCGCCGGGCTTCACCCGTACGCCGGCAACGGTGTTCGACCCGACCACCCCGCTGTCCACCTACACCTTCACCGGCACCCCCGCACGGCGCATCGGCACCGCCGGCTGGGACGCCGTCCAGCAGGCGCTCGATCTGGGCGTGATCGCGCTGGCCGGTGAACAGGCCGGCGGCGCGCGGCGCATCTTCGACATCACCGTCGACTACCTGAAGACCCGCATCCAGTTCGGCCGCCCGATCGGCAGCTTCCAGGCCCTCAAGCACATGGCTGCCGACCTGCTGCTGCAGGTGGAATCCGCGACCTCGGCGGCCCGGCACGCCGCGGATCGCTTCGACGACGACCAAGACCGTGCCGGCGCCACCGCACTGGCCGGATTCGCCTGCGCCGAAGCCTATGTCGACACCGCCATGCAGGCCATCCAGATGCACGGCGGAATCGGCTTCACCTGGGAGCACCCGGCGCACCTGTACCTGCGCCGGGCCCGCACCGGGCTGCACCTGTTCGGCGACTCCGGATCCCACCGCGAGCGCTACCTGCTGTCGAAGGGAGCCTGAGGTGACCCTGCCCACCGCCGACGAACTGCGCACCGAGGTCCGTGACTGGCTGGCCGCCCACTGGACCGGGTTGCCGAAATCCGATGACCCGTGGGCGAGTTCGCCCGAACGCATCGCCTGGTTGGAGAGGGTGCTCGACGCCGGCTACGCGGTCCCCACCTATCCCCGCCAGTGGTTCGGCCGCGAATACCCCAACAAGCTGGCCAACGTGATCGATTCCGAGTTCCGCGCCGTCCGCGCCCCGGGTGCGCGGCAGGACAAATACAGCATCCCGGCCAACACCGTGCTCACCTTCGGCACCGAGCAGCTCAAATCGGCTCTGCTGCGGGACTTCCTGACCGAGCGATCGCGAACCTGCCTGCTCTACAGCGAGCCCGGCGCCGGATCGGACCTGGCCGGCATCCGCACATCGGCGATCCGTGACGGTGACGAGTGGGTGATCAACGGCCAGAAGGTGTGGACATCGGGGGCCAAGACGTCCGACCACGCGCTGCTGATCGCACGCACCGACTGGGATGTGCCCAAACACCAGGGCATCACCTTCTTCATCATCGGCATGCGACAGCCCGGGATCGAGGTGCGCCCACTGCACCAGATCACCGGCGAATCGCATTTCAACGAGGTGTTCATCACCGACGCGCGGGTGCCCGACGCCCACGTCGTCGGTGGCGTCGGCAACGGGTGGCGGGTGCTGCAGACCGCGCTGGCCTACGAACGATCCATCATGGGCGCCGCGGGACGCGCCGGGCGCAACCGGTCCCGCGCCGACAGCCTGGTGGAGCTGGCCCGCGCGCACGGCCGCCTGGACGACGCGGCGGTCCGCACCGCCCTGGCCGATGTGCTCGCGTTGCGGGAACTCAACGGACTCAACAACGCCCGCGCCAAGGCCGAGGCCAAGCAGGGCACCTCCAGCCCGGTGATGTCACTGGGCAAGCTGGCCATGTCGGGAATCCTGCACGCCGAGGCCCGACTCAAGACCGACATCATCGGCGCGCAGGCGTTACTGGCCGGGCCCGAGCACGCCGAGGCCGATGACGTGAACTTCCTGACGCTCAATGCGTTCTTCACCTCGATCGGCGGTGGCACAGACCAGATCCAGCGCAACATCATCGGCGAACGGGTGCTCGGGCTGCCGAAGGAACCCGAGGTGGATCGCGACATCCCGTTCCGGCAGATCCGGAAGAGCTGATATCGGTGACCGGCCGCGAAGATCATGATCCGCCGCTGTCCGGGATGCGCGTCCTGGACCTGACCACCGGGCCGATGACCGCCGTCGGCCGGTTGCTGGCCGATCTGGGCGCGCAGATCACCGTGGTGACCGGACTGTCCGCGACCCGCGCAGTGCAGCCCGACGACCTGGATGTCGTCATCAACCGGCACGGATTGCCCAGCACGGCTGTCGACCCGGGCAGCGCGGCCGACCGCCACCGGTGGGCGGGGTTGCTGGCCGGGCATGACATCCTCATCGAGGACACCGCGCCGGGATCCCCCGACGAGGCGGCGCTGGCCGTGCACGACATCCAGCGTGCGCATCCCGAACTCGTCATCCTGTCGATCAGTGATTTCGGCCGGGACAACGACTTTCGCGGCTGGCAGGCCACCACACCGGTGCTGCACGCGTTGAGCAGCGCGCTGTCCCGGTCGGGCGTCCCGGGCCGGGTGCCGCTGGTGCCGCCGGGCCGGCAGCTGCCCTACCAGGTGGCCGCCGCCCAGGCCGCCGCCCTGGTCACCGCGGTGTATCTGGACCGGTTACGCACCGGCCGTGGCGATCTCATCGACTTCTCGGTGCTCGACGGGGCGATGCAGACGCTGGACCCGCCGTTCGGCACCGCGGGCACCGCGGCCGCCGGGGTGGCCGTCAGCGCGCAGGAACGCAACTGGGCCGCCGAGCGGCAGCGCTACCCCATCGTCGGCTGCGCGGACGGCTACGTGCGGATCTGCCTGTTGTCGAAGCGACAGTGGCGCGGCATGTTCGAGTGGATGGGCCGGCCCGCCGAGTTCGCCGACCCGAAGTTCGACCGCCTCCGGGAGCGCTTCGGTTCGCCGACGCTGCTGCCGAGCATCGAACGCTTCGCCCGGGACAAGACCAGGGCCGAACTGGAAGCCCAGGGCAGAAGGCACGGCGTGCCGACCGCGGCGGTGCTGACGGTGGCCGAGGCGCTGCAGACCGACCAGGTGCGCGAACGCGGTTTCGTGCGCGAGGTCGACACCGCCACCGGGGTGCGCATCCCGGTCCCGGTGGGCGTCGTCGAGATCGACGGGCACCGGGCCAGCACCCTGACCGCACCGCCGACGGAAACGGCACCGATGACCGCCGCCCCGCGGCTGGCCGCCCGGGCCCGCCGCGACGAGGGACTGCCCCTGGAGGGCATCCGGGTGCTCGACCTCGGCGTCATCGTGGTCGGCAGCGACACCGGGCGGATCTTCGGTGACCTCGGCGCCGATGTCGTCAAGATCGAGAACTCGGCGTTCCCCGACGGGCTGCGCGGCAACCTCGCCTCGATATCGCAGACCTACGCCGCCGGGCACCGCAACAAGCGCTCCATCGGCATCGACCTGCGCAGCGCCGACGGCCGCGCGCTGGCGCACCGGCTGGTCGCCGACGCCGATGTGGTGTTGACCAACTTCAAGCCCGGCGTCGCCGAGACCCTGGGCATGGATCACCGCACCCTGCACGCCATCAACCCCGGCATCGTGGTGGTGGACAGCTCCGCGTTCGGTCCGACCGGACCGTGGGCCGAGCGGC
The DNA here is from genome assembly GCF_002086115.1 of Mycolicibacterium bacteremicum. GTDB lineage: Bacteria > Actinomycetota > Actinomycetes > Mycobacteriales > Mycobacteriaceae > Mycobacterium > Mycobacterium bacteremicum. The sequence goes on from NZ_MVHJ01000006.1 coordinate 146,900, forward strand.
TCGGCTACGGCCCGCTGGTGCGGTCGGCGGCGGGCTTCACCGATCAGTGGGTGTACCCGGGTGAAGGGCACCTGCACTGTGACACGGTGACGGTCTACCCCGACCACGTCTGTGCCAGGGTCGGGGCGCTGGCGGCCCTGGCGCTGCTGCTGCGCCGCGAACGCACCGGCACCGGCGGCGCGGCCAGCATCGCGCAGTCCGAGGTGATGCTGAGTCACCTGGCCGGTCAGATCGCCGAGACCGCCCTGGGCCGGGCACCGGTGCCCGACGCGGCGTGGGGAGTGTTCCCGTCCGCCGGCACGGACGCCTGGGTGGCCGTGACCGTGCGGGACGACACCGACTGGCAGGCACTGTGCGCGGTGCTCGCGCGACCCGACCTCGCCGGTGACGCCGCCCTTGCCACCCGGGCCGGCCGCAGCGCCGCCCGCAGCCGGATCGACCGGATCGTCGCCGACTGGACCGCGCAGCGCTCCCCGGCCGAGGCGATGACCGTGCTGCAGGCCGCCGGCGTACCGGCCGGCGCCGTGCTGCGCGCCGCGCAGCTGCCCGATTGGGACTACTACCGGCAGCGCCGCGCGTTCCGCGAGGAGCTGCACCCGCTGTGGACGACACCGTTCGTGATGGAGAACGTGCAGGTGCACTCGGACCGGATCGCCGACCCGCCGCTGCGGCAGGCACCGCTGCTCGGCGAGCAGACCCGGGAGCTGGCGGCCGAGCTGCTGGGGCTCGACGACGCGCAGATCAGCGACCTGTTGGCACGCGGGGTACTGGAGTCGGTGCAACCCGCCGAGAGCGGACGCGTGGGCGTCTAGGATCGGGCAACCCCGCCAGCCGTCCCGGAGTGCCGCATGCAAGTCGACTTCACCAGACTCCGGTACTTCGTCGCGGTCGCCGAGGAGCTGCACTTCAAACGCGCCGCCGACCGGTTGATGATCACGCCGCCCCCGCTGAGCAAGCAGATCAAGCTGCTGGAGCGCGAACTGGGCGGGCCGCTGTTCGAGCGCGACTACCACCGGGTGCAGCTGACACCGCTGGGCGCCGAACTGCTGGGCCCGGCCCGCGACATCCTGCGCCGGGTGGAGGACCTGAAGGCGACCGCGGCCCGGATCACCAAGACGGCCAAGCCCGTTCGGATCGGTGCCACCGCGTACGCGCCGTCGGACTTTCTGGCCCGGCTGGAGACGGCGGTCGCCGGGCTGCCCGCCGCCGCCGAGTTCAGCCTGCCCGGGTCGGCGGCCGAGGTGACCGCCAAACTGGTCTCCGGGCACCTCGACATCGGCCTGATCCACCTGCCCTCCTCGGACAAGCGGTTGCGGCACCGAGTGGTGGCGACCTATCCCGGTGCGATCGCGGTCCGCTTCGACGATCCGTTGGCCACTGCGGACTGCATCACCATCGAGGCGTTGCGCGACCGCGACGTGGTGATCGACTTCGCCCGGCCCAACCCGGTGGTGCTGGCCGGACTGGCGCGTGGCCTGGCCGCCCGCGGGGTCACCCGAATTGTCCGTGCCACAAAGGATCTCGGCGGTGAGCTGGAGATGGCCACCCAGGTGTTCAACCGCCACCTGGTGGCCCTGGTGACCTACGCACCCGCCTCGGCGATCGGCCGGATATTCTCGCCGCCGGAGTTCAAATTGATACCCATCGACGAAAGCACCTGGGCGCCAGCACGAATCGCGCTGGCCTGGGTGCCGGACCGGGCGGAGGAACCCGATGTGATCGAGGCGCTGGTGGAGCGGATCGCCGACCATGTCCGATGACTGCCGGTGCGGTTCGGGAGCCGTCTACGCCGCGTGCTGCGGGCCGGTGCACGACGGCACCGCGCCCGCGGTGACCGCACTGGCCCTGATGCGTTCACGGTTCAGCGCCTTCGCGCTGGGACGTGCCGACCACCTGCTGCGCACCTGGCATCCCGATACCCGGCCGCGCCGGCTGGATCTCGACGACACCGTGACGTGGCGTCGGTTGCAGATCGTGGACACCGAGGCGGGCGGCGCCGAGGACGATGAGGGCATCGTCGAATTCCGGGCCCAGTACGAGCAGCACGGTCGGCGCCACATCCTGCACGAACGCAGTCGATTCACCCGCACCCGCGAGGGCGCCTGGCGCTACCTGGACGGTGAGGTCTCCTAGACTGGGCCGATGCGGGTTGTGCTGATGGCCGGGGTGCTGGCCGCCCTCGTCGCCGCGGCGCCGGTCGCCGGCGCCGAGCCGGCAGGTCCCGCCGAGCAGCCGGTCCGGCCGTTGACCGCCTTCGACCTCGCCGATCCGGCGGTCGGCAATCTCGATCCGGCGCTGCGCACGGCGGTGCAGCAGGCCACCACCGCGGCCGCCGCCCAGGGCATCACGGTGACCATCAACTCCGGCTGGCGCAGCCCGGAGTTCCAGCGTCAGCTGCTCGAGGACGCGATAGTGACCTACGGCACCTTCGACGCGGCGCGCCAGTTCGTCCAGCTGCCCGAGCAATCCCGTCACGTCGTCGGTACTGCGGTCGACATCGGCGGGCCCGATGCCGCGCAGTGGATGATCGCCAACGGCCCGCGGTTCGGGCTGTGCCAGATCTACGCCAACGAGACGTGGCATTTCGAGCTGGCCACCGATGCGCACGGTGTCTGCCCGCCGCTGCTGCCGAATGCGGCCGGCTGAACGGTACTGCGCGCCAACGACATCAGCGCCGGGCCGTTCACCGACCGATCACCGCCACGCACGCCGGTGATCACCGACCGTTCGACCGCCGGGCTCCCAGCTCGGTGCGGCGCACCACGATTCACAGCTAGGGTGGTACCCCGTGCGTGCCGTGCTGATCGTCAACCCGAACGCGACATCGACGACCCCGGCCGGTCGTGACCTGCTGGCCCACGCGCTGGAGAGCCGGGTCGATCTGACCGTCGTACACACCGATCACCGCGGGCACGCGATCGAGATCGGAGCCCAGGCCGCGCGGGACGGCACCGATGTGCTGATCGTGCACGGCGGCGACGGCACGGTGAACGAGGTGGTCAACGGTGTGCTGGCCGAGGGCGGGCACACCCCGGCCGTCGGTGTGGTGCCGGGCGGTTCGGCCAACGTGTTCGCCCGGTCGCTGGGCATCAGCCCGGACCCGGTCGCGGCCACCAACCAACTCGTCGACCTGCTCGGGGAGCACCGCCGCGGCCGGCCGTGGCGGCGCATCGGGTTGATGAACTGCGGCGAGCGGTGGGGGGTGTTCACCGCGGGGATGGGCGTCGACGGTGACGTGGTCGCGGCGGTGGAGGCGCAGCGCGCCAAGGGCCGCAAGGTGACCGCCTCACGCTACATCCGGGTGGCCATCCGGGAGATGCTGGCCAGCGCCCGCCGGGAGCCGCTGCTGACGCTGGAACTGCCGGGCCGGGACCCCGAAATCGGTGTCCATTTCGCGTTCGTGTCGAACTCCAGTCCGTGGACCTACGCCAACACCCGTCCGGTGTGGACGAATCCGGGCACCACCTTCGACACCGGCCTCGGGGTATTCGCCATCAACAGCATGAGCGTATGGCGCAATCTGGGGCTGGTGCGCCGGATGTTGTCGGCCGCGCCGGATATCAAGGGCGCACATCTGATCCGTGAAGACGACCTGCCGTGGCTGCGGGTGAGCAGTGACACACCCGTCGCATGCCAGATCGACGGGGATTACATCGGTTTACGTCAGACGATGACCTTTGCCTCCGTTCCCGACGCCATCGGCGTGGTCGCACCCACACAGTGACGAGGCCAACACGGCCCTGACCTGCTAGTTTGCTGTGAGCGCGGGAAAATTAGAGCGCAAGTGGTTTCGAGTGTAGTACAAACGGGTGAGTGGACCGGTAACCCGGTAGCGCAGTGACATTGCCCACGTGTTAACGCAGTTCTATTGACATCTGTTCAGCCTGTGAAAGCATCGGATGCAACAGTGCAGAAACATTTCATGTGCACGCGTTAACAGCCGAAGAAAAAGCTAGTGCGTCTTTGTGGCGCACAGGCAAAGACCTGACTAGGAGTTGGAAGCTATGGATTGGCGTCACAAGGCGGTCTGTCGCGACGAGGATCCGGAACTGTTCTTCCCCGTGGGGAACAGCGGCCCGGCCCTCGCGCAGATCGCTGATGCGAAGCTCGTCTGCAACCGTTGCCCGGTGACCACCGAGTGCCTGAGCTGGGCGCTGGAGTCCGGCCAGGATGCCGGCGTGTGGGGCGGCATGAGCGAGGACGAGCGTCGCGCGCTCAAGCGCCGCAACGCGCGGACGAAGGCCCGCAGCAGCGTCTGATCGACACCGATACCGACTGCGGCCCCGGCACATCGTGTCGGGGCCGCAGTCGTTTCGGCGTCAAAGGATGTGCGGCTCATCACATTTCGATCACGGCAGCCGGTCTAGATCGGCATCCGGCGGTGCCGTCCGATCGGCACCCGCAGCACCACATCGGTACCGCCGGTGGCCACGTCATGCATACCCAGTGAGCCGTCGAGTTCCGCCGACACCAGCGTCCGCACGATCTGCAGACCCAGCCGGTCGGACTTCTCCAAACTGAACCCGTCCGGGAGTCCGCGGCCGTCGTCGTGCACCACGACATCGAGCCAGCGTGCCGACCGCTCGGCGCGGATGGTGACCGACCCCTTGGACACGTCACCGTCGAAGGCGTGTTCCAGCGCGTTCTGCACCAGCTCGGTGATGACCATGATCAACGCGGTGGCCCGGTCGGCGTCGAGCACGCCCAGGTCCCCCTCCCGGGTGATCCGGATGGGGGTGTCCACCGAGGCGACGTCGTTCATGATCGGGACGATCCGGTCGACGACCTCGTCGAGGTTCACCTCCTCGTCCACCGACATCGACAGCGCGTCGTGCACCAGCGCGATCGAGGACACCCGGCGCACCGACTCGATGAGCGCCTCACGGCCCTCGGCATTGTTGGTGCGGCGGGCCTGCAGGCGCAGCAGGGCGGCGACGGTCTGCAGATTGTTCTTCACCCGGTGGTGGATCTCACGGATGGTGGCGTCCTTGGACAGCAGGGCGCGGTCGCGGCGCTTGATCTCGGTGACATCGCGGATCAGCACCGCAGCCCCCGCCGGCTCGCCGCTGCGCAGCAGCGGGATGGTGCGCAACAGCACCGCCGCCCCACCGGCATCGAGCTCCATCCGGGTGCTGGCGCCGCCGGCCACCGAGATGCGCAGGTGGTTGGCCAGCTCCTGGGCCTCGAACGGGTCGGACATCAGCGGGCGGGTGATGCCGATGAGGTTCTGGCCCTCCAATTCCGCGGTCAGCCCCATCCGGTGATACGCCGACAGCGCGTTGGGGCTGGCGAACGTGACCTGACCGGTCACGTCGAGGCGGATGAACCCGTCACCGACGCGGGGGCTGGACCGGGACATGGCGGCATCGCCGACATTGGGGAAGGTGCCCTCACTGAGCATCCGCAGCAGATCACGCGCGCAGTCGATGTACGCCCGCTCCAGCGGGCTGCTCTTGCGCCGGTCGGCCAGCGCGGTCTGATGTGTCAGCACCGCGACCACCTTGTCGGCGTGCCGCACCGGCACCGCCTCGACGTTCAGCCACAACCCGTCGACGGATTCCGGGCCGCCCGCGTCGCTCTCCCGGCCGATCGCCCCGGAGGCGAACGCGGAGCCCACGACCGGCATCTCGGCGGCGTTGGACAACGTGCCCACCGCGTCGGTGAGCAGCACCGTCGGCGCGGTGTTCGGACGGACCTGGGCCACGCAGACCAGGATCTCGTCGTCGCGGCGCACCCACATCAGGTAGTCGGCGAAGGACAGATCGGCCAGCAGCTGCCACTCCCCCACCACGGCGTGCAGGTGGTCGACGGCGTTGCCGGGAAGGACGGTGTGCTCGGCAAGCAGATCACCGAGGGTGGACATGAGCCGCGCAGCCCGCGGGGCTAGTCGATCACGGCGATGAGGTCACCGGCCTGGATCACATCGCCGACCGCGACGCTCACCTCGGTGACGGTGCCGGCCACCTCGGCCAGCACCGGGATCTCCATCTTCATGGACTCCAGCAGCACGAGGGTGTCGCCCTCACCGATCTGGTCGCCCTTCTTGACCACGACCTCCAGCACACTGGCCACGATCTCGGCGCGCACATCCTCGGCCATCTTCACCCCACTCGTTCGCATTCTGGCTGGCTGCTGTCGGCCCACCGGCCTATATCGAACCACAACCCCAGCGGCCCCATCGCACACCAGGTGGACAAAAGCACTCTCCCGGGCATGAGACACTGGTAGCCAGTATTCGTCCGACCCGGAGGTTCAATCATGGCCAAGCGTGGCCGTAAGAAGCGCGACCGCAAGCACTCGAAGGCCAACCACGGCCGTCGTCCCAACGCCTGACGCGCGCGCTACGAAACAAACCGCCCGAGCTCTCACGGAGAGCCCGGGCGGTTGACGTTATGCGGTCAGCGAGGCCGTCAGCCCCGCACGATGGTGGTGCGGCTGATCTCCAGACGCAGCCGGGCGCGTAGCCCCTCGGGCGCCTTCTCGCCGCTGCACTTGGTGGCGATCAGCGTCTTGACCCGCTCCTCGATGCCGTAATGCTGCAGGCAGGTCGGGCACTCGTCGAGATGCTGCTGCAGCTTGTCCCGCGTCTCCGGCGTGCACTCGCTGTCGAGCAGCGTCCACACCTCGGCGATGACCGCGGCGCACTCGGGATGCGCGGGGTCGACGGGCCCGACCGGCGGGGACCAGCGATCGTTGTTGTCGGCGGCGCTGTCACGGGTGTCACTCACGAGGAGACCTCCTCCGGCTCGTCCTGCTGTTGACCTCGGAGAAAGCCGCGGTCGCGGGCCACGTCGGCCAGCAGTTCACGCAATTGTTTCCTGCCGCGGTGCAACCGCGACATCACCGTGCCGATCGGCGTGTCCATGATCTCGGCGATCTCCTTGTACGGGAAGCCTTCGACATCGGCGTAGTAGACAGCCATCCGGAACTCCTCGGGCAGCGCCTGCAGCGCCGCCTTGATCTCGGTGTCCGGGAGCGATTCCAGCGCCTCCACCTCGGCCGACCGCAGGCCGGTCGAGGAATGCTCGGCATTGGCGGCCAGCTGCCAGTCGGTGATCTCGTCGGTCGGGTACTCCGACGGCTGCCGCTGCTTCTTGCGGTAGCTGTTGATGTAGGTGTTGGTCAGGATGCGGTACAGCCAGGCCTTGAGGTTGGTGCCGGCACGGAACGACCGGAAGCCGGCGTAGGCCTTCACCATGGTCTCCTGCAACAGGTCCTCGGCATCGGCCGGATTGCGCGTCATCCGCAGGGCACCGCCGTAGAGCTGGTCCAGCAGCGGAATGGCGTCGCGTTCGAAGCGCGCGGTCAGTTCGGCGTCGGTTTCCTCGGCCGGCGCCGCGGCCATCTCGTCGATATCGGTCATTGCGGGAGACACCGTCCCTTCTGTTGCGGCGCCACCGAACCACTCCAGTGTGAGCACCGGACGTTCAAGGCAGGCCGTTGGCACCAAAAGCTCCTATCTGACGATCCTAAAGGCAATGACCGACACAACCCCGGCTGGGCTGCGTCGCCTCGAACAACGACGCGTCGCGGCCGTGAAATTCCCGGCTCGCGCGCGGCGCTAGGCTGACCCGGTGGCACGCGCAGCAACCCCGGCCATCGGGGTCCTCGTCGCCGACGGCGCGGGCCACGAGATCCTGCGCTACCACCACGATCCGCGCACCGAATCCTTCGGTGACGAGGCCGTCGCCGCACTGGCCGACGCCCACGGACTGGCCGCCGGGCAGATCCTCAAGACCCTGGTCCTGGCGGTGCCGGGCGGGCTGGCGGTCGCGGTGTTGCCGGTGCCATCGAAGCTCTCGCTCAAGGCCGCCGCGGCGGCGTTGGGGGTGCCGAAGGCGACGATGGCCGAGCGGGCCGCCGCCGAGCGGTCCACCGGTTACGTGCTGGGCGGTATCTCACCGCTGGGCCAGCGCAAGGCATTGCCGACCGTGGTCGACTCCTCGGCGCTGCGCTTCCCGCGGGTGTTGTGCAGCGCGGGCAAGCGCGGTTGGGATGTGGCCCTTGCCCCGGCCGATCTGGTCCGGCTGACCGGTGCGGTCACCGCCGACATCCTGGCGACCTGACACCGGTTCGCGATCCGGGGCCATGATGGAGACATGTCGGACACCGTCACCCATGCCCCCGCACTGAACCGTTTCGAGATCCACGAGGACTCGCAGCTCGCCGGCTTCGCCGAATACCGCGACCACGGTGGGCAACGGATCTTCCACCACACCGAGATCGGCGAGCAGTTCGGCGGTAAGGGCCTGGCCACCAAGCTGATTCGCGGCGCGCTGACCGAGACCGCGGCCGCCGGTCTGCGGATCGTGCCGGTGTGCCCGTTCGTGGCCAAATTCGTCGACAAGCACGACGACTTCGCCGCCGAGGTCGACGAGGTGACCCCCGCCGTCCTGGATCTGCTCGGCTGATACGGCCGGCCGGCGTGCCGCCACGGATGCGCCGGCCGAAAGCTAAGGTGGCGGTGTGTCCCTCTGGTCTGCCGGACGGTATGAGGCCGTCGCGCAACAAATCTCCCCCATCGCCGCCCGCGTCGTCGACACGGCGGGCCGGCTACGGCCGCTGCCCGGTGCCGATGTCGTCGACCTGGCCTGCGGCACCGGCAGCGCCGCCCTGACCGCCGCGGCGGCGGGCGCCACCGTGACCGGTGTGGATCTGACCCCGGAACTGCTGGCCATCGCGGCCGACAAGCCCGGTGGCGACGCGGTGCGCTGGGTGGCCGCCGACGCCGCCGCGACCGGCCTGCCCGATGCCGCCTTCGACATCGTGGTGTCGAACATGGGCACCATCTTCGTCGAGCCGGTCTCGCTGGTCGCCGAGGTGACCCGGCTGCTGCGGCCGGGCGGAGTGTTCGGGTTCTCCACCTGGGTGCGCGATGCCGACAACCCGTTCTACAACCCGATCATCGACGTCCTCGGCCCGCGCCCGGCCGCCGATCACAGCCCCGATCAGTGGGGTGAGGCCGATGTCATCACCACCCGGCTGTCCGAGAACTTCGGGGAGATCTTCATCGAGAACGATTCGCACACCTGGACTTTCGAGTCCCTCGAACAGGCGGTGCGCTTCATCACCGACGAATCACCCATGCACGTCGACGTCCTGGGCCGCCTCGACGAACCGACCCGGACCCGGCTGATCGAGGCCTTCCGCGCGGCACTGGGCTCCTACGCCAGGGTCGACGGGACGATCGGTTTCCAGGCGTCCTACGCCGTGGTCGCCGCCGTGCGTCAGCCGGCCTGATAGAGGATGCCGCGGCCGATCGCCGCCCGGACCTCAGGCAGCGCGGCCACCGCCAGGGCATCGGGGTCCGCCCCGTGGTGGGCCGCTAGCAGTTCGATCAGCGTGCCCAGCGCAACCTCGCCACGGCAGCCGGCCAGCAGCGCGGTGAAGACCTCGTCGACGCCGAGTACCGCGCCCGGCCCACCGGGGCGGCGCACGGCGGCGCCGATCTGCTGCCAGCCGTCCGGACCGGGCAGTGAATGCCGTTCCAGCAGAACCGGTGCCGTGGACAACCGGGCCGCCAGCAAGGCATCGTCGGTGATGTCGCGCAGGTAGGCGCGGCGGGCGAAGAACGCCTCGACCTCGATACCGGTGAGGGCCTCGTCGGCGCCGGTGATCTCCTCCAGGATCTGCTCGGGTGCCTCGCCCGCGCGCGGGCGGCGCAGCGCGATCAGACCCATCCCTACACCGTCGATCCCCTCGTCGGCGAACCAGTCCAGCCACTGACCGCCGCGGCGGGCGGCAGCCTCCGGCGCCTCCCCGGCATCGGCCAGCCACAGCGACACGTAGCTGATCGGGTCGGCCAGTTCCCGCTGGACCACCCAGGCGTGCAGTCCGGTTCCGGCCAGCCAACCGGCCACCCGTTGCCGCCAATCCCCCTCGCGGACAATCCAGTTGGCCATGATCTGGGCGGTGCCGCCGGGTTCCAGGTGATCCGGGATCTGCTCGATCAGATTGCGGCACAACTGGTCTCCGGCCAGCCCGGAATCGCGGTAGGTGTAATCGCTGGTACCGGCCCCGACCACGAACGGCGGATTGGATACGATCAAGTCGAAGCGTTCGCCGGCCACCGGTTCGAACAGGCTGCCGTGGCGCAGATCCCAGCTCATCCGACTGAGCCGGGCGGTGGCTGCGGCCAGCGTCAGCGCCCGCTCGTTGGTGTCGGTGGCCACAATGTCCGCGCAATGCGCGTTCAGGTGCAGCGCCTGGATGCCACAGCCGGTGCCCAGGTCCAGCGCGCGGCGCACCGGGGTGCGGATGACGGCGCGGGCCAGCGACATCGACGCCCCACCGATGCCGAGCACATGGTCGCGCTGCAGCGGGCCACCGCGCAGGGCGGCGTCCTGATCGGAGACCACCAGGTGGTCACGCTCGCCGTCACTGTGCGGGCGGATGTCCAGAGCGGCCACGAAGCGCCCCGGCCCGACGAGTTCGAGCACACCGCCGGCGACCAGCGCGTCGACCGGCACCGACGGGAAGGCCCGGCCCAACCGCTCGCGGGACTCGGGCGCGCCGAGCAGGAACAGCCGGACCAGGATCGACAGCGGGTCCTCGCCGGTGGCGCGCAGCGCCGGCCACCAGACCCCGCGCCCCATGGCCGCCGACACGTCGGGCCCGAGCAGTTCGGCGACACCGTCGACGGTGTAGCCCGCCGCGCGCAGGTCGGCGCCGAGAGCGTCCAGGGCGTGCGGCCCGATCGTCAAAACAGGCCCTCGTCGTGCCGGGCGGGCTCGATGAGCTCGGGCCCGTTGTTGCGCACGCTGTTGACCAGCCGGGACACCTCCCGGATCTCGATGCGGTCCAGGTCGCCGTGCCCGCGCAGCAGCCCCTCGTCGATCGGCGCGTCCGGGTCCAGCCAGCGGTCCCAGTCGGCCGCGCTGATGGTCAGCGGCATCCGGTCGTGGATGTCGGCCAGCTGCGCCGCCGAGTCGGTCGTGATGATCGTGCAGCTGACCAACGGCGGCGCGTCCTTCGGGCCGTCCTTCGGTCGCCAGGTCGACCACAGGCCCGCCATGAACAGCGGCTCCCCGTCACCGGCGTACATGTAGAACGGTGTCTTGGCGGCCTTCTTGGCGCCCTCGGCGGTGCCCGGCTTCCACTCGTACCAGCCGTCCATCGGGACCAGGCAGCGCTTGGTCTTGGCCGAGCCGCGGAAGGCCGGCGAGGTGGTCACCGTCTCGGCGCGCGCGTTGATCAGCAGCGGGCCCTTCTTCAGGTCGGGGCCGCCGTCCTCGGCGGTCTTGGCCCACGGCGGGATCAGTCCCCAGCGCATCGAGCGGATCCGCCGGGTCGACTCGTCGTCGGGCTCGTCCTGGGTCGACGGCACGTGATCGTGGCGTTTGACCACGGTGGTGATGGTCGTGGTGGGTGCCACGTTGTAGTTGGGACCGCCCTGGTCGGCGGCCGAGTTCGTCTCGTCGAGTGCCTTGATCTTCTCGGCCAGCAGCGCCGGGTCGGTGGTCACCGCAAATCGCCCACACATACCAGGCAGGATAGAGGCCGTGAGCAACTGGCCGGCACCCACGACGACCACGCCCGTGACCGCCACCGTCGAGGTACCCGGGTCGAAATCGCTGACCAACCGCGCACTGGTGCTAGCCGCGCTGGCGGGCGCACGCCGGGACGACGCGGCACAGCCCGCGCCGTCGAGGATCGCCGGCGCCCTGCGCAGCCGCGACACCGACCTGATGATCGACGCGATCCGCGCGCTTGGCGTGCGCGTCACCGGCGCGGGTACCGATCTGACCGTCGAGGGCCCCGTCACCCCGGCCGCGGATACCCGCATCGACTGCGGGCTGGCGGGCACGGTGCTGCGGTTCCTGCCCGCGGTGGCCGCCCAGGGCACCGCGACGGTCATCTTCGACGGCGACGAGCAGGCCCGGGCCCGCCCGATCGCACCACTGCTGGACGCGCTGCGCGGTCTCGGCGTCGACATCGACGGCGACGGGCTACCGTTCCGCGTGCACGGCCGCGGCGGCGTCACCGGTGGCCAGGTGCGCATCGACGCGTCGGCGTCCTCACAGTTCGTCTCCGGCCTGCTGCTGTCCGGCGCCGGCTTCGCCGACGGGCTCACCGTGGTGCACACCGGCGATTCGGTGCCCTCGGCACCGCACATCTCGATGACGGTGTCGATGTTGCGCAGCGCCGGTGTGCGCGTCGACGACAGTGAGCCGAACCGGTGGCGGGTGGAACCCGGCACCGTCGCGGCCAGGGATTGGGTCATCGAGCCCGACCTGTCGAACTCGGTGCCGTTCCTGGCCGCGGCGGCGGTGACCGCCGGCACGGTGCGCATCAGCCGGTGGCCGGCGGCCAGCATCCAGCCCGCCGGTGACATCCTGGATCTGCTGGCCCGGCTGAATGTCACTGCCGTGCATCATGATTCATACCTGGAGGTGCGCGGCGCGGAGCGCTTCGGCGGTATCGACATCGACCTGCACGATATCGGCGAACTGGCCCCGGCGGTGGCCGCACTGGCGACGCTGGCCGCGCCCGGTTCGGTGTCCACGCTGCGCGGGATCGCGCATCTGCGCGGGCACGAGACCGACCGATTGGCCGCCCTGCGCACCGAGATCACCAACCTGGGCGGTGACTGCGCGGAGACCGACGACGGCCTGGGGATCACCGCGACGCCGTTGCACGGCGGGGTGTGGCAGTCCTACGCCGACCACCGGATGGCGACGGCGGGGGCCATCATCGGGTTGCGGGTGCCCGGCGTGGAGGTCGAGGACATCGCCACGACGGCCAAGACCCTGCCCGACTTCCCGGGTATGTGGGCCGAGATGCTGGGTCGCAGTTGAAATCTCGCGAGTACGACGAATCCGATGTCCGGGTCCGCCCGGGCAAGGGTTCGCGACCGCGCACCAAGACCCGCCCCGAGCACGCCGATGCCGAGGACGCGATGGTCGTCACCGTCGACCGCGGCCGCTGGGGGTGCGCAGTGGGCGGCGACCCGGACCGTAACGTCACCGCGATGCGGGCGCGCGAGCTCGGCCGGACTCCGATTGTCGTCGGTGACGAGGTCGGCATCGTCGGCGACGTGTCCGGGCGGCCCGACACGCTGGCGCGCATCGTGCGACGCGCCGACCGGCGAACGGTGTTGCGGCGCACCGCCGATGACACCGATCCCACCGAGCGGGTGGTGGTGGCCAATGCCGATCAGCTGCTGATCGTGGTGGCGCTGGCCGACCCGCCGCCACGCACCGGGTTCGTCGAGCGTGCCCTGATCGCGGCCTACACCGGCGGGCTGTCGCCGATCCTCTGCCTGACCAAGTCCGACCTGGCCGATGCCGCCCCGTTCGCCGCGCAGTTCGCCGAGCTGGACCTCACTGTGCTGACCGCCGGCCGCGACGACGCCCTCGACGAGGTGGCCGACACACTGGCCGGCAAGGTCACGGTGTTGCTCGGGCATTCCGGGGTGGGCAAGTCGACGCTGGTGAATCGGCTGGTGCCCGATGCGGATCGGGCCACCGGTTCGGTCACCGGGGTGGGCAAGGGCAGGCACACGTCGACCCAGTCGGTGGCGCTGCCCCTGCACGGGTCGGGCTGGGTGATCGACACCCCCGGCGTGCGCTCCTTCGGATTGGCCCATGTGCAACCCGACGACGTCGTACAGGCCTTCTCGGATCTGGCCGCCGCCGTCGACGAATGTCCGCGCGGCTGTGGGCATCTGGGGCCCCCGGCCGATCCCGAGTGCGCCCTGGACGCGCTGACCGGTCCGGCCGCCGCGCGGGTCGCCGCGGCCCGTCGCCTGCTGGTCACTCTCGGCGAAGCGGGCTACTGACCCCGGCGAGCGTGCGTAAAAGCAGAACCGCGAGCGGCGTGTCTGGGTGCAGACACGCACGCTCGCGGTGAAGGGGGTGGAGCTTTTTAGGCGGCGGCCTTCTGCTTGCGCCAACCACCACCGCGCACCGTGGCGATCGCGGACTTCAGGCCGCGGCGCTTGCCGGTGGCGGGATCGGTGACACCGAACCCTTCGAGCTCGTCGAACATCCGCTCGCTGCGGGTCTCCGGCGCGTTGTCCCGGGTGTCGGTGAGGTACTTGTCCGGCAGCGACAGCTTGGCGATGGTGCGCCAGGCCTTGCCGTACTGCACCAGGAACGGCCCGGTGGTGTAGGGCAGGTCGTACTTCTCGCACAGCGCCCGCACCTTGATCGAGATGTCGTAGTAGCGGTTGCTGGGCAGATCGGGGAACAGGTGATGTTCGATCTGGTGGCACAGGTTGCCGCTCATGAACCGCAGCACCGGCCCGTTCTCGAAGTTCGCACTGCCCAGCATCTGGCGCAGGTACCACTGACCGCGGGTCTCACCGACCATGTCGGTCTTGGTGAACTTCTCCGCACCGTCGGGGAAGTGGCCGCAGAAGATCACGGCATTGGCCCAGACGTTGCGGATGATGTTGGCCATGAAGTTGGCCCGCATCGTCGACCGGTAGGTCGCCTTCGGCGACAGCGAGGTCAGCGCGGGCCACAGGACGTAGTCCTTGGCGATCTGATGCCCGGCCTTCACGCCGAATTCCTTCATCCGGACGACGGTGGCCTTGCGGTCGTCGCGACCCTTGAAGATCTTGCCGATCTCCAGGTGCTGCAAGCCGACGCCCCATTCGAACAGCGACATCAGGGCCGTGTTGAACAGGAGGTTGAACACGTTCATCGGCTTCCACTTCGCATCACGGGTGACGCGGATCAGGCCGTAGCCCACATCGTCGTCCATGCCCAGGATGTTGGTGTACTTGTGATGCATGAAGTTGTGGGTGAACCGCCAGTGCTTGGACGCGCCGCCCATGTCCCACTCCCACGTCGAGGAGTGGATCTCGGGATCGTTCATCCAGTCCCACTGGCCGTGCATGACGTTGTGGCCGATCTCCATGTTCTCGATGATCTTGGCCACGCCCAGCGTGGAGGCTCCGGCCCACCAGTAGGCGCGCTTGGAGCTACCGGCGAGCAGTGCCCGGCCGGTGAGTTCGAGTACCCGCTGGAAGGCAATGGTCCTGCGGATATAGCGCGCGTCATCGGCGCCGCGCGAATCTTCGATGTCCTGACGGATCGCGTCCAGTTCTGCACCCAGCGCTTCGATGTCCGCCTCGCTGAGATGCGCAAATTCCGGTACGTCGGTTACTGCCATGGTCGTTCGGCCCTCCTTCCGGTTACTACGCTAGCGTAACCTACGCAACCGTAGGTTACTAGTCAGTAAAAGCTATGCGTCCAGCGTGCAGTCGCCCGACGCCGCGGAGACGCAGGTCTGCACCCGGGACCCCGGCTCGTGCTCCACGCCGGTGCGCAGGTCACGCACATGACCCTGGACCAGGCCGACGACACAGGACTGGCAGATGCCCATCCGGCAACCGAACGGCATCTGGATACCCGCGCCCTCGCCGGCCTCCATCAACGATGTTGCGGCATCGGCGGTCACACTCTTGCCGCTGCGCTCGAAGGTGACGGTGCCACCGGTGCCGTGCGGCGCCGCCCGGGTGACGGCGAACCGCTCCAGGTGCAGCTGCCCGCTGATCCCGGCCTCGGTCCACAGCCGTTCGGCATCGCCCAACATGGCCTCCGGACCACACGCCCAGGCCTGGCGGTCCTGCCAGTCCGGCACCACCTCGGCGAGGCGGTGCAGATCCAGCCGGCCCTGGGTGCGCGTGGTGCGCAACTCCATCCGGTAGCCCGGATGCGCGTCGTGCAGTGCCTTGAGCTCACCGGCGAACATGACGTCGGCCTCGGTCGGCGCGGAGTGCACGTGCACGATGTCGGTGATCTGATCGTGGCGCACCAGCGTGCGCAGCATCGACATCACCGGGGTGATCCCCGATCCCGCGGTCAGGAACAGCACCTTGGCCGGCGCCGGGTCCGGCATCACGAAATTGCCCTGCGGCGCGGCCAACCGCACGATCGTGCCCGGGGCCACACCGCCGACCAGATGGGTCGACAGGAAACCCTCCGGCATCGCCTTGACCGTGATGGTGATGAGTCGACTGTCGCGGCCACCACGCACCGGCGCGGAGGTCAACGAGTACGAACGCCACCGCCAGCGGCCGTCCACCAGCAGGCCGATGCCGATGTACTGGCCCGGCTCGTAGTCGAAGGAGAAACCCCAGCCGGGCTTGATCACCAACGTTGCGGAGTCGACGGTCTCGCGTCGCACCTCCACCACGCGGCCGCGCAGTTCGCGGGCCGACCACAGCGGGTTGGCCAGCTTCAGATAGTCATCCGGCAGCAAGGGGGTGGTGATGCGGCCGACGACGGTTCGCAGCGCATGCCACCCGCGGTGACGGTCGGCCCCCGCGATGGTCGGGCGCACGGTGTCGGCCACTTTGGCCGAGACCTTGATTTCATTCTTGGCCACGCAACCTACGGTACCGTAAGTTACGGGTCCGTACACAGCCTTCCCGTGTGATCGGCCGGCCCGCTCGACGCGATCTGCGTCACAACAGTTCCAGTAGGAACGGCAACTCCGAGGGCGCGTACCACGCCAGGTCGTGATCCTGCGCGTCGCCCACCGCGAGCTCGGCATCCTCATCGCCCAGATCGGCCTCGTCGATCACCTCGACGGCGGTGAGCACGGCGGGCTCGGCATCGGCATTGTCCACATACGCTGCGATGACGTCGTCGATCGCGACGGGTCCGGCCAACCGGACCACCGCGTCGTCGAGGTCGGGCCGCACCGTCGCACCGTCGACCTCGGCGACCAGCACGGCCCGCCGCGGCGGCAACGCGTCCACGTCCGGCGTCGCCTGTTCGCCCGACAGCAACCGCAACGAGGCCAGTGCGGCGTCGCGCAGCGCGACCTCGGACAGCTCGTCCTCGTCACCCTCGGAGTAGGCCTCGCGCAGCGCCGGGGTGACCGCGAAGGCCGTCCCGCTGCGGGCATGGATCAGCCGGTCGGCGACGAACTGCTGCAACATCGCCAGGGTCGCCGGAATGTAGACACGCACCGTGGCAGGTTAGCGCCCCGGCTTGTCCGCGTGCTGACCGTTGGACCCGGCCTCGGGATCCTTCTCCACCGACAGCACGAAATCGTCACCGTGCTGGGTGACACCGGCGATCACCGCCGAGTGCACCGCCTCGACCGCATACTGGCGGCGCACCATCAGCGGGTCCTGGCGCAGGTCCTTCACCAGCGCCACCGCCAGGCCGATCATCACCACCACGAACGGCAGCGCCGCGATGATCGTGATCGACTGCAGACCGGTCAGCGCATCCGAGCCACCCGCCAGCAGCATCACCGCGGCGACCGCACCGGTGGCCACACCCCAGAAGATGACGGTCTTGCGACTCGGTTCGATGGTGCCGCGTTCGGACAGCGAGCCCATCACGATCGACGCGGCGTCGGCGCCGGAGACGAAGAAGATGGCGACCAGCACCATCACCACCACACTGGCGATACCGGCGATCGGATAGTCGGCGAGCAGGCCGAACAGCTGGGCCTCCTGACTGCCCTCCCCGGCCAGGTCGGTGCCGCCGCGCTGGGCGTCGATGGCCGCGCCGCCGAAGATGCAGAACCAGACCAGCGAGACCAGGCTGGGAACCAGCAGCACGCCGGTGACGAACTGGCGGATGGTCCGACCGCGGGAGATGCGCGCGATGAACATCCCGACGAACGGGGTCCAGGAGATCCACCAGGCCCAGTAGAAGATGGTCCACGAGCCCAGCCAGGCCTCGGTCTCGGCGCCTTCGGCGCCGGTGCGCGCGGCCATCATGGCCAGGTCCTGGAAGTAGCTGCCGATCGAGGTCGGGATCAGGTTCAGGATGAAGATGGTCGGCCCGACGATGAACACGAACAGGGCGAGCAGCAGCGCCAGCACCATGTTGATGTTGGACAGCCACTGGATGCCGCGGGCCACGCCGGACACCGCCGACAGCACGAACGCACACGTCAGCACCGCGATGATGCCGATCAGGATGGCGTTGCCGGTTTCCCCGATGCCGGCCACGATCTGCAGGCCGCTGCGGATCTGCAGCGCCCCCAGGCCCAGCGAGGCGGCCGATCCGAACAGCGTCGCGAAGATGGCCAGCATGTCGATGACCCGGCCGAGCCCGCCCTTGGCACGATCCCCGATCAGCGGTTCGAAGGCGGCGCTGATCAGTTGGAAGCGACCCTTGCGGTACACGCCGTAGGCGATGGCCAGGCCGACGACGGCGTAGATGGCCCACGGGTGCAGGGTCCAGTGGAACAGCGTGGTGGCCATGGCGTGCTGCACGGCTTCGGCACTGCCCTCGGGTCCGGTGCCCGGCGGCGGGGTCACCATGTGCGACAAGGGTTCGGCGACACCGAAGAACATCAGGCCGATGCCCATGCCGGCGCTGAACATCATCGCCACCCAGGACACCGTGCGGAACTCGGGCTCCTCGTCATCGCGGCCCAGCGGGATATTGCCGAAGCGGCCCATGGCGATCCAGAGCACGAAGATGACGAACCCCGACGCGGTCAGGGTGAACAGCCAGCCCGCGTTGGTCAGCACCCAGCCGAGCGCATCCCCGGAGGCCGATGCCAGACCCGCGGTGTCGATGAAGCCCCACACCAGGAATGCCACGGCGATCACCGCGGTGACGCCGAAGACCAGCCAGTCCAGGCTGCGTCTGTCGGTCAGTTTGACCTCGTCGATCGGTACGTCGAGGACGGGGTGCGGTATCACGTCGAGCTTGTCGAGTTTCGTATCTTCACTATCGGTATCTGGCATGGTTGATCCATCAGATACCGCCCGGGGCTATCTCGTCAACTTCGCTAACGAGTTGCCTCGAGCAGTTCGTCGAGCGATTCGCGCAACAACGACGGCAGCACCTCGACATCGCTCATGGCGTCCCGATCGGCGTTGATACCGAAGTAGAGCATGCCGTTGTACGAGGTCACGGCGATGGCCAGCACCTGGTTGGTCAGCAGCGGCGCGACAGCGTAGGTCTCCAGCAATTTCGCCCCGGCGATGTACATCTGCTTCTGGGCGCCCGGCACATTGGTGATCAGCAAATTGAACTGGCGAGCCGAGAAACTGGTTGCCACCCGAATACCCATGGCGTGCAGGGTGGGCGGCGCGAAACCGGACAGGGTCACGATGGTGCGCGCGTCGACCAGGCTGGCCGCGGTGGAATGGGATTCGGTGGCATGCGCGATCTGCGAGAGCCGCACCACCGCATTGCCCTCCCCGACCGGCAGGTCGACCAGGAACGGCGAGACCTCACTGATGGCCTGACCGGGTCCGGCGGAGTCGATCTCGGCGTCGGGGTAGACCGAGTTCGGCGCCATCGCGCGCACCGTCGAGGTCGAGGTCACCGGTTCCCCGCGCGACAGCAGCCAGTTGCGCAGCGCGCCGGCCACCACCGCCAGCACCACATCGTTGACATCGCATTCGTAGCGGGCCCGCAGGTCGCGGTAGTCGGCGAGCTTGTGCGCGGCGACGGTGAGGCGGCGGTTGCGCGACACCGTGGTGTTCAGCGGGCTGCTCGGCGCGGTGCCGCGGGCCACCGTGCGGGCCACTTCGGCCACCCGGCGCCCGGCGTCGACGAGCGCCCCGGCATTGGTGATCATCTCCTGCACCGACGACCGGAGCGCCGCGGCCTGGGCGGTGGGCCGGGTGATCCACTCGCCGATCGCCCCGGCCAGCAGCCGCTCGGCACTGGGCTGGCGGGCCGGGATCCAGATGTCCTCGCCGAATTCCGGGGCCTTGGCCGTCCGGTCGGCGATGACGTGACCGATCTCCAGTGCCGACATCCCGTTGACCAGCGCCTGATGCGATTTGGTGTAGATGGCGATCCGGTTCCCGGTCAGCCCCTCGATGATGTACATCTCCCACAGCGGGCGCGACTTGTCCATCGGCCGCGAGCCGATCCGGGCGATCAGGTCGTGCAGCTGGGCGTCGCTGCCCGGCGAGGGCAACGCCGAGCGCCGCACGTGGTAGGTGATGTCGAAATCGTCGTCGTCGACCCAGACCGGGCGGGCCAGTCCGAACGGCACCTCGCGCACCTTCTGCCGGTAGCGCGGGATCTGGGGCAGCCGCTGCTCGACGGTGGCCAGCACGGTTTCATAACTGAGCCCGCCGCGGGGCTTGCGCACGATGGACAACGAGCCGACGTACATCGGCGTCGAACTGTTCTCCAGGTGATAGAACGCCGCGTCGGATGCCGACAACCTGGTCACCATCGCGACGCCGACCCCCCTTGCTTGTTGTCAACGCCACCGTAGCGGCACAGGTGTGAGTCCCGCATCACGGGAGGTCGAACCCCTCGCAGAACGGGCGGGCGACCGCAAATTCGGTGCGCAGCACCGGCTGCCGCCCGTGCGAACATGAATATGCCTGTGCCTCTCCAGCAGCCGCCGTATCCGACCCTGCCCGCTGGAGTGCCCGTGACGTCCACCCCGCAGCACCGACCGCTGTGCACCACCACGCCGATCATCGACTGCGAGCCGCCGCCGCTCGGCATGCCGCATCACCTGCCGGCGGCGATCTCCGCGCCGCGCAGGCGCACACCTCGCCGGACCGGTCCGCCGGCGATCGCCGGTGAGGTCCCGGCACCGACCGCCGCCGCGGTGTTCACCGATGCCGCACTGCGCCGGGTGCTCGAGGTGGTGGACCGTCGGCGTCCGGCCGCCCAGTTGCGCGGTCTGCTGACGCCGACGCTGATCGACACCATCCGGTCGCTGGCGCGGCTGCCGCAGGCCGGCGGGACCGCGGTGCTGCGCCGGATCCGGTTGCGCAGCATCACATCCGACGCCGGTACCGCGGTCACCGCGGCCGAGGTGTTCGCCACCTACACCCGCGGCCCGCGGGTGCGCGCCATCGCCGGCCGGGTCGAGATCATCGGCGGGCGCTGGCAGCTGGTGGCGCTGCAGATCGGTTGAGCGTCAGCGCTTCTTGCCGCGGCGGGCCGCCTCGCGGCGTTCCTTGCGGGTGCCGCCGCCGGCCGGTTGCGCGGCGCCGCCGCCCCGCTTGACCTCGGCCGAGCCATCCTCGGCGGGACCGGTATAGGTCAACGGCGGCGCCGTGCCGTCGTTGATCCCCTTCGCCTGCACGCCCGCCGGGCGTTCCTTGGTGGCGACCTGTCCCTGCCGGTCGGCACCCTGCTGACCCTGTTGGCCGCCGGCCTGCTGCGCCGCGGCGGCGAACTGGGCCAGCCCGGTCGACATCGGCTGCACCACCGGTGCGGTCTGCGGGGCGGCCTCGACCGCAACGTTGAACAGGAAGCCGACGGACTCCTCCTTGAGACCCTCCAGCATCGCGACGAACATGTCGTAACCCTCGCGCTGGTATTCGACCAGCGGGTCGCGCTGGGCCATCGCGCGCAGGCCGATGCCCTCCTTGAGGTAGTCCATCTCATAGAGGTGCTCACGCCACTTGCGGTCGATCACGTTGAGCAGCACGTTGCGTTCCAGCTGCCGCATGGCGCCCTCGCCGCCGATGGCGTCGATCTGGGCCTCCCGCTCCGCGTACGCGCGTTCGGCATCCTTGATCAGCGCGTCGAGCAGCTCCTCGCGGGTCAGCTCACCGGGCTCGCCGATGGCGTCGGAATCCAGCAGATCGTGGTGGTCGATGCTGACCGGGTACAGCGTCTTGAGCGCCTCCCAGAGCTTCTCCAGATCCCAGTCCTCGGAGTAGCCCTCCGCCGTCGCCCCGTCCACGTAGGCGGTGATGACGTCGACCATCATGTCGTGCGCCTGCTGCTGCAGGTTCTCGCCCTCCAGGATCATCCGGCGCTCGTCGTAGATGACCGTGCGCTGCCGGTTCATCACCTCGTCGTACTTCAGGACGTTCTTGCGGACCTCGAAGTTCTGCTGCTCGACCTGGGTCTGCGCGCTCTTGATCGCGCGGGTGACCATCTTGGCCTCGATCGGCACGTCCTCGGGCAGGTTCAGCCGGGTCAGCAGCGTCTCCAGCGTCGCACCGTTGAAGCGGCGCATCAGCTCGTCACCGAGGGACAGATAGAAGCGGGATTCGCCCGGGTCGCCCTGGCGGCCCGAGCGGCCGCGAAGCTGGTTGTCGATGCGGCGCGACTCGTGCCGCTCGGTGCCCAGTACGTACAGACCACCGGCGGCGCGCACCTCGTCGGCCTCGCCCTTGGCCTCTTCCTTGATCTTGCTGACGGTCGATTCCCAGGCCGCCTCGTACTCCTCGGGCGTCGTCACCGGGTCCAGGCCCTGTTCCTTGAGCCGCTTGTCGGCCAGGAACTCGACGTTGCCGCCCAGCACGATGTCGGTACCGCGGCCGGCCATGTTGGTGGCCACGGTGATGGCCCCGCGCCGGCCGGCCTCGGCGATGATGTTGGCCTCTTGCTCGTGGTACTTGGCGTTGAGGACGTTGTGCGGCACCTTGCGCTTCTGGAACTGGCGCGACAGGTACTCCGAACGCTCCACCGAGGTGGTGCCGATCAGGACCGGCTGGCCCTTCTCATAGCGTTCCACCACATCATCGACGACCGCGATGTACTTGGCTTCCTCGGTCTTGTAGATCAGGTCGGACTGGTCCTCGCGGATCATCGGCCGGTTGGTCGGGATGGAGACCACGCCCAGCTTGTAGATCTCGTGCAGCTCGGAGGCCTCGGTCTGGGCCGTACCGGTCATCCCGGACAGCTTCTTGTAGAGGCGGAAGTAGTTCTGCAGCGTGATGGTGGCCAGCGTCTGGTTCTCGGCCTTGATCTCGACGCGTTCCTTGGCCTCGATGGCCTGGTGCATGCCCTCGTTGTAGCGGCGGCCCACCAGCACACGGCCGGTGAACTCGTCGACGATGATGACCTCACCGTTGCGCACGATGTAGTCCTTGTCGCGCAGGAACAGCTCCTTGGCCTTCAGCGCGTTGTTCAGGTAGCTGACCAGCGGCGAGTTGGCGGCCTCGTACAGGTTCTCGATGCCGAGCTGGTCCTCGACGAACTCGACACCGAGTTCGTGCACGCCGATGGTGCGCTTGCGCAGGTCCACCTCGTAGTGGGTGTCCTTCTCCATCAACGGGGCCAGCCGGGCGAACTCGGCGTACCAGTTGGACGCGCCGTCGGCGGGGCCGGAGATGATCAGCGGGGTGCGGGCCTCGTCGATGAGGATCGAGTCGACCTCGTCGACGATCGCGAAGTGGTGTCCGCGCTGCACCATCTCCTGCACGGAATGGGCCATGTTGTCGCGCAGGTAGTCGAAGCCGAACTCGTTGTTGGTGCCGTAGGTGATGTCGGCGGCGTAGGCCGCGCGGCGCTGGTCGGGGGTCAGCCCGGACAGGATGACGCCGACCTCCAGACCGAGGAAGCGGTGGATGCGGCCCATCTGCTCGCTGTCGCGCTTGGCCAGGTAGTCGTTGACCGTGACGATGTGAGCGCCCTTGCCGGTCAGCGCATTCAGATAGGCGGGCAGCACGCCGGTCAGGGTCTTGCCCTCACCGGTCTTCATCTCCGCGACGTTGCCGAAGTGCAGCGCCGCGCCACCCATCAGCTGCACCGGGAACGGCTTCTGGCCGAGCACCCGCCAGGCCGCCTCGCGGGCCACCGCGAAGGCCTCGGGCAGCAGGTCATCGACGTCCTCGCCGCCGGACAGCCGCTCGCGGAACTCGTCGGTCTTGGCACGCAGCTCGGCGTCGGAGAGCTTCTCGACGTCGTCGGACAGGGTGTCCACATAGTCGGCCACCTTCTTGAGGCGTTTGACCATGCGGCCTTCACCGAGCCGGAGCAACTTATCGAGCACGCTATTTCCCCTGTGGGTCGACGAATCTGGACAGCCGATGGGCCTGTTCCATCGTAGGCGACAGGCTGAGAGGGCCTCCCAGAAAGCCTCCGACGAGTGTCGATGCAGGCAACGAGCCCCCGGCCGGGTGGCCGGGGGCTCGTGCTTCGGGCGGCGGGATCAGGCCAGCCGGATCAATCCGTAGTCGTAGGCGTGCCTGCGGTAGACCACCGTCGGCCGGTCCGACTCCTTGTCGTGGAAGAGGAAGAAATCATGGCCGACCAGTTCCATCTCGTAGAGCGCGTCGTCGACGCTCATCGGGGTGGCCTCGTGGGTCTTGGTGCGCACGATGCGACCCGGCTCGTGGAATTCGCTCGGGTCGAGTGAGAAGGGGTCCGGCGTGGCGGGCGCCTCCTCGGGCGGCAGCACCGCGGTGGCCTCGTGCAGCGAGACCGGCGTCTTGTCGCCGTAGTGGATCTTGCGGCGGTCCTTGGTGCGGCGCAGCCGGGCTTCGAGTTTGCTTGCCGCAGATTCGAGCGCGGCGTAGAAGCTGTCGGCGCAGGCCTCGCCCCGGACGACCGGTCCACGGCCGCGGGCGGTGATCTCGACATGCTGACAGTTCTTGCGCTGGCGTCGGTTGCGTTCGTGGTCGAGTTCCACATCGAACAGATAGATGGTCTTGTCGAAACGCTCGAGCCGGGCCAGCTTCTCCGCGACATAGATGCGGAAGTGCTCCGGTACCTCGACGTTGCGACCCTTGACGACGACATCGGCGTTCATCGCCGGCGCGTCAGGGAGTTCGGACCGGTCATCCATGACCATGGTCGAGCGTTCAGATTCCACGGAATTCGTTGACATGCTTGACAACTCATTTCTGTCGGCAGTCGCACGCAGAACGCGTGCCGGATCGTGATGATTACGCCGACGAGGATGTGCATGTCGCGCGCCCGCCGGCGTCAGGTGTCGAGTTCTCACCTCCTACCGCACTCGGGCAGTCCCGGTGCCGCACGGGCGCCCGCCTGGGGCAGGTGCCGCCGTGAAGCATTCACGGGTTGTTGGCACCGACGGTAGTCGGAGTTCACCTGACTGTGCCACCAATTTCGCAGACCTGTTTTGAGTTCTTCATCTACCGGCAACAGCCGCCCGCCCGGATCACGCGGCGGCCAGTGCGACAACTGCCTGCACAGCCGCCCCGGCAGTTTGCAGGGCACGCACCGATTCACAGGCCGTCGCGCCGGTGGTGACCACGTCGTCGATGACGATCACCGGTCCGTGCACCGGGCGTGTCACCCGCACCCGGCCGGCCAGGTTGCGCTGCCGGTCGGCACTGGACAGCCCGACCGAGTCGCGGGGGAATCCGGTCAGCCGCAGCGCCCCGGTGACCGTGACACCGGGCAGGTCGGCGGTCGCCGCGCGCGCCACCCGGGTCACCGGATCACCCCCGCGGCGCCGGGCCGCCAGCCGGCGGGTGGGCGCCGGGACCACGGTCAGCGGGACGTCGAGCAGGCCCCAGCCGAGCAGCCGGTCCAGCCCGACCCGCAGCGTCTGGCCCAGCGGACCGACCAGATCGGCGCGGCCGCGTTCCTTCACCGCGACGATGGCATTGCGCCGGGCGCCGGCATAGCGGCCGAGCACCAGCACCGGCACACCCGGGTCGAGGCGTGGCGTGGCGACATGGGGCTGGGCGGCGCGGGCGCGCAGTTCGGCCGCACAGGTAGCGCACCAGCGCGTCGCCGGCGCGCCGCAGCCCCCGCACTCCAGCGGCAGCATCAGATCCAGCAGCACCGGTCCAGTGTCGACGGGGGCTCTGACATCACCCGGCCGGTGCGCGGCGAAACCCGCGTACCGGGGGTGCACGCGTCGAAGTCCGCCCCGGGTACGCGGGTTTCGCCGGCAACCGGGCCGGACACCGTCGGCGTTACCGTTAGCATTTCGGCATGTTCGCGCAGCAGCAGGCCATCGTCACCGGCGCCGGCTCCGGGATCGGCGCGGCACTATGCCGCGCGCTGGCCGGGGCCGGGGCCGAGGTGGTGTGCACCGATATCCACGCCGCCGCCGCCCGCGCGACCGCCGAACCGCTCGGTGCGCGCTGGGCCGCCCTCGACGTCACCGACGCCGTGGCCGTGCAGGCCTGCGTCGACGAGGTGGTGGACCGGGCCGGCCGGCTGGACCTGATGTTCAACAATGCCGGCATCACCTGGGGCGGGGACACCGAACTGCTGACGCTGGCGCAGTGGGACGCGATCATCGACGTCAACATCCGCGGGGTGGTGCACGGGGTCGCGGCCGCCTATCCACTGATGGTGCGCCAGGGGCGCGGGCACATCGTCAACACCGCCTCGATGGCGGGGCTGGCCGCCGCCGGTCAGATCACCAGCTACGTGATGACCAAGCACGCCGTCGTCGGGCTGTCGCTGGCCCTGCGGTCCGAGGCGGCCGGCCGCGGGGTCGGGGTGCTGGCCATCTGCCCCACCGCCGTGGAGACACCGATCCTGGACAAGGGTTCCGTCGGCGGGTTCGTCGGCCGCGATTTCTACACGATGGGCCGGCGCAACGCGACGTTCGCCTCGGCCGACGACCTAGCCGCCGACACCTTGCGCGCCATCGAGGACAACCGGGCGCTGCTGGTGTGGCCGCGGCAGGCCCGGCTGGCGTGGCGGTTCGCCCGGTTCGCACCCGGACTGATGCAGCGCATGTCGACCCGGTTCGTCGACCGGCAGCGCGCCGCGCAGCAGCGCCGCTGATCAGCCCGGTAGCACCGGCACCGCGCCGGCGACCATCAGCGGCCGGACCTCCGACCAGGTGAGGTCGTTGTCGGCGGCCGACCCGGACAGCTGCAGGATCCCCCGCCGGTCGGCCACGTACACCGTGGACGGGTTGGCCGCGACCACCGACATCGGCACCGCCAGGTTGCCGTTGGGACCGTCGGAGTTGACGCCGTCGAGGTTCACATAGGACACCGGGTGCGCGGTGTCGGTCCGGGTGACCACGATGTCGTCACCGGTGCGCCATGACAGCGACACCGCGGTGTCACGCAGCCCGAAACCCAGCCGGCGCGGATAGGTCAACGCGTATCCCCCGCCGGGGGTCTGCTCCACCCCGGCCAGGATCACCTCGCCGTTGATCACCATGGCCGCCCGGGTGCCGTCGCGTGAGAGCTGCAGTTCGCTGATGGCGCCGGGGAACTTGGTGGCCACCGCGGTCGAGTCGACCGGGATGCGCGCGGGCTGCCCCGAGGCCGCCTCCTGCAGCACGCGCACCACGTTGACCCCGTCGACGACGGTCCAGATCGCCTCGTCGAGCGACCAGCTGGGCCGGGTCAGCGAGCGCCCGTCCAGCGCCTGTGCCGCATCGCCACCCACCGGCCCGATCCACAGCGAGGACGCCATGTCGGGGGCATCGCGGCGCAGCACCACCACCGACGCGATCTCCTGCCCGCTGCGCGACAGCGCGGCCGCGGTCTGGTCGGGCATCTGACCGAACGGGCCGGGCACCCGCGGGGCGCGCTGGCCGTCCAGGTAGACCAGCGATCCGCCGACCAGGGCGTGCAGCCCGGCGCCGGCACCGTCGGCCGCACCAGGGTCGCTGGCGGCCACATCGGCGGTGTCCCAGCCCTCGGCGAACCGGTCGTCCAGGGCCGCACCGTCGGCGTTGATGATGTAGGGGCCGTTGATACCGGCCCGCGCCAACGTCCAGATGATCTGCGCGGCAAGCAATTGCCGAGTGTGCGGGTCGGTGGTGGACAGGTTCTCCAGGTCGATGCGGGCGCCGCCGTACCCGCGGCCCACCCCGGTCTTGCTGCCGTCGGCGCGGGTGACCGGGCCGCGCAGCCGCATCGGCGCGGCTAGCAGATTGCGCACGGTGTGCGCCATCTCCGGGCGCGGGCCGGTGATCAGCTTGCTCATCAGCTCGGTGGCCAGTTGATCGGAATCCGACACCGCCACATAGCGTGGGTCGGGCACCACGGTGTTGCCGGTCGGGTCGGTGAAATACAGCGTGTTGCGCCGGTAGGTCTGTTGGAACTGCTGCCAGTCCAGGAACACCCCGTTGGGCAGCCGGTCGATGCGCCAGCCGCCGGGAGTCTGCACCAGCTCGATGGGCCCGGGATCGGGCAACGCGCCCTCGGCGGTCTCGAAGACGCCGACATCGGACAGCGAGCCCAGGATGTCGGCCTGCATGGTGACCGACACCCGATCGGGCCGGCGGGTCTCGGTGAACACCACCCGGTCGATCAGCAGGGCGCTGCCCGCGTCATCCCAACCGCGCGAGGCGGATTCGGTGAGGAACTGGCGGGCGGCCAGGTGCCGGTTCGCCGGATCGGCGGTGGCCTTGAGGAATTCGCGCAGCAACACGTCGGGTTCCATGCCCGGTGTCGGGGTGGGCAGCCGGGGCGGCGCGGCCCGCTCGACGGTGCCGATCGCCTGCGGCGCAGACGATGTCGGCACGCCCGCGCATCCGGACACGGCGAGCACCACCGACAACGCGACGCTCACCGCCGCGAGGACGCGTCTCATACGCCCTCCGATTCCCGGTCGCGCCTGCCGCGGTCGGCGGCGCGGGTCGGCCCGCTCACACCGACGGGCTTGAGCGGCAACGGGCTGGTGGTCACCTTGTGCCCTCGCACCAGCGGCAGCGTCAGTCGGAAACAGGCACCCTTGCCGGGTTCGCCCCAGGCCTCCAGGCGCCCCTGGTGCAGCCGGGCGTCCTCGATGCTGATCGCCAGGCCCAGGCCGGTGCCCCCGGAGCGGCGCACCCGCGACGGGTCCGAGCGCCAGAACCGGCTGAACACCAGCTTCTCCTCGCCCGGGCGCAGCCCGACGCCGTGATCGCGGACCGTCACGGCGACCGTGTCTTCGTCGGCGGCCATCCGGATCTCGACCGGTTTGCGTTCGGCGTGGTCGATGGCGTTGGCGATCAGATTGCGCAGGATGCGTTCCACCCGGCGCGGATCGACCTCGGCGATCACGCCGTCACCGGGCATGTCGACATCGAGTTGCACGGCGGCGTCGGCGGCCAGGTGCCCGACGTTGTCCAGCGCGCTCTGTACGGTGGCGCGCAGATCCACCGCCTCGACGGCCAGCTCGGCGACACCGGCGTCGTGCCGCGAAATCTCCAGCAGGTCGGCCAGCAGCGTCTCGAACCGATCCAGTTCGTTGACCATCAACTCGGTGGACCGGCGTAGCGCGGGGTCCAGTTCGTCGCTGTGATCGTGGATCAGGTCGGCGGCCATCCGCACCGTGGTGAGTGGGGTGCGCAACTCGTGACTGACGTCGGAGGTGAAGCGGCGCTGCAGATTACCGAACTCCTCGAGCTGGGTGATCTGACGCGACAGGCTCTCGGCCATGTCGTTGAACGACACCGCCAGCCGGGCCATGTCGTCCTCGCCGCGCACCGGCATCCGCTCGGTGAGATGACCCTCGGCGAAGCGCTCGGCGATCCGCGACGCCGACCGCACCGGTAGCACGATCTGGCGGGCCACCAGCAGCGCGATCGCGGCCAGCAGGCCCAGCAGCACGATGCCACCGGTGGCCATGGTGCCGCGCACCAGCGCGATGGTGGATTCCTCGTTGCTCAACGGGAAGATCAGGTACAGCTCGAGATTGGTGACCGCCGACCGCGACGACCCGCTGGGGCTGCCGACGATCAGCGCGGGGCCGGAGAAGCCGTCGGTGTGCACCGTCGCGTACTGATAGCTGACCTGCCCGGCCTGTACGAAGTCGCGCAACGCAGCGGGGATCTGCTGTACCGGCCCGGCCGCGGTGGCCGCGCGCGGCCCGTCACCGGGAACCACCAGCACCGCGTCGTAGGCGCCGGCCAGACCGGGTCCGGCATCGGCCTTGCGGTCGATCAGGGTGTTGCGCGCCAGTTGCAGGCTGCTGTCCAGCGAGCGGGTCTCCTCGCCGCCGACGATGCCGCCGACGGTGTCGCGGGCCCGCTCGATCTCCTCGGTGGCCGCGCGGACCTTCACCTCGAGGATGCGGTCGGTGATCTGACTGGTCAGCACGAAACCGAGGACCAGGATGACGGCCAGGGACAGCCCGAGGGTCAGCGAGACCACCCGCAGCTGCAGCGAACGGCGCCAGGCGAAACTGATGGCGCGGCCGAGCGCGCCGAGACCGCGCAGCATCGGGGACGGGCCCCGGAACCGGCTGCGGCCACGTTGTCTGGATCCGAAGATCACAGGTACTGCCGAACGATCACGACGGCGGTGCCGTCACACATCACGGCGGTCCGGCCTTGTATCCCACTCCTCGAACGGTCAGCACCACCTGCGGATTCTCCGGGTCGGTCTCGACCTTGGCCCGCAGTCGCTGCACATGCACGTTGACCAGCCGGGTGTCGGCGGGATGCCGGTAACCCCAGACCTGTTCGAGCAGCACATCCCGGGTGAACACCTGCCGGGGTTTGCGGGCGAGGGCCACCAGGAGGTCGAATTCCAGCGGCGTGAGCGAGATCTGCTCACCGTTGCGGGTGACCTTGTGGGCCGGCACGTCGATGTCGATGTCGGCGATCGAGAGCATCTCGGCCGGCTCGTCGTCGTTGCGGCGTAACCGGGCCCGCACCCGGGCCACCAGCTCCTTGGGCTTGAACGGCTTCATCACGTAGTCGTCGGCGCCGGATTCCAGACCCAGCACCACATCGACGGTGTCGGTCTTGGCGGTCAGCATGACGATCGGGACGCCGGAGTCCGAGCGCAGCACCCGGCAGACGTCGATGCCGTTCATCCCGGGCAGCATGAGATCCAGCAGGACCAGATCGGGCCGCAGCTCACGCACGGCGGTGAGCGCCTGGCTGCCGTCGCCGATGACTGCGGTGTCGAAACCCTCGTTGCGGAGGACGATGGTGAGCATCTCGGCCAATGACGGGTCGTCGTCGACGACCAGGATCCGTTGCCTCATGGTGACCATGGTGTCACCACAAGGGGACAAAACCCGGGTGCCACGCGGTGCCGGCTGTGTTATCGGCGTGCCGCGCCCACCCCGGCCGGGCGGCCGCCGGAACTGCGCGTGGCATGTCCGCGTGCCGAGTGGGTACACCGACCCGCATGAGCAACCAGGACGCCTCCGCCCCGGATCCCGACACCGTCGTCATCTTCGCCCCGCTGCCGGTCCTCACGGTGACCGTCGAGGACCGCTCCGGTGAGGACGACATCCACGTGCACGCCGGCGGACAGGGCGTGTGGCAGTCCCGGATGGTGTCCTCGCTCGGCGTGCCGGTGGTGCTGTGCTGCGCGCTCGGTGGCGAGACCGGTCACGTGCTGGGCCACCTGTTGCCCGGCCGTGGGATCGACGTCAAGTCGGTGCCGGTGAGTTCCCGCAACGGGGGCTACGTCCACGACCGCCGCGAGGGCAGCCGCGACATCGTCGCCGAGTCGGCCGGCAACGCGCTGGACCGCCACGAACTCGACGCGCTCTACGAGCTGACCCTGACCGAGGGCCTCACCCATGGCCGGGTGCTGCTGTCGGGTCCGCAGGAGGACCGTGCGCTACCCGCCGAGATCTACCGGCGCCTGGCCGCGGATCTGAGCGCCAACGGCTGCAAGGTCACCGCCGACCTGGCCGGCGACCGGCTGGAGGCGGCGCTCGCCGGTGGCCTGGAGCTGGTGAAGGTCAGCCACGAGGAGTTGCTCGACGACGGCCGCGCGAAGTCCGACGACGCCGGCGAATTGGTCAAGGCCATGCACGGCATGCGCGAGGAGGGTGCGGCGACCATCGTCGTCTCCCGTTCCGGCGCGGCGCCCGCGTTGGCGCTGACCGCCGAGGACGACGTGCTGGAGGTCGTGATGCCCAGCCTGGAGCCCGCCGACCCGCGCGGCGCCGGGGACTCCATGACGGCGGGCATGGTGGCCGCACTGGCTGCCGGTGATCCGATCCGGCGCGCCCTGCAGATCGGTGCGGCGTGCGGGGCGCTCAACGTGGTGCGGCACGGGCTGGGCACCGGCGGGGCGCGCGCCGTGCAGACCCTGGCCGAGCGCGTCGAGCTGCGGCCCTGGAAGAAGTAGCCCCCGTCCGCGAGCAACCGCAAAGGAGACACCATGCCACGGGCACTGGTCACCAACGACGACGGGATCGACTCCCCCGGCCTGCACGCGCTGGCCGGTGCGGCGGTGGCCGCCGGGCTGGAGGTCATCGTGGCCGCCCCCGCCGAGCAGGCCAGCGGCGCGAGCGCCGCGCTGACCGCAGTGCGCGAGGACGGCCGCACCGTCATCGAGCGCCGGGATCTGCCCGGACTCGACGGTGTGCAGGCGTGGGCGGTGCACGCCCAGCCCGGGCACATCGTCGCCGCGGCGCTGGGCGGCTGGTTCGATCCGCCGCCGGATATCGTGCTGTCCGGGATCAATCACGGCGCCAATGTCGGTCGCGCCGTGTTGCATTCGGGCACGGTCGGCGCGGCGCTCACCGCGCAGATCGCCGACACCCGGGCGCTGGCGGTATCGCTGGACGTCGCGCTGCACCCCACCGGTGAACGCTATTGGGACACCGCGGCGGGTCTGGTCGCCCCGGTGCTCGATCTGCTGCGTGACGCGCCGGCGGGCACCGTGTTGTCGTTGAACGTGCCCGACCGCCCGGCGGCCGACCTCGGCCCGCTGCGCCATGCCCGGCTGGCCCGCGGCGGCGCCGTGCAGACCCGCGTCGACGAGATCGGTGACGGCGGGCTGCGGCTCGCCGAGGTCGAGATGGCCGATCCGCCCGAGGAGGGCACCGACAGCGCGCTGCTGATCGCCGGGCACCCGACGCTGACCGCACTGCGGTCACCGGCCGAGCACCATGACGAGCTGGTGCGCAGCTGGCTGGCCTCAGGCTGAGGTGATGTCGGCCGCGAGGGCGGCGGCGTCGACCGCGGGCCCGACGACCCGCCACGGCCCGCCCCAGCCCGCCGCGGCCAGTTCGGCATAGACCGCGCCGGTGCGCTGCTGCAGACCGCCGTCGCGTTCGTAGGCATCCCGGGCGCGGCCGATGTCGGCGGCCGCCCTGCCGATCGCCCGCTGCGCCGCAAGCTCAACTGGAACATCAAGCAGCACTTGATAATCCGGCACCGGCAGGCCGAACCGACCGAACTCCAAGTCGCGCACCCAGGCGACGACTTCGCCGTCTCCACGCTGATGCAGCCGCGCGGCGCTGTAAGCCGCGTTGGATGCCACATACCGATCCAGGATCAGCACGTCATGGCTGTCGGTGAGCCCACGAATATCGTCTGCGGCTCCCGCACGGTCGAGCGCGAACAGGGTCGCCATCGCATACACCGAGTCGGTCAGGTCGCCGTGCTCGCCGTGCAGCGCCTCGGCGGCCAGATCGGCGTGCACGGATCTGCCGTAGCGCGGAAAGGCCAGTGTGGTCACGGTTTTGCCGTCGGCCTCCAGCGCTGTGCGCAGACCTTCGGTCAGCGTGCGCTTGCCGGCCCCGTCGAGGCCCTCGATCACGATGAGCACGCGGCGAGCGTAGCCGACGGCCCTAGAACTGGCCGCAGTTCGGTCTCGTCGGAACCCCGTTGAACCGGTCGGCGATCCACTGCATCGCCGGCTCACCGTCGACGAGCATGGGCAGCGCATGGTTCACCACGGCCTTGTTCAGAAACGGTGGTTGTTCGTTGGTGCGGAACTCGATGTCGGCCCCCTTGGCGCACCAGTCCTTGCCGAGTTGGACCGATGGCCCGTAGGGCACCAACGGATCGAAGCGGTTGTGGTTGATCAGCACCGGCGCATTGGGTTTCAGCGTGCCGAGCTTCTGCAGGTCGAGCAGACCGCGGAACTGCGGGTCCTGCAGTAGTTCGAAGATGGGACCGGTGAAGTAGGGCTGCAGGTGCCGGAACATGAACTTGATCAACGATTCGCCGACACACTGGTCCTTGGTCTTGTCCACGAAGTCCATGCCGCGCGGGGTGAGCAACCCGCGGATCTTGGCCTCCACCTCCGGGTAGGTCTGGAAGACGCTGTTGAGCGCGTAGCCGATCACGGCGACCAGCGCGCTGCCGTCGGCGAACGGGATCAGCTCGGCCAGATCGGCCGGCGGCGCCCCGGCATAGGTGCCCACGATGTTCAGCTCGGGGGCATATGCCGAGGCCATCTCGGCCGCCGACGCCGCCGCGCCACCGCCCTGCGAGTAACCCCAGAAGGCAATGGGCCCACCCGGTGTCAGCGAGGTGCCGGGCAGCAGGCGTGCGGCGCGCGCCGCGTCGAGCATGGCCTGGCCCTGGGACACCCGGTTGACGTAGGTGTGGGTGACCCCGATGGTGCCCATACCTTCGTAGTCGGTCATCACGATGGCGAATCCGCGGGCCACCATGGTGGCGACGAACAGTTCCTCGTAGTTGAAGGTGAAGTCCAGGTACGGCGACCAGTGGATGCCCTGGTTGAATCCTCGCGACGGTGCGCATTGATCACCCTGGCCCTGGGTGCCCGGCCCGTAGACGATCAGCGGCCGCGGCCCCTGGCCCGGCCACGGCGCCCACGGTTCGAAGTAGGTACCGGTCACCACGTCGGGCTTGCCGCGACCGTCGGTGCTGCGATACATGATGCGGGTGCCGTTGGCCATGATGTGGCCGAGTTGGCCGGACGGCTCGAGAACCAATCGGGAGGGCTCGGTTCGCACGAGGGCACCCGGCGGCACGTCCGGCAACGGATTCGGTGGCGTGTAGAACGCGGTGTACTCGTCCTCGTTGTAGTACGGGTACCAGTCGTCGGCATGCGCCAAACCGCTTGCGAGGCAACTGATGACGAATCCGAAAGACATCACGACGAACAGCGCCCCGGCCCGAATCACTACCGGACAGTAACATCACGGTGACCGATTGGCTACGGATTCATCACGTTTCGTTTGACGGCCAAGGTGTAACGTCGCGGCGCGAAATTTGCTTGCCCGCGCGCAGTTTCGCCGGCCTGACCATCCACCAGCTACCGCGGTGTCACGCCGGGCCGCTCAGTCCAGGCTGGTTGCCTGCAGTACCAGGGTGGAATGGGCGCGGTCCAGGAACGCATAGGTGCTGGTGGCCCCGGTGGAAAATCCCGCATCGAGAAGTTCGCCGGACAGGAACGGGCCCGCGGGCACCTCGGCGGCCAGGACGTCGACGACACGGGGAGCGCGGCCACCGTCGACGGGGTCGAACTGCGCCACCAACGCCTCGACCACCACCGGGTTCATCCGCACCACGGCATCGGTCCACCGCGCGCCGGTGGCGTCACTGTCCTGCACCCAGGCCACGGACTCCGGGATGCCGATGGCCGGGATGGTCGCGGTCAGACCCTCGACGTCGTGGCGCACCACGAGTTCGGGTCCGGCGGTGGGCTCGGCAGGCGCGTCCGAACCCCCCGAACAGCCAGCCGCCGCGACGGCACATACGGCCGTCGCGGCGACTGCTGCGATCACACGGTGCACCGTCAGTAGCGGTAGTGCTCCGGCTTGTACGGACCCTCGACGTCGACGCCGATGTACTCGGCCTGGTCCTTGGTCAGCTTGGTGAGCGTGCCGCCGAGCGCCTCGACGTGGATCTTGGCGACCTTCTCGTCGAGATGCTTGGCCAGGCGGTAGACCTCGTTGTCGTACTCGTCGTTCTTGGTCCACAGCTCGATCTGGGCGATCACCTGGTTGGAGAAGCTGTTGCTCATCACGAACGAGGGGTGTCCGGTCGCGTTGCCCAGGTTGAGCAGCCGGCCCTCGCTCAGCACGATGATCGACTTGCCGGACTCACCGAAGGTCCACTCGTCGACCTGCGGCTTGATGTTGATGCGGGTGGCACCGGAACGCTCCAGGGCGGCCATGTCGATCTCGTTGTCGAAGTGGCCGATGTTGCCCAGGATCGAGTGATCCTTCATCGCCTTCATGTGGTCGAGGGTGATGATGTCCTTGTTGCCGGTCGAGGTGATGACGATGTCGGCGTCGGCGATGGCCTGCTCGACGGTCACCACGTCGTAGCCGTCCATCAGGGCCTGCAGCGCGTTGATCGGGTCGATCTCGGTGACCTGGACGCGGGCGCCCTGACCGGCCAGCGACTCGGCGCAGCCCTTGCCGACGTCGCCGTAACCGCAGATCAGCACCTTCTTGCCGCCGATGAGGGCGTCGGTGCCGCGGTTGATGCCGTCGACCAGCGAGTGACGGGTGCCGTACTTGTTGTCGAACTTGCTCTTGGTGACCGAGTCGTTGACGTTGATGGCCGGGAACGCCAGTTCACCGGCGGCGGCGAACTGGTACAGGCGCAGCACGCCGGTGGTGGTCTCCTCGGTGACACCCTTGACCGACTCGGCGATCTTGGTCCACTTGTCCTTGCTCTGCTCGTAGCCCTTGCGGACCAGCTCCAGGAAGACCTTCCACTCGGCCGAGTCGTCTTCCTCGGCGGGCGGAACCACGCCGGCCTTCTCGTACTGCGCGCCGCGCAGCACCAGCATGGTGGCGTCGCCACCGTCGTCGAGGATCATGTTGGCCGGCTCACCCGGCCAGGTCAGCATCTGCTCGGCGGCCCACCAGTACTCCTCCAGCGTCTCGCCCTTCCAGGCGAAGACCGGGGTGCCCTTGGGCTCCTCGACCGTGCCGTTGGGGCCGACGACGATCGCGGCGGCGGCGTGGTCCTGGGTGGAGAAGATGTTGCAGCTTGCCCATCGAACTTCGGCACCGAGGGCCGTCAAGGTCTCGATCAGCACGGCGGTCTGCACGGTCATGTGCAGCGAGCCGGAGATGCGGGCGCCCTTGAGCGGCTGCACGTCGTGGTACTCGCGGCGCAGCTCCATCAGGCCGGGCATCTCGTGCTCGGCCAGGCGGATCTCCTTGCGGCCGAATTCGGCGAGGGAAAGGTCGGCGACCTTGAAGTCGATGCCGTTGCGGACATCGGCGGTCAACGCAGTCATAAGTGGTCAGAGCCCCTTTGTGTCGTTCGTCATCACTGGAGGCAGGCTTGCCCGATACGGCGCAGGCCATGCCGAAACCCGTAGCCTGCGGGCTCGCGGGACAGGTCCTTCGCATCATCGGAGGCGCTCTGCCAGCTACGGGGTATCGCCTTACACCGTAGCCGAAACCGACCATGCCCAACCTCTTCCCCCGTGGCGGGCCGGTTTCGGGACCTCGGCGCCGGGGTACCAGGCCGCTCGCGTTCAGGACCGAGCGGGAGGTGTGCGGTGCGCGCGGAAAACGTCTCCCGCAACGACAGCGGCATGCGCCGGTCGTTGGTGTCCCTGGCGATACTGAACTTCTTCCTCGCCGACGCCCGCGACGGGCTCGGCCCGTTCCTGGACGCCTTCCTGGCCACCCGCGGCTGGTCCTCTGCGAGAGACCGGACGGATCACTGCGGTCCCGGGTCGATGACGCCGTAGCGCTCGGCGAACGGGGACATCAGGCGGGCCAGATCGCGGGCCACATCGTGGTCGGCTTCCGGCGGCATCGACACGTAGCTCATCGCCAGCCGGACGATGGCCCGGGCCAGTACCCCGGCGTCCTCGTCGGTGGCCTTGATCCAGCTGTTCTGGAAGGTCGTGGTGAGGCGCTCCGAGCAGCGGCTGATGATCGGGCCGCTGTCGGTGGTGATGATCTGCAGCAGGTCGGGTTTGGCCTCCCCGTTGAGCAGCGAGATCACCAGCGGATCCGAGGCCGACTCGATGAAGAAGGCCCGGAAGCCTTCCAGGAAAGCCTCGTACACCCGGCCGACGTTGTGGGCGATCGCCGCGTCGACGGCATTGACCAGACGGTCGGCCAGCCGCAGGGCGTACCCCTGCGCGAGACCCTGCCGCGAGCCGAACTCGTTGTAGATGGTCTGCCTGCTGATGCCGGCGGCGCGCGCCACATCGGTCAGCGTGATCGACGACCAGTCGCGCACCAGCAGCATCTCGCGCATGCCGTCGAGGATCGAATCGCGCAACAGGACCCGCGATGCCTCCGCGTACGGCACGCGCTGGGCGCCGGGCCGTGGTGCGTTCATGACCGCGACCCTATAACTTTCGCGCCGGTCAGTTGTGACCGTCACGGCCGTGCGATCTCCACCATGTCGAAATCCGATTTCGCCGCACCGCAATCCGGGCAGCTCCAGTCCTCGGGGATGTCGGCCCACCGGGTGCCCGGCGCGATGCCGTCCTCGGGCCAGCCCTTGGCCTCGTCGTACTCGAATCCGCACTGCACGCAGACGAACAGTTTGTAGTCCATGTCATTCCTTTCCCCGTCGACTCTGCGCTCACGGTGGCGGCTTCTCGTCCTTTCGCGCCGTCAGCGCAGAGTCGGCATCACACTGTTTCGAAATCGGGCTTCTCGCGGACCGCGCAGTCCGGACAGGTCCAGTCCTCGGGCACCTCGGACCAGCTGGTACCCGCCGGGAAGCCCTCCCGGGGAGCGCCTTTGGCCTCGTCGTAGGTGTAATCGCAGCCCGGGCAGCGGTAGACGCTCACCGGTCGGCCCCGTACCGCGCCAGCACCTTGTCGCGCATCCGCGGGTGGATGTTGGCCCGGGTGATGTCACCGTCGTAATGGGCCAGCACGCGGTGGTCCATCACCTTGCGCCACAGCGGCGGGAAGTAGGTCAGCCCGATCATCGAGGCGTAG
The DNA here is from genome assembly GCF_002086115.1 of Mycolicibacterium bacteremicum. GTDB lineage: Bacteria > Actinomycetota > Actinomycetes > Mycobacteriales > Mycobacteriaceae > Mycobacterium > Mycobacterium bacteremicum. The sequence goes on from NZ_MVHJ01000006.1 coordinate 185,034, forward strand.
CCACTGGGCAGGTTCGGTGCGCCGTCCATGCTGCGCAGCGTCTGGTAACGCCGGGTCGGGTTGGCGTGGTGATCGCTGTGCCGCTGCAGGTGATAGAGGAACAGGTTGGTCACGATGTGATCCGAGTTCCAGCTGTGCACCGGCGCGCACCGCTCGTAGCGGCCACTGTCGAGCTTCTGCCGCAACAGTCCGTAGTGCTCCAGGTAGTTCACCGTCTCCAGCAGGGTGAACCCGTAGATCGCCGAGATCAGCATGTACGGCAGCACGCCGACGCCGAAGGCCGCGATGAGCGCACCCCACAGGACCACCGACATCGCCCAGGCGTTCAGCACGTCATTGGACCAGTGCCACTTCGACTTTCCGGCCCGCTCCAGCCGCTTGGCCTCCAGTTCCCACGACGAGCGCAGGCTGCCCCACACGCTACGCGGCAGGAACTCCCAGAACGTCTCGCCGAACCGGGCCGAGGCCGGGTCCTCCGGGGTCGCGACCCGGACGTGATGGCCGCGGTTGTGCTCGATGTAGAAGTGCCCATACCAGGTCTGCGCCAGGGTGATCTTGGACAGCCACCGTTCCAGCGAGTCCTTCTTGTGGCCCATCTCGTGTGCGGTGTTGATGCCGACACCGCCGAGCACACCCACCGAGAGGGCCAGACCGATCTTGGCCGGCCAGCCGAGGCCACCGTCGAATCCCAGCCACCCCAGGTCCGTCGCCGTGAACAGATACGCCCCGAAGATGACGCTGGCGTACTGACACGGGATGTAGGCGTAGGTGCAATAGCGGTAGTACTTGTCGTTCTCCAGCCGCTCCATCACCTCGTCGGGCGGGTTCTGCCCGTCGGGCCCGAAGAAGCGGTCCAGGATCGGCAAGAGCACGTACACCAGCAGCGGGCCGACCCAGAACGGGATCTGCGCCGCGGCGTGCCATCCGGCGTTGTTGAACGCCCAGACCAGCGGCAGCATCACGAACAGTGCCGTCGGGGCGATCAACCCCATCAGCCACAGGTAGCGCTTCCGGTCACGCCATTCGATCGCTGGGACGTCGGTTGACTGGTCGATTTGCGATGTCATCTGTCACACCTCTCTGTGAGGACCATCACTGCTGCATTTGACTATAGACGGCGTTTTGTCGCACGTCTAGACAAATTGTCGGCTTTTGTACAACGCGACGGCTTGAATGGTCCGGCAGAACCGACCCAGCACACTTCGGACACCTTCGGCAGACCGTTCTGACCTGGAAAATCTGCGTGACCCGGCACACACCGCGTACGGTCGGCCAGATGGGGGCACATGCCATCGTCATCGGGGCGAGCCTGGCCGGGCTGTGCGCGGCGCGGGTGCTCGCCGACCATTTCGACCGGGTGACCATCTACGAGCGCGACACGCTGCCCGACGGGCCGGCCAGTCGCACCACCGTGCCGCAAGACCGGCACGTGCACATGCTGATGGCCCGAGGGGCGGCCGAATTCGAGGACCTGTTCCCCGGATTGCTCGACGACATGGTCGCCGCCGGAGTGCCGAAGCTGGAGAACCGGCCCGACCGCATCCACTTCGGCGCGGCCGGTCACGTGCTGGGCACCACCGACGTACTCCAGCGCGAGTTCACCGCCTATGTCCCGAGCCGGCCGCACCTGGAATGGCAGATCCGCGGCCGCACCCTGGCGCTGCCGCGCGTCGAACTGGTCCGCACCGGCGTGGCCGAGCCGACCTACGACCCCGCCGCCCGACGGGTGACCGGCGCGGTGCTCGACACCGGCGAGACCGTGACCGCCGATCTGGTGGTCGACGCCGCCGGCCGCGGTACCCGGCTGCCGGTGTGGTTGGCGCAGTGGGGGTTTGACCGTCCGGATGAGGACACCGTCGACGTCGGCATCGACTACGCCACCGCGCAGGTGCACATCCCGGCAGGTGTCATCGAGGAGAAGGTCGTGGTCGCCGGGGCCTCGCACGACGAGCCCGTCGGTCTCGGCATGCTGTTGTACGAGGACGGCAACTGGAGCGTGACGACCTTCGGCACCGGCAAGGTCCGTCCCCCGCAGAATCTGGCCGAGATATACGCGCTGGCGGACCGGTTGCTGCCCGCGCATCTGAGCGCGGCGTTGCGCAGCGGAACTCCCCTGGGCGGCATGGCCTTTCACAAGTACCCGACCAGCCGGTGGCGCCGCTACGACCGGATGGGAAGGTTCCCGGCCGGCATCATCCCGTTCGGCGACGCGGTGGTGAGCTTCAATCCCACCTACGGCCAGGGCATGACCATGACCTCGCTGCAGGCGCGCAACCTGCGCGAGGTGCTGGCCGCCGGGCACCACGACCTCGCGCGACGGCTGGCGAAGGCGACGAAGAAGACCACCTGGCCGGTCTGGACCATGAACGCCATCGGCGATGTGGCGCTGCACAACGCCGCCGCCGATGGGGCGCCGTGGTGGTATGCGAAGGTGGGCACCCTGTTCGACCAGTTCCTCGGCGCCGCCGAGAGCGATCCCGTTCTCGCGGAATGGTTCCTGCGCCGGTTCAGCCTGCTCGACAGCCTCTACATGGTGCCCGGTCCGCGCACGGTCGCACGGACCGTCCGGCACAACATGAGCCTGCTCGTCGCCGAGAAGCGGCGGCGGCCGGTTCGCGTCACCGCCGCGCGCTAGATACCGACGGTCACCCGGAACAGCCGGGCGGGTTGGTCGGCGTGCAACCGCACCGGTCCGTCGTCGGCGGCGACCCAGGCCGACTCACCCCGGCGCAGGGTCACCGCATCGGCGCCGGCGTGCACCCGCACCGCACCCTCGATCGCCAGCAGGATCTGCGGCCCGGCATGTTCGGCGGGCGCGTCGATCTCGCGGCCGACATGTTCGGCCCCGAGCTGCAGCAGCGAGACCGCGAACTCGGGTGCCGGGGTGTCATAGACCAGTTCCATCCCGTCGTGCAGGACCCGCGGCAGGATCGGGGCATCGTCGGTGGGCGTGAAGTCCAGCACCCGCAGCAGCTCGGGCACGTCGACGTGTTTGGGGGTCAGCCCACCGCGCAACACGTTGTCCGAGTTGGCCATCACCTCGAACCCGACTCCGTGCAGGTAGGCGTGCAGGTTGCCGGCCGGCAGATAGATCGCCTCGCCGGGCGCCAGCGTGATCCGGTTGAGCAGCATGGCCGCCAGCACCCCGGCGTCGCCCGGGTAGCGCTCCCCGAGCTCCAGGATGGTCTTGGCCTCGGCCAGGAAGGCGGTCTCCTTGGACCGGAGATAGTTGATGGCCCCGTCGAGCACCGAGGGCACCAGCACGTCGAGGTCGGGCTGCGGGAAGGTGATCCAGGTGGTGAACAGCGCACGCAGACCGTCGGCGTCGGACTGATCCTTGAGCAGGGTGATGAACGGGGCCAGCTCGGGCACCGACAGCGCCCGCATGAACTCGGCACTGCGGGCGGCCGCGCGGAAACCGGCCAGCGCTTCGAACTGCCCCAGCGCGACGATGATCTCCGGCTTGTGACTGCGATCGCGATAGTTACGGGTGGCCGCCGTGACCGGGATGCCGAGGTGGTTCTCCAGTTCGAAACCCTGCACCGCCTGCTGGGCGCTGGGGTGCGCCTGCAGCGAGAGCGGCTCGTCGGCCGCGAGCACCTTGGCCAGGAACGGCAGCGCATCGCCGAAGCGGGTCCGGGTGGCCTCGCCGAGCTGGCCCTGAGGGTCGGCGGCGATGACGTCCAGCAGCGAGCGCTCCCCGACCTCGCCGGCCAGATACGCCGAATCGCCGGGGTGCGCACCCAGCCACAACTCGGCCTCGGGATTGGCTGTGGGACTGGGCCTTCCGGTGAACTCGGCAATCGCGGTCCGCGACCCCCACGCATATTTCCGAATGGCTCCACGGAGCAGGTTCACGCGATCAACCTCGCACCAGTCGCAGGTACACCGCCGTCATCTCCAGCCGCACCGCCACCGTCGCCAACTGCTGCTCGGGGCGGCTACGGCCCGGGGTCGGCGCGATGTCGGGGACATCATCGGCGCTGACCACGTCGAGGTCGGCGAACCCCTCGGTGCGGGCGACCACGACGGGCCGCTGCTCATCGGAGGTCAGCACGACGGTGCGGACCCGCGACGGTAGCGGACCGTCGAGTTCCTCGTCGTGGAACAGCGCGGCCTCGTAGTCCACCGGCGCCGCGCCGAACTGACTCAGCGCACCCAGCGCGTCGGTCAGCCCGACGGCGGCCACCACCTGGCGGGCCACCCTCAGCAACACCGCCGCACTGTGCTGGGCCAGCGCCAGCGTCGCCGCGCTGTCACCGGCCAGCACGACGTCGCGCCCGGTCAGCCGGTCGGCCAGGGTCTTGGCGGGATTGGTGAACAGCTCCCGGGTGGCACTGTTGCGCAGCGCCTCGGCGTCCAACTCGTCGGCCAGCGCGTTGATGTCGACGCGCAAGCCGCGGTCCAGGACCGCCAGGATCGCCACGCCCGCCGCCAGGTACCGGGTCAACCCGAACTCGTCGGGCACCGGCAGCCGCGGCGCCAGCACCGCGGCGCGGCCGGCGGTCACCTCGCGCAGCGGGCCCTCGTGCGGCGCCACGACCACCACCCGCGCGCCCCGGCGCACCCCGGTCGCGGCCGCCGAGACCAGTACCGGGTCACCGGCGTCGGCACCGGCCACCACGACCACGTCCAGCGCCCCGGTCCACGGCGGGACGTCCGCGGTCACCACGATCGGCACCGCGGTCGCCGCGCCGAGCGCGGCGGTCAGCAGTGTCCCGGCCGCGTGCGCCGGCCCGGAGTCGGCCACCCAGATCAGCGTGCGCGGTGGGCCGTCGGCGCGCACCGCGTCGAGAGCGCCCTCATCGACGGCGGCGGCCGTGGCACGCACCTGCGCCCCGGCCATCGCGGCCGCCCGCAACAATCCGTCCCGGTCGGCAGCCAGCAGTCCCTCGACATCGTCGAGATCGATGGTGGCGGCCCGGGCGGTCATGGCGCCGGCTCGCTCGCCGGCCGGCCGTCATCGGCCTGGGCGGCGATCACCTTCGCCACCTCGTCGACCACCTCGTCGACCTCTTCTGTCGTCCGCGCCTCGACATTGAGTCGCAGCAGCGGTTCGGTGTTGGAGGTGCGCAGGTTGAACCAGCGGCCGTCGCCCAGATCGACGGTGACGCCGTCGAGGTGGTCGAGGGACTGGACCCGACTGCCGAAGGTGGTCAGCACGGCGTCGACGGTCGCGGGGGCATCGGTGACCGTGAAGTTGATCTCTCCGGACGCCTCGTAGCGCTGGTAGTCGGCCATCAGATCCGACAGCGGGCGTTGCTGCTCGCCAAGCGCGGCCAGCACGTGCAGCGCGGCCAGCATGCCGGAGTCGGCACCCCAGAAATCGCGGAAGTAGTAGTGCGCGGAGTGTTCGCCGCCGAAGATGGCGCCGGTCTCGGCCATCAGCGCCTTGATGTACGAGTGGCCGACGCGCGACCGCACCGCGGTCCCACCGCGCTCGGTGATCAGCTCGGGCACCGCCCGCGAGGTGATCAGGTTGTGGATCACCGTCGCACCGATCTCGCGGCCCAGTTCGCGACCGGCCACCAGCGCGGTCACCGCCGACGGCGAGACCGGCCGACCCAACTCGTCGACCACGAAGCAGCGGTCGGCGTCACCGTCGAAGGCCAGGCCGATATCGGCCTTGGTGTCGAGCACGTGCCGTTGCAGATCGACCAGGTTCGCCGGGTCCAGCGGGTTGGCCTCGTGATTGGGGAACGTCCCGTCGAGTTCGAAGTACAGCGGCAACACCGTGATGCCGGGGATCGCCGCCAGCACGGCCGGCGTGGTGTGCCCGCCCATGCCGTTACCGGCGTCGACGGCGACGCGCAGCGGGCGCAGCTCGGCGAGGTCGACCAGCGACCGCAGGAAGTCGCCGTACTCGGCGAGCACATCGCGGTCGGTGATGGTTCCGGCGGCACCGTCATGGGCCGGCACGCCGTTGATCACCTCGTCGCTGATGACGGTCAACCCGGAGTCCTTGCCGACCGGCTTGGCGCCGGCGCGGCACAGCTTGATGCCGTTGTAGGCGGCCGGGTTGTGGCTGGCGGTGAACATCGCGCCCGGGCAGTCCAGCAGGCCGGAGGCGAAGTACAGCTGATCGGTGGAGGCCAGGCCGATCCGTACGACATCGAGCCCCTGCGCGATGACGCCGTCGGCGAACGCATCCGACAAAGCCGGCGAGCTGGCGCGCATATCGTGCCCGATCACCACGGTGTCCACCGGTCCGTTGCCCTCGTCGCGGACCAGGCGGGCGAACGCCCCGCCGACATCGCGGACGAAGTCCTCGTCGATCTGCTCTCCGACCAGGCCCCGCACGTCGTAGGCCTTGATGACAGCGTGGACAGCCTCAGCGGGCCGAGACATGGCTCTCCTCGCTCTCTGTTCGACGGGGGTTGTCAGGACTGCTCTGCGAGCAAGCCTAGTAGTTCGTCACCACCGACGCGGCAGGTCCCGTGATGACATCGCACGGCATCGCAGTTCGCACCGACCACCGCGGTCATACCCCCACGCCCGGCGAATTATTCGGCCGGCGGATCCGGCAGCACCCGCAGGTGGCCACGGCGGCGACCGTTGGGCTCGGGACGGCGCACCGGTGGCGCCATCAGCGACCCGCCCGGCAAGCCGGTGGTCGGGTCGGAGAATCCGGCGGTGACACCGTTGACCGTGGACGGCAGGCCCTCGCGTCCCTCGCGGACGGCATCGGCGAGGGCGACCAGATCGTCCTCGTCGGGATGGGCGGGCAGCGGGCCGGCGTGGCGCACCAACTCCCATCCGCGCGGGGCGGTGATCCGCCCGGCATGCACGACGCACAGGTCCCAGGAATGCGGCTCGGAGACAGTGGCCAGTGGCCCGACGACCGCCGTCGAGTCCGAGTAGACGAAGGTCAGCGTCGCCACGGCGTAGTGCGGGCACCCGGGCCTGCAGCAGCGACGGGGAACGTTCACGCCCCGAAGATTATCGTGCGGGCACCGCTGGGGGGTCCGGACACGCGCGTGCGGGATCGTCGATCTCCAACCGTTACCGGTCGATTATCAACCGTTACCATCTGTCCCGTGGCGCAGCGCAACCATCGGGGATCACGCCGCGGCCGCGGGATGCGTGGACCGCTGCTGCCGCCGACGGTTCCGGGCTGGCGCAGCCGGGGCGAGCGATTCGACATGGCGGTGCTGGAGGCCTACGAGCCCATCGAGCGCCGCTGGCACAGCCGCGTGGCGACGCTGGATGTGGCGGTCGACGAGATTCCGCGCATCGCGCCCAAGGATCCCGACAGCGTGCAGTGGCCGCCGGAGGTCGTCGCGGACGGTCCCATCGCGCTGGCCAGGCTGATCCCGGCCGGGGTGGATGTCCGCGGTAATGCCACGCGGGCGCGAATCGTGTTGTTCCGCAAACCGATCGAGCGCCGGGCCAAGGACACCGACGAACTCGCCGAGTTACTGCATGAGGTGCTGGTGGCCCAGGTGGCCACCTATCTGGGTGTGGACCCGGACGTCATCGACTCACCGTCCGACGACGCCTGAGGCGCGTCCGGACTCAGATGATGCCGCGCTTGAGGCGACGGCGTTCACGCTCGGACAGACCGCCCCAGATGCCGAAGCGCTCGTCATTGGCCAGCGCGTACTCCAGGCAGCGATCCCGCACCTCGCAGCCCTGGCAGATGCGCTTGGCCTCGCGGGTGGAGCCGCCCTTCTCGGGGAAGAACGCCTCGGGGTCGGTTTGCGCGCACAGGCCGCGCTCCTGCCACTGATCGTCGTCGTCGGACGGCGCGCCGAGTTCGGTGCGCTCGGGCACCAGACTCAACTGCGGGCGTGCGATCACTTCGTTCGATTCCGGACCGGTAGTGGTGTGCGGTGCACTGCCCACTGAACCGAGCATCCGGTTGTCGAACCGGAGCACGCGGTCGAGATCGACCTGCTCAAAAGACATGTTCCGCCTCCTCACCTACTTGATGTTCCCCACGGGTGGGGCTCGATGCTGGATGATGAAATCCGAACCCCACCAGCACTACCCCAGCTATCACTATTGTGATGTCCGGCCATCTCATTCGAACGTCTGATCGAAACTCGGTCTGCGCCACCGAAACCGGCGGCGAACCACGAAATGACACTGATGTGATTAGACACTTGTTAGCTGTCCCGGTCAAGCGGAATGGCCAGTTTTCATACCATCCCGTGACATAGATCCGGCGTGTCCGTTCTCCGGCGTGTTCACCACACCCCGGGCGGCGACGACGAAGGATGCGCCAGGGCCTAGGGTCTGAGGGCGTGAAGGTCACCGTTCTGGTCGGCGGCGTGGGCGGCGCCCGGTTCCTGCTCGGGGTCCAGCATCTGTTGGGGCTGGGCCAGTTTGCCGACCCCTCCGGAGGTGCCGACGGCACAGGCGAACACGAACTCACCGCGGTCGTCAACGTCGGCGACGACGCCTGGATGTTCGGCGTCCGCATCTGCCCCGACCTGGACACCTGCATGTACACCCTGGGCGGCGGTATCGACCCCGAGCGGGGCTGGGGCCACCGCGACGAAACCTGGAACGCCAAGTCCGAACTGGCCGCCTACGGCGTGCAGCCGGACTGGTTCGGCCTGGGCGACCGGGATCTGGCCACCCACCTGGTGCGCACCCAGATGCTGCGCGCGGGGTATCCGCTGTCCCAGGTCACCGAGGCCCTGTGCGCGCGCTGGTCGCCGGGCGCCCGGTTGCTGCCGGCCAGCGACGACCGCAGCGAGACCCACGTCGTGGTCACCGATCCCGACGGGGAACGCAAGGCGATCCACTTCCAGGAGTGGTGGGTGCGCTATCGCGCAAAGATCGAGACGCACAGTTTCGCGTTCGTAGGATCCGACAAGGCCACCGCCGCACCGGGTGTGGCGGATGCGATCAGCGGGGCGGATGTGGTGTTGATCGCACCGTCGAACCCGGTCGTCAGCATCGGCTCCATCCTGACCGTCGGCGGTATCCGGGCGGCCCTGCGGTCCACCGCGGCCCCGGTCATCGGCTACTCCCCGATCATCGCCGGAAAGCCGTTGCGCGGCATGGCCGATGAATGCCTGTCCGTGATCGGCGTCGAATCCTCCTCGGAGGCCGTGGGCCGGCACTACGGCGCCCGCAGCGGTGTCGGCATCCTCGATGCCTGGTTGATCGACGAGGGCGACAGCGCCCAGATCGACGGTGTCACCGTCGCGCAGGCACCGCTGCTGATGTCCGAGCCGGCGGTCACCGCCGAGATGGTGCGGGCCGGACTGCAGCTGGCGGGACTGTCGCTGTGAGCACCGAGCACGGCAGTTCGGCGGTGTGCCAGATCATCCCGGTCACCGGCCTGCCCGAGTTCCGGCCCGGTGACGACGTCGCCGCCGCCATCGCCGCGGCCGCCGACTGGTTGCGCGATGACGACGTGGTGGTGATCACCAGCAAGGTGTTGTCCAAGGCCGAGGGGCGCATCGTCAGCGCGCCCACCGATCCGGAGCAGCGGGACCTGCTGCGGCGCAAACTGATCGACGACGAGGCCGTCCGGGTTTTGGCGCGCAAGGGCAAGACGCTGATCACCGAGAACGCCATCGGGTTGGTCCAGGCGGCGGCCGGGGTGGACGGCTCCAACGTCGACGCCGCCGAACTGGCGCTACTGCCGGTCGATCCCGACGGCAGCGCCGCGGCGCTACGCGATGCGCTGGCCCAGCGACTCGGTGTGCGGGTGGGCATCGTCATCACCGACACGATGGGACGCGCGTGGCGCAACGGGCAGACCGATGTCGCCATCGGCGCGGCCGGCCTGCGGGTGCTGCACGGCTATGCCGGCGCCCAGGACGTGCACGGCAACGAGCTGGTGGTGACCGAGATCGCGGTGGCCGACGAGCTCGCCGCCGCGGCCGATCTGGTCAAGGGCAAGCTCACCGGCATCCCGGTGGCGGTGGTGCGCGGGCTGACCCTGCACGACGACGGCTCCAACGGGCGCACGCTGGTGCGCGGCGGCGAGGACGATCTGTTCTGGCTCGGCACCGCCGAGGCGATCGAGATGGGCCGCCGCCAGGCACAGCTGCTGCGCCGATCGGTGCGCCGGTTCGGCGCCGACCCGGTGCCGGGGGAACTGATCACCGACGCGGTGGCCGAGGCGCTCACTGCACCGGCACCGCACCACACCCGGCCGGTGCGGTTCGTATGGGTGCGCGACGGCGACACCCGGACCCGGCTGCTGGACGCGATGCGGCAGCGCTGGGAGCAGGACTTGATCGGCGACGGCCGCTCCCCCGAGGCCGCCGCGCGGCGTACCGAACGCGGCAGACTGCTCTACGACGCACCCGAACTCGTCATCCCGTTCATGGTGCCCGACGGCGCACACGACTACCCGGATCCGGCACGCACCGCGGCCGAGCACACCATGTTCACCGTCGCCGCCGGCGCGGCCGTGCAGGCGCTGCTGGTGGCCCTGGCGGTGCGCGAGGTCGGCAGCTGCTGGGTGGGCTCGACCATCTTCGCCCCCGATATCGTGCGCGCCGAGCTCGACCTGGCCGCCGACTGGGAACCGTTGGGAGCCATCGCGATCGGTTATCCCGACCAACCGCAGGATGTCCGCGCGCCGGTGCCGGTCGACGGGCTGCTACACCACCGATGACCCTGCACACCTCGGTGGTCGACCTGCTGACCCGGTGGCAGACCACCGATCCCGGACAGGACGCGCTACGCCACGCGGTGCTGGCCTTCGTCCTGGCCCGACCCGATGCCTGCCGGCGGTCCTGCGAGCCCGGCCACATCACCGCCTCGGCACTGGTGCTCGACCACACCGGCACCCACGCGCTGCTGACCCTGCACCCACGCGTCGGGCGCTGGCTGCAACTCGGCGGTCATTGCGAGCCGACCGATCCCGACATCCTGGCCGCCGCCCGGCGCGAGGCCGATGAGGAATCCGGGATCAGCGGACTGCGCATCGACCACGAACTCGTTGCCATACACGTACATCCGCTGACCTGCTCGCTGGGGACGCCGACCCGCCATCTCGATCTGCAGTTCGTGGTGCACGCGCCGGCCGGGGCCGAGATCACCCGCAGCGCGGAGTCACTGGACCTGCGCTGGTGGCCGCTGACGGCGATGCCGCCGGGCGACCCGTCGCTGGACGCGCTGGCCCGGGCCGCGCAACGCCGGGTCGCCGAGACGACGGGTTCTGGTGCCAAATCCGAGGAATCACAGCAGAAACCGTAGTGTAGGCGACACTCGGTCAGACGGTGCGGCGACGCCGCGTCAGACGTCGGTGGAGTACCGGATCCCGCCGTCGGGGATGGTGATGCCCGGCCACACCCGCGCCCCGCGCAACAGCTCGCAGCGGGCACCGATATCGGCACCGTCACCGATCACCCCGTCGCGGATCAGCGCACGCGGGCCGATGCGGGCGCCGAACCCGATGATGGAACGCTCGATCACCGCGCCGGCCTCGACCCGCACACCGTCGAAGATCACCGCTCCGTCCAGCCGCGCCCCGGCGCCGATCTCGGCGCCGCGGCCGACCACCGTGCCACCCAACAGCAGCGCACCGGGCGAGACCGCCGCCCCGTCGTGGATCAGGAACTCGCCGCGCTGATGGTTCAGCGCCGGCGACGGCGCGATGCCGCGCACCAGGTCCGCCGAACCGCGCACGAAGTCGTCCGGCGTGCCCATGTCGCGCCAGTAGCTGGCGTCGACGTAGCCGCACACCTTGCGGTCCTCGGCCAGCAGCGTCGGGAACACCTCGCGCTCGACCGACAGCGCGCGGCCCTTGGGGATCTCGTCGATGACCTCGCGCCGGAACACGTAGCAGCCGGCGTTGATCTGGTCGGTCGGCGGATCCTGGGTCTTCTCCAGGAATGCGGTCACCCGCTGGTTCTCGTCGGTGGGCACGCAGCCGAAGGCGCGCGGATCGCTGACCCGCACCAGGTGCAGGGTGACATCGGCGTTGTGCTCGGCATGGCAGTTCAGCAGGGCGCCCAGGTCGGCACCGGAGAGGACGTCGCCGTTGAAGACCAGCACGGTGTCGTGACGCAGCTTGCCCGCCACGTTGGCGATACCGCCACCGGTGCCCAGCGCCTCCTCCTCGACCACATACTCGATCTCCAGGCCGAGCTTGGACCCGTCACCGAAGGTCGCCTCGAACACCTCGGCCTTGTACGAGGTGCCTAGCACCACGTGCCGGAGGCCGGCGGCGGCGATCCGGGACAGCAAATGCGCCAGGAACGGCAGACCGGCGGTCGGCAGCATCGGTTTGGGCGCCGACAGCGTCAGCGGACGCAACCGGGTGCCCTGGCCGCCGACCAGGATGACGGCATCGACCTCTGCGGGATTCACCATTGCTCAGTGCCGTCCTTTCGCCTGCCTACGTCGGGAGTTCCGGACCACCAGACCGGCACGGGTGGCCAGCGCACCGCGGATGGTCCAGCGCAGCGGCGCCTGCCACCAGCGCGGATGTCGGTCAGCCAGAAAAGTGTAGGTGCTGCGGTGGTGCGCCGCCAGGTTCCGCGCCGGATCGCGGCCGGTCGAATGTCCCTTTGCGTGCAGGATCTCGGCAGTGGGCACGTAGACGTTGGTGAACCCGGCCCGGGCCAGCCGGTCGCCGAGGTCGACGTCCTCCATGTACATGAAGTAGCGCTCGTCGAAGCCGCCGATCCGAGCGAACGCCTCGCGGCGCATCAGCAGGCAGGCGCCGGAGAGCCAGCCGACGACGCGCTCACTGGGGGCGAGGCGCTCCTGCCGGTAGGCGGCCGTCCACGGGTTGGACTTCCACACCGGACCGACGACGGCGTGCATCCCGCCGCGGATCAGGCTGGGCTGGTGGCGCGCCGAGGGATACACGGTGCCGTCGGGATCGCGGATCAGCGGGCCGAGTGCGCCGGCCTCCGGGCTGCGCTGCGCCGCGGCGAGCAGTTCGTCGATGCTGCCGGGTCCCCAGACCACATCGGGATTGGCGATGATGAACCATTCGCCCTCGCCCACGTGGGACTCGACGGCCCGGTTGACGGCGGTGCCGTAGCCGAGGTTGCCCCCGGTCCGCAGCAGGGTGGCGTTCGGGTAGCGCTGCTCGGCCGCCTCCGGCGCGCCGTCGGTCGAGCCGTTGTCGGCCATGATGACCGTCACCGGACGGTCGGTGGCATGGGCGAGCGAGGCGAGGAAGCGATCCAGATGCGGACCCGGCGAGTAGGTCACCGTCACAACCGTGAGTTCGTCAGTCACTCTGCCCAGCCAGTTCGTCGCGCACGCACCGTAGATAACCGTCTCTATCGCAGCGCCGTCAAGGCGGCGGCCAGGCCGTCCTGCCAAGACCGCATCGGGGTGTGGGCAGCGTCATAGCCGGCCGTGGACAGCGCCGAATACACCGGTCGCGGGGCGGGGCGGGGATGCTCGGCGGTGCTCACCGGCCGGACCCGCTGGGGGTCGGCGCCGATCCCGGCGAACACGGCCCGGGCCAGTTCGTAGCGGCTGGCGGGACCGCTGTTGGCCACGTGCCACACCGGTTGCGGTGCCGGGTCGTCGGCCAGCGTCAGCACGGCGTCGACCAGATCCGCCACATACGTCGGGGATCCGGTCTGGTCGGCGACGACGTCGACGGTGTCGCGCTCGGCGGCCAGCCTGCGCATGGTGCCCACGAAATCGGCACCGGTCCCGGTGTAGACCCACGCGGTGCGCACCACCTGAGCGCTCGGCAGGGCGGCATGCACGGCACGCTCCCCGTCCAGCTTGCTGGCGCCGTAGACGCTCAGCGGACCGACCGGGTCGTCGACCTCATACGGTCGCGGCGGTCCGGTGAACCGGCCGCTGAACACATAGTCGGTGGAGATGTGGATCAACCGGGCCCCGGCGGCCGCGCAGAGGTGCGCGACGTTGCCGGCACCGGTGGCGTTGACCGCGAACGCACGCGGTTCGTCGGCCTCGGCGACATCGACGGCCGTCAGCGCCGCGCAGTTGACGACGATGTCGCCGGCGCCGAGCAGGCCGCGACCGGCGGCCGGGTCGGTGATGTCCCACTGCGCGGAGGTCAGGGCGAGCAGATCGCGCCCCCGGTCGGTGAGCACACCGGCCAGGAAGCGTCCGACCTGTCCGCCCGCTCCGGTGATGACGATGCGGGCGGGCACGACCGCTAGCCGGCGAGCACCCCGGCGGCGACCTTCGGCTTCCAGTCGCTGGTGAGCAGCGCGCCGTAGTTGGCTTCACGGTCGTTGCGGTTGGAGGTGTCCAGGTCGCGCACGGCGTGGATGAACGCCGGCCCGGCCCAGCCGACGGCGGCCGCGGCGCCGAGCACGTCGACGATCTGCTTGGCCTGCTCCTGCTGGCTCACCCCGTCGCCGGGGATGTCGCTGGTGGAGGCGCCCATCTCGGTCAGCCAGATCTTCTTGCCGCCGTCGCCGTTGGCGGCCATCACGTCATGCATGCGCAGCACATCGGACCAGCCGTTGTTGCTGTCGGCGGCCAGGCCACCGGGGAACACATAGGGATGCGCGGCGGCCGCGTCGAAGGAGCCCTTGGCGCCCGCGGCATACATCTGCTGCAGGAATCCCGGGGGCGAGTCCGGCCCGTTCAGCGGGCTGAGTCCGGCCGCGACGACGGTGGCGCCGGGGTTGGCGCCCTTGATGGCCGGGTAGGCGGCCTTGAGCATGTCGGTGTAGCGGACGGCCTTGTTGTCGGCGAAGCCCATGAACAGCGGAAGGTTCGGCTCGTTCCAGACCTCCCAGGCGTTGATGCGTCCGGCGTAGCGGCTGGCCGCGGCGGCGGCGAAGGCGCCGAAGTCGGCGTAGTTCTTGGGCGGCGAGGACGGGAACAGCAACTGCGCGCCCTCGGTCCGCGCCCAGAACGGGGTGTTGGAGATCAGCCCGAGGATGCGCAGGCCGTTGCTGCTCGCGGCGTTGACCAGGCTGTCGAAGTAGCCCCAGTTGTATTCGCCCGGCCCGACCCCGACGATGCCCCAGTCCAGGGGCAGCCGCACCCAGGAGGCGCCGGTCTTGGCGACCGCGGCGATCTCGCGGGCCGAATCACCCGGGTTTCCGGTGGCCCAGGTGTAGCCCTGGGCGAACCCGTAGCCGTCGGCGGGCGCGGTGACCGCGTACGCCGGCGCGGGCGCCACCGACACCATCGACGTGACCAACGCAACCAGCACCGCGGCGCGGCCCAGCTTCCTGCCCAGAGTTTTCCGCATGACCGACAATTTACCGGACCTTTCCTGCACGTATCGAGCGAACTCCCTGCGCAGACCGGGGTTCACGAGCGGATGCCGGACGCGTCCGTCGTGCACTGTGTCGTTCGCTCAACCGTTGCCGTTACCGGTCACCGCGGCGACGGGATGCGGCAGCGACCGGTTGGCACGCCGACGCGCTTGGGCGGACATCGCAGGGCCGGACAGTAGCCTGGGCTGATGCAGATTCGGCTGACCAGGACGGTCGGCGTCATCGCCGCGGTCGCGGTCGTGGCGTCCACCGGCGTGGCCTGGAGCACGGTCCGCTCGTTCGAGGACGGTATCCACCACGTCAACTCGGCGGCACTGGGCGGCGGCGGCGAGGACGGGGCCATCGACATCCTGCTGGTCGGCGTCGACAGCCGCACCGACGCGCACGGAAACCCGCTCTCGCCCGAGGAGTTGGCCGAGCTGCGGGTCGGCGACGACGTGGCCACCAACACCGACACCATCATCCTGGTCCGCATCCCCAACAACGGGAAGTCGGCCACCGCCATCTCCATCCCCCGCGACACCTATGTCGAGCTGCCCGACGACGAGGGCAAGATGAAGATCAACGGGGTCTACGGCGACGCCAAGCTCGCGACCATGAAGGACCTGATCGAGGTCCAGGGGATGGACCCGGTCGAGGGTGAGAAGGAAGGTATCGAGGCCGGCCGGGAGGCGCTGATCAAGACCGTCGCCCACCTCACCGGGGTCACCGTCGACCACTACGCCGAGATCGGGCTGCTCGGCTTCAGTCTGATCACCGACGCCCTCGGCGGTGTCAACGTGTGCCTGAAAAACCCTGTCTACGAACCTCTTTCGGGTGCCGACTTCCCCGCGGGCTGGCAGAAGCTGGACGGCCCGCGGGCATTGAGCTTCGTGCGGCAACGCCACGACCTGCCACGCGGCGATCTGGACCGGGTGACCCGCCAGCAGTCGGTGATGGCGTCGCTGGCCCACGAGGTGATCTCGGGCAAGACGCTGTCCAGCCCGGCGACGTTGAACCGGCTGCAGACGGCCGTGCAGCGGTCGGTGGTGCTCTCCGACGGCTGGAACATCATGGATTTCATCTCCCAGCTGCAGGAGATCGCGGCCGGCTCGGTGGCGTTCGCCACCATCCCGATCCTGCGGGAGGACGGCTGGAGCGACGACGGCATGCAATCGGTGGTGCGCATCGACCAGGACCAGGTCAAGGAATGGGTCGAGGGCCTACTCAACGAGCAGGCCGAGGGCAACACCGAGAAGGTGGCGTACTCCCCGGACAAGACCACCGTGGACGTCGTCAACGACACCGACATCAACGGATTGGCCGCGGCCGTCTCCGAGGTGCTGACCGGCGGCGGGTTCACCGCGGGCGCGGTCGGCAATCACGACGGCGAACGGGTGGCCAACAGCATGGTCCGCGCGCCGAGCGTCGATGACCTCGGCGCACAGGCGGTGTCCAAGCAGCTGGGCAACCTGACGGTCGTCGAGGACCCGTCGATGGCACCGGGCACCGTGCAGGTGGTGCTCTCCGACGACTACTCCGGACCGGGATCGGGCCTGGAGGGCACCACACCGTCGGCGGATCCGGCCTCCAGCGATTGGTACGAGGGCTATCAGGGCGACGGCCTGGTCTCCTCGACCGAGACCGCTCCCCCGCCGCCGTCGCCGATCATCACCGCCGGCTCCGACGATCCGCAGTGCGTGAACTGACGTGGCGGCCGTGACGGTCAGCGGCGCGCTGCTGGACCCGCTGCTGCAGCGCGATCCGGTCGGCCCGCGGATCACCTACTACGACGACGCCACCGGGGAACGCATCGAGCTGTCGACCGTGACGCTGGCCAACTGGGCGGCCAAGACGGCCAACCTGTTACGCGATGAGCTCGGCGCCGGACCCGGGAGCCGGGTCGCGGTGTTGCTGCCCGCACATTGGCAGACCGCGGCGGTGCTGCTGGGCATCTGGTGGATCGGCGCGGAGGTGGTGCTCGGCGGGTCCGCCGGTGCCGACGCCGAGGTGGCGCTGTGCACGGCCGATCGGCTCGAGGAGGCCGACGCGGCCGTCGGCATGGGTGAGGTGGTGGCGCTGTCGCTGGACCCGTTCGGCAAACCGGTACCGGATCTGCCGATCGGGGTCACCGATTACGCGACCTCGGTGCGGGTGCACGGCGACCAGATCGTCCCCGAGCGCGCACCCGGGCCGGCGCTGGCCGGCCGCAGCGCCGGCGAGGTGCTGGCCGCGGCGCACGCCTCGGCCGAGGCGCAGGGACTCACCGGCTCCGATCGCGTGCTGTCCGCGGCGGCCTGGACCACCCCCGCCGACCTCGAGGCGCACCTGCTCGCGGTGCTCGCCGCGGGGGCCTCACTGGTCCAAGTGAGCAATCCGGACGCCGAGCGGCTGCCGCGACGCAGAGAGATGGAGAAGGTCACCCGGGGCTGAGGTGTTCCGGTTAAGGCCAAGATCAAATACCCTAAGCGTCAATATTCGGCTCGCAGTGGGCCTTTTGCTCCCGCAGTGAGTACATGAAGTTCGCTGCATATCGGCATCTGGGGCATCGACGTGTGCAGGGCTATACGGAGTCCTCCGCCATCGGGTTGCTGCACGCCGTCGACGACATCCAGCGCGCGACTGGCGTCAACGGCCCGATCGCCGAGATCGGCGTGCACCACGGCCAATTGTTCATCGCGATGAAACTGCTCCAGCAACCCGGCGAGGCGTCCGTTGCGATCGACCTCTTCGAGGACCAGGAAGCAAACATCGACAAGTCCGGGCAGGGTGACCGCGACCGGTTCCTCAGCCACCTGGACAGGTGGACCGACCGCGACGGGCTGGTCATCCACCAGGGCGACTCCACCCAGATCATGCCCGGTGACATCGCCGAGATGTCGGCCGTCCGCCTGTTCTCCGTCGACGGCGGACACACCCAGGAGATCGTGCTCAGCGATATGCGGCTGGCCGAGAAGAGCCTTGTCGACGGCGGTGTGGTGATCGCCGACGATGTGTTCAACCAGCAGTGGCCGGGCGTCTGCGTCGGCACCGTGCACTATCTGGAGCAGGGCGGCGCCCTGGTGCCGTTCTACATCGGCTACAACAAGGTGCTGTTCACCCAGCCCGAGCACGCCGACCGCTACCGGCGCACCCTGGACGCCGCTTACGCCGGCAAGACCATGACGGCGATCTTCGAGTCCAGCTTCGTCGGCCACACCGTGAGCATCCTGGTGCCGGTGCCCAAGCATCCGGCCCACATCGCCCGGCGCAGCGATGCGCTGCGCAGCACCTACCGCAAGGTGACCGAGCTCATCAAATAGTCCGGCGAGCAGTCCCCCGCAAGCGGGAGGTGCCCCCAACAAAACTGCCCACTCTCTCGCGAGAGTGGGCAGTTTTGTGTCTGCTCGCGGTAGAACGCTACTTCAGCAGCTGACGGCTCATCACGACGCGCTGGATCTGGTTGGTGCCCTCGTAGATCTGGGTGATCTTGGCATCGCGCATGAACCGCTCGACCGGGAAGTCGACGGTGTAGCCGTAACCGCCGAACAGCTGCACGGCGTTGGTGGTGACCTCCATCGCGACATCGGAGGCGAAGCACTTCGACGCCGAGGCCAGGAACTGCAGGTTGGGCTCGCCCCGCTCGGCACGGGCGGCGGCGGTATAGACCATCAGCCGGGCGGCCTCGATCTTCATCGCCATGTCGGCCAGCATGAACTGGGTGTTCTGGAAGTCGGCGATCGACTTGCCGAACTGCTTGCGCTCCTTGGTGTAAGCGATCGAGGCGTCCAGCGCGCCCTGGGCGATGCCGACGGCCTGGGCCCCGATGGTCGGGCGGGTGTGGTCCAGGGTGGCCAGCGCGGTCTTGAAGCCGGTGCCCGGCTCGCCGATGATGCGGTCCCCCGGGATGCGGCAGTTCTCGAAGTACAGCTCGGTGGTGGGCGATCCCTTGATGCCCATCTTGTGCTCCTTGGGCCCGGCGCTGAACCCCTCGTCGTCCTTGTGCACGATGAACGCCGAGATGCCGTTGGCACCCTTGTCGGGGTCGGTCACGGCCATCACGGTGTACCAGGTGGACTTGCCGCCGTTGGAGATCCAGCACTTGGTGCCGTTGAGGATCCAGTCGTCACCGTCGGCGACGGCCTTGGTGCGCATCGCACCGGCATCGCTGCCGGCCTCGCGCTCACTCAGCGCATAGGAGGCGGTGGCCTCGCCCGCGGCGATCGAGGGCAGCACCTTGGCCTTGAGTTCCTCGGAGCCGCGCATCAGCAGGCCGGTGGTGCCCAGCTTGTTGCAGATCGGGATCAGCGAGGACGACGCGCACACCCGCGCGACCTCCTCGATGACGATGCACGCGGCGACCGCGTCGGCACCCTGGCCGCCGTACTCCTCCGGGATGAACACCGCCGAGAAGCCGGAGCCGTCCAGCGCGGCCAGCGCCTCGTCGGTGTAGCGCGCCTTGGCGTCGACATCCGCGGCATGCGGCGCGATCTCCTTCTCACACAGATCACGCAGCACGGTGCGCAGTTCGTTGTGCTCGTCGGACAGCTGGAACAGGTCAAAGGACGGGTTGGCAACCATCGGGATCTCCTCGCTACTCGCCAGTAACTTTAGCCGGTTAA
Source organism: Mycolicibacterium bacteremicum (assembly GCF_002086115.1). Lineage (GTDB taxonomy): Bacteria > Actinomycetota > Actinomycetes > Mycobacteriales > Mycobacteriaceae > Mycobacterium > Mycobacterium bacteremicum. Next base: position 204,766 of record NZ_MVHJ01000006.1, read on the forward strand.
TCCCGATTCACTCAATCGCCGAGCAATCGACCACGCAGAGCGGCGTCTTTCTGCAGCACCATCTCCTCCAGGTCGGCCTGGAAGGCCTCGATCCGGGCCCGCAATGCCGGGTCGGCCGCGCCGAGGATCCGCACCGCCAGCAGGCCGGCGTTGCGGGCGCCGCCGATCGACACCGTCGCCACCGGCACCCCGGCGGGCATCTGCACGATCGACAGCAGCGAGTCCAGGCCGTCCAGGCGCGCCAGGGGCACCGGCACACCGATCACCGGCAGCGGGGTCGCCGAGGCGACCATGCCGGGCAGGTGGGCCGCCCCGCCGGCGCCGGCGATGATGATCTCGATGCCGCGCCCGGCGGCGTGCTGCGCGTAGTCCAGCATCCGGGCCGGGGTGCGGTGGGCCGAGACGACGCCGATCTCGAACGGGATGTCGAACTCGGCCAGCGCGGTCACCGCGGCCTCCATCACCGACCAGTCGCTGTCGCTGCCCATGATGACCCCGACGCGGGGCTGCAGTTTTTCCGTCACCTCAGTGTCCATCCCATCCGTCGGTCCACTCGGCGTGCGACAGCCAGTGCGCCGCCCGTTGCGCCCGTTCCCGCAGGGCCGCAACATATTCCGCATCGTCCGGGGAGCCGCCGGGGGCGCCCACGATGTTGACGTGCCCGATCTTGCGGCCCGGCCGTTCACCCTTGCCGTACAGGTGGATCTTGGCGTCGGGCATCCGGGCGCACAGGTGATGGACGCGCTCGTCCATCGACATCGGAGGTGCCTCCGCCGCACCCAGGACATTGCCCATCACCGTCACCGGCGCCAACGCCGAGGTGTCCCCCAGCGGATAGTCCAGCACCGCGCGCAGGTGCTGTTCGAACTGCCCGGTGCGGGCGCCGTCCATGCTCCAGTGCCCGGAGTTGTGCGGGCGCATGGCGAGCTCGTTCACCAGGATCTGGCCCGCCTCGGTCTCGAAGAGCTCGACGGCGAGCACGCCGACGACACCGAGTTCCTCGGCCAGCCGCAGGCCGAGCGCCTCCGCACCGGCGGCGAGTTCCAGCGGCAGCCCAGGCGCCGGGGCGATCACCTCGACGCAGATCCCGTTGCGCTGCACGGTCTGCACCACCGGCCACGCCGCACCCTGACCGAACGGGGACCGCGCCACCAGCGCCGAGAGCTCGCGGCGCCAGGCCACCCGCTCCTCCAGCATGACCTCGACGCCGTCGGCGAGGTAGCCGGCGACAGCCTCGCGGGCGTGCGCCAGGTCGCGTGCCAGCACGACGCCGCGGCCGTCGTAGCCGCCGCGGACCGTCTTGATGACCACGCCGGCGCCGGTCCGCGCGGCGAACGCGTCGACGTCATCGACGGTGCGCACCGCGGCGTAGGCCGGGATCGGCGCACCGAGGGCCTCCAGCTTGCGGCGCATCACCAGCTTGTCCTGCGCGTGGATCAGCGCCTGTGGCGGCGGGTGCACCGTGACGCCCTCGGCGACCAACTGCTCCAGATGCGCAGTGGGCACGTGTTCGTGATCGAAGGTCAGCGCGGCCACCCCGGCGGCGGCGCGGCGCAACGCCTCCAGATCGGTGTGCGCGCCCACCACCACATCGGGTGTCACCTGGGCCGCGGGATCGGCCGGGTCGGCGGCCAGCACCCGCAGTGACTGGCCGAGCGCGATGGCGGCCTGATGGGTCATCCTGGCGAGCTGGCCCCCGCCGATCATCACGACGGTGGGCGCGCGGGAAGCACTGGGCGTTCGGGGCACGGCACATATGGTGTCATGTCCGGCGGACCCGGTATGCGGACCGTCGGCACCGGCGGTGACCTGCACAGGTTCACGTTGGGCTGGCCGTTTACGTAGACTGCTTCCTCGTGTCCTTTGCTGATGCCACGATTGCGCGGCTCCCCCGCGGACTCCGGCCCTTCGCCGAGCGGCACCATGAGCTCATCAAGTTCGCACTGGTCGGTGCGACGACGTTCATCATCGACTCGGCGATCTTCTACACGCTGAAGCTGACCGTCTTGGAGCCCAAGCCGGTGACCGCGAAGATCATCGCCGGCATCGTCGCGGTGATCGCCTCCTACATCCTGAACCGGGAGTGGAGCTTCAAGGACCGCGGCGGCCGGGAGCGGCACCACGAGGCATTGTTGTTCTTCGGCGTCAGCGGTGTCGGCGTGCTGCTGGCGATGGCTCCGCTGTATTTCTCCAGCTATGTGCTCGGGCTACGGGTGCCCGAGGTGTCGCTGACGGTGGAGAACATCGCCGACTTCATCTCGGCCTACGTCATCGGCAACCTGCTGCAGATGGCGTTCCGGTTCTGGGCGTTCCGGCGCTGGGTCTTCCCCGACGAGTTCGCCCGCAATCCCGAGAAGGCACTGGAGTCCACGCTGACCGCGGGTGGTATCGCCGAGGCGTTCGAGGACCACGCCGAGACCGGGCGCAACGGCCACGCCGCCGACGGCGGCCATCTCGGTAAAAGCGTCGGGCTGGCCCAGAACGGCGTCCACAACGGGTCGGTCACCCCGCTGCACCGCACCGTGCCCGGGCCCGATCAGCTCGGCGATTCCTCCGCGTCGAGGGTGTCGAAGACTTCGTGATAGAGCAGGGAATGCACCTGCTCTACGCGCGGAATGTCGTAGAACTCCAGCGGATCCTGTGACGCCGATTCGATGATCAACGTGCCGGTGCGCAGCATCCGGTCGAGCAGGCCGTGCTTGAACTCCACGCTGTTGATGCGCGCGAGCGGGATGTCGATGCCGCTGCGGGTCAGCAGTCCGTGGCGGAACATGACGCGACGGTCGGTGATCACGAAGTGTGTCGTCCACCACGTCAGAAACGGCCAGACCGAGAGCCAGCCGACCAGGATCAGCCAGACGGCGGCCAGGACGCCGAAGAGGATGCGCTTGGCGTTGTCGTCCCAGTCGGTCTGATTGACCCAGCCGGCGCCGAACGCGGCCGCCGTGCTGGCCAGCAGCAGCACCAGAATGGCTCCCAGCAGCCGCTTCCAGTGCGGGTGCCGATGCAGCACGACACGTTCGTCCCTGGCCAGGACGTTTTCCGGATAGCCCACGAAAGTGGACTCTACTCAAACACCTCGCCGGACAGCGGGCGTAAATGCACAATATCGGCGGCCGCCACCACTTCGGTTCCGGTGCCGGTGTCGATGCAGAGCCGGCCCTGCTCGTCGATTCCCGCCGCGGTGCCCGCGATCTCCCGGCCGCCGGGCAGCAGCGCGCGCACCGACCGGCCCAGGGTGGCCGAGCGGGCCCGGTAGTCGGCCAGCAACCCGGCGCCATCGCCGGCCTGCCAGGCCTGCACCCGCGTGCCCAACTGCTGCAACAAGGTGCGTGCCACCTCGGTGCGGTCGGTGCCCGCACCGAGGATCTGCATGGACGTGGCCTGCGCCTGGCCCAGTTCATCGGGGGTGACGGCGACGTTCAGGCCGATGCCGAGCACCACGATCGGTGCCGGCGAGGCCACCTCGGCGAGGATGCCGGCGATCTTGGCGCCGTCGACCTGCACATCGTTGGGCCACTTCAGCCCGGCGGTGACACCGTGGGCGGCCAGCGTGTCGACGACGGCGACCCCGGCCAGCAGCGGCAACAGCCCCCACCGGTCCTCGGCCACACCGGCTGCGGAGATGCCGACCGACACCACGACCAGCCCGCGTGGCACCGCCTGCCAGCTGCGCCCGCCGCGGCCGCGGCCGGCCGCCTGGTGCTCGGCCAGCAGCACGGCACCGGCGATCTGCTCGTCGGCCGACCGGGCGATCAGGTCGGCATTGGTGGACCCGGTCTGTTCGACGACGTCGAGCCGGTGCCACGGCGCGGCCAGCCCGGCACGCAGCGACCCGGCGTCCAGCGGCGCCCGGTCAGCAGTCATTGCGCACCGGCTGGTCGGCGAATCGCGTTGCCATCCAGTTCAACTGGCTCACCAGGTCGACCTCCGCATGTCCCTTGTCCGGTTCGAACTGCACCGTCACGGTGCCGCCGAGTGCGCACGCCCGGTCGATCGCCGCGGCGGTCCATTCCGCGTCGACCAGGGTATCGGCACCGCCGTACCAGACCGACATCGGCGCGGACAGCGCCCGCTGCGGCAGGGCCCAGGCCCGTAGCAGCGCGCGCATCCGGTCGGCGGCGACCGCGTTGCGCGGTGCGACGTCCTCGGGGCGCAGGTGCTCGGCGGCCGCGCCGCGCTGGTAGATCTGCGGCGCCTGGCAGGCGGTCAGGATGGACCAGTGTTCGGCGGCGGCCCCGGCGCGGAAGTCGTCGCGGTTCAGATCGGGATGGACCCGGGCCAGCGACTCGACGATCACCGGCATGGCCAGCAGCTGGTCGGTGGTCAGCCGGCCGGTCAGGGCCTTGTCGACGAAACCGGTGACATCGGCCGCGGGCGAGGCCGCGACGGCGCCGAGCAGCTGCAGTTCGGGGGCGTAGACCGAGGCCTGCTCGTCGGCGGCCCAGGTGGCCGCGCCGCCCTGGGAGTGGCCGAACGCCATCCAGGTGCCCGAGACGTCGGCGAAGGTGTGCCGCAGCGCCCGCACGCTGTCGATCATGTTCAGTCCGGCGGTCTTGGCGTCCAGGTAGGGGTGCACCCCCTTGGTGCCCAGGCCCTGATAGTCGGGCACGGCGACGGCGTAGCCGCGGTCGATGAACGGGGTGACGAAGGCCAGCGCGCCCAGCATGGTGTCCGACAGCGACGGGGCGCACGGCCCGTCGATGCCGACGGTCCCGTGCCCGATGGCCACCACCCGCCAGCCGCCCGGCGGCGGGTCACCCAGCGGGGTGAACACCGAGCCCGAGACGACGGTGGGCCTGCCGGTGTCCCCCTCGGTGGACCGGTAGAGCACCCGGGCGGCGTGCATGTTGCGCGCCTCGATGCGCCGGGTCACCCCGGGCATGGTGGTCGCCGACACCAGCGAGCCCGGACCGGTGGCGGTCAGGTCGGCGCCGTCGATGGGCACCGGCGGGCCGCCCGCGGACGGGAAGGTGTTCAGGACGGCCAGTCCGATGGGCACGGCGAACGGGGCCAGTGCGGCGTAGAGGGCCACCTGCGCGACGAGTGCGACAGTGACCGCCAGGATGCCGAAGAGCCGGCGCGGTCGGCGGGCTCTGACCTCGGACGGCACGAAAGCCACGCTACCGGAGCGCAGCCGCGCTGCCGGGCCGGCTAGTAGGCGCCGGTACCACCGAGCACGGTGCGCACCGTCTTGAAGGCAATCAGCAGATCACTGCTGATGGACCAGTTCTCGACATAGGACAGGTCCAGGCGCACCGAGTCGTCCCAGGACAGGTCCGCGCGACCGCTGACCTGCCACAGCCCGGTGATACCGGGCAGCACGAGCAGCCGGCGGCGCACCTGGTCGGTGTAGGCGTCGGCCTCGCACGGCAGCGGCGGGCGCGGGCCCACGACGCTCATCTCCTTCTTCAGGACGTTGATGAACTGGGGCAGCTCGTCGATGCTGTAGCGGCGCAGGATGCGGCCGACGGTGGTGACGCGCGGGTCGCGGCGGATCTTGAACAGCACCCCGCCGTCCATCTCGTTCATATCGGCCAGACCGGCGACCATCTGGTCGGCGTTCTCGACCATGGTGCGCAGCTTGATCATCTGGAACGGCTTGCCGTCCAGACCGATCCGCTCGGACAGATAGAAGATCGGGCCGCGACTGGTCAGCTTGATGGCGATGGCGCTCACCAGCAGCAGCGGGAACGCGGCGAGCAGCACGCTGAGCGAGACGAAGATGTCGAAGGCCCGCTTCTGCAGCTTCTTGGTGCCGCTGTACTGCGGCTTTTCCACGTGGATGAGCGGCAGACCGGCGACCGGGCGCATGGTCAGGCGCGGTCCAGCGACGTCGACCATGCCCGGGGAGACCACCAGGTCGACGCCGAGGCGGTCCAGGTCCCAGGACAGTTCCCGCACACCGTCGGGGCCGAGATGTTCGGTGGTGGTCAGCGCGACGGTATCGGCGTTGACCTTGGTGATGGCCTCTTCGACCTGGTGTTCGTCGCCCAGGATGGGCAGCGGGCCGACGCCGGGCACATCGAGGGTGCCGCCGCCGGCCCGGCCGGTCAGGCAGACGCCGACGACGGAGTAGCCGTAACCCCAGGACCGCTCCAGGGACTGCACGAGGCTGCGGACCGCGGCGGCATTGCCGACCGCGACCACGGAGGTGACGCAGCGGCCGCGCTTGCGGTACCAGGCCAGCACGCGCCGGCAGGCGCTGCGGCCGATGAACAGGAAGACCAGTCCCAGCGGGAAGGCCAGCGCCAGATAGCCGCGGGCGTACTCCGGCCGGAAGATCATCAACGTGACCGCAACCACACTGATGGTGGACAGGGTCGCCGACAGCACCCGGCGGTATTCCTCCATGCCCGCGCCGACGATCCGCGGCGAGCGGGTCCGGTACGCGGTCAGCAAACCCAGCCAGATGAGTCCGAAGATGACCGACAGCAACCCGAAGTACTTGGTGAGCGGATCGAAATCGGTGACGGGACGACCCAACCGGACCATCTGGGCACACGCCATCGCCGCGCCGACGACCACGACGTCGGTGATGAGCAGGGCGTGACCGTAACGCCGCTGCCACAGCAACCCATCGTGATCACGAGCGGGCGCCGAGCCCGTCAGGGCAATCGGCGCTTCCGTCTCTCTCACCAACGTCACTTGCGTGTCCACCTTCGTTTGCTGCACCGGTCACTGCATGCTGGATAAGACTATCGCTTTGTTTCCTGATACTTGCAACATTTTGGGTCAAATATCCACCCATTGGCTGACGCGCGCGCAAATTCGCTCACCGATTCGGTCATGATTTGCCACCCCCCAGAGCCCATGTGCATCGGCCAAAACTGACGCCCCCGACAGTTTGACCTGGTAGTTAGCGTAATCCAGCCGTGTTAATCAGACGTACGTATGTCTTTTCGTCCACGTAGCCACAGCGTTACATCGACCCCCGATCCGGGGGTACCTGCGGAAGTGGGCTGACTCACCATTGCTGAAAATGCGATCGCACGCGCGAATCGGATGAATGGTGCTTAGCCGCGAAGCGAAACGCCGCCGGCAACGTGACCGGTTCGGGCCCGGTGTACCCCCAATTCCCTGATCGGCGGCACCCTCGGCGGCCGGGACGGGTACGGCGGTACCGAAAGGGCCCCCGTACCCCGGCGTACCGGGGCCGCGCGGCCTACCTGTACGTCGTTGCGAATTACCCGCCGGCGGGCGCGCGGAAACGTGCGCCGGCCGACCACCGGAACGCCGCGGCAACGGTGTCCGGGCGCCGGCGGGCTAGGCGCACTCGGTGGTCGCGGGCAGCCCGCCGAGACGCTCGGTCAGCCACCCCAGCTGATCGGCGACCTCCAGGTCGCCGTGGCCCTTGTCGGGTTGGAAGTCCCACACCACGTTGCCACCGAGGGCGCAGGCCCGCTCGATCGCGGCGCGGGTCCAGTCCGGGTCGATGTACTCGTCCTCGCCGCCGTAGACCACCGACAGCGGAGCCGCCAGCGGCTGCTGCGGCAGCGCCCAGGCCTGCAGGTACCCCCGCAGCCGATCGGCGGCCTCGGGCGTCTTCGGGGTCAGGTCACCGGGCTGCAGCTGCTCGATGAGGTCCTCCCGGTCGTGCACCGCCGCTCCCGAACACGCGATCAGGGTGTCCCACCGCTCGGCGGCCACGCCGTGGCGGTAGTCGTCGCGGTTGACATCCGGGTGCATCCGGGCCAGCGATTCGATCACCAGGATCAGCGCGGCGGCCTGTTCGTTCGTCAGGGTGGCGTTGACGGCCTTGTCGACCAGTCCGGCGACATCGGCCACCGGCGCGAGCGCCAGTACGCCGCTGGGCAGCAGTTCGGGCGCGTAGGTGCCGGCCTGCTCGCCGACGGCCCAGACTGCGCCACCGCCCTGCGATCCGCCGAGCGCCGCCCAGCGTTCCGACACGTCGGGGAAGGTCTTGCGCAGCGCGCGCACCGAATCGATCATGTTGCGCCCCGCGGTGCGCGAGTCCAGGTAGGGATGGACGCCCGGTGCGCCCAGGCCCTGGAAGTCGGCGAAGGCGACCGCGAAGCCGAGGTCGGTCAGCTTGACCACCCAGTCGGTCATGCCGAGCAGCGTCGCCGACAGCGACGGCGCGCACATCTCGTCGATGCCGACGGTGCCGTGCCCGAAGGCGACCACCGGCCAGCCCCCGGCGGGCGCGCTGCCCTGCGGGACGTAGACCGAACCCGACACCTCCGTCGGCGCACCGGTGTCACCGTCGGTGGACCGGTACACCACGCGGGCGGCGTCGATGCGCGAACCCTGCGGGCTGCGGCTGAACTCCGGCATGGTCATCGCACTGACCAACGAGCCGGGTCCGGCGCCGGACAAGTCCGCTCCGGGGATCGGTTCGGCCGTCGCGACCGGCGGCGGCGGGTCGGACAGCCCGGCCTGTTGGCGCGCCCGCGGCGAAACAGCCAGCGTCACAACGGCAATCAGGATCAACACGGCCAGCACACCGCCGGCCACCAGCAGGATCCGGCGCATCAGCGCTTCCGGAACCGCTTGACGAGGTCCAGGCCCGGACGTTCGACGGCGTAATAGGTGATCGTCGACAGGACGATGGTCACGACTGCCACCACAGCAACGTTACGCAGCATTCCGCCCCAGGAGTCACCGGCGGCCAGATCGTAGCGGCCCAGCAGCAGCAACACCGGGTAGTGCCACAGGTACACCGACAGCGAGATCAGGCCGACGAAGTAGAACGGCTTGGCGTCCAGGAAGCGCGCGATCCGCGAGTCCCGGCCGCGCGCCAGCGGGAACACGACGATCGCGATGAACACCGCGGACACGAAACCGATTCCGGCCGTGGCGAATACGGTGCCCGCCACCGCCAGCACGAGGGCGCCGACGAAGGACACCAGCAACAGCGGGTAGCAGGCCATGTTGATCCGGCGGGCCGCCGGCGCCGAGATGACGCCCTGCTCGATCGCGACGAACAGGATCGCCGCGAACATGCCGTAGGCGAACAGGTCGGCGTTGGTCAGGAAGCTGCGCATGAACACCGCGGCCCAGGTCGGTCCCCAGTTCTGCATCATCACGGTGTCCGCGCCGGTGGCCGAGAACACCAGCGGTGCGAACAATCGGCCCACCACGCCGACGGTCAGCAGGATCACCGGGGCCAGGCATGCCAGCACCAGCGGTTTGACGTCGGTGCGCCGGCGCAGCCCGAAGAGCATCAGACCCAGCAGCGGCAGCGAGGCGTAGAACGCGATCTCCAGGGTCAGCGACCAGGACGGGCTGATTCCGGTCTGCACGTAGTCGGGGATGTAGGTCTGGGTGAGCGTCAGATTGGCCAGCAGCTCCCACGGATCGGTGATCATCCCGGTGCCGGCGTCGGTGCCGTGCGGCTGGATCGCGGAGTTCTCCACGTAGGCCACCTGCAGCACGTAGTTGCACAGCAGGAAGATCACCAGATACCCGGGGAACACCCGGAAGATCCGGTGCAGCACATACTGCTTGGTGTCGGGCATCGAGGCCGTCGACCGGTCCTTGGTCAGCCGGCGGATGTAGGGCAGGAACAACAGGAAGCCGCTGAGCACGAAGAACAGGATCAGCGCCAGGCCCAGCACACCCAGGAACGCCTTGTCGTGGGTGACCGGCGAATAGCTCAGCGCGACATGGCCGACCACGACGGCCAGGCAGCCCAGCCCACGGATGCCGTCGAGCCCGATGATCCTGGCGCGATTCGGCGCGCTGGCCATCACCTGTGATTCGACCGCCGAATCGGGGGCGGCCGCCGCCGGCGGTGGGACGTCCCCGCGGGCCGCGTTCGTGTCTGTCATGGGGGTTCTCCGGTCGGGCGACGGTCTCGGTGCGGGTCCGGCGGTGGACCCGCTAGGCGGTCCGGAGGATCGACGGCCCGCCCTCCACCGTGCAGGTGTTGTCGGCGGGAGCGTCGGCGAACCGCTTGATGATCCAGTCCAGCGCGACGATCGGGTCGAAGTCGCCGTGTCCGCGACCGCCAGCGATGAACGATGCCACGATGTCGCCCAGATCGCAGGCTCTTTGCACCGCGTCGGTGGTCCAGGCCACCGGCACCACGTCGTCGGCGTCGCCGTGCACGACGAACATCGGGGCGGCCGCCGGGGCCTTGGGCAGACCGCTCATCTGCTGCAGGTATCCACGCAGCCGATCGACCGCCTCGGGGGTGGCCGGCCGCAGATCCTCGGGCGGGATCTTCTCGGCCACCTCGAGACGCTCCTCGGCGGCGTCGATCGAACACCCGGCCAGCAGGTTCCAGTTCTGGGCGACCAACCCGCGCCGGTAGTCGTCGAGGTTCATCTCGGGATGCGCGTTCTGCAACGAGGACAGGATGAGCACCATCGCGATGCGCTGCTGCGGGGACAGCGTGCCCGCGGCGGCCATGTCGGCCAGGCCGGTGATGTCGGCGGCCGGGGACACGCTCACCGATCCGAGCAGCCGGGTGTTGCGGGCGCCGTAGGTGTTGAACACCTCGTTGGCCGCCCAGGACGCCTGCCCACCCTGGGACACCCCGAAGGCGACCCAGCGCTCGGAGATGTCGGGGACCAGGCGTTGTGCCGCGCTGGCCGCGTCGACCATGTTGTAGCCGGCCGTCGTCGCATCCAGGTACGGGTGGTAGCTGTTGGTGTTGCCCAGCCCCTGATAGTCCGGCACCACCATCACGTAGCCGAGGGTCACCAGCGCCCGGATGGCGTCGGCCGAGCCGAGCAGGGTCGGCGACAGCGAGGGCCCGCACTCCGACAGCACGCCCGTGGTGCCGTGCCCGAACACGATGACCGGCCAGCCACCCTCGGGCGCCGTGCCGTCCGGCACGAAAACGCTGCCGGTCACCACCTGCGGGCTGCCGTCCACCCCGGAGGTGGAGTTGTAGCTGATGTGCGCGGCGATCGAGGTGATGCGCAGCAGCCGGCGGTCGACGGTCGGCAGCCGGGTCGCGCTGACCAGCGAGCCGGGGCCGGTCGCGGAGAAATCGGCGGGCAGCTGGATCTCGGTGACCGCGGGCGCCGGGGGTTCGGTGTCGGGCCCGGCACAGCCGGCGGCCACCAGCGCGACCGCCAGCAACGAGCTCGCCAGCATCTTCTTGGGCAGTATCACAGAGCTCCTAGGACTTACCGGTGGACATCGCGACGTTGACGACGTCGACCAGCTGGCCGCGGGTCAGCACGTTGTCCCTGGCGATACCGACGGCCAGCACCAACACCGCGCTGAGCGCGAAACCCAGCCCGGCGGCCACGATCAGCGTGTTCTTCACGTCGGGTTGCACCTCGTGGGCGGTGGTGGCCGGATCGACCGGCATCAACTCGGCGACCGGCCCGGTGTACTGGATGGCATCGGTGGGCTCGGCCTGGATCCACTCCAGCTCCCCCGACAGCTTCATCAGGTTGCCCGCCAGCGCGTTGACGGCGGTCACGGTCTGGTCGGCGTCGGAGCCGGCGACGGTCACCCGCAGCAGCACCGAGCTGGGCCGGCCGAACCTGTTGATGCCGTAGGGCTCCCAGGTCGCGGTGGTGTTGGCGGCCAGCTGCTCGGCCGTCATCGGCAGGCCGGTCTCGTCGATGGCGCGCTGGCTGACCACCCGCGACTGCGCCAGCGAGGAGTATGTCGCCATCCGGCTGTTGGCGCCGAGACCACCGGCATAGGCCGAGTACGTCCCGGGGTCACCGGCGACATGGGCGAACAGCAGCGCCGACGCGGTGTAGCTGCGTTCGAAGGTGGCCTTCTGCAACAGGTAGGCCGCACCCGGGGCCAGCACGGTGGCAACCAGGATGATCAGCCAGCCCTTGGCCAGGATCGTCGGATAGTCCCGCACCCGCGGAACATCAACCGGGGCCCTCAATTTCGCCCCAGGCAATCGTTGGGCGGCGGGTCGGCACCGTCGAGGCGGTCCATCAGCCAGGGCAGCGTGAAGCCACTGTCCAGATCGGCGTGCCCCTTGCCGACACCCTTCTCGATCTGGATGTAACTGCCCATCGCGCAGGCCCGGTCCAGCGCCTGCTCGAACCAGGCCTGGTTGACCAGCATGTCCTGGGTGCCGTAGCCGACCACCATCGGCGTCAGGTTGGGCGCCTGGGGCACCGCGATCTCGGCGAGGCGGTCCCGCAGCCACACCACGTCCTCATATGTCGCGGGCTTGAGGTCCTCGTTGGTCATCAGCGCGCGCACCCGGGCGATGTCGTCGAAGTTGGGTGGGATGCAGTCCAGCAGCGCGTCCCAGTTCTGGGCGGTGACACCGCGGCGGTAGTTGTCCAGGTTCATCTCGGGGTTGAACCATTTGAGCGACTGCAGCGCGAACACCAGGGTGACCCGCTGATCGGGGGTCAGCGTCTCGTTCCACGCGGCGTCGGCCAGGCCGGCCATGTCGGCGGCCGGAGCCATCGACACGGTGCCCAGCAGGTCCAGGCCCTGCCCGTAGGTGGGGGCCTGCTCGGCGGCCGCCCACACCGCCAGTCCACCCGCGGAGTGCCCGTAGGCCAGCCACTTGCCGGTGGTCTCGGCACCGACCCGCTGCGCCGCGCGCACCGAGTCGATCACGTTGTAGCCGTAGGTCTTTGCGTTCAGGAACGGGTGCTGATAGCCCTCCACCCCGGCGCCCTGGAAGTCCGAGACGGTGACCAGGAATCCGGCCCGCACGAACACCGACATGGTCCAGGCGTTCAGCGGCAGGCTGCCGTACAGGCTGCTGGCGCACTTGTTCAGCACACCCTTGGTGCCCTGCCCGAAGGCCAGGATCGGCCAGCCCCCCTTGGGCGGATCGCCGGGCGGGATCGCCACGGCGCCGGAGACCTCGGTCGGTTGGCCGTCGACACCGGAAGTGGACCGGTACACCACCCGCATATAGGTGGCGTCGTCCTGGTTGAGCAGTTCGCTGCCCGACATCGGCTCCACCGAGATCAGCGATCCGGGCCCGTCGTCGGTCATGTCCGGCGGTGGGAGCCGCGGCTTGCCGTCGAACGGCGGGGTGAAGGTCTTGATGGCCGGCGGTGCCGAGGCCTCCGGCGGGGGCGCCGGCTCGGCGGGCGCGCAGGCGGTCACCAGCACGACCGCCGCACACAGCGCCGCCGCGGCGCGGAACACCCTCGGCGACACTCCTACCTCTTGGCCGATGACGAGGTGGGCGAGTCGGCCTTGGCGGCGTCATCGTCGGACGGGGCGGCCGCGGCGCGCGAGGTGCCGGCCGCGGACGCGCTGTGCTTGCGATCGGCCGAGAGCTCACGACGGTGTCCCGGCTCGAAGGTCGCGACCACGCCGAGCACGGTGGCGTGCGCGGTCTGCAGCACGGTGATGCCCTTGCGCAGTGCCGAGGCCTTGGTGTGCCCGATGCGGCCGAGCACCAGGGCGCCGTCGCCCAGCGCGGCGGGCACCGTGCCGTCGGCGTACTTGGTCAGCGGCGGGGTGTCGATGATCACGTACTCGAAGTGCCCGCGCAGCAGCTCGAGCACCCGCGAGGTGCGCTGGTCGCCCCACAGGTCGCGGCGCACCGAGGGCACCGGGCCGGCGGGCAGCAGCGCCACCCGCGATCCGGGCACCTCGATCAGCGACTCGGACAGGTCGTGCTGACCGGCCAGCAGGGTGCTGAATCCCTTGGTGCCCGCCTGCTTGAGGGCGGCGCCGTCGAGGCCGAGCAGTTGCGGCAGTTCGGGTTTGACCAGATCGCCGTCGACGAGGACCACCGAGTGGCCGGCCTCGGCGAACGCCGCGGCCAGATCGGCCGCGGTGGTGGACCGGCCGTCCTGCGGGGACGGGCTGGTCACCGCGATCACCCGGGGGTGCTGGCCGTGCGCGTTGCGGGCGAACTGCACATTGGTGCGCAGCTCGCGCAGGCGCTCGACGGGCAGACCACCGGCCTCGATGTCGACGATGCCGGTGCGGTTCTCACCGTCGGCGACCAGGGTGCCCAGCAATGGCACGCCGGTGACGTCCTCGATGCGCTCGCGGCGGCGGATCTTGGTGTCCGACAGGCCCAGCGCGATGGCCAGCAGCACACCGAGCACCAGCCCGCCGACGGCGCCGGCGGCCAGCCGGATCGGCAGGCCCATGGACTCGACCCGGGTGCCGTAGCTGGCGTCGTCGACCAGCACGGCCGCCGCGGCGGCCTCGCCACCGCGGCGCGAGGTCTCCAGCTCGGCGGTGACGTTGACCAGCTGATCGGCCACGGCGTTGGCGTAGCGCTGCGCGGCGGCCGGATCCGGATCGGTGGCGGTGATGTCGAGCAGCACGGTCTGCGGCATCGGGACGGCCGTGATCTTGGAGCGCAGCTCCGCCACCGAGATGGGCGCCTTCAGCTGCGCGATGGCGCGGGCGGCGACCTGATCGCTGGTGGCCAGACCGGCATAGGAGAACACCCGCTCCTGGGAGAACAGGTTGTTCTGGTAGGCGTCACCGACCGAGGTACCGCTCTGGGTGGTGACGAACAGCCGGGTCGTCGAGGAGTACTGCGTGGTCGACAGGAAGGTGCTGGCATAGCCCACAGCAACGCCGATCAGCGTTGCCAGGAGAACCACCCACCAGAACCGGCGAAAAATTCGCAGGTAATCACCGACGGCCAAGGGAGCACTCCATTCGCTTCTGGATCGCCACGACAATGCAACGATAGCGTCAACAACGACAGCCGCACAGTTTGCGGGTGGCACCCTAGGTAGCGGCGCCGGCGAAACCGATGCAAGGATAGTTAAATGCAACAACGGTGCAGTAAAGCCGTGAGGATCATTCCGCAATGAAGACGAGTCCGCAATGAAACTCGTCGCGTCGGCGCGGAACAACGTGCTCGTCGGCGCCGCGATCGTTGCGTCGGTGGCGCTGGTGGCCGGTGCGGCCACGGTCGTCGGCAAGCCGGCGATCATGGCGGTGGCGGCGCTGATCGCGCTGTCGGTCGGCGTGTATATCGGCCTGCGTCATCCGCTCTGGCTGTACTGGGGCATGGCCGTCGCGGTCGGCACACTGCCGTTCGGCTACTTCCCCGGTGTGCACCTGCCGCTGTATCTGCCGTTCGCCGGCGGGGCGCTGGTCGCGGCGCTGGTACATCCCAACGCGGCCAAGCGTTTCCCGGTGTTGGGCAGCACCCTGGCCAAGGCTGTGCTGGTGCTGGTGATCATCTCCGGGATCTCGATGATCATCACGTTCAGCTCGATCGTCAACATCCTGGACTACACCAAGTGGGCCATCGCGACGGGCGCGTTCTTCGCCATCCTCGCGCTGCCCCGTGAGCACCTGGCCAAGTTCGGCCGGGTGTTCGTCTACGCGGCGGCGTTCAACGCCTCGTTCGGCATCGCGTCGATCGTGATGGGGTCCAATCAGATTCTGCTGCAACCGTTTCGGATCTTCGGCTACGCCGTCGCCAACACCGAGCGGTTCTTCTTCACGGGCGGTACCGCCGACCTGCGCGGTGACGGTCGATTCGCGGTGGCCGCCGACAGCCAGGCGTTCAGCCGCCTCGGCGGGCTGTGGCTGGACCCCAACGCCGCAGGCATCGGGCTGGTGATCTCCTTCGTGATCGCCCTGATCGTGTTCAGCGGCTGGCGCCGGGTGGTACTGGCCGGCATCCTGGGCGCGGCGATCGCCCTGACGCTGAGCCGGTCGGCGATCGTGTCGGTGTTGGTCGGCGTTTTGCTGGTGTTCCTGTTCCACCCGATGCGCGCCCGCGACCGGCAACTGCTGATCGGCACGCTGACGCTGGCCTTCATCAGTGCGTTCATGGTTCCCTCGGTGCGCACCCGGCTGCTGGGGACGCTGAGCCAGAACGATGCCGGTGCGACCGACCGCGTCGATTCGATCCGCGAGTTCCCCGGCCGGATGGGCGGGCATTGGCTGTTCGGGTGGGGTTGGTCACAGCGCGAGTTCAAGGACGGCGCGTACGCCTTCCTGGAGAATTTCGTGTCCAACGCACCGTTGATCGCCATCCACCGCGGCGGGATCTTCGTCGGACTTGCGTTCCTGGGCGTCGTTGCGATCGGTTGCGTAATTGGCTACCGACTGCTGCGGGCGAATTCGCTGCCGCGGGCGCTATATGGCGGCGTATTCATCGGATTCTCGTTCGTCGCGCTCAATCTGGACCATCCCGTGGTGGTCATCCCGCAGATCGTGTTCCTGTACACGATTTTCCTGACATTCCTGGCCTACGCCGATCAGCTGCGGGTGGAGGCCGCCGAATCCGACGCGCAGGTGGCGCGCGTCGAGGATGCCCGAAAGTTCGAGGACCCGCCGGTGGCGGTGCCCGCCGGCGGCTAACCGAGCAGCGCCTCGACGGCGCGGTGCGGGCGCCGCTGCTCCCAGTACCGCCGGTTTCGCTCATACAGCCGATCCCCGGCCGCGGCCGCTTGCTCGACGTCGAGCAGCGAACGCCGGCAGGCGGCGACGAAGGCGTCGTCGTGGTCGTAGGTGTCCAGTTCCAGCAGCTCCCCCAGCGAGCCGACCGCCGCCGTGGTGCCCACCACGGGCAGCCCCATCCGGGCCGCGTCCAGGATCTTCACCCGCACGCCGCCGCCGGTGCTGATCGGCGCGATCATGGTGCGGCACGTCGCCAGGAACGCGCCGAGATCGTCGACGAAGCCGAGATCGCGCACTCCGCCCGGGTACATCGGATCCTTGGCGCCGGCGTTCTTGGCGCCGATGATGCACAGCTCGGCGCCCTCGATGCCGGCGGCGATCCGTGGCCACAGCCGCAGCGCGGTCAGGAACGCCTCCTGGTTCGGCGGCCAGTCCCGGGTGCCCATCAGCACCAGCCGGCGCCCGGTGTCGGCGACCGGAACCTGGTCGGCCGGTGGCAATGTCAGGTCCAGCCAGCGTGCCGAGGGCACCCCGTTGGCGCGGTAGAACTCCGCCTCCTCGGCGTCATAGGTGCCCACCGCGTCGGCCGCCCGGGCCACCCGCAACTCGTCACGCACCAACGGAGGTGTCTGCAGCCGGCCCAGCAGGCCGCGGGTGGCCCGCCACACCAGGGACTCGCTGACATGGGTGTTGACCACCAGCCGGGCCCGGCCGACCTGTGTGCTGCGCAGGAAGGATTCGGCCATGTAGCTGTGCTCGGCGACGAACACGTCGGCCCGGGCCGCCGAGATCGCGGCGACCAGGTCGTCGTTGTCGAAGCGGGCGTGGGTGAGGCTGCGGCCCGTGCGGGCGACATCGGCGAGCAGGCGCAGCGGCTGCACCCCGGACTTGGGCACCCGCACCAGGGGCATCCCGCCGGCCAGCACGTCGGTCTCGACGGTGCCGGGCGGCAGGTGGGACAGACAGATCGCCGACACCTCGTACCGATCGGCGGCCAACGACATCACCAGCCGGGACAGCTCGACATCGCCGCCGTGTTCGGTGGACGGATCCTTCGACAGCAGGAAGATCGCAGTCGGGGTCATTGCGGCGCCTTCGTGTCGGCGGGCCTGCGGTACAGGATGTAGGCGTAGATGGCGAGCAGCAGGGCGTCGGCGATCACGGTGGCGATCGCGGCGCCGACGGCTCCGGCGACGGCCAGCAGCGCCACCAGACCGAGTTTGACCGGCAGCAGGCTCAGATTGGCCACCAGCCGCGTGGTGTCGCGGCGTTGCAGGTAGAGCACCGCCTGGAAGACCGAGGTGACGGTGCGCATACCGCAGAACAGGCTCATGATGATCATCGCGACGGCGAGTTCCTGCGGCGCGGGCGTGAACAGCATGACCACCCCGGCGATCAGCACCAGCAGACCGGCGACCACGCCCAGGATCAGGGTGCTGCGCAGCGGCGGTCCGGACGCCAGGTGCCCGTCCCCCTCCCGCATCGACCTGTTGTAGGACATACCGAACGACTGGCCCACGGCGACGATGGCGATCGTCACCGTCACGGTCAGCGCGTAGTAGCCGACGGTGGTGTCGTCGGTGAGCCAGCCCAGCAGCAGCACATCGCCTTGCAGATAGGCCGCCAGGCCCAGCATCTCGCCGATCAGGACGGCGATCAGTCGGGGCGGGCCGGGCATGCCGGGGCGGTGCCGGAGCACGATGAAGCCGACGACCACGGCGATCACCACGTACGGCGACACCAGCCACATGCTGGCCGCCTGCAGGGTCGGGTTCTCGGCCAGGAACAGATACGCCGCGGCCAGCGCGACGCTGACCACCTGGCGAATGGTGTCGGCCTGGGCGACCCGCTGCGGTTGCCCGTCCCGCGCCCAGTGACTCTGGTAGGCCTTCATGATGATCTCGCCGCCGGCCACGAACAGCCCGAACCAGGCAATGTAGCTGACCTGCACCAGTGCCACGCCGGCCACCATCAGGGCCAGCCCGAGCAGGTACCGGCTGGCCCGTTCGGCCAGGAAGCGGTCCTCGGACTCGCGCACCGCGCGCACCGCGAACGGGTTGTCCAGCGGCGGGCCGATCAACGAGAAGACCGCATAGGCCATGCCGTACTGGCCGTAGTCGGCGATGCCGAGCTGGGCGATGATGATGACCGTCCACAGCAGGCCGACACCACGCCCGCCGTACAGCCAGAAGACGGCCCACAGGGTGCGCATCAGGTGGTGCCGGGTCGGGGCGGCAGCGGCCGGCGCCGGCTGCTCCAGCGGATCGCTCACCCGGGCCGCACCCGCGACCAGATGTCGACGAACGCCTCGGCGGTGCGCGCGGCCGATCGTTCCTGCCGGGTGCGATCGGCGTTGTGCCCCAGCTCGGTCAGCCGGGCCCGGTCCTCGAGCAGCGACTCGATACCGGCGGCCAGCCCGGCGGCCACCGCGTCCTGCCCGTCACCGCGCGGGGTGACGTTGAGAACGCCCTGAGCGCTGCCCAATTCGGCCAGCGACCCGTACCCGGTGCACACCACCGGGGTGCTGTAGGCCATCGCGTGGGCCACCACCCCGGAGGCCGGGTAGGTCTCGGCGTAGAAGTGCCGCTTGCCGTAGGGGACGACGATGGCGCGCACCGACGCGAAGAAGGCGTCCTCCTCGGCGCCGTCGACGCCGCCGAGGATCTCGATGCCCTCGGCCTTCGGCAGTGCCTCGGTGCCGCGGCCGGCGACCCGGATGGTGATATCGGCGGGCAGCAGTTCGCGGATCCGGGCGATCTGCTCGAAACCCTTGCCGCGGTAGACGAATCCGAAGAACCCGACCGCCTTCGGGCGGTCCTGTGCGGGCGTGATGGCCGGGCGTTCGCGCACCAGGTGCGGCACACAGTAGGTGGTGGTGTCGGGGTAGGTGCGGGCGATCGACTGCCGACCGGTCTCGGTGAGCGCTATCAGGGTGCGCCCCGCGTGTACCCGGCCCTCGACGGCCCGTGACACCGGCCGCAGCGGGTAGTGGATGCCGTGGGTGAGCAACCGCGAGGACGCGATCCGCTTGGTGCGGGCCAAGAACCACAGTCCCTGCGGCGGGTCGTGGATGGTCGCGGTGACCGGCACATCGGTGATCCCGGCGGTGGCCCAGAACGTCGGCAGCACCCCGGTGGACAGTTCGGCGTGCACCAGGGTCCGCCCGGGCGGTCCGTCGTCGATCAACCTGCGCACCTGCGCGCGGTGGCGGCGCAGGTCGGCAAGGGTGTCCGCGCCCGGGCCGGCGGTCCGGTGCTCGACGATCTCGCCGAGGTGGGGACGCAGCGCGGTCACCAGATCCTGGGCGTAGTCGCCGACGGCGGTCTGCCCCTCGTCGGGCGCGACGAAGACGAGCCGGTGATCGGCCAGCGGGCCCATCAGTAGAACAGTGGGCGGTGATTGTTGGTGTAGCCCAGCGATTCCGCCGGACGCTTACCGATCACCTTGGCCGGTACCCCACCGACGATGTCGAGGTCGGCGACGTCCTTGTTGACCACGGCGTGCGCGGCCACCACCGCACCACGGCCGATGAGCGAGGGCAGCACCATCGCCCGGCTGGCGATCCACACGTAGTCCTGCACGACGGTCGGGATCGGGACCGGCAGGAAGTCGGGGTGGTTGATGTCGTGCCCGCCGCCGATGAAGTGCACATCGCTGGCGATGGTGACGTTGTTGCCGATGTAGAGCCCGGCCCGCGAATCCAGCAGGCAGCGGAATCCGATCGCCACGCCGTCACCGACGGTGAGGAACTCGATGTCCAGCACGGTCGTGCCGCGCAGGATCGAGGTGCGCTGGCCGATCCGGGCGCCCATCAGGCGCAGATAACCCTGCCGGATGGTGTGCGACGGGATGTAGGTGACAAAGCTGTTGAAGAACAACTCGCCGAGCCGGTTGCGGATCTTCCGGCCGCGGGTCATGCCCTGCATCTTGTAGTCGACGACGCGGTTGTTCTCGTCGAGGATCCACTCCGGCGGCGGCGGCATGTGCAGTGCGGGCGCGGCGGCCTGCTTGCGGGCGACGTCCTCCGGATCAGCCGACGCGGGTACTCCGGTCATGATCATGTGCTCCTTTTGCGATTGCGCGTCCACCATAGCCATCCGGGCGGTGGTGTCGCCTGGTTCAGGTCAGGATGGTGTGGGCGGCGGGGCCACCGGACCGACGAGTTGTTCGACGGCCGCGTAGAGCGATTCGGCGTAGCGCGCCTCGGTGAAGCGCTGGGCGTGCGCGCGCAATGCGTCGGGGTCGAACGCACCAGCCTCGAACCGGTCCAGCGCCGCGGCGATGGCGGCGGGCTCGGGGCGGTCGAAGAAGACCCCGGTGCTGCCCTCCACGACGGTGTCCAGGAAGCCGCCCCAGCGCAGCACGATGCTGGGCTTGCCCGACACCGCGGCCTCGATGGGCGTCAGTCCGAAGTCCTCGTAACTGGCCGCGATCAACGCCCGGCAGGACTGGTACAGCCAGGCCATCTGACCGTCGGTCAGCGCCGAGAGCAGCATCACGTTGGGGGTGCGCATCTTCTCCAGCCGCGCGGCCTCGGGTCCGTGACCGACGACGACGAGCCTGCGGTCGCCACCGGCGAACGCGCCGACCACCGCGTCGACGTTCTTGTAGGCCATGAACCGGGACACGCACAGATAGAAGGGGTCACCGCCGTCGGTGAGCCAATGCGCGATCTCGGGAACGGGTTCGGTGGCGGCATGCGGTTTCAGCGCGATCGGCGAGGGCAGCACCCCGGCGCTGATGCCGTACGCGGCGTGGATGCGGTCCTTGATGGCCGTCGATACCGCCAGGTAGCGGTGCACGCTGTCGGCCGCCCGCTTGTCCCAGGCCTTCAGCGCGGGCGAGCCGACCTTGAGCACGGCGCGCTTGAGCTTGTCCCCGTCGGGCTTGAGGTAGTGGTCCAGCGCGTAGAGCCAGTGCGCCGGGGTGTGGCAGTGCACCAGTTTGGCTCCGTCGGTACGGAATCCGTGCGCCCACCCGCTGCTGCTGGTCACCACCACGTCGGCGTCGACGTACATGGCGCCGGCGGCGAAGGGCAGCACCGGCAGGGCGGCGCGATGATGCTTGCGGAACAGCGGGATCCGGTTCAGCGGGGACACCCGCACATCGCGGTCGGCGAACTCGGGATAGGTGCCGTCCGGATCGTAGAGCAGGGTGTAGATCGGCGCCTCCGGAAAGGCCTTGCTCATCGAGAGCACGACCTTCTCGGCGCCGCCGCGCTGGGTCAGATAGTCGTGGGCGATGGCCACCCGCGGGCCGTCGACACCGTCGAACCGGTGCGGGGGCACGATGCGATCCTCACCCACCGAGGTGTCCTCCCGGCAGCGGCCCCATACCGGGGCAGCCCTTCGACGTCGCCTGCAGGCTCAAACTCTTCGACCCTCTCCCTCGACGCCGGGTACTCGGTGTGACGTTAGCCGACCCGGTCCGGCCCCGCCGACCCGACACCCGCCAGTCCCGCGGACCCGGGCAGGTGACCGCGTGGCGGGGCGTTCAGGTGGCGGGCGCGGCGGCCTCGGCGGCGGGCACGGTCTGGTTCGCCAGATTCTCGGCCACCTCCTCGGCCCAGATGCCGTAGGCGTGGGTGGTGTCGACCTCCAGCTCGAAACGGTCGGTCATCGCGGCGGTGACGTCGGCGGCGTCCACATAGAACTGCTCATACCAGCGGCGGTGCTGATACACCGCGCCGTCCTCCTCGGTGAGCAACGGGTTCTCGATGCGCGTCTTGTGCCGCCAGATCTCGACGTCCTCCAGGAAACCCTCGCCGAAGGACCGGCTCATCGCGCCCGCCAGCTTGGCCGCCTTCTCCGCGGGCAGGCCCGGCATCTGCTGCACGGCCACCCCCCACTGCAGCACGAAAGAGTTGTGCGTCACCGGGTAGTGGCAGTTGATCAGCGCGACCTCGACGGTGAAACCGGGCGCCAGGTCGTTGTGCAGCCAGTTGATCATGTACGCGGGACCGAAGTAGGTGGCCTCGGAGCGCAGATGCGTACCGTCCCACAGCTTGTCGGGATCGGCGGTGTAGTCCGGCCGGGGCTTGGACTCCATGAACTGGCTGGCCGTGTGCCCCTCGATGACGTTCTTGAAGAACGTCGGGTAGGCGTGGTGGATGTAGAAGAAGTGCGCCATGTCGACGTTGTTGTCCACGATCTCACGACAGTGCGACCCCTCGATGAGCACCGAGTTCCACTGCCAGGGCGACCAGCGCCCCTCGGCGTAACCCTCGATGGTCGGCGGGATGAGTTCGGCAGGCGGGGTGGAGCGTTCGGGGTCGTGCCAGACCAGCAGTTGTCCGTTGACCTCGTGGGTCGGCCAGGTGCGGGTGCGGGCCAGCCGCGGCGTGCGTTTGGCGTAGGGCACCAGCGTGCACCTGCCGTCGGCACCCCAGCGCCAGTCGTGGAAGGGGCAGGCCAGGCTGTCGTCCTTGATCGAGCCGCGGGACAGGTCCCCACCCATGTGCCGGCAGTAGGCGTCCAGGACGTGGATCGACCCGGCGGCGTCGCTGAACACCACCAGCTTGGTGCCGAAGGCCTCGATACCGTGTGGTTGCCCGTCCCGGAAGGTCTCGGCCAGCCCCAGGCAGTGCCAGCCCCGGGCGAAACGGGTCATCGCCACACCGGCGTCGATCTCGCGGATGTCGGTCATGAGGTCCTGCCTAGCATGTCGCGGACGGCGAGGTGGCTGAACAGCATGCTCGTTCCGATCGGATTTCCGCCGCCGGGATAGGCGGTGCCGCTCGGCGCGGCCATGGTGTTGCCCGCCGCGTACAGCCCCGCGATGACCTCGCCCGCGGTGTCGAGCACCCGGGCGGCGGTGTCGGTGCGCAATCCACCCTTGGTGCCCAGGTCCGAGACACCGAACGCGGCGGCGTGGAAGGGGCCCCGCTCGATGGGCACCAGCGGCGACGCCCCACCGGAGAACGCCCGGTCATACGGTTCGTCGCCGCGGCCGAAATCGTCGTCGTGCCCGGCGGCGACGAAGGCGTTGTACCGCCGGACCGTCTCGGCGAGATTGTCCGGCGAGACGCCGATGGCGATGGCGAGATCGGCCAAGGTGTCCGCGGTGCGCCACAATCCGGCTCGCACGTACTGTTCGGTGGCCACCATCGAGACGTTGGTGGCCTGAACCGGCGGCACCACGCCGGCGCGGTCGTCGTAGACCATCCAGAACGGCAGCGTCACGGTCCCGGCCGCGATCGCCGCCAGCACGCCGCGGCCCAGCCGGTCATAGGCCGCGGACTCGTTGACGAAGCGTCGGCCGGCGTCGTCGACGAAGATGCCGCCGGTGAACCACAGGGCGAACGCCGAGCTGCCGTCGGGGTGGGTCAGCCCCGGCGACCACCACGCCTGATCCATCAGATCGGTATCGGCGCCGACGGCGATGCCGGCCAGGTGCGCCAGTCCGCGGTTACTCGCCGGCCCCATGCTGTCGCGCACCGTACCGGGCACCCCGTAGCGCTTCCGCATCTCGGTGTTGTGCTCGAATCCGCCGGCGGCCAGCAGCACGCCGCGGGTCGCCCGGACCGCCGCGCGTCGGCCGCCGTGTTCGGTGACGGCGCCGACGACCCGGCCGTCCTGCACGATCAACTCGACCAGCGCGGTGTCCAGCCGTGCCGCGGCATGTGGGTACCGGGCGGTCGCGGCGAGCAGCCGGGCGATCAGCGCCCGCCCGCCGACGAAGTAGTCGTCCGGCTGCGGCGCGCCCAGACGGTCGGCGTCCAGCGGTCCGCGCACCGCGGTCCGCAACTGCGGTGCGGCCTCGACGCGTAGCGGTCTGGCACAGATGTGGCGCATCCCGTCGGCCCGGGCCTTGGGTGCCGCACCGAAGTAGTCCGGCCACGGCAGCAGCGAGAACTTCAGCAGCTCATCGGATTCGAGGTACTCGATCAGTGGCGCCCCGCCCCGGACGTAGGTCTGCTGCAGGGCGGCCGCGGTGCGGTCCCCGACCACCGCGCGGTAGTACTCGTAGGCGTCGTCGAGGGTGTCGTCCACCCCCGCGCGCTGCAGCACCGGGTTGCACGGGAACCACATGCCGCCGCCACCGGAGTACGCGGTGGTGCCGCCGAATTTGTCCGATGCCTCCACCAGGAGTACCGAAAGGCCTTCGCGTGCCGCGGTATAGGCGCCGGTCACCCCGCCCGCTCCCGACCCGGCCACCAGCACGTCGACGGTCTCGTCCCACACTCCGGCATCCGCATCGCTCACCGTCCCTACCTAGCATGTCCGGCGCCGGGCCGGGCGCGATCGGACGGGGTGGACCGCAACACATCGGGACAGCAAAAGTCTTTGCGATTGCCACAACCTCGGCGTGCCGACCCGAAATTGACGCCTATGTCGAGCACCCGGACCCGATGGCGGTATCGGGGACATTTAGCCATCCGTCACACAGCTATGTCCGATTCCGGCCCGCCGGGCGGGCCGCGCGCGGTAACGTCCGACATTCCACGACGACTTTGCGGGGGCAAGCCGAATGGTGCAGACCTACTTCACCGACACTGCCGATGATGTCGAGTACCGGGATTTCGCCGACCTGTGGCAGGGCTACGACGAGTCGGTGCTCGAGCTGGCCCGACGGGAGGGTGTGCACGCGGTCGCCGAACTCGGCGGCGGGGCCAACCCGGTGGTCGGCGACCACGACAAGTGGGGTTTCGCCGATCACCGTGTGGTGGTCGACATCTCACCACTGGAACTGGACAAGGCCGCCGTCGATGTCGCCACCCGGGTGGTCGATCTGTGCCAACCGGTCACCGAGGACATCGGTCGCTACGATCTGGTGTTCTCCAAGATGCTGTGCGAGCACCTGCCCGATCCGGTTGTCTTCCACCAGAACTGCCACCGGCTGCTCCGCCCGGGCGGGTTGTCGGTGCACTTCTACCCCACCCTGGGCACCTTCCCGTTCCTGGTGAACAAGATGATCCCGGAGCGGACCGCGCGGCGAATCCTGGACAAGGTGCAGCCCGGCCGGCTGGACCAACCGAATCTGGAGAAGTTCCCCGCCTACTATCGCGGGACCACCGGGCCGACCCGGCGCGCGATCGACAAGTTCGAGGGGTTCGGCTTCAAGGTCGAGCAGTGGAAGTCCAGCTTCGGCCACGCCTACTACACGGTGATCCCACCGCTGCAGGCGCTCGAGGACGCCAAGAGCAGATTCCTGCGCAGGCACCCGATTCCGGCGCTGGCCAGTTTCTCGGTGGTCGTGTTGCGCAAGATCGGCTGAGCACTCAGGCGTGCCGGCGGCGGCCGTGGCGGGCGAATTCCTCGTCGAGTGCCGCCCGGTGGTCCGCGTCCATTGCCTGATACCGCACCGGCGGCCGGCCCGACCACCGGTAGACATCCTCGTCGGTGCGCCAACGCTGTTGTTGCAGTTCGTGTTTGACGACCTTGTTGGATCCGGTGACCGGTAGCCGCCGCGATACCCGCAGCAGCCGGGGAATGGCCTTGGCCGCGAGATCGGGCTGGCCGATCAGATATTCGGCGAAGGCGGCGACGTCGAACCGGTCGGGCTCGGCCACCTCGATGGCCGCCATCACCTGATCGCCCGAGCGCGGATCGGGCACCGCGAAGGCGGCCGCCGCGATCACCGCGGGGTGGCGGCGCAGCGCGTGTTCGACGGTCAGCGCGGACAGATTCTCCCCGTCCACCCGGATCCAGTCGCCGCGGCGGCCGGCGAAGTAGATGAACCCGGACTCGTCGAGGTAGCCCAGATCCCCGGTCCAGTACCACCCGTGCCGGATGCGTTCGGCGTCGGCCGCCTCGTTCTTGTAGTACCCCTCGAAATTGCGGGTGCCGAACTTGTCGACGATCTCACCCACGGCGTCGTCGGGGTTGAGGACCCGCCCGGCGCCGTCGAGGACGGCGGGCACCCGGTCGCGCAGTGTCACCGGGTCGACGATGGCGACACCGTCATGGGCGGGCCTGCCCAGCGCACCCGGCGGCGCGTCGGGATCGGCCGCGACCGCCCCGCCGCCCTCGCTGGAGCCGTAGCCCTCGTGCAGCTGCGCGCCGAAGCGACGCCGGAACTCGACCTGATCGTCCGGGGAGGCCTCGGTGCCGAACCCACGCTGCAGCGGGTTGTCGGCATCGTCGGGCCGCTCGGGGGTGGCCATCAGATAGCCCAGCGCCTTGCCGACGTAGGTGAAGAAGGTGGCCCCGAAATAGCGGACGTCGGGCAGGAACGCCGACGCCGAGAACGACGGCGCCAGGCAGACCGTCGCACCGACCGACAACGCCGGCGCCCACAGCGCCATGATCGCATTGCCGTGGAACAGCGGCATGCTGCAGTACTCCACGTCGTCGCGGTGGTGGCCGTATTTGTCGCGGGCCGCATAGGCGATACGGGCCAGCCTGCCCTGTGTGCAGCGCACCGCCTTGGCCGCGCCGGTGGTCCCGGAGGTGAACAGCAACAACATCAGGGTGTCGGCGCCGACGGCCGGCAGTGCGGTGCCCCGGTGCCCACCGAGCGCTGCCCGGTAACCCGCGTCGTCGACCACCAGCACCCGGTCCGGCGCCAACCCGGAGGTCAGCCGGCCGAGCCGGGCGGCGCCGTCGGTGTCGGTGATGATGAGCCGGCAGTCGGCATGGTCGATCTCGGCGGCCAGCTCGGCGTCGCCGCGGGTCGGGTTGATGCCCACCACGGTCAGCCCGCCCAGCGCCGCCGCTCCCAGCCAGAACACGAAGTCGGCCACGTTGGGCAGCAGCACCCCGACATGGGGCGGCAGCTCGGGCTGCCCGGCCAGCAGTGCCCGCCCCAGTTCGGCGCGGGCGACGGATTCGGCGACGACCTCGTCCCAGGTCCAGTCCCGGTCCCGGGTGCGTAGGCCGAGGTGGGTGTCACCGCGTCGGTCGAGCAGCATTGCCGCGATGGATTCGCGGGTCTGGTGGGTGGTCGGCACCGACACAGCTTGGCCGCCGGAGCGGACACGGTGACTTAACTCGCACCTCTCTTATGCAGTTCTTAGAAGTACGGCTAGCATCGACTCCCATGACGAGCACTATCGAGCCGGCGGCAGAGCACGTAGTAGACATCCACACCACGGCCGGCAAGCTGGCCGACCTGCGCAAGCGCGCCGAAGAGGCGCTGCACCCGGTCGGTGAGGCCGCGGTCGAGAAGGTCCATGCCAAGGGCAAGCTGACCGCCCGTGAGCGCATCTACGCGCTGCTGGACGAGGGTTCCTTCGTCGAGCTCGACGCGCTCGCGCGGCACCGCAGCACCAACTTCGGCCTGGAGAAGAACCGCCCGCTCGGTGACGGTGTGGTGACCGGCTACGGCACCATCGACGGCCGCGAGGTGTGCATCTTCAGCCAGGACGCCACCGTCTTCGGCGGCAGCCTCGGCGAGGTCTACGGCGAGAAGATCGTCAAGGTGCAGGAGCTGGCCATCAAGACCGGCCGTCCGCTGATCGGCATCAACGACGGCGCCGGCGCCCGCATCCAGGAGGGTGTGGTCTCCCTCGGCCTGTACAGCCGGATCTTCCACAACAACATCAAGGCCTCGGGCGTCATCCCGCAGATCTCCCTGATCATGGGGGCCGCGGCCGGTGGCCACGTCTACTCCCCCGCGCTGACCGACTTCGTCATCATGGTCGACCAGACCAGCCAGATGTTCATCACCGGCCCCGATGTCATCAAGACCGTCACCGGCGAGGACGTCACCATGGAGGAGCTGGGCGGCGCCCAGACCCACATGGCCAAGTCCGGCACCGTGCACTACGTCGCCTCCGGCGAACAGGACGCCCTGGACTACGTGCGCGACCTGCTGAGCTACCTGCCGGCCAACAACTACGCCGATCCGCCGCGGTACCCGGCGCCGCCGCACCCGGGCGCCATCGAGGACAACCTCACCGGCGAGGACATCGAGCTGGACACCCTGATCCCGGATTCGCCGAACCAGCCCTACGACATGCACGAGGTCATCTCGCGCATCCTCGACGACGACGAGTTCCTGGAGATCCAGGCCGGGTACGCGCAGAACATCATCGTCGGCTACGGCCGGGTCGACGGCCGCACCGTCGGCATCGTGGCCAACCAGCCGACGCAGTTCGCCGGCTGCCTGGACATCAACGCCTCCGAGAAGGCCGCCCGCTTCATCCGCACCTGCGACTGCTTCAACATCCCGATCGTGCTGCTGGTGGACGTCCCGGGCTTCCTGCCGGGTACCGGTCAGGAGTACAACGGCATCATCCGCCGTGGCGCCAAGCTGCTCTACGCCTACGGCGAGGCCACCGTCCCGAAGATCACCGTCATCACCCGCAAGTCCTACGGCGGCGCGTACTGCGTGATGGGTTCCAAGGACATGGGCGCCGACGTCGTGGTCGCGTGGCCGACGGCGCAGATCGCCGTGATGGGCGCCTCCGGCGCGGTGGGCTTCGTCTACCGCCAGGAGCTCAAGAAGGCCGCCGCCGAGGGCGAGGACGTCGACGCGTTGCGCCTGGAACTGCAGCAGTCCTACGAGGACACCCTGGTGAACCCGTACATCGCCGCCGAGCGTGGTTATGTCGACGCGGTCATCCCGCCCTCGCACACCCGCGGTTACGTGGCCACCTCGCTGCGCCTGCTGGAGCGCAAGATCAGCCAGGTGCCGCCGAAGAAGCACGGCAACATCCCGCTGTAGCGTCTTCGGACCGACCCGCGACAAGCCCTCTGCGAGAAGGACTTTCATGAGCCACGACGTCGACATCATCGAGGTCAGCGATCCGCGCGACATGACCATCGACGACCCCGCACCGCCGGTGCCGGAGTTCCGGGTGGTCAAGGGCGACCCGTCGGTCGAGGAACTCGCGGCGCTGGTCGCGGTGCTGTCCGCGGCCGGCGGCACGGGCCCGGGTGAGCCGGGTCCGCAGGAGCTCAACCTGTGGGGCCACCCGGTGGACAAGCTGCGGTACCAGAGCCACTCCTGGCAGCGGATCACGCTGCTGGAGCGGACCCACATGCGCAGGTGACGACCCGCCTCGTCCTGGGCTCGGCCTCGTCGGGCCGGCTCGGTGTGTTGCGGTCGGCCGGCGTGGACCCGTTGGTCGTGGTGTCCGATGTCGACGAGGACGCGATCATCGCGCAACTGGCCGGGTCCGGTCCGGCCGAGGTGGTCGCCGCCCTGGCCGCCGCCAAGGCGGACCGGGTGGTCGAACTGATCGACGCGGACGCGGCCGCCGATTGCGTCGTGGTGGGCTGCGATTCGATGCTCGAGGTCGACGGGAGGCTGAGCGGGAAACCCGGCACGGTCGACCGCGCGCGTCAGCAGTGGCAGGCCTGTGCGGGCCGCACCGGTGTGCTGCACACCGGGCACACGGCGCTCCGGGTGGCCGACGGCCGGGTGATCGACCGGGCGCAGCGAACCGGTTCCACCACACTGCATTTCGGCTCCCCCACCGACGCCGAACTGCAGGCGTACCTGGCCAGCGGGGAACCGCTGTTCGTGGCGGGCGCGTTCACCCTCGACGGCCTCGGCGGCTGGTTCATCGAGCGGATCGAGGGCGATCCGTCCAACGTGATCGGCATCAGCCTGCCCCTGCTTCGAAACCTCTTGGCCGGGCTCGGCATCTCGGTGGCCGCGCTGTGGCAGGCAAACGGGCTCACCGACGACGCCTGATTCGCCTGCCCGCCGCCAGGATGGCGGTGGCAGCGGTGGTCGCAGGTGCGCCGAATGAGGTGTCGGTGGCCAGGATCAGGCGCACCGTCCGCATCGCCGCCGTCACCACCTGCGCACCGCGGTCGCGCATATCGGCCTCGAAATCGGCCACTGCGACCCGTAATTCGACGGCACCGGCAGCCACCTGCACCAGCCCACGCACCAGGCTGTCGGCATCGCGGATGGCAGCGCCGGCTCCCATCCCCGCCGTCGGCGGGGTGGCGTGTACGGCATCGCCCAGCGCCGTGATCCGGCCCGCAGGCCACGGTGCGAGATCGGCAGCTCGCTGCGGCGCCGCATTGAACCGGAACGCGCCGATGCTGTCGGGATCGGCGGCGGCGATGACGTCGAGAACCCTGCGGTGCCAACCCAATTGGGTGAACCGCAGCCGCAGCGCGTCCCGCAGGTCGGCGCCGCGTAGCGCACGCAACGCGGCGGCCCCCGGTGTGTCCGGCAGCATCGCACCCCAGATGTAGGTGGGCCCGGTGGTCACCGCTGTGCGCAGCTCGGCTGCATCGAGCACGGCATGCCCAACCGGGTCCAGGTAGCCGACGTACAACGCCGCACCATGCGCGCCGATGGCCACGCCCGACCGTGTTCCCAGCCGTCGTTGCTCCGCGGGAGGCAGGGTGTCGCGCCGAGTCCGTCCGGAGAATCCGATGATGCCCGCCGAGGTGCACGTCGGGCGGCCCGCCAGCTCGGCGGCGATGATCGAGTGCGCTCCGTCGGCGCCGACGAGCAGGTCACCACGGTGCTCTGACCCGTCGGTCAGCGTCAGCGTCGGCGTGCCGTCGCCGGCATGGCCGATCGCGGCCGCACACCGCCCCAGGGCCAGGTCGTCCGCGACGGCATCGCCCAGGATGCCGCGCAGCGTGATCCGGTCGATGTCGACGCCGCGGTCGGGGCCCAGGTCGGGCCCGTGGCCGAGCAGCTTCCCCCGGTGATCCCACCAGGCGTCGCGATCTCGCAGCCGCAGCGCCGATGCCGAGGCCAGCAACCGCTCCATGATCTCGGGCGCGACCAGTTGCCGCAGCGCCGCCTGCGCCGCCGCGTCCAAGGTGATGTGGTAGCCGCCCGTCTGCCGGATGTCGGTGTCGCGTTCGAACACGGTGACCGACAGACCGTTGCGGCGACAACCCGCGGCAAGCGCGAGACCGCCGATCCCACCGCCCACCACAAGAATCCGCATGATGGCACCCTTCCTTGGCAGTACCGAGTGATCGACCCCTGACTCTGCCGCCGGTAGTGGACACCGAGTGGCCGGGACTCTGCGATCATGGCGGCCGTGGCCGACACTTCGCTGCGCGCCCTACGCCTGCTCTCGCTGCTCTCGACGCATCGGCTCTGGCGCCTGGCCGAGCTGGCCGAGCGTCTCGGCGCGGGCGAACGCACGGTGCGCCGCGATATCGAGACGCTGCGCCGGCTCGACTATCCGATCCGGACCGTCCACGGTCCCGCGGGCGGCTACCGACTCGACTCCGCGCACACCCTGCCGCTGCAACTCGACGACGACCAGGCGCTCGCTGTCGCGGTCGCCCTGCAGACCGCACCGAACACGGTGTTCGGTCTCGAAAACGATGCGGCACGGGCGTTGGAGATCCTGCGGCAGGCCATGCCGCCCCGGCTCCGGGCGACGATGGCGGGACTCCCGCTGACCCGGCTGCGCAACTACTGGGAGTTCGCCGCCGGTCCCATCGACACCGACGCCCTCAAGGCCGTCGGTGGCGCGGTGCGACGGCACCACGTGCTCATCGTGGAGGTGATGCGTCCTGACGGCAGCCGGCCCGAACCCTCCGACAGCGACTTCGCCCGGGCCCGCCACGTCGAGCCGCATCACCTGGTGGTGTGGGCATCGCGTTGGTACCTCGTGGGTTTTGACCGCACCGGGCAACGGTGGATGGTGCACCGGGTCGACCGGTTGTTGATCCGCCCGCCGACCGGCATCCCGTTCACACCGCGCGAAATACCCGGCGGCGATGTCGCCGGGCTGGTCATGAGCAGCCATGACCGCGGGGACGTCCCGGCGCAGTGGCAGTGCGCCGGGTCGGCGCGGCTGCCGCTACCCGCCGAGATCGTCGCCCGCTGGGCACCGGGGGGATCGCTCGTCGAGCAGCTCGATGCCGACAGTTGCCGACTGACCGTCGGCGCCTGGTCCTGGGCGGGCATCGCCGGAATCCTGACCACGTTCGATTGCGCACTCTCCGATGTCGAGCCGGCCGCACTGCGAGACGCGTGCCGGCAGAGCGCGATCCGCCTCGCCCGGGCAGCGTCGATCACCGACTCCGACGCGTCTCCCGCCGGTTCGCCTTCTTGATCGCTTCCACCAGTTCGGCCTTGGTCATGGTGGACCGACCCCGCACATCGAGGCGGCGGGCGATCTCCATCAGGTGTTTCTTGGTGGCGTTGGCGTCCACTCCCTCGGCGGTCTCGCCGCGCGCGTTCGGTCCGCCGCTGAGGGCACGCTCGTCCGACGGGCCGCGCCGGGCCTTCGGCTCCCAGTGATCGCCCACCTTCTCGTAGCTGTGCTTGAGTGCGGCGTACGCGACCCGGTGGGCGGGCTCGCCCTCACCGTAAGTCTGTGCGGCGGCGTCATGGGTCTCGGCGAAGGTCCGCTGCGCCTTGGCATCGGATCTGCGCAGCGTGCTGGGCAGTTCATCCTGTTTGGGGGTGCCCTTGGCGGTCGTCTTCGGCATGTCGACCCTCCTGTGGTCCGGTGCGGTGCCCGCTGCCCGTGCGGGTGCCCCGGCGCAGCCGCGGGCAAACCGCAACCGACCTGGACCGACCGGCCCCGGCCTACCTGCGCTCGAGCACCCTGGTCTGGCGGATGACGTCGGCCGACAGGGTCCGGTAACCGTAGTCGTCGAAAAGAACCGTCACCCGGTCGGACTCGCCGCTGATCACGACACCGGAACCGAACTCCCGGTGCTCGACCGGCGTGTCGACCGGCACGGCCGGGCGCGCCACCGGCGTCGGTCGATCGGCGGTCTCGGCGCAGTTGTCGCAGTTGCCGCACGGCTGCGCCACCTCCTCGCCGAAGTACGCGAGGAGGTTTCGCCGTCGGCACTCGCGGGCCTCGGCATAACCGCGCGCCATCTCGATGCGACTGCGGTCGACGCGCTCACCGCTCGCGGCCACGTCCATGGCGCGGGCCAGCGCCGTCACCGGATCGGTGCAGATCGCGGTGAAACCGTTGCGCCCGGAGCGGACCACCCGCGCCTGTTCCAGCAGGTTCACCGCCGCGGTGAGCCTGCGGCCCCGGACGTCGAGAGCGCTGCGCAGTTGCTTGAGGCGTTTGGGGGCGCCGGTGTTCAGCGCGGTATGCACCGCACGCAACAGCTCCTCATCCGGCCGGTGGGAGCTGAAGTACCGGGCGGGCGCCAGATCCTCCGGGCGCTAGAACAGCAGGGCCAGGGCCGGGTCGCCGTCGCGGCCACCGCGGCCGATCTGCTGGTAATAACCGTCCAGCGAGCCGGGAATCGAGGCGTGCACGACCGCCCGCACGTTCGGTTTGTCCACGCCCATGCCGAAGGCCAATGTGGCCGCGACGATCTCGACCTCGTCATCACGAAATCGCCGGTGCACCGCATCGCGTTGCCGCGCAGTCATTCCCGCGTGATAGGCCGCAGTGGACCGCCCCGCCGACGACAGCTCCTCGGCATAGCGTTCGGCATCCTTGCGGGTGGCCGTGTAGAGCAGCACCGGACCAGCCAGCTCCGCCGTCGCGGACAGCACGGCCTGTCGCTTGCCGGCATCATCGGCGTGCCGGCGAACCTGCAGACACAGGTTCGGTCGATCGAATCCGCTTGCCAAGACCCGGGGTTCGCGCAGCGACAACCGATCGATGATCTCGCGCCGCACCACTGCTCACCCCCCGGCATTACCCGGCAGCGGGCGTGCCAACCCGGCGAAATCTGCATGCATGATCGGCGCCGGGTCGGGCATAGCTCTCCTCATGACGATCTCGCCCGATGATGTCCGCCGGCTGTTGGACTCCGATGACACCGCGGCATTGCTGGTCCTCGTCGAGGGCCGCACCGCCGTGATACCCCCCGCCGCGCTGGATTCCGACGAGTTCCGCGGGGCCCTGACATGCGCGTCCCGCGCGCAGGTCGTCGAGACGCTGGGCTCGGACGATCCCTCCGAGCACGAGCTCGCCGAGCAGGCCGCCGCGATCGATGCGGCGATCGGCAATCTGGGTGGCTGACCGCGCCACCCGCCCGGCGCCGAAAACGGTGTATTGGATCCTCGGGCCTCGGGTATCACCCCGCCATGCCTGACACCGCCGTCCTGGTCACCGACATGATGAACAACTATCGCCATCCCGATGCCGAGCAGCTGGCCGCCAGTGCCGCCACCGTCATCGACCCGTTGGCCGACCTGATCCGCCGGGCCCGCCGACACGACGACGTCACGGTGATCTACGTCAACGACAACTACGGGGACTTCACCGCGGTGTGGGATGACATCGTGCGCGACGCACGCGAGGGCGCCCACCCCGAACTGGTGGAACCGATCCTGCCGACCAAGGACTGCCTGCGCCTGAACAAGGTGCGGCACAGCGCGTTCTACGCCACACCGCTGGACCACCTGCTCAAGCAGCTCGGCGTGCACCGGTTGATCCTGACCGGTCAGGTCACCGAGCAGTGCGTGCTCTACACCGCTCTGGACGCCTACGTGCGGCACTACGACGTGGTGGTACCGCCGGACGCCGTCGCCCACATCGACTCCGCGCTGGCCGAGGCGGCGTGCGAGATGATGCGCCGCAACATGCGCGCCGAACTGATCGCCGCGCGCGACTGTCTGGCCGACTCCTGATCATTGCCGTCGCCGCACGCGACCGGGCGGCTGCGCATGAGTAGGCTCATGGGCGTGTCGCTGCCTGCCGATCCCGATCCTGCCCTCGCCGCCTACGCGCACCCCGAACGCCTGGTGACCGCGGACTGGCTGTCCGCCAACCTCGGCCGTCCGGGACTGGCCATCGTCGAGTCCGACGAGGACGTGCTGCTCTACGACACCGGACACATCCCCGGCGCGGTGAAGATCGACTGGCACACCGATCTGAACGACCCCGCCGTCCGCGACTACATCACCGGCGCCCAGTTCGCCGAACTGATGGACCGCAAGGGCATCTCGCGCGACGACACCGTGGTCATCTATGGCGACAAGAGCAACTGGTGGGCGGCCTACGCGCTGTGGGTCTTCACCCTGTTCGGACATCCCGATGTGCGGCTGCTCGACGGCGGCCGCGACCTGTGGGTCAGCAACGGGCGCGACACCACCCTGGACGTACCGAACAAGCCGAGTTCGGGCTACCCGGTGGTCGAGCGTGACGACGCCGCGATCCGCGCCTTCCGTGAGGACGTCCTCGGAGCGCTCGGCGAGCAACCGCTGATCGATGTCCGGTCCCCGCAGGAGTACACCGGGGAACGCACCCACATGCCGGACTATCCCGAGGAGGGCGCACTGCGCGGCGGGCACATCCCGACCGCGGTGTCGATCCCATGGGCCAAGGCCGCCGAGGACAGCGGCCGGTTCCGCAGCCGCGCCGAACTCGACGCGCTCTACGGCCACCTCACCGCCGACGACAAGACGATCGTCTACTGCCGGATCGGCGAACGGTCCAGCCACACCTGGTTCGTGCTGACCCATCTGCTGGGTCTGCCGAACGTGCGCAACTACGACGGCTCGTGGACCGAGTGGGGCAACGCCGTGCGGGTGCCGGTGGCCACCGGCGACGAGCCCGGATCGGCCCCCGCGACGCCATGACCATGCCCGCGGCACTGGCCGAGGTGGTCGGCGAGTTCGGCGAGGTCACCGGGCAGGACAAACTGCAACTGCTGCTGGAGTTCGCCAACGAGCTGCCCGCGCTGCCCGCGCATCTGGAGGAAGCGGCCATGGAGCCGGTCCCGGAATGCCAGTCGCCGCTGTTCCTGGACGTCGACGCCTCCGACCGCGCGCACGTCCGGCTCTATTTCAGTGCGCCGGCCGAGGCCCCGACCACCCGCGGTTTCGCCTCGATCCTGGCCGCCGGCCTGGACGGGCAGTCCGCCGAGGACATCCTGGCGGTGCCCGACGACTTCTATTCCGACCTCGGCCTCGCCGCCCTGATCAGCCCGCTGCGGCTGCGCGGGATGTCGGCGATGCTCACGCGGATCAAGCGCAGACTGCGCGACTGAGCGGCCGGTTACCGGCGCGTTCGTCAATTTTGCCGGCCACGGATATTTTTCCCGATCCGTGCCAGAATGGCACCGGGTCGGCCTGCGGGCCAGCTAGCCGGATGGACACTCGTCGATGCGTGTCACGGCATACGTGAGCTCGGGGGCAGCAAACGAAGAATCAGAAAGGGGCCCGATTCCATGAATCGGCAAGCCAGGGACGTCATCCTCTACGAACTCAACGAGGTGCCGTGGGACGTCGTGGACATCTACGTCAAGAACCGCCCCGAATCCCATCTGGCCGCCCTGCTCCAGGAGGGGCAGTCGCTGACCACGATCCACGAGGACCGCGAGGAACTGCAGGGCCTGCAGCCGTGGCGCACCTGGCCCACGCTGCACACCTCCAGCTATGAGCACAACTCCTTCGACCTCGGCCAGGATCCGTCCACGTTCCGCGGCGACCCGATCTGGGATGTGGCCGAACGCGCCGGCCTGTCGGTCGGGTTGTTCGGACCGATGCAGAGTTGGCCGGCCCGGCCGTTCCGGCACGGCGGCTTCTACGTGCCGGACACCTTCGCCTCGGACGCGAAGACCTATCCCCCGGCCCTGGAACGCTTCCAGGCCTTCAATCTGGCGATGACCGGTGAAAACGGGTTCTCCCCCGATTCGGCACTGAGCCCCAAGGCGCTCGCGGGGACCGCGGTGGACCTGGTGCGGCTGGGCCTGACCCCGCGCTCGACCGCGACGCTGGCCACCCATCTGGTCAAGGAGCGCATCGATCCGCGCTACAAGGCGTTCCGGTCGGCCATGCAGGCCCCGTTGAGCTTCGATCTGTACTGGCGCCAGCACCGCAAGGTCCAGCCGCGCCTGAGCGTGTTCTTCACCAACCACGTCGCGGGCATGATGCACCGATTCTGGGGCGACGGCATGCCCGGTTACACCGAGAAGTACGAATACGACGCCGACGAGGTGTACGGCAGCTTCATCATCGCCGCGATGGACATCACCGACCGGCAGGTCGGCCGTATCCGCAAGTACCTGGCCAAGCATCCGCAGTCGATGCTGGTGCTCTCGGCCAGCATGGGCCAGGGTCCGGTCGCGGTGCCCAAGCTCGACGGTGGCCGGTTCGTCCTCGACGAGCACACCAAGCTGATCGCCAAGCTGGGTCTCAAGCCCGCCGATGTGGCGCTGGCCATGTACCCGATGCTCTCGCTGGTGTTCGCCTCCGAGGCCGACGCCGCCGAGGCCGTCGCGCCGCTGGAGTCGGTCCTGGTCAACGGCACCGACCGGTTGTTCGCCCGGTTGCGCGTCGAGGGCAAGACCGTCACCTTCGGCATCGACTACACCGTGCCCGGCGAGGACACCACGACGGTGACCATCCGGCCGCTGGGCGCCGAAGCTGATGTCACCGTGCCGGCCGCCGAGCTGGGCCTGAGCGTGCATTCGCGGATCGGCGGCTTCAACACCGGCTACCACATCCCGGAGGGCATCCTGCTGGCCGCCGGCGCCGGCATCACCGCGGATCCGTCCCGCAAGAATGTCGACGTGCTCGACGTGGCGCCCTCGCTGTTGGCCAACGCGCTCGGCGTGGAGCCCCCGCCGTCGATGAAGGGCATCCCGACACTGTTCGGCTGAGATGGATTTTCGACAGCTGTCAACAACGGCGGCGCTCCCATCCGGGGGCGCCGCCGCTGTGTTCCGGCGACGTACCTGCCGCCGTTCCCGCAGGCAGTGATCATGCACGTCAACCGTACCGACGAGTAACAAAGGCGCCTTACCGAAAGCTCGACGGTAACTCTCCCGGAAATTGAGGGGCCGACTCGCCACCCCGGGATTGGACACTTAAACTTCGCCCGATACATTCTTAAAGACGTTTCTTAGAGAAGATGCCACCAGGAGGCGCAGTGCCAAGTCACGCCAGCTCGAAGATCTCGAAGGTCCTCGTCGCCAACCGCGGGGAGATCGCCGTCCGTGTGATCAGGGCCGCGAAGGACGCCGGGCTGACCAGCGTGGCCGTCTACGCCGAACCCGATGCCGATGCGCCGCACGTGCGATTGGCCGATGAGGCGTTCGCCCTGGGCGGACAGACCTCGGCCGAGTCCTACCTGGTGTTCGAGAAGCTGCTCGAGGCCGCCGAGAAGTCCGGCGCCAACGCCGTGCACCCCGGCTACGGCTTCCTCTCGGAGAACGCCGATTTCGCCCAGGCCGTGCTGGACGCCGGACTGATCTGGATCGGCCCGAGCCCGCAGTCGATCCGCGACCTCGGCGACAAGGTCACCGCGCGCCACATCGCCGCCCGCGCGCAGGCGCCGCTGGTGCCCGGCACGCCCGACCCGGTCAAGGACGCCGATGAGATCCTGGCCTTCGCCAAGGAGCACGGTCTGCCGATCGCCATCAAGGCCGCCTTCGGCGGTGGTGGCCGCGGTATGAAGGTCGCCCGCACCCTCGAAGAGATCCCCGAGCTGTTCGACTCGGCCACCCGCGAGGCTGTCGCCGCGTTCGGCCGCGGTGAGTGCTTCGTCGAGCGCTACCTGGACAAGCCGCGCCACGTCGAGGCGCAGGTCATCGCCGATACCCACGGCAATGTCGTCGTCGCGGGCACCCGCGACTGCTCGCTGCAGCGCCGCTTCCAGAAGCTCGTCGAGGAGGCCCCCGCGCCGTTCCTGACCGACGCGCAGCGCAAGGAGATCCACGAGTCCGCCAAGCGCATCTGCAAGGAGGCCGGCTACTACGGCGCGGGCACCGTCGAATACCTGGTCGGCCAGGACGGCCTGATCTCCTTCCTCGAGGTCAACACCCGCCTGCAGGTGGAACACCCCGTCACCGAGGAGACCTCGGGTATCGACCTGGTGCTGCAGCAGTTCAAGATCGCCAACGGCGAGGCCCTCGACATCACCGAGGACCCGACCCCGCGCGGCCACTCCTTCGAGTTCCGGATCAACGGTGAGGATGCCGGTCGCGGCTTCCTGCCCGCCCCCGGCCCGGTCACCAAGTTCGAGCCGCCCACCGGTCCCGGTGTCCGGATGGACTCCGGCGTGGAGAGCGGTTCGGTCATCGGCGGTCAGTTCGACTCGATGCTGGCCAAGCTGATCGTCACCGGCGCCACCCGCGAGGAGGCGCTGGCCCGGTCGCGCCGGGCGCTGGCCGAGTTCAACGTCGAAGGCCTGGCAACGGTCATCCCGTTCCACCGCGCCGTCACCGCCGACCCCGCCTTCATCGGCGACGGCGAGAAGTT
The DNA here is from genome assembly GCF_002086115.1 of Mycolicibacterium bacteremicum. Taxonomy (GTDB): domain Bacteria; phylum Actinomycetota; class Actinomycetes; order Mycobacteriales; family Mycobacteriaceae; genus Mycobacterium; species Mycobacterium bacteremicum. The sequence goes on from NZ_MVHJ01000006.1 coordinate 244,036, forward strand.
CGACGTGCACACCCGCTGGATCGAGACCGAGTGGAACAACACCGTCGAGCCGTTCACCGGTGGCGAGCCGATCGAGGAGGACGACACCCTGCCCCGGCAGACCGTCGTGGTCGAGGTCGGCGGGCGTCGCCTGGAGGTCTCGCTGCCCGGCGATCTGGCACTCGGTGGTGGCGGCGGTGCTGCGCACGGCGCCGTCCGCAAGAAGCCCAAGCCCCGCAAGCGCGGTGGCGGCGGCGGCGCGGCGGCCTCCGGCGACTCGGTGACCGCACCCATGCAGGGCACCGTGGTCAAGGTGGCCGTCGAGGAGGGCCAGCAGGTCTCCGCCGGCGATCTGGTCGTGGTCCTGGAGGCCATGAAGATGGAGAACCCGGTGACCGCGCACAAGGACGGCACCATCACCGGCCTGGCGGTGGAGGCCGGTGCGGCCATCACCCAGGGCACCGTGATCGCCGAGATCAAGGACTAGTTTTCGGGGCCGATGGCCGCTCATCGCGCGTGATGAGCGGCCATTCGCCGGTTCTGGAGGTCTGATGGAACCCGTCGAGATCAACAACGGTCAGTGGTATCTGCGCGGCCTGCGCTGCGACGACCGCGTCGACGACCGGCCCGCCCTGACCGACCTCGGTGAGGATGACCTGGACTACGTGCACGATGCCGCCGACGGCTGGGCCGATGACACCCGCTACACCTGGGCGGTCTGCGAACCCACCACCGGCGAGATGCTCGCCGAGATCGCCCTGGACCCGGTGTCGGGGTACCTGACCAGCCGCGCCCGGCCCGGGTTCGAGGATGTCGCCGCGATCTCGGAGGACACCGTGCGCCGGTATGCCTCCGCCGCGCTCGGGCTGGAAGTGCACACCTGAGTTCGGCGCACTACCGCGCAGGCTCGTCGACGTCGGCACCGGTGGCCAGATCACCGCACTCGACGGCGAGGACGTCATCGCGGCCGCGCAGGAACGGCCCCGCCCCGGTGTCCCCCTGCAGCCGCCCGGCCAGCTCGGGCCAGTGCCTGCGGGCCAGCACGACGGGATGGCCGGGCCGGCCGCCGAACACCGCTCTGGCCAGCCCCGATGCCGATGCCCGCGCCGCGTCGAGGACCCGGCGCACGGTGTCGGCGCCGATGTCCGGGGTGTCGACCAGGGTGATGACAACCCAGTCGACATCGAGCCCGCCGACGGCGGCCAGCCCGGCCCGCAGTGAGGCCGACAGACCGTCGGCCCACTCCCGGGCGATCACCGCACGAGCCGGCGGCGGAACATCCACCTCAGCCGCGCCCAGCACCACCAGCACCTCGGCACAGCCACCCGCGTGTACCGCGGCCACCGCCGAGGACAGCCAAACACCTTCGGCGGCAAGCACTTTCGGCATGCCGAAGCGGGTGCCCGCGCCGGCGGCCAGCACCAGTCCCGCCGCCCGCTGCGATGCCATGGCCCCAGTCTGCCCGGCATAACGTCCGCGGTGTTCGGCAGGGAGGTGTCTAACCAGCGAAATCAGGCGTAAGGTCAGATCAGGTTGAGCCCGCAGCCTGACCCTTCCGACTGTCGGAGCCGCCATGACGACGCCAGATCCCGTCGCTCTTGCGACGTCCCCGCCGCGTGCTGCACCCGGCCGGGCCGCCCACACCGTGCGTCGGCTGCCGCCGGAGGCGACCGTCATCGCCGTGTTCGGCGAACTCGACGCCGCCAATGCCCGGCAGTTCAGCAACTACGCCTTGCAGCACCTCGCCCACACCGATCAACTGATCGTCGATCTGTCCGAGGTCGAATTCTTTGGCACCGAGGCATTCTCGATGCTGCACACGATCAGCGTGACCGCCGCAGGCAAGGACGCCCGCTGGATCATGATCCCGAGTGCGGCGGTGCGAACACTGCTGCAGATCTGCGATCCCGACGGGGCCCTGCCGACCGCGACGCACCTCACCGAGGCGGTCGCCCGGTTGCAGGGCCACCCGCTACTGCAACTCGTCCCGAAGTTTGGCGAGTGAGCGGGCGAGCAGCCGCGACACGTGCATCTGCGAGATGCCGACCCGCTCGGCGATCTGGGACTGCGTCATCGACTCGAAGAAACGCAGGATGAGCACCGTGCGCTCGCGCTCGGGCAACTTGGACAGCAGCGGTCGCAGCGCCTCACGATTCTCGATCTGATCCAGCGCGTCATCCGGTGAGCCGAGCGTGTCGGCGATCGCCGGCGCCTCATCGTCGCCGGAACCGCCGCTGTCGATGGACAGGGTGTTGTACGAACTGCCCGCGATCAGGCCCTCGACAACCTCGTCGCGGTCCATGTCCAGCTCGGCGGCCAACTCCGACGGGGTCGGCGCGCGGCCCAGCCGCTGCGACATCTCGGCCGTCGCGGCACCGAGGCGCAGGTGTAGTTCCTTGAGCCGGCGCGGCACCTTGACCGACCAGCCGTTGTCCCGGAAATGCCTGCGGACCTCGCCCATGATCGTCGGTACCGCGTAGGACGCGAAATCCGATCCGGCCTCGACGTCGAACCGGTTCACGGCGTTGACCAGGCCCACCCGGGCGACCTGGACCAGATCATCACGTGCCTCGCCGCGACCCTCGAATCGGCGGGCGATGTGATCGGCCAGCGGCAGGCAGCGGGTCACGATCCGCTCGCGCTGGCGCTCGTGTTCTGCCGACCCATCACGAAGTTCGCCGAGTACGCGAAACATCTCGATGACGTCAGCGTATTCAGAATTCACTGCAACAGACTCGCTCGCCGAGCAGTGAGGGAGATGCCGAAGATCTGACCCGCGCCGTCGCGGTGGCCGTCGGTGAAGGTGCCGACCTCGTCGGTCAGCGAGCTGAGCACGTGCCAACTGAAGCTGCCCGGCGCGACGATGGCATCCTCATCGCTGTTGCAGGTGGCCGAGGCCTTGATGACGACGGCGTCGTCGCGCGGATGAATCGAGACCACCAGCGGCGTATCCGGTACCGCGGCCTTCACCAGCCGGGTACACGCCTCGTCGACGGCCAGCCGCAGGTCGGAGACGGCGTCGAAGTCCAGATCCTCGAAGGTCGCGGCGGCCGCGGTGAGAACGCGCAGCACCGCCAGATTCTCCAGGGTGGCGGCCACCCGAAGCTCCACCGACCGATCACCACCAGCCGCGGCTTCGTACGTGTCCGCACTCTGCTGAACCATCTGACCTCCCGACATATTCGCTCGGAGGTTACCCCACCCCGAACCATGGCTAACCAACGGAACCACCCCCGCAGCGCAGCGCGCGGCCCGCGAGAGCGGCAACACGCTGGGCCCGAAGGCGGCATGAACAATGCATGGGCCTGTCAGTACCCGGCCGGTGTGAGCGGCCAAACGTGACCCGGCGTGCGGTTTCCGCCTGCGCGCCACGGGTATTCCGCCACCATGAGTACTGATCGCGTACCCGACGATGTGCCCGTCGCCGATGCCGTCGAACAGTCCCGCGAGGTGGTCGAGGCGGACGCTGCGCCCGGCCCGGTCACCGGCCCGCCGGCCCTGGAGACCCCCGACGCCGATTGGCAGGAGCAGTCCATCGACGCCGGCGATGATCTCGACGGTCACGACGACCGGTACTGAACACAACCGGTGTGAGCGGTGGTGAAAGCGGCTGGGAGTGGAGTGGTTTGCACCGATGCCGAGGTGGGAACATTCCCGGGCATGTTGGTACGCCGAATAGCCCGCCCGTTGTTGTCCGCTGCTTTCATCGGCCAGGGAATCGAAGCCCTGCGCGATGTGAAGCCTGCCGCTGAGGTCGTTCAGCCCACCCTGGACGGACTCCAGTCGTTGCCCAGCCCGGTCTCGGACAAGGTTCCCGACAACGCCGTGACCGTCGCTCGTATCAACGCCGCCGTCCAGATCGGCGGCGGTCTGCTGCTGGCCACCGGCCGGGTGCCGCGGGTGGCCGCGGGTCTGCTGGCCGCCACCGTCATCCCCGCCAATCTGGGCAGGCACATGTTCTGGGACGAGACCGACCCGGTCGCCAAGGCCGAGAAGCGCCGCGCCTTCCTGACCGACCTGAGCCTGATCGGTGGTCTGGTGCTGGCGTCGGCGGACACCGCAGGCAAGCCCTCCCTGGGCTGGCGCGGTCGCCGGGCCGGGCGCAAGGTCGTGCAGGCCGTTTCCGAGCGGCTGCCCGGTTCCGATGACTCCCTGCTGGACTCCGAACTGGCTGACCGACTCGGGCACGGTGTGCATGTCGGGGTGGAGCGCAGCCGCGAACTGGCCGACGCCGCCTTGGAGCGGGGCGTCCCGTTGGCCGCCTCGGCCTTCGAGTCCGCCGCGGACTCGTTGGGCATCGCGTACGACCGCAGCGCCGCGGCGCTGTACAAGGGCGCGGAGAAAACCGCACCCATCGCCAAGAAGGCCCGCAAGCGTGGTGCCGAACTGGCCGAGACGGCGCTGGACCGCGGCGCCACCGCGCTGGAGAAGGGTGCCGAGAAGAGCGCCCCGATCGCCAAGAAGGCCCGCAAGCGCAGCGCGAAGCTGGCCGAGGAGGCCGTCGAGCGCGGTAGCTCGGCCCTTGAGCGCGCGGCCGAGCGCAGCGCACCGATCGCCGCCGAGGCCCGCCGCCGTGGCGTGGAGCTGGCCGAGTCCGCCCGCGAGCAGGCCGAAACCGCCTGGGAGCAGGGCAGCGATCAGGCGGCATCGGGCTGGCGTCGGGTGCGCAGCAAGGTCTGATCGCCCCATGTGACACCGAGGTCTGATTCGCATGACCGTCTCACCGAAGCTCCCGGCTCCCGCCGGGCCGGTCTCGGGAGCGCTCATCGCACAGCTGTCCGGCCGGGTCCAGGATCTGACCCGGGTCCGGCCGGACGGCGCAGACCCCATGGGCCGCGATATCCAGCTGGCCCTCTTCGTGGCCTACGAACTGTGCTACCGCGGATTCCGCGGCACCGACCCCACCTGGGAATGGGACGCCGATCTGGTCGGTCTGCGCGGCCGCTTGGAGCGGTCCTTTCTCGGCCACCTGCGCCGGTGTGCCGGCGATATCACGGGCACCGACGTCTGGGCCGAGATTCGTCGGCCGGCAGGTGGGCAGCCGGACGGCCCCGCACACTTCCTGCGCACGGAGGGCACGTGGCAGCAGATGTGCGAGTACTTCGTGCACCGCTCCGTGTACCACCTCAAAGAGCCCGACCTGCAGGCCTGGCTGATCCCTCGACTGGCCGGTGCGGCCAAGGCCGCAGTGGTGGCCGTGCAGTATCAGAACTACGGCGCCGGCACCGCCGCACATATGCGGCAGCGCATCTTCGCGGAGTTGATGTCCGCCGCCGGCCTGGACGGCGGATATCTGGCCTATCTGGACATGGTGCCCGCCGAAGCGCTGGCGGCAGTCAACGCGGTGTCGATGTTCGGGCTCAACCGCAGCCTGCGCGGTGCGGCGATCGGGCACTTCGCCGCCGAGATGACCTCCGCACCCGCGTCACAGCGACTGGTGCAGGCGCTGCACCGGCTGCGGGCACCGGCGGCGTGCGCACGGTTCTACCGCGACCGCATCGAACCCGACGCGGTGTCCGGACGGTTGGTCGACGATGTCGTCGGCGGGTTGCTGGCCGATGAACCGGAGCTGGAGGCCGACGTGGTGCTCGGCATCCGGGCGCGCCATATTGTCGAGGATCGGCTCGCCGCGCGGATGGTGAAGTGCTGGGCCGACGGCGAGACGTCGCTGCTGCGCTCGCTCTGAGTCAGTCGCCCAGTTCGGCACGCAACGCCGCCAGCAGTGCGGGTGCGGCCTCGGCCAGGAACCGGTCCTGGCTGTCGCCGCCCACCTGGACCAGTGCCACGTCGGTGAATCCGGCGTCGCGGAAGGCGCCCACCTTCTCGACGATGGCATCGAGGTCCGGACCGCACGGTATCGACGAGGCCACATCCTCGGGCCGGACGAACTGGCTGGCTGCGGCGAATCCGGCCGGGGTGGGCAGATCGGCGTTCACCGACCAGCCGCCGGCGAACCAGCGGAACTGGTCGTGTGCCCTTTCGATTGCGGCGTCGCGGTCGGAATCCCAGCACACCGGCAACTGCCCCACCACCCGGCCCTCCGGTAGGCCCATCGGCTGCCGCGCCCGCTGCCAGCTCGCCACGACGTCCCCGTCGGGCGCGGTGTTGATCAGGTGATCGGCCAGCACGGCGAATTTCTCGACCGTGCGGTCCCCGGTGATGGACACTCCGATTCCGACCGGCTCCTCCGGGACGTCCCAGATCCGCGCCGAGTCGACCGAGAAGTACTCGCCGTGGAAGTCGACCAGGTCGCCGGTGAGCAGCTCGCGGATCACCTTGATCGCCTCGGCCAGCATGTCGAGCCGGCGCGGTGCGGCGGGCCAGCCGGCACCGACCACGTGTTCGTTGAGGTTCTCCCCGCTGCCGAGGCCGAGGGTGAACCGGCCGTCGGCGAGGATCTGTACGGTGGCCGCCTGCTGGGCCACGACGGCCGGGTGATAGCGCATCGTGGGGCAGGTGACATAGGAGTACAGGCCCACCCGTGAGGTCATCGTGGCGACCGCGCCCAGCACCGCCCACGCGTTGGGCGCATGGCCCTGACTGGTCAGCCACGGTGAGAAGTGGTCACTGCACACCTCGAAGTCGAAACCGGCCTGCTCGGCAGAAATAGCATGCCGCACAAGGTCTTTGGGCCCGGCCTGCTCTGTCATCAAGGTGTATCCGAATCGCGTCATGCGCATCGCATACCCGAGCGTCCGGCCCGACAAACGCCGAGGTCACTCCGCCGGTTCATCGGCCGACCGCGTCGGTCGGCCGGCGCGCACCCGGAGCATGACGGGCAGCGCGATCCAGAAGACGACGATGCCCGATGCGGTGACCAGTCCGGCCACGACACCGATCCGCGGTTCGAGCACGGCACCGAAGATCAGCACCATCACCCCGACCAGGGTGAGGGCGAGCAGCAGGATGCCGGCGTAGGCGAGGCGGTGCGCGGTGTAGACGACGACATCGAGACGGTGCCGGCGAAACATCAGTCGGTGCACACCGATCGGAGCGATCAGCAGCACGGTCGCCGCGATGGAGCAGGACACCGTGCACAGGTACACGATGCGCAGTTCGGGGCGCAGATCCTCGAAGCCGTCGTGGAACGGCAGGGTCAACAGCAGGCCGGTGAGGAGTTGGACGCCGGTCTGCACCACCCGTAACTCCTGCAAAAGGCTGGACCAGTTACGGTCCAGCCTTTGCACACTCGTCTCGTTACGGGCGTTCTCGTTCCAACGCCGGTCATGCTCCAAACTGTCCATGACGGACGGCGGGCATCAATACCAGGCGCGTCGACCCGCCACCGGCCGGCCGATGGAACCCAGCAGCCAGAACACCGCGCCGGCCACCAGCAGCACCACGCCGACCACCCACAGCAGGTACACGTCCAGCACGAACCCCAGTATGAGCAGAATCGCTCCGAGGACTATCACGACACCCTCACCTCCATTGTTCCCATCGAACTCGGTTGCGGCAGTTTGCAATCGGTGACCTTCGGATTGACTCCGGCGTAATTGAGGGGTCCCGCGACCACCGTCAGCGCGATGGATCCCGCTGTCGCACAGTTCGTTTCTCCGCCCGCGAAGTAGTCGCGCTGCCACGCCGCGAACACCCCGATCAACAACCAGATCAGCACCACCGTGCCGATGAGTCCGCGTCCCATGAGGCCTCCATCGCTAGGTCTGTTGCGCGACTTGCTCTGTTGCCCGGGCGGAATACCCCGCTGACGGGCCCGTCAAACCGCTCAACGACCATGTTTGGGCCGCCGCCGTGCGGGAAGCCCGGCGGTGTGCGGGACCGAGCCCCGCACATCACCAATCCACTCCAGTAGCGGAAAGGTCGGATGGATGAGCGACAAGAGCGGGCCCGAAGAGGGCCTCAGTGGCGTCGTCGAAGGCGTCAAGGGCAAGGCGAAGGAGGCGGTCGGCAGCGTCACCGGCCGCGATGATCTGACCCGCGAGGGCCAGGCCCAGCAGGACAAGGCCGATGCCGAACGCGAGGCCTCCAAGAAGGAAGCCGAGGCCGAAGCCGCGCGTAGCGGTGCCGACGCCGCCGAGCAGCGTCAGCGATCCGAACAGCAGTAGCGCCCCTACCGCACGATCGGCCACGAACCGGCCCAGCCCGGCTCCCCCGCGGGGCTGGGCCTTTTCGTGGGCGCCGTGTCGTGGGCGCCGTGTCGTGGGCGCCGTGTCGTGGGCGCCGTGTCGTGGGTGGCTCGCCGTGGCGCCTTGTCGTGGACACCTTGTCATGGGCGCCTTTTCGCCGACCCCCGACCCGTGGGCGGGGCCGCTGATTCGGCGGCTCCGGGCGTCAGCTGGCCGGGCGTTGCCGGACCACCTCCGGATGCGCCGCGTACCAGCGCTCCTCCAACTGCCGCACGCGACGGTGCTCCACCGCCATCCACAGTGCGCCGACGACGAAACCCGCGGCCGACAGGGCCGCCAGCGTCAGGCCGACGTCGTGGTGACGGGTGGCGAATGCGGCAAGGCATCCGACGAAGAGCACCAGCGACACACCGATGACGATGAGCGCGGGCATGATGATGTTGTCTTTCATCGACTCGCCGGCGTGAGTGCGCGTCGTGCGGGTGTGATCGACAGGATCTCTGGGACCTTTCATAGCTACCCTCCTGCGTCCCGACAACCCGTTTCCGGGTCATGGTCCAGGGTAGAACCGTCGCGCGGCGTTCACTGCCCGAATCCACCGATCGCCGGCAGACCCATGGTGAGCACCAGCAACATGAGCAGCATTAGGAACCACCCGGCGCCCTGCCAGGCCCACCACCTGCCGTTGACCTTCCACAGTCGGTACGTGCGCAGGAACGCACGCACACCCGCGGCGAAGAGCAAGACCGGCGCACCGAGTGCCAACACCAGGCGCTGGGGTCGCCCGCAGGCGGCGGAATCGGTCACCGCGCCGTCGCAGCCGTGTGCCAGCACCGCGGCGAGGATCAGGAAGGCCACCCCCAGGATCGACGCCATCAGGCCGAATCGGATCGCCGAGCGGGTCTCCGGGTCGTCTCGGTGTGCTCCGTTCGGCTCGCCGTCCATCAGCGCACCCCCGGCCCTCGGTCGGCGAGCGCGCCGCACCGGTCGTCGAGCGTCGCGCAATGGTCCATGGCGGTTGGGTGCCCGGTGCGACGCCGGACAAACGCACCCGCGGTCGGGTCCCTGGCCAGTCCGCGCGGTGGCCTGGGCTTGCTACTCCAGCCCTTCGGCGATGCGCTTGATGGCCAGCAGACGACGGTCCCACTGCCGGGCGATCTCGGTGAGTTCGGCGCCCAGTGCGCTGAGCTTCGCACCGAGCGCGCGGTACCGGATCTCCCGACCGGCCGGCACGGCCTCGACCAGGCCAGCGGTCGACAGGACCGACAGATGCTTGGCGATCGCCTGCCTGCTGACCGGCAGTCGGGTGGCCAGTGCGCTGGCGGACAGGTCGGCCGAGCCGAGTTCGGTGAGTATGCGCCAACGGGTTTCGTCGGCCAGCACCGCCAACATGACCGGCGGTTCGGCCGTCATGCCGACATCTCGAGGAACCCGATGAGGTCGTCGAGTTCGGCCTGCCAGCCGCCGGTGTTCTCGGCGTGTGCCGTCGCCGGATCGTCCAGTTCGTCGAAGCCGCTCTCCAGCACGGAGAGTCGGGTGCCACCGTCGATGGGGCTCAGCTCGAAGCGCACCACGGTCGAATTGCCCCGCACCGGGTCGGTATCGGACTGTCTGGCCCAGCGGTACACCAGCAATGTCGGCGCCTCGATCTGCTCGACAACCACCCGGAACCGGCCGTGCCCGGACCAGCCGAAGAAACCCGTACCGCCGGGCACCGGATCGAATTCGGCGCTGTCGCCCATCCATTGGGCGATCAGGTCCTGCTCGGTGAGTGCGGCCCAGACCTTGGCCGGCGCGGCGGCGATGTCGATGCTGCGGGTGATCTCGAGTGTGCTCATGGGATTCTCCTCGGTGCCGAATGATTGCAACTCCAGAGTTGCACATCGGCGGATCTAATGCAACCCTCAAGTTGCATGTCGGCCCACGCTCCTATGATCCGTGCGTGCGCATCACGACCCTCGTCGCCCTCGGCGCCGCCGCGGGCGGGGCGGCACTGCTCTGGGGCGCGAGCGCTATCGCCGCACTCGGTGTCGCGATGCTGGTACCGGTGCTCGTCGCGGCGGTGCCGCACGTGCTGACCGGCCTGCGCACCCCGGCACCCGGTGAGAACCCGGTCGATCTGATGTCGGGCACCGAGTTCGAGGATTACGTCGCCCGGATCGCGCGATCCTGCGGGGTCTCGGTGATCATGACCTCGGTGACCGGTGACTGGGGTGTCGATTTGGTGGTCGGCCGCCGCCCCGACCGGTTGGCCATCCAGTGCAAGCGCGTGGCGCGACCGGTCGGCACCGGGGCCGTGCAGGAGGTCGTCGCCGGCGCCGCCATGCAGGATTGCTCGCACACCATGGTGGTCACCAACAACGATTTCACGCCGGCGGCAAGGAAATTGGCCGAGCGTCACGGATGCACCCTGGTCGGCGGGGCCGATCTGCCGCGACTGAAGAAGCTGATCCGCGAACTCGCCGGACCGACGCGCTGATTACCCGCCGGCCAGGACGTCGCGCACCGCGTCCACCGCGGCGTCGAGTTCGGCGGGTGACACCGTCAGGGCCGGCCGGAAGCGCACCGAGTCCGGTCCGCTGGCGAGCATGATGACCTGGCGGTCCCACAGTCTGCGCACCAGTTCGTCGCGCTCGGCCGTGCTCGGCAGGCTGAAGGCGCACATCAGCCCGCGCCCGCGGGGGTCGAGCACCTTGCCGGGGAATTCGGTTGCCAGCCAGTTCAATCTACCGAGCAGATGCCTGCCCGCATCGGCCGCGTGACCGATCAGATCCTCGGCCTCGACGATCTCCAGGATGCGCCGTGCGCGGACCATATCGGTCAGGTTGCCACCCCAGGTCGAGTTGATCCGGGAGCTGACGGCAAAGACGTTGTCGGCGACATCGTCGACGCGCCGGCCCGCCATCACACCGCACACCTGGGTCTTCTTACCGAACGCCACCACATCTGGGGTAACGCCCAATTGCTGGTAGGCCCAGGCGGTTCCGGTGATGCCACACCCGGTCTGCACCTCGTCGAAGATCAGCAGCGCGTCGAACTCGTCGCAGAGCGCGCGCATGGCGGCGAAGAACTGCGGGCGCATGTGCCGATCGCCACCCTCACCCTGCACCGGTTCGGCGATGAAGCAGGCGATGTCATGCGGATGCGCCACGAACGCCGCGCGGGCCTGGCGCAGCGACTCCGCCTCCAACTCCTCGATGTCGACACCGGGCCGGACGTACGGGGCGTCGATGCGCGGCCAATCGAACTTCGGGAACCGCGCGACCTTGTTGGGGTCGGTGTTGGTCAACGAGAGGGTGTAGCCGCTGCGACCGTGGAAGGCGCCACGCAGGTGCAGCACCCTGGTACCCAGTTCCGGGTCGCGTCCGTTGGCCTCGTTGTGCCGACTCTTCCAGTCGAACGCAACCTTCAGCGCGTTCTCCACGGCCAGCGCTCCCCCGTCGACGAAGAACAGGTGCGGCAGCGCCGGATCGCCGAGCACCCGGGCGAAGGTCTGCACGAAACGGGCCATCGGCACGGTGTACACGTCCGAGTTGCTCGGCTTGTTGACGGCGGCCTGCGCGAGCTCGGCGCGGAACGCCGCGTCATCGGCCAGCGCCGGGTGATTCATGCCCAGTGCCGAGGAGGCGAAGAACGTGAACATGTCCAGGTAGCGACGTCCGTCGCGGGCGTCGACGAGAACCGACCCGCGGGAGGCGTCCAGGTCGAGCACCAGGTCCATGCCGTCGGTGAGCAGGCTGGCACGCAGCACATCGTGCACCCGGTCGGCGGTGACGGCCCGGTCGGGCGCGGCAGAAGTCAGAACAGCGGTCATGCCGCCATCCTAACGCAATCTTTACGGTTTGATCATGCGTAGACCGGAACTATTCCGGTAGGTATGCGCGCCCGTCGTAAAAAGTCTGTAAGATGATGGTGCTTCGCGTGCGCACGTTGGCGGCTGTCCGGATCCGCTGCAACAGGTCTTCCAGCGCCCGCGCCGAGGCGACACGCACCAGCAGTACGTAGCTCTCATCCCCGGCGACGGAGTGACAGGACTCGATCTCGTCGATATGCCGCAGCCGGGCGGGAGCGTCATCGGGTTGAGAGGGGTCCAGCGGGGTGATTGCGACGAACGCCGACAGCATCGGCCCGACGGTCTCCGGGTTGACCCGTGCGGTGTATCCGAGGATCACCCCGCGCGACTCCAGCCGGCGGACCCGCGACTGCACCGCCGAGACCGACAGGCCGGCGGTGGCCGCCAGATGCGCCAGCGTCGCGCGCCCGTCGGCGACCAGCTCCCGGACCAGCAGCCGGTCGATCTCGTCGAGGTGGTCGATGTCGGTCATGGCCGAACTGTATCGGAGGCGCCGTGCCGCGCATTGAAACCTGGCAGTTGCGGGCACAATTCGCCGCGGCGCTGTCCCGCATGTACGGGGCGGAGGTCCCCGCCTACGACACCCTGGTCGCGGTCAGCGCTGAGGTCAACGCCGATCACGTGCAGCGGCACCCGCAGGCCGAGCGGCTGGGGTCACTGGCCCGCGTCACCGCCGAACGGCACGGTGCCATCCGGGTCGGCAGCGCCGAGGAACTCACCGATGTCGCCGACCTTTTCTCGGCATTCGGCATGTACCCGGTGGGCTTCTACGACCTGCGCACCGCGGCCTCCCCGGTGCCCGTGGTGTCCACCGCGTTCCGGCCCATCGATCCGGACGAACTGGCCCGCAACCCGTTCCGGGTGTTCACCTCCATGCTGGCCACCGCCGACCCGCGCTTCTTCAACCCCGATCTGCGCAGCAGGGTGGAGACGTTCCTGAGCCGACGCCGACTCTTCGCTCCCGATCTGATCTCCACCGCCCGTCGGATCGCCGCCGAGGGTGGCTGCCCGACCGATGAGGCGGCGGGCTTCGTGGCGGCCGCCGTCGCGTCGTTCGCGCTGTCCGGCGAACCGATCGACCGCGGCTGGTATGAGGAACTGTCGGCCGTCTCCGCGGTCGCCGCCGACATCGCCGGGGTGCGCAGCACCCACATCAACCACCTGACCCCGCGGGTACTGGACATCGACGCCCTGCAGCAGGCCATGACCGATCGCGGCATCACCATGATCGACGCGATCCAGGGACCGCCCGCGGTGGCCGGCCCCAAGGTCCTGTTGCGGCAGACGTCCTTCCGCGCGCTGGCCGAACCCCGCCGGTTCCGCGATGCCGACGGTTCCGTCTCCGAGGGCACCTTGCGGGTGCGGTTCGGCGAGGTCGAGCAGCGCGGTGTGGCGTTGACCCCGCTCGGCCGCGAGCGCTATGACGCGGCGATGGCCGAGTCCGATCCGGCCGCGACCTGGCACCGGCACTTTCCCGCCGACGATGCGCAGATGTGCGCCGACGGACTCGCCTACTATCACCGCGACGACCCGACCAGACCCGTTGTCTACGAGGATTTCCTGCCCGCCTCGGCGGCCGGGATCTTCCGGTCCAATCTCGACCGGGACACACCGGCCACCGGCGGTCCCGACGAGACGCAGTACAGCCGGCAATGGATGGCCGACCGGATCGGCCATCACATCCACGACCCCTACGAGCTCTACGAGAAAGTCGCGTGTTCATGACCACCGCCGTGAAATCCACCCTGCCCACCGCCGACGACCTGCGCAGCCAGGTGCGCGCCGCATTCGACGCCCTGGGCGCTGCGACCGTGCTCGGCGAACCGGGCACGCCCGGACTGCCCGCGAGCAGCCCGATCACCGGGGACGTGCTCTACACCGTCGCGGAGACCACCGCGAGCGAGGCCGATGCCGTCATTGCCGCCGCAGCAACGGCTTTCACCACCTGGCGTACCACCCCGGCACCGGTGCGCGGGGCCCTGGTGGCCCGGCTCGGGGAACTGCTCACCGAGCACAAGGCCGAGCTGGCCACCCTGGTGACCGTGGAGGCCGGCAAGATCACCTCCGAGGCGCTCGGCGAGGTGCAGGAGATGATCGACATCTGCCAGTTCGCCGTGGGATTGTCCCGGCAGCTGTACGGCAAGACGATCGCCTCCGAACGGCCGGGCCACCGGCTCATGGAGACCTGGCACCCGCTCGGCGTGGTCGGCGTCATCACCGCCTTCAACTTCCCGGTCGCGGTGTGGGCGTGGAACACCGCGGTCGCGCTGGTGTGCGGTGACACCGTGGTGTGGAAGCCCTCGGAGCTGACCCCGTTGACCGCGCTCGCCTGCCAGGCGCTGGTCGAGCGCGCCGCCGCCGATGTCGGCGCACCGGCCGGGCTGGCCGGACTGGTGCAGGGCGGTCGCGAGATCGGTGAACAGCTGGTCGACGATCCGCGTGTCGCGCTGGTCAGCGCCACCGGCTCGGTACGGATGGGCCGTGAGGTCGGGCCGCGGGTGGCCGCCCGGTTCGGCAAGGTGCTGCTCGAGTTGGGCGGCAACAACGCCGCCATCGTGACCCCGTCGGCGGACCTGGACCTGGCCGTCCGGGCCATCGTGTTCTCTGCGGCCAGTACCGCCGGTCAGCGCTGCACCACGATGCGCCGGGTCATCGCGCACCGATCGGTCGCCGACGCGCTGGTGCAGCGCATCGCAACCGCGTACGCCAGCCTGCCGGTCGGTGACCCGGCGGCCGAGGGCACGTTGGTCGGGCCGCTGATCCACGAGCGCTCCTACCGGGACATGGTGGGTGCGCTGGAGCAGGCCCGCGCCGACGGCGGCGAGGTCGTCGGCGGCGAGCATGTCGAGCTCGGCGAGGGCTCCTACTATGTTCGCCCGGCCCTGGTGCGGATGCCGGCGCAGACCGCGGTGGTGCATGCCGAGACGTTCGCCCCGATCCTGTACGTGCTGACCTACGACGACCTCGACGAGGCGATTGCCCTGAACAACGCCGTGCCGCAGGGGCTCTCGTCGGCCATCTTCACCACCGACATCCGCGAGGCGGAGCGGTTCATGGCCGCCGACGGGTCCGACTGCGGCATCGCCAACGTCAACATCGGCACGTCCGGCGCCGAGATCGGCGGGGCGTTCGGCGGCGAGAAGGAGACCGGCGGAGGCCGCGAATCCGGGTCCGATTCGTGGAAGGCCTACATGCGTCGGGCGACCAATACCGTGAACTACTCCTCGGAGTTGCCACTTGCTCAGGGGGTCCGATTCGGCTGAGCCGACGGGTTTTAGTATGGCCGCGTGAGCGAGCAGGTCGAACAGAGAGAATTCCAGGCAGAGGCCCGTCAGCTGCTGCAGCTGATGGTGCACTCCATCTACTCGAACAAGGACTCGTTCCTGCGGGAACTGGTCTCGAACGCCTCCGATGCGCTGGACAAGCTGCGGCTGGCGGCCTACCAGGACAAGGACCTGGACGTCGACACCTCGGATCTGCACATCGCCATCGAGGTGGGGACGGGCGCGGCCGGTGATGGCGACGACACCGCGGGCCGGACGCTGACCATCCGCGACAACGGTATCGGCATGTCCCGTGACGAGGTCGTCGACCTGATCGGCACGCTGGCCAAGTCCGGCACCGGGGAGTTGCGCCGCAAGCTCAGCGAGGCGAAGCAGGCCGGCGACGCCGCCGGCGGTCGAAGCGGGGCAGGCGATGTCGGCGATCTGATCGGTCAGTTCGGCATCGGCTTCTACTCGACGTTCATGGTCGCCGACAAGGTCGATCTGCTGACCCGCAAGGCGGGTGAGAGTACCGCTACTCGTTGGGAATCCAGCGGCGACGGTACCTACACCATCGCGACCGTCGACGATGCCCCGCAGGGCACCTCGGTCACCTTGCATCTCAAGCCGGAGGACGCCGACGACGAGCTGCACGACTACACCGCACCCTGGAAGATCCGGCAGCTGGTCAAGAAGTACTCCGACTTCATCTCCTGGCCGATCCGGATGGAGGTGGAGAAGACCGTCCCGGCTCCCGAGGACGCCGAGGAGGGTACGCCGCCGACCGTCACGACCGAGGTCGAGACGATCAACTCGCGGACCGCGCTGTGGGCGAAGTCCAAGAGTGAGGTCTCCGACGAGGAGTACAAGGAGTTCTACCGGCACATCGCCCACGCCTGGGATGAGCCGCTCGATGTCATCGCGATGAAGGCCGAGGGCACCTTCGAGTACCAGGCACTGTTGTTCATCCCCTCACAGGCGCCGTTCGACCTGTTCAACCGCGACGGGCACACCGGCGTGCAGTTGTACGTCAAGCGCGTCTTCATCATGGGCGACTGCGACGAGCTCATGCCGGAGTACCTGCGCTTCATCAAGGGTGTCGTCGACGCGCAGGACATGTCGCTCAACGTGTCCCGCGAGATCCTGCAGCAGGACCGCCAGATCAAGGTGATCCGGCGCAGCCTCACCAAGAAGGTGCTGTCGGCCATCAAGGATCTGCAGGCCAACCGTCCCGACGACTACGCGACGTTCTGGACGCAGTTCGGCCGCGCGTTCAAGGAGGGCCTGCTCTCCGACGCGGACAACCGCGACACGCTGCTGGCCCTGTCGTCCTTTGCCTCGACCCACTCCGAGGACGCCCCAACCACGCTGGCCGACTATGTGAGCCGGATGAAGGACGACCAGGAGCAGATCTTCTACGCAACCGGCGAGTCGCGCCAGCTGCTGGAGCGTTCCCCGCACCTGGAGGCCTTCAAGGCCAAGGGCTACGAGGTGCTCCTGCTCACCGACCCCGTCGACGAGGTGTGGGTGGAGTCGGTGCCCGAGTTCCACGGCAAGGCACTGCAATCCGTCGCCAAAGGTGAGGTCGACCTCGGTGATACGGATTCGGACAAGCCGGAGCACGGGGACTTCGCCGAGCTGCTCACCTGGTTGCAGGAGACGCTCGATGAGCATGTCAAGGAGGTGCGCCTGTCGACCCGATTGACGTCGTCGCCGGCCTGCCTGATCACCGATACCTTCGGCATCACCCCACAGCTGGCGCGCATGTACCGCGCCTCGGGCCAGGACGTGCCGGTCGGCAAGCGCATCCTGGAGCTCAACCCCGACCACGCCCTCGTCACGGGGCTGCGCGACGCCCTGGCATCGGGGGCCGAGGGGCTCAGCGATGCCGCCGAGTTGCTCTACGGGACAGCGCTTCTCGCCGAGGGCGGGTCGCTCGACGACCCGGCACGCTTCGCCGCCATCCTGGCCGATCGGTTGGCCAAGACCATCTAGCCGAGCCGGGCCGCCGAGCCCTTTCACTGTGTAGTTGTCAAGGTGCCTCGTGAACTGCTCTGCGCGACTTCGGTTGTGCGGCTGGGTTATGCGGCAGTCGGTAGCTCGGTCATGGTGCGTCGATTGTGTGAGCGCAGGTGCTCCGGCTCAGGTCCCGACGGGTCATGTGGTGGGATGAACCAGGGATGACGGTCGCGGCCGAGGTACACCGTCCAGCCGCCGTGATGGATCAGGCTGTGGTGTAGCCGGCACAGCAGCACGCCGTTGTCGAGGCTGGTCTGGCCGCCTTCACTCCAGGGTTGGATGTGGTGGGCGTCGCACCAGGACACCGGCCGACCGCAGCCCGGATGCGCACAGCCCCCGTCGCGTACCCCGAGCGCTTTGCGGATCGCGGGCGTGAACAGCCGCTCGGCGCGGCCGACGTCGAGTGGCACCCCGGAGCAGTCGACGATCACACTGGTCAACGTGGAATCGCACGCGATCAGGTCCGCGGTCGCCGCGCTGACCGGGCCACCGAACCCGAGCCGATCCACCACCTCCTCGCCGCCCACTGCCGCGGCGGCAGATGCGGGCCGGATCAACGTGACGTGCGGTAGCGCCCCACCGGACATCGGTCGCGTCGACTGCGACAGATAGGTCCGCAGGATCTGCGCGACCGCATCACCACGGCGCTTCTCGATCGGCCGCGGGTCCGGTGACCCATCCGGCAGCGGGACCGGCCGGCACAACGGATCCAACGCCGCACACAGCCCTTCCCCGGTCCCGACGTCGAGGTTGAGGGTGGCCTCATACCGGCCCTCCTCGCCCAAGACCAGCGTCATCGTGTTCAGGTCGGCGTCCTCGGCAACCGGCACTGCCCGCTCCGCCGGAGGGAGGGCTGCGGCGCGGTCGATGCCGATCGCCCGCGCCTTCTTCACCACCTCGGCCGGGGTGGTCTGAATCATCAGTTTGGTCACCACACTCGCCCGATCGTCCTCGGACAGCTTGGTTCTGGCATTGATATGGGTGACACCCTTGCCGACGGCATCGGCGAACTCGATCCCGACACCACCCAAACGTTGCGCGGTGGTCAGCGCCGGCAGCAGATCCGCTGACCGGCCCACCCGCACCGCGCGCACAGCCGCACCCGGCGCCATCCCCAGCAGGGTCAGCAGATCGGTGCCTGTCCTCAAATGTCTTCGCGCCGGGATCCCGGCACGTTCAGCCGCCGCCACAGCCGACGCGACAACAAAAGCCAACAGATTGCCCGCCGTCACCGCCGCAGCCAACACCGCCAACAAAGCCTCGTCATCAACCACCGGCCGCGGACACTCCAACAGATGACACAGCCGTCGATCACCCTGATCGTCCGGTGGCGGCGACGCCGGGGTGAGGGCATCGATCAGCGCATCGACAAATGAGTCGAAATGGGAGGCGTCCATGATGGATACCGGCTTTCACACTCGGTGCCCGAGGGCACGATGAGGCAACACATGCCTGGTCCCGCAAGACCAGGGCAACCTCGCCGCGACCGGGGCCACGGTCTGGCGCTCACCGGGTGACGATCGGGAGCGATGTTGCATTCGAACTTGTGTTCGATCGTACACGTGTTCGAATACTCCCGCAAGCCCTTCCTGCGTCGACTCAACGAAAATGCGCGCGCCGTCCCGCCACTGCTTTGCGGTCGGCCAACGCCAGCCCCATCAATCGAGGATGTGCCGGACCGCGATCGCCTCTCACCTCGGACTGTTCCGCAACGGAGTTCGCACCCGCCGAAGCTGAGCAATGAGACCAGAGCGTGCGTGGGCCTCAGCGCCGAACGTCGGCCTGCAACTCCCCGAGCACCGCCTCGGTGTCGGCGCCCAACCGCGGCGCCGGTCCACGAACACGGCCCGGCGTCCGCGAGAACCAGGTCGGCACGCCCGGAAATCGCACCGGGCCGTCCGGCGTCTGCACCGTCTCGAACAAGCCGACGGCATTGAGTTGCGGTGAATCGAACAGCGCGTCGAGGCTGTTGATCGGCGTCGCCGGGATCTCCAGTTCTGCGAACAGCGCCAACCACTCCGCGGTGGTGCGCTCCAGCATGGTCTGCGCCACCAGCCCGTACACCGTGTCGATCTGCTTGGCCCGCAACGCCAACGTCGCGTACTCCGGCGTATCCCAGGCCGGCCGCACCGCGTCGATGAACGCCTTCCAGTGCTTGTCGTTGTATATCAGCGCGGCGACATGCCCGTCCTTGGTGGCGTAGGGCCGCCGATTGGGCGCCACCGTGCGCGGATACACCGCCGGCCCGAGCGGAGGGTCGAACATGGCGCCGTTGGCATGTTCGACCAGCATGAAGGATGCCATAGTCTCGAACATGCTGACCTCGACCTCCTGTCCCTCGCCGGTGCGCTCCCGGTGGAACAGCGCCATCATGGTGGCGTACAGCGCGGTGAGCCCAGTGACCTTGTCGGCCATGATCGTCGCGACATACGTTGCATCGCCGGTCAATTGACGTTGCGCCGCCGGCAGCCCGCATTCGGCCTGGATGGTGTCGTCATACGCCGGCCGGTCGGCGTCCGGTCCGCGTCGGCTGTAGCCGTAGCAGTTGGTATAGATGATGTTCGGATTGATCGCAGCCACCGAGACGTAGTCGAACCCGAGCCGGGCGATCGCCTTGGCCCGCATGGAATGGATGAACACATCCGCCGTCGCGATCAGTGCCCGCAGCGCCGCCGCACCCTCCTCGGAACGCAGATCGAGCACAACGCTGCGTTTGCCGCGGTTCACATTGACGAAAACACCGTTCATACCGGGGGACGGACCCACCGCCACATTACGGGTGATATCGCCCTCGGGCGGCTCGATCTTGATCACGTCGGCGCCCATATCGGCCATGATCTGGGTGCAGTAGGGGCCCATCACCACCGACGTGACATCGATGACGCGCACCCCCTCCAACGGTCCATTGCTGTCACTCATGCTGGGCCCCTTGGGATGCCATGGCGAACGAATACCTGATGTGGTCGGTGTGACCGTCGGGCACGGGCGGGAACACCAGCGGTGCGGTGTCGTCGCGGATGGCATCGATATTTGCCGCCACGTCCTCGACCGACCAGGCCGGCCGGTACACCCCCGCCGTCTCGGCGATGAACGCGCGAGCCACCCGCCCCCCGATGGCGACCAGCATCTCCCCTGTCACCGAACAACTCTCGTGGGACAGCCAGGCCACCGTCGGCGCGACCAGTTCCGGCCCCATCGGCGGGTAGGCCGAGGTATCGATACCCTCGGCCATCCGGGTGACCGCGCTGGGCACCACGACATTGCATGTCACATTGTGCGCCGCCCCCTCGAGCGCCGCCACATTGGACAGTCCGATCAGCCCCGCCTTTGCCACCCCGTAGTTGGCCACGTTGTGGTTGCCGTACAACCCACCGATCGAAGACGTCAGCACGATCCGACCGAACCCGTTGTCGCACATGAGCGGAAACGCCTGCCGGACGACGTGGAAGCCGCCCCGCAGATGCACGTCGAGTACGGCATCGAAGTCCTGGTAGCTCAACTCCCGCAGCGACCCGCGACGAACGGTGCCGGCATTGTGGATCAGGATGTCGACCCGGCCGAACACCGACACCGCGGCGTCGATTATCGCGCGCCCGCCCTCGGGGGTTGCCACCGAATCGGTGTTGGCCACCGCCACGCCCCCGGCAGCGGTGATCTCGTCGGCGACCTGCTGTGCGGGAGCGGCATCGGCGCCGTCACCGGTCAGGCTGCCACCGGGATCGTTGACCACCACCTTCGCGCCGCGGGATGCCAACAACAGCGCGTACTCACGCCCCAGCCCCCGACCGCCACCGGTGATGACGGCAACCCGGTCATCGAATCTGAGGGCAGCGCTCAAGAGAGCTCCAGACCCGCAAGGTCGCCCTTGGTCCGCCACTCGGCGATCAGATCATCGAAGGCGTAGAAGCCCGGCGAATAGAACTCCCCGAGGAAGGCACCGTTGCGCACCGCGCCGCCGCGGCCCTCGTTGTTGTAATAGCCCGGCGTGCAGGACAGTTCGAAGGCGGAGTTGTCGATCGACAATTCACGGACGGTGGACACCCAGGCGTCCTGTCCCTCCTGACTCGGCTCCACCGTCGTGGCATCGCGGTTCTGCGCCTCGGCGATGATGTAGGCGATGTGCTTGGCCTGTTGCTCGAACATCGCGGTGGTGTTGGCCGACACGCCACCCTGGATGAATCCCATGAAGAACTGGTTGGGAAACCCACGGCTGGTCATCCCGTGCAGCGTCTTGTAGTCATCGCGCCAGTGATCGAACAGGGACAGCCCGTCCCGGCCGGTGATCGCGTCGATGGCGAAGCGGCGGTGGATCTCGGTGGAGATCTCGAAGCCACTGGCGAAGATCACGCAGTCCACCTCGTATTCGACACCGCCGGCGACGATGCCCTTCTCGGTGAGCCGTTCCACCCCCTTGGACGCCGACACGTCGATCAGCGTCACGTTGGGCCGGTTGAAGGTGGCCAGATAGTGCTCACTGGAGGTGGGCCGCTTACACATGAAGCGGTAGTACGGCTTCAGCGCCTCCGCGGTGTCCGGGTCGTCGACGATCTCGGCCACCCGGCGGCGCAGCCGCTCCATGATTTTGTAGTCCTCTTCCTCGCGGAAGGCCATGATCTGCTCGATGCCGACCGATGCCGGGTCCTCGCTGCCGGCGATCCGCGCGGTCAGGTTGCGACCGAGTTCGGTCCAGAAGTCGCACACGAGATCCGGTTCACCGAACACCACACCGACGAACGGGGACCAGTTGTGGAAGTTGCGCTTGCGCTCCTCCTGCCACCCCGGCTGCAGGGAGGCCGCCCAGGCCGGATCGGTCGGAGTGTTGCTGCGCGCGTCGACCGAGGACGGGGTGCGCTGGAACACGAGGAGCTGCTCGGCGTCACGGCCCAGATGCGGCACCAGCTGAATGCCGGTCGCACCGGTGCCGACCAGTGCGACGCGCTTGTCGGCGAGCTTGTGCAGCCCGCCGTCGGCGCTCCCACCGGTGTAGTCGTAATCCCAGCGCGCCGAGTGGAAGACGTGCCCGCCGGCAGCCCGGAAGTCCTTGATCCCGGGGATACCCGGCAGCTTGGGCCGGTTGTAGGAGCCCTGGGCCATCACGACAAATCGGGCCCGGATCTCATCGCCGCGGTCGGTGTTGATCTGCCAGCGCTGCACCCCGTCCTGCCAACGTAGTTCGCGCACCTGGGTGGAGAACAGTGCACCGTCGTACAGGCCGAAATGCTTGCCGATGTTGCGGCAGTGCTGGAAGATCTCGGCACCGTCGGCGAACTTCTTGCTCGGCATGAAATCGAGCTCTTCGAGCAGTGGGATGTAGCAGTAGGCATCATTGTCGCACTGGATCCCAGGGAACCGGTTCCAGTACCAGACCCCGCCGAAGTCACCGGCCATCTCGATGACGCGGATACCCTCGACCCCGGCCTTCTTCAGGTACGCACCGGCCAGCAGCCCGGCGAACCCGCCGCCGAGGATGACGACGTCAACGTCCTCGGTGATCGGGTCCCGCTCGGTCACGGTGGTATAGGGATCCACCTCGGCGAACTCGGCGTACTCGCCTTCGAGTTCCAGGTATTGATCACCGCCGTCGGGGCGCAGCCGCTTCGCCCGCTCCGCGGCGTACTTCTCACGCAGAGCGGGGATGTCGATATCGGCCGGGGTGTCGGTCGGCCCGCACGAATTCGCCAGCGTCGTCATGCGATAGCGTTCTCCGGCAATGCCGCGGGATGCAGCGGGGCGGCCATCTCATGCACCGCGGGCAGCACTTCCTCGGCGAACAGCCGGGTGCTCGCAAAAGCGTCCTCGTAGGGCATGGTGCCGAACTGCGGCACGATGGTCACCTCAGAGAACGAGCAAGCCTCCTGGGCGGCCTTGAGCTTCTCGAAGACCACCTCCGGCGTGCCGATCAGCAGATTGGAGGCGTGGTATCCGGGCGGGCCGCCCTTCTTCTGGTCGCCGACCTGTGATGCCAGCACCGCGGTGGCGGTCGCCTCCCGGGCGGCGTAGGCCTCATATCCCTTGACCCCGCGGAAGTTGGAGGCGTCGGCAAATCCATAGTGCACGTTGACATCACGGTTCGCCGTCCAGATCCACTCCTCGGTCAGCGCGGCCAGTTTCTCGTCCTCCTTGGCCGTGCAGTACATGAACATCACGTTCTTGGGCTGACAGGGCTCGAAGCCCTCTTCGGCGCGGAAGGTGTTGACCTTGCGGACCTCCTCACCAGCATCCCAGATCGGCTTGTTGCCGACGAACAGTGGGACCATTCCGCGCCGCGACAGGATCTCCAGCGACTCGGCCGTCGACGACGAACTATAGATGCGGGAGAACAGGTCCTTGCTGATCGGTTCGGGACGTAGCGACATCTCCGGGAACTTGAAGATCTCGCCGTCGTAGGAGAAGCGTTCCCCACTGAACGCCAGTTCCAGCACATCGAGTGTCTCGTTGAAGCGCTGCCGACTCTGTTCGCGCGGCACGCCGACGGCGTCGAACTCGCTCTTGGACACCCCTCGTCCGATGCCGATGGTGGTGTAGCGGCCGTTGGAGACGATGTCGAGGTAAGCGATCTGGTGTGCCAAACGGACCGGGTTCCACCACGGTGCCACCGCGACGAAAGTCCCCAGGCTCACCCGTTCGGTGCGTCCGGCGAAGTATGTCAGCGCCTGAATCGGGTTGGGCGTCATGCCATACGGGGTGCCCTGGTGCTCGGGGAACCAGATACCGTCGAAGCCCAGCGGCTCGGCCAGATCGCCCAGCGCCAGCGCGGCCTGCACGCATTCGTAGTCCGGGGTCACCGGCGGCACACTGAAATCACCCGCCATCACCCGCTCCCAATCGCGCGAGTTCTGCGCACCGGTACCGAGATTGACCTTCATGTTATGTCTCCTTGCTCGGGATCTGCGGAGTCACCGCTTCACAGATCGCTAGATATCTTGAGGTTCCCCGATACCCATGTACTTGGACAGCTGATGGTGCAGATTGACGGTGCTGCGTTCGCGGTACGGATTGGGCAGCGTGCCGGGGAAGCCGGCCGACTTCATACCCTGCTGCACGGCGGCCATGTTCGAGAAGTCCTGTGGCAGCACCGAGAGCCAGTTCGGCGAATCCTTCGGCGTGTAGGCCCATTCGGTCTGTGGCTCCTGGCCTTCGGGATACAGCTCGAACACCGCGACCTCGAAGATGCACTTGTTCGGGTCATAGCTGGGGTCGGGGCGCGCCGAGTAGCACAGCGCACTGGTCAACCCCTGGCCCACCTGGAAATTCGGGAAGATCTGCCAGGCGGTGCCGCTCTGCCCGAGGATGTCGGGCGGGATGGTCGGCCAGATCACGCCGCGGGCCTCGTCGTCCCGGCGGGCCGAGGCCAGCCAGTGCTGCAGCACCTGGTCGGCGGGAGTGCCCTCGGGCAGTTCGTCGACCAGCCGCTTGGCCGCTTCCACCAGCGTCCTGGTGGTCGTGGCGTTGGTTTCCTCCATGGTGTAGACCTGCATCTCGGCGGTCGAGATGCGCGGGTCCCCGGTGCCGAGTCTGATCTTGGACTTGGTCTCGTCCATACCTTTCGGCGCGTCGTAGCCGATGTTGCTGTGCTTACCCTGCGCCTTGGCCCAGCCCTTGAACTCTCCGAACTTGTTGAACTCCGGGTGGGTGGTGAACACGTGGTAGGTCTCGTTGAAGGCCTCCATCGCGACCTTCCAGTTGCAATCGAAGTACAGCCATTTGCGCCACTTGTAGCGCATGTTCTGCAACCCGAAGGGATCCAGGATCTTCGACGCCGGGAACAGATAGTCGGCCAGCGACTCGGCCGCGGGGTCCATGTTGATGAACAACCAACCGCCCCAGGTGTCCACCTGAACCGGCGCCAGATGCGTGTTGGTGGGCGTCAGTTTGCCCTGCCAGTCGTCCTGTTCGCGGATGTGGGTGCACGCGCCGTCGAGTCCGTATGTCCAGCCGTGGAATCCGCACACGAAGGATTTCCGGGCCCGGCCGACGGCGTTCTTGGCGCCGTCGGGGTTGTCGATCAACTTGCGGCCGCGGTGCATGCACACGTTGTGGTGCGCGGTGAACTCCTCGGGTCCGGTGCGCACGATGATGACCGAGTCGTCGAGGATGTCGTAGGTGAGGTAGCTGCCGATCTCGGGGATCTCCTCGACCCGGCCGACCTGCTGCCAGACTTTGCGCCACAACCGGTCCCGCTCGTTGCGGGCATATTCGGGCGAGATGTAGGCGTCCACCGAGATGGTGGTGGGCTGGGACAGGTCCTCGGCGATCACGCCCGTCGAATCGTCGGGTTCGGCGTCGATCTCGATGGCTGCGTCGAGGTCGGATTCGGTATGGGTCACGTGCTGGTCCTTTCAGATCCGACTGATCGCTCGGCGGAAGTTCTCGTCCTTGAGGAACAGGGAGGTGTTGTCGGCGCCCAGGTGGGTCCACTTCAGGTTCAGTCCACCGTCGACCAACAGCGTCTGTCCGGTCACGTAACCGGCCAGATCCGACAGCAGGAACAGGATCGCGCCGGCTTGTTCGGTGGGAGTACCCCTGCGGCCCATCGCGATTGCGGTGCGGTCGCGTTCTGGATCCTCGTCGACGTAGGTGGCCGAGGCGGCTGTTTCGGTGACCCCCGGTGCGACCGCGTTGACCCGGATACCGCTGGCGGCCAATTCGACAGCCAGGGTCCGGGTGGCCGCGACGATGGCGGCCTTCGCCGTGCCGTAGGCGATGTGGTACGGCGCGGTGTTCATCCCGCTGATCGACGAAACCGACACGATCGAACCGGGGTTGCCCTGTTCGCGGATCTCGGCGGCCACCGCCTGGCTCATGAAGAACATGGTCTCCAGGTTGGCGGTGAACAACTCCCGCCAGTCCGCCCGGGACACCCGGGTGGCCGGCATCCAGGTCGCCGGGGCCGCACCACCGGCGATGTTCACCAGGCCGTAGAGAGTTCCCTGCGCTGCGCGGGTCGCCTCCAGAACCGTCGCGATGCCGTCGTCGGTGGCGGCGTCGGCGACGACCGGCTGGACCGCGAGTCCCTGCGCGGCCAACGGGCCGACATGGGTGTCCAGGTTCTCGCGTGACCTGCCGACCGCGATCACGGTGGCACCGGCCTCGGCGGCAAGCCGGGTGACGGTCGTACCGATCCCGCCGCCGCCGGCGCCGGACACCACGACGATGCGTCCCGTGAGGTTCAGCAGCTCGCTCACGGTATCAATTGTCCGTACAAGAATTGACGTTCTGCATATTGCAGAACACTATTCCGCAGGGCTTTTACATCGTCAAGGGCGGATTCGCTGAGCACCCGTTCTATTGTCTGGACCAGTTCGGCCTTGGTAGCGTCCTGCCATGACCACCTTTCAGACCGGCCGATACGCCGCGGCGGAGCCGGAGGCGGCGGCAGGGTGGACCGTGCGACGGTTGACCGCGCCCAGCCGGCTGTTCGGCGCCAACGGTTTGCGCACCGGACCCGATGGACGGCTGCACATCGCGCAGGTGACGGGCAGCCAGATCAGCGCGCTCGACGTGTCCACCGGCGCGCTGGAGACCATCAGCGCCAAGGGCGGGGACATCGTTGCTCCGGATGACCTGGCCTTCGGGCCCGACGGCGCGCTGTACGCCACCGAGGTGATGGACGGTCGGGTCAGCGTGCGCGACGCCGCCGGCGCCACCCGGGTGCTGCGCGACGATCTGCCCTCGGCCAACGGGATCACCGTCCATCAGGGGCGGTTGTACGTCAACGAATGCCGGGACGGCGGCCGGCTGTTCGAACTCGATGTCGACGGTGGCGAGCCCCGATTGATCCTGGCGGACCTGCCGTCCCCCAATGCCATGGAGTTCGGCCCGGACGGGCTGCTGTACTTCCCGGTGATGACCGCCAACCAGATCTGGCGGGTAGATCCCGCCGGTGGCGCGCCCGAGGTGGTCGCCGGCGATCTCGGAGTGCCGGACTCGGTGAAGTTCGACGCCGACGGCACCATCGTATCCACCCAGGTGGCCAGCGGTCAGGTGCTGCGCATCGACCCGCGCAGCGGCAACCGGACCGTGCTGGCCACCCTCACACCGGGATTGGACAACTGCGCCTTCGTCGACGGACGGCTGTTCGTCTCCAACTTCACCGGCTCGATCACCGAGATCCTGCCCGACGGCGCCACCACCGCCGTACTGCCGGGCGGGCTGAACTGGCCGCTGGACATCGCCGTCGGCACCGACGGCGTCGTCCATGTCGCCGACGGCACCTATCTGTACAGCCTGGGCGCCGACGGATCACTACACACCGTCGGCATGCTGTTCAGCCCCGGCTATCCGGGGTTCGTGCGCGGTCTGACCCCGGTCGGCCCCGGCGAATTCCTGGTGACCACCTCCGGTGGCCAGGTGGCCCGGTACCGGCCGGCGGACAACGAGACCGAGTATCTGGCCGATGGTTTCGACCAGCTCTACGGTGTCGTCCTGCTGTCCGACGGCAGCCCGGTCGTGGTCGAACAGGGCACCGGCCGGGTGCTGCGGATATCCGGCACGGATACCGAGGTGCTCGCCGCCGGCCTGGACACCCCGGTCGGTGTGACAACCGACGGTGACGGAGCGGTCCTGGTATCGGTATCCGGTGCGGTGCTGCGGGTGACCGGTTCGGGCACCGAGACCGTCGTCGACGATCTGGTCACCCCGCAGGGCATCCTGGTGCGCGCCGACACCCTGTACATCGTCGACGCCGGCACGAAGGCGGTCATCGCCGTCGATCTGACGACCGGAACCCGGCGGACCATCGCGGCCGGCCTGCCGGTGGGCGCACCCCCCGGTGTCACCCCCAAACCGCTGCGCGGGATGCCGCCGTTCTCCGGCCCGCAGGGACCGTTCGCGGGTATCTCGGCGGGAGCCGATGGCACACTGTACATCTCGGCCGACGGGGAGGGCAGCGTGCTGGCGCTGCAGCGTTCATGAACACCCACACCGCCGCCGAACATCGCTACCTGCAGGTGGCCCGCACCCTGCGCAAGGAGATCGTCGACGGGGTGTACCCGGTGGGCTCGCAACTGCCCACCGAGCACGAACTGTGCGAGCGGTTCGCCGTCAGCCGGTACACGGTGCGTGAGGCATTGCGCCGGCTGCGCGAGGACAATCTGGTCTCCTCCCGCCCGCGAACCGGCACCCAGGTGGTACCGCGGCCGACGACGAGTTCCTATGCGCAGGACGTGATGTCGATCAACGATCTGCTCGCCTTCGCCGCCGGGGCGCAGTTGGAAATCGAGTCCAACACGATGGTCACCATCGACGCCGAACTCAAAGGGCGCACCGGTCTGGGGCTCGGTGAGCAGTGGCTGGCGGTGCGCGGCTACCGCCAGGACGCCGCGGCACATGTCCCGATCTGCCGCACCGAGTATTACGTCAACCGGGCATTCGCCTCGGTCGGCCGGTTGCTGCATCGCCACACCGGTCCGATCTTCCCGCTGATCGAGGATCTGTTCGGGGTCAGCATCGTCGAGGTGCGCCAGGAGATCTCGGCGGTCCCGGTGGACCACGATCTGGCCGCGCTGCTGCGGATTCCCGTCGGCGCGCCCGCCCTCCAGCTGCAGCGCTGCTACACCACCTCCGACGGCGAGGTCGCCCAGGTGACCGTCAACACCCATCCGGCCCAGCACTACCGGCACTCGATGACCATGCGCCGGGTCAAGGGTGCGGGGTGAGCACACTGGCCGACGCGCTCCTCGAGGCGTCCCACAGTACCCCCGACCGGGTGCTGATCGTCGACGGTGACAGCACCCTCGACGCCGCTACACTCCACCGGCAGGCCACGGCACTGGCTGCCGCGATGTCGGCGCGCATGCCGGCCGGCAGCGTCGTGTCGTTCATGCTGCCCAACTGGCACGAGGCCGCCATCGTGTACCTGGCGGCGACGATGTCGCAGATGGTGGTCAACCCGATTCTGCCGTCCCTGCGCGACAGCGAGTTACGGTTCATCCTGAGCGACGCCGATGTGCGGATGATCTTCATCCCGGAGCAGTTCCGCGGGCACGACCACGCCGCGATGCTGCGCAGGGTCAGCGCCGACCTGACCGACCCACCGGAGGTCGTGGTCGTCCGCGGTGCCGGGGAAACATCCTTCGCCGACCTGCTGCAGACACCGCCCGCACCGCCGACCCGACCCGACCCGGCAGCGGTTCGCATGATCATGTACACGTCCGGAACCACCGGCCGCGCCAAAGCCGTTCTGCACAGCCATGAGTCGATCCACGCACTCATCCGTCAGATCGGGGCGCACTGGCGCGTCGACCCGGGCGACACCTTCCTGGTGGCCTCACCCATCGCCCACATCGGCGGTTCGATCTACGCGTTCGAATGCCCGTTGCTGCTCGGGTCGACGGCCGTGCTGATGCAGCACTGGGATCCGGATTCGGCGGTACACCTGATGCAGCAGCACCGCTGCACCCACATGGCCGGCGCCACACCGTTTCTGGAGGGCCTGCTGGGTGCGGCCGAACGGGCCGGCACCCGGTTGCCCGATCTCAAGGTGTTCATCTGTGGTGGTGCGTCCGTATCGCCCGCGCTCATCACCCGGGCGGGCGGCTATTTCGAGAAGGCCGTTGTCACCCGGGTGTACGGGTCGACCGAGGTGCCGGTGACCACCGTCGGTTCACCCGATGACCCGGCGCGGGCCGCCGATACCGACGGGCGACCGGGTATCGCCGAGGTCGTGCTGGTGGACGGGGAGATCCGGGTGCGTGGTCCGCAGATGCTGGTGGGCTATCTGCGCGACGAGGACACCGCCGCCGCATTCGACGCGAACGGCTACTTCCGCACCGGTGATCTGGGCAGGCTCACGCACGACGGCTACCTGGTGGTGACCGGCCGCGCCAAGGACATCATCATCCGTAACGGCGAGAACATCTCTCCCAAGGAGATCGAGGACATCCTCATCGGCCACCCCGGCATCGCGGAGGTCGCGGTGGTCGGCGTCCCCGATGCCCGCACGGGTGAACGCGCCTGCGCCGTCATCGTGGCCGCCGATGGCGACCCGCCCGACATCGACGATCTGGCCGCGCTGTTGCACCGGCACGGGTTGGCCAGGTTCAAGACACCCGAACGGGTGGTCGTCTGGGAGTCGCTGCCCAGAAACGATGCCGGCAAGATCCTCAAACACCAGATTCGGGCCACACTGACGAAGGAGTCGCACTGACATGCAGGTAGCGATCGTGACGGGTGCCAGCAGCGGTATCGGGTTCGGTTGCGCCACAACGCTCGCCGCGGCCGGAATGGCCGTCCTGGGCGTCGGTCGCGATGCGGACCGGCTGGCCGATGTGGAGCGGGCGATCGGCGATCCGGAGCGCGTCGCCACCCTGGCTGTCGACCTGACTGCCGACGACGCGCCGGCCCGCATCATCGACACCGCCGTGGCCCGGTGGGGGCACGTCGACTTCCTGATCAACAATGCCGGGGTCGGCAGTCCGAAACCGTTGCACGAGACCGACGACGAATCGCTCGACTACTTCCTCGGCCTGATGTTGCGCGCACCGTTCCGACTGGCCCGTGATGTCATCGGCCACATGGGACCGGGCTCGGCGATCATCAACGTGACGTCGACGTTCGCGGTGGTCGGCGGTCTGCGCGGTGGCGCCTATTCGGCAGCCAAGGGCGGGCTCACCGCCCTGACCGGGCATATTGCGTGTCAATATGGCGCGCAGGGCATCCGGTGCAATGCCGTTGCCCCGGGGGTGACGCTGACCCCGATGGTGGAGAAGCGCCTCGACGACCCCGGGTTCCGCAAGATGCAGACCGAGATGACGCCGCACACCCGGCTCGGCACGGTCGACGACATCGCCGCCACCGTGGCGTTCCTGTGCTCGCCCGGTGGTGCATTCATCAACGGGCAGACCATCGTCGTCGACGGCGGGTGGAGTTCGACCAAGTACCTCTCGGAGTTCGCGCTCACCTCCGACTGGGTCGCCAAGTGAACCTGTACGCGCTGCTGGACCAGGCCGCAACGCGTTTCGGTGAGCGCGGCGCGGTCTACCGCGGGACCCGGCAGGTGCACACCTGGGCGCAGTTGCGCGAGCGGGTGCTGCGGCTGGCGACCTCGATATCGGCCCGGCACGACACCGGCGCACGCATCGCCATCGCCAGCGAGAACCGGCCGGAGATCATCGAAGTGATGTTCGCCGTATGGGCGGCCGGTTGCGCGGTGGTGCCGATCAACTTCAAGCTGCACCCCCGCGAGATGGCACAGATCATCGACGATTCCGGCGCCGCGATCGTCTTCGCCTCCCCAAAGATCGCCGCCGGGCTGGCCGGCGTCACCGAGACGCCGGTCGAGGACGTCGAGACACCGTTCTACGCAGCGCGATTCGAGTGCGTTCCCGCGACACCCGCCGACACCGATCCGAGTGCGTTGGCCTGGCTGTTCTACACCAGCGGCACCACCGGCCGATCCAAGGGCGCCATGCTCAGTCACCGCAACCTGATGGCGATGACGGTGTCCCACCTGGCCGATTTCGACTCCCCCGATGAGAACTCCAGCCTGCTGCACGGCGCACCGATGTCGCACGGCTCCGGTCTCTACATCGCACCCTACGTACTGCGCGGTGCGCGTCAGGTGGTCCCCGAATCGGCGGGCTTCGAACCCGACGAGTTCCTGGACCTGTGTGCCCACCACCCGGGCGTCAGTTGCTTCCTGGCCCCCACCATGGTGGGCCGCCTGATCGCCACCGGTCGGCCACGGCCGGCGAATCTGCAGACGGTGGTCTATGGCGGCGGCCCCATGTACGTCGACAGCTTGAAGAAGGCGATGGCGGCGTTCGGTCCGATCTTCGTGCAGCTCTACGGGCAGGGCGAGGCGCCGATGACCATCACGGGGCTGCGCAGGCGCGACCACTGCGATGCCGATGACAGCGTCCTCGGCTCGGTCGGTTATCCGCGCTCCGGTGTCGAGGTGGCCGTGCTCGACGCCGACGGCAACCCGGCCGGCGTCGGCGAGATCGGCGAAATCGCCTGCCGTGGTGACGTCGTGATGTCCGGATACTGGAACAACTCGGCGGCCACCGCCGCCACACTGGTCGACGGTTGGCTGCACACCGGTGACATGGGTTCGTTCGACACCCGCGGGTATCTGACGCTGCGCGACCGGTCCAAGGACGTGGTGATCAGCGGCGGCAGCAACATCTATCCGCGCGAGGTCGAAGAGGTGCTCATCACCCATCCAGGGGTCGACGAGGCCTGCGTCGTCGGCGCCCCGGACCCGGACTGGGGCGAGGTGGTGGTGGCCTTCATCGTCGGGACGGCCGCCGAAGCGGACCTCGACGCCCACCTGCTGGAGCGGATCGCCCGGTTCAAGCGGCCCAAACGCTACGTCCACGTGGCCGAACTGCCCAAGAACAGTTACGGCAAGGTGCTCAAGCGGGAGTTGCGCGAACTCGTGCGCTGAGCACTGGTAGACACGACACATGCAGATCGAGGGCAGCGTCGTCGTCATCACCGGAGCGGGGTCGGGGATCGGCCGGGCACTGGCCGCGGCCTTCGCAACAGCCGGCGCCTCGGTCGTGGCCGCCGACATCGACGCGCAGGCGGCGGCACAGACCGCCGCCGGCATCGGCGAGCGCGCGGTCGGTGTCGGCGTGGACGCCGCGACCGTCGACGGCATCGCGACACTGCTGGACACCGCCCGGTCGGCGTTCGGGCCGGTCGACATCTTCGTCGCCAACGCCGGCATCATCGGCGCACCCGAGCTGGGCAGCGACGCCGACTGGGACCGGGTACTGGAGGTGAATCTGCGCGCCCACATTCGCGCCGCGGACGCCCTCATCCCGGAGTGGACGGCCAGGGGGCGCGGATACTTCGTGTCCGTCGCGTCGGCGGCCGGTCTGCTGACCCAGATCGGAGCGGCCGGCTACGCCGTCACCAAACATGCCGCCGTCGGCTTCGCGGAGTGGCTCGCGATCACGCACGGCGACAATGGGATCGGCGTGACGGTGGTCTGCCCGATGGGGGTGGCGACACCGCTGCTCGAGGCGATCACCGACTCCGCGGACGCCACCGCCCGGGTGGCGGCCGCCTCGATCACCACTGCGGGCGCGGTGCTGTCCGCCGAGGATGTCGCGGCCGCCACGCTGGACGGGGTCAGCGCGGACAGGTTCCTGGTGCTGCCGCACCCCGGCGTGCTGGACATGTATCGCGGCAAGGGCGCCGACTACGACCGCTGGATCGCCGGCATGCGCCGGTATCAGCGGGCCCTGCAAGCGAGCTCGACGACCACCGACTGACGAGAGGACGGCAACCCATGGCAACACTGCAAGCCGATGTGGTGGAGTTCCTGATGACCGGAACCCGCACCGGCATGCTGGGTTACGTCGCGGCCGACGGCCGGCCGCTGGTCGCGCCGGTCTGGTTCGTGGTCGACGGCGACACCCTGGTGTTCAACACCGATGCCGGCTCGGCCAAGGCGCGCGCGTTCGCCCGCGACCCCAGAGTGGTTCTGTGCGTTGATGATCCGCATCCGCCGTTCTCCTTCGTCCAGATCCAGGGCACGGTGGAGGTGTCCGAGGACCTCGACGAGGTGCGGTCGGTGGCCACCCGCGCCGGCGGCCGCTACATGGGCGCCGGCCGGGCCGCGGAGTACGGGCAACGCAACGGTGTCCCGGGTGAACTCGCCGTCCGGATCACCCCCACGAAGGTCGTCAAGGCGTTTCGCGTCGCCTCCTGAAGCGGCGTCCGAAACGGCACGACGACCGCACCTCCTAGCCCCCGCAGCGGTTACGGAAGTCCTTGGCGGGCTGCCGGATACCGCGCAGCTCGTCGCGCACCTGCGGGTTGGCCGTCATGTACTCCTCCAACGCCGCACGCCGCTCCTCCTGCGTCGTCCCGCGCAGGGATGTGAAGAAATCGTTGACCGGCGGGTGGGTGAACAGGTAGGCCGATGTGGCCGCCGAGACGCCGGCCAGCACGCCGGTGAGATCGGCCGCCGTGCAGTTCGGTGGCGGCGGCGGCAGCGGTTCGGCCACCGCCGTGGTTGCCGGTGCGACGAGCACGGCCAGCGCACCCAGCGTGAGTGCGACGGCCCGCCGGGCTGAGGTCGTCTTCCACAACATGTCGTCCTCCTCGGTAGGTGTGTTGCTGCTCATCGACGCCCGCCGCGTCCGCCGCCCCGGCCGCCGCCCGGCTTCGGGCCTGGGTTCGGCCGTCCGATATCCGGTCGACCGGGCCCCGGCGCACCGATGTCCGGATCGAGATAGACATCGATCGTCCAGCCGCCGTACCAGTCGTCGCAGTCCATCCAGTCGATATCGCACGGAGAGGGGGCATAGGGTCCCGACCCACTCGGCCCGCTGCCGGTGTTGGCCCCCCGCACGTCACCCTGCGAACAGATGGTGGTGCCGCCGGCGCTGGTGCAGTCGGCGGCGGCGGTGGGTAGCGGTGCGAGGGAAAGTCCCGCGCCGACGAGCGCGGGCACAGCAAACAAAGCGATCAGCCGCATCTGAAGACTCCTTCACTCTCCCCGTCATGAGTGATCTCACGGCGTGCCGACGCCGTGATCATAGATCCACAAAACGCAACGCGCTGGGTATTCACGCTGCTCAGGGTTACTTGTCGGTGGGTGGGGGCACCATGGTGGGATGCCACCGGTGTCCGACCCCCTCGACCGCTTCAGTGAGCTGACGCGGCAGTGGTTCGCGGGCACCTTCCCGGCCCCCACCGCGGCCCAGGCCCAGGCCTGGGACGCCATCGCCGACGGCAGCGACACCCTGGTGGTCGCACCCACCGGTTCGGGCAAGACGCTGGCCGCCTTCCTGTGGGCCATCGACGACCTGGCGCGCGCGCCCGCCGAGGCGCCGGGCACCCGGGTGCTCTACGTGTCACCCCTCAAGGCGCTGGCGGTCGACGTCGAACGCAACCTGCGTACTCCGCTGACCGGGCTGACCAGGGTCGCCGAGCGCCTGGAGGTGCCGGCCCCGGCCATCACCGTCGGTGTGCGCTCCGGTGACACCACGCCCAAACAGCGCCGCGACCTGATCACCCGCCCACCCGACATCCTGATCACCACGCCCGAGTCGCTGTTCCTGATGCTCACCTCGTCGGCCCGCGAGACGCTCGCCACCGTCCGGACCGTCATCGTCGACGAGGTGCATGCCGTCGCCGCCACCAAACGCGGAGCGCATCTGGCCGTCTCGCTGGAGCGCCTCGA
Source organism: Mycolicibacterium bacteremicum (assembly GCF_002086115.1). Classification (GTDB taxonomy): domain Bacteria; phylum Actinomycetota; class Actinomycetes; order Mycobacteriales; family Mycobacteriaceae; genus Mycobacterium; species Mycobacterium bacteremicum. The sequence continues at coordinate 279,379 of NZ_MVHJ01000006.1, forward strand.
TGCCCTGCTGGAGCGCCCGGCGCAACGGATCGGGCTGTCGGCGACGGTGCGCCCCGCCGAGGAGGTGGCCCGCTTCCTGACCGGTTCGCAGGCGACCATCGTGTCCCCGCCGGCGGACAAGACATTCGAACTCCAGGTGCAGGTTCCGGTGCCGGACATGACGAACCTGGCCGAGGGGTCCATCTGGCCCGATGTCGAGGAACGCATCGTCGACCTGATCGAGGCCCACCGGTCCTGCATCGTGTTCGCCAACTCCCGCCGGCTCGCCGAGCGACTGACCTCGCGGCTCAACGAGATCCACGCCGAGCGCAACGGTGTGGAGCTACCCGGGGCGGCAGACTCCGGGGGCGCCAACAAGAAGGTGGCCGGCGGCGCACCGGCCTACGTGATGGCCAGCGGGCAGAGCTTCGGCGCCCCGACCGAACTGGCCAAGGCGCACCACGGATCGGTCAGCAAGGAGCAGCGCGCGCTGGTCGAGGACGACCTCAAGAGCGGGCGGCTCAAGGCCGTGGTGGCCACCTCCAGCCTGGAGCTGGGTATCGACATGGGTGCGGTGGACCTGGTCATCCAGGTGTCCGCACCGCCGTCGGTGGCCAGCGGCCTGCAGCGCGTCGGCCGCGCCGGGCACCAGGTCGGGGAGATCTCCCAGGGCGTGTTGTTCCCCAAGCACCGCACCGACCTGATCGACTGCGCGGTCACCGTAGAACGCATGAAGGCCGGCCAGATCGAGACCATGCGGGTACCCACCAACCCGCTGGACGTGCTGGCCCAGCACACCGTGGCCGCGGCCGCGCTGGAGCCGCTGGACACCGACTCCTGGTTCGATACCGTGCGCCGCAGTGCACCCTTTGCGACACTGCCGCGCACCGCATTCGAGGCGACCCTGGATCTGCTGTCGGGCAAGTATCCCTCCACCGAGTTCGCCGAGCTGCGCCCGCGGCTGGTGTATGACCGTGATGCGGGCTCGCTGACCGCCCGCCCCGGCGCACAGCGGCTGGCAGTCACCTCCGGCGGCGCCATCCCGGACCGCGGGATGTTCACCGTCTACCTGGCGTCCGAAGACGAAAAGCCTTCGCGGGTCGGCGAACTCGATGAGGAGATGGTCTACGAGTCCCGCCCGGGAGACGTCATCTCCCTGGGTGCCACCAGCTGGCGGATCACCGAGATCACCCACGACCGGGTGCTGGTGATCCCCGCGCCCGGGCTGCCGGCTCGGCTGCCGTTCTGGCGGGGCGACAGTGTGGGACGTCCCGCCGAACTCGGGGCCGCGGTCGGCGCGTTCACCGGCGAGCTGGCCAAGCTGGATTCCGCCGAGTTCCGGCAGCGCTGCCGCGATGTCGGCTTCGACGACTACGCCACCGACAATCTGTGGCAGCTGATCGACGAACAACGACAGGCCACCGGCGCGGTGCCCAGTGACAGCACCCTGGTGGTGGAACGGTTCCACGACGAGCTCGGCGACTGGCGGGTGATCCTGCACTCGCCCTACGGTCTGCGGGTGCACGGACCGCTGGCCCTCGCGGTGGGTCGGCGGCTGCGGGAACGCTACGGCATCGACGAGAAGCCCACCGCCTCCGATGACGGCATCATCATCCGGCTCCCCGACGGCGGGGACGACCCGCCGGGCGCAGACCTCTTCGTGTTTGAGGCCGACGAGCTCGATGCCATCGTCACCGCCGAGGTCGGCGGGTCGGCGCTGTTCGCATCCCGGTTCCGTGAGTGCGCGGCCCGCGCTCTGCTGCTGCCGCGACGGCACCCGGGCAAGCGCTCCCCGCTGTGGCATCAGCGCCAGCGGGCGTCCCAACTGCTCGATGTCGCCCGCAAGTACCCCGAATTCCCGATCGTGCTGGAGGCGGTCCGGGAGTGCCTGCAGGACGTCTACGATGTGCCCGCGCTGACCGAACTGATGGCCAAGGTCGCCCAGCGCCGGATTCGGTTGGTCGACGTCGAGACGGCCACTCCGTCGCCGTTCGCGGCCGCGGCCCTGTTCGGCTATGTCGGGGCATTCATGTACGAGGGCGACAGCCCGCTGGCCGAACGCCGGGCGGCCGCGTTGTCCTTGGACACGGTGCTGCTCGCCGAACTGCTCGGCCGGGTCGAACTGCACGATCTGCTGGACCCCGACGTGGTGGCCACCACCGCACGCCAACTGCAGCACCTGGAGTCCGACCGGGCCGCCCGCGACGCCGAGGGTGTCGCCGATCTGCTGCGCCTGCTCGGGCCGCTCACCCAGGATGAGATCGCTGCGCGTGCAACGACACCCGAGATCGGCGGCTGGCTGGAGGGACTGCGGGAGGCGCGCCGTGCGCTGACCGTGTCGTTCGCCGGCGAAACCTGGTGGGTCGCCGTCGAGGACGTCGGACTGCTGCGGGACGGTGTGGGTGTCGCGGTGCCGGTGTGGGTGCCGATCAGCCTCACCGAGTCCGTCGCCGACCCGCTGGCCGAACTGCTGGGCCGGTATGCGCGCACGCACGGCCCGTTCAGCACCGACGAGGCCGCGGCCCGGTTCGGGCTGGGCATCCGGGTCACCTCCGATGTGCTGGGCAGGCTGGCCGCCGACGGGCGGCTGATCCGCGGCGAGTTCACCGCCGCCCCCGGCCCGTCCGAACAGTGGTGTGACGCCACGGTGCTCAAGATCCTGCGGCGGCGTTCCCTGGCGGCGCTGCGGGCGGCGGTCGAGCCGGTCAGCACCGCCGCCTACGGGCGGTTCCTACCGGCCTGGCAGCACCTGGGCTCCGAGCAGGTGCGCGGTGTGGACGGCCTGGCCGGTGTCATCGAGCAGCTGGCCGGTCACCCCCTGCCCGCCTCCGCGGTGGAATCGCTGGTGTTCGGGCAGCGGGTCGCCGACTATCAGCCGGCCATGCTGGACGAACTGCTCGCCTCCGGTGAGGTCACCTGGTCCGGCGCCGGCCAGATCGGCGGCAGCGACGGCTGGATCGCGTTCCATCCCAGCGACAGCGCCGCGCTTACGCTGGCCGCCCCGATCGACATCGACTTCACCGACACGCACCGCGCCATCATGGAATCGCTCGGCCACGGCGGTGCCTTCTTCTTCCGTCAGCTCGCCGACGGCTCGGCCGGTGCGGAGCTCAAGAAGGCGCTGTGGGATCTGGCCTGGGCCGGCTGGATCACCGGTGACACGTTCGCACCGGTGCGCGCGGTGCTGTCCGGGCCGCGCCGGGGTGGCGCGCCCTCGCATCGCCAACGTCAGCGCCCACCGCGGCTGAGCCGCTACAGCCTCACCCAGGGGCAGCAGCGCACCGATCCGATCGTGGCCGGGCGGTGGTCGGCGCTGCCCACCGCCACACCGGATTCCACAGTGCGCGCACACTTTCAGGCCGAGCTGCTGCTCAATCGGTACGGGGTGCTGACCCGCGGTGCCGCCGACGGCATCCCCGGCGGATTCGCCATGTTGTACAAGGTGCTGACGGCCTTCGAGGATGCCGGCCGCTGCCAGCGCGGGTACTTCGTCGAGTCCCTCGGCGGCGCGCAGTTCGCCGCGGCCTCGACAGTCGACCGGCTGCGTTCCTATCTGGACGGGGTGGATCCGCAGAAACCCGAACTGCACGCGGTGGCGCTGGCTGCGACCGATCCGGCGAACCCGTACGGGGTGGCACTGCCCTGGCCGGACGACACCGAGGTGACCCACCGGCCCGGACGTAAGGCCGGCGCCCTGGTGGTGCTCGTCGACGGGGTGCTGGTGTGGTTCCTGGAGCGCGGCGGGCGGACGCTGCTCAGCTTCGGGGCCGGAGCCGACGCGCAGCATGCCGCCGCGGCTGCACTGTCGGGTCTGGTGAGCGCGGGCCGGGTGCCGTCGCTGCTGGTCGAGAAGATCAACGGGGTGAGCGTGTTGGAGGCGGCCGGCGACGAGGTGCTCACCGGGGTGCAGGACGCACTGTTGGAGTCCGGTTTCGCGCGCACCCCGCGCGGCCTGCGGCTGCGCTGATCGCCCGATAATAGAGCCATGCCCGAGGGTGACACCGTCTTCCGCACCGCGACCAAACTGCGTGAGGCGCTCGTCGGGCGAACCCTGACCCGGTGCGATGTCCGCGTGCCGCGGTACGCGGCGGTGGACCTGACCGGGCAGGTGGTCGACGAGGTGCTCAGTCGTGGCAAGCACCTCTTCATCCGCGTCGGTGCGGCCAGCATCCACTCTCATCTGAAGATGGACGGCAGCTGGGTCATCGGCTCGTTCCGCGGGCCGCAGCATCGCATCCGCATCGTGCTCGGTACCGCCGACACCGTGGCGTTCGGCATCGATCTCGGCGTGCTGGAGGTGCTCGAACGCGCCCACGACCAGGACGCCGTGGCGCACCTCGGCCCGGACCTGCTGGGCCCCGACTGGGATCCGCAACTGGCGAAGGCGAACCTGATGGCCGAACCGGACCGCGAGTTGTCCGACGTGCTGCTCGATCAGCGGGTGATGGCCGGTGTCGGCAATGTCTACGCCAACGAACTGTGCTTCGTGCTCGGCCGGCTACCCGACTCGCGGGTCGGCGATCTATCCGATCCGCTGCGCGCCGTGCAGCGAGCGCGCGACATGCTGTGGTTGAACCGGAACCGCGCGAACCGCATCATCACCGGCAACACCCGGCGCGGGCAGCAGTTCTGGGTGTACGGCCGTGCGGCCGAACCGTGTCGTCGGTGCCGCACCCCGATCAAACGGGACGACACCGGCGAACGCATCCGGTACTGGTGCCCGAACTGCCAGCGGTGAGGCGGTAACCGCCGAAATCCCTTCCCATTGCAAGTATTCCCGTCCGCCGACGGGATAACTCGGGAAAACTTTGCTCGCAAAGTGTCACATACTGCAATTAACGGTGATGTATATTTTTGCCTGCGGGGGTACCACACGCACCAGGTCCGCTCACAGCAGGGGTTTTCAGCTCCTCTGCGGCTGACAGGTGTTTGCCTACGCGCGGTAGCGACGATCTGCCCGCCCGTCGTCCCGCAATGCGTCGCAACGGTTCCGGTCGGGATGACTTCGGGGAGCGCACCATGCCACAGCACGCCGCACGCCACAGTGGACACGGCAAGTCGCGGCACCGGCGCGCACGCAGCGGCGGATCACAGCAATCGACACCCGAGTTGCCGATACCCGCCCCGGCCGGAGCGACGATCCCGATCGGACGGGTGGGGGCACTTGCGGTGGCCCTCGGCATCGGCTTCGCGGCCACCACCGGCCTCGGCATGGGTATCGCCCGGGCCGAGGACGGCACGGCCGGCGGCACCAACGACACCGGCGATCGGAACACCGAATCATCATCCGGCACCACGCAATCCGGAACAGCTCAGTCCGACGCAAGCCAGTCGGGCCCGGCACCGTCGGGTCCGCCGGAGCCCTCCGATCCCGCACCGTCCACACCGGGCACATCGACGGACGATTCGACCGAGGAACCCGAACCCGCAACCACCGACACCGGGATCGAAGGAGCCGACGACTCCCCGGAAGGCGACGCCGAGGACATCAGCTCCGGCGCCCAGCCGCTCCGGCCCGAGCCGGCGCGGAAGTCCCGGACGCGGTATCTCGCGCCGTCCGTTGATGATCCGGTGGCATCGATCGAGACCACCCCCACCACCGAGACATCCGCACAGCTCGCCGAGCCGACCGAACCGGCGTTGTCGCCCACACCGGCCGACACGTCCTATCCCTCCACCACGAACTGGGCGGCCGTCGCCGAGGCGGCCCAAGCGGTCATCAACGGTGTCGACGGCGCGGTGGCGGTCGCCGACGACACCGCCACCACTGCCGATTCCGCACCGTCGGCCACATCCGGACCGGTCGAACCCGTCGAATCCCTTGTCGTGCTGTCCCTGTTGGCGTGGACCCGACGAGAGTTCGCGCGCTCGGCCACCCGCGCAACCGACACCGCCACCGCGCTGGACACCACACTCGTGCTCGATCCGGCGACGACAACCGAATCCGAGGCCACCGGCGTCGACGAGGTACCTTCCGATGACGATCCGGTCATGCTGCGCCAGGCGCTGTTCACCACGCTGGGTGCCGGTAGCGCCGCGCCGACCGGAACGGACTCGACCGTCACCGGTATCGAGGACTCCACCAAGATCGGCGGACAGCTGACCGGGACCGACGCCGACACCGCCGCCGCGGACCTGTTGTTCACCCTGGCGACCGGCGCCGCCCACGGCCAGGTCACGGTCAACGGTGACGGCACGTGGACCTACGCGCCGGACCGGGATTACAACGGCACGGACAGCTTCACCTACACCATCTCCGACGGCGTCGACGTCTCCGACCCCGTCGCCGTCAGCCTGCACATCACCGCGGTCAACGACGCACCCATCGCCACCAGTGGGCTCACCGGCACCGGTGCCGAAGGCAGCACCATCACCGGCACCCTGAGCGGCACCGATGTCGACAGCGGCACGCTGAGCTACAAGATCAAGGCCCAGGCCACGCACGGCACCGTCACCGTCAACGCCAGCACCGGAGCCTGGACATACACGCCGGCAGCACATTTCACCGGCACCGACTCGTTCACCTTCACCGTGTCCGACGGCAAGCTGACCTCGGCGCCGGTCGCCGTGATGATCACGGTCACCCCGGTCAACAGCACACCGACCGGAGTCGACTCGAATGTCACTGCCATCGAGGATGTCCCGACCGGCGGAAAGCTGACCGGTTCCGATATCGAGACGCCCGTCACCGGCCTGACCTACCAACTCGCCGACGGCGCCGGTCACGGCACGGCCGCCGTCTCCTCGAACGGCACCTGGACCTACACGCCGGACAGCAACTACGCCGGCACCGACACCTTCACCTACACGATCACCGACCCGGCGGGGGCCACCTCTGCCCCGGTCACCGTGACGATCACCGTGACCCCGGTCAACGACGCCCCGGTCGCCACGACAGGCCTGTCCCATATCGGTGACGAGAACAGCGCCTTCGGCGGAACGCTCAGCGGCACCGATATCGACACCCCCGCCGCCGGCCTGACCTATGCGCTGGGCACCGGAGCCTCACACGGCACCGTCACCGTCGGAGCCGACGGCACCTGGACCTACACCCCGGACGCCGACTACACCGGTGCGGACTCGTTCACCTACACCGTGTTCGACGGAAAACTGCGCTCCACTCCGAGCACCGTCACGATCACCGTCGCGTCGGCAAACAGCATTCCGACGGGCACCGACTCGGCCGTGACCGCAGTGGAGGACACCGTCAAGATCGGTGGCACCTTCACCGGTTCCGATGTCGAGACCCCCGCGGCCGGACTGACCTATTCCCTCGGCAGCGCGGCCTCGCACGGCACCGCGACGGTGAACGTGGACGGGACCTGGACCTACACCCCGGCGCCCAACTACAACGGTGCGGATTCGTTCACCTACACCATCACCGACGGCGCAGGTGCCACCTCCGCACCGGTCACGGTTCACGTGACCGTCACGGCGATCAACGACGCACCCACCGGCACCACCGGCCTCACCGGATCGGGCATTGAGGGCGGTGTCATCACCGGCACGCTCACCGGTAGCGATATCGACAGCGCGAATCTCACGTTCGCGGTGAAGGGTAAACCGGCCCACGGCTCCGTCGTGGTGAATCCGGACGGCACCTGGACCTACACCCCGGCAACCAATTTCAGCGGCGTGGACTCGTTCACCTACACCGTGTCCGACGGCCGCCTGCGATCCGTACCGGTGACGGTCACCCTCACCGTCGCCGCCGTCAACGACACCCCCACCGGCACCAGCACGGCGGTCACCGCCGTGGAGGACACCACCACCGGCGGCACCCTGACCGCCACCGACCCCGACGGCGACACCCTCACCTATGCTTTGAGCACCAACGCCACTCACGGCACCGCGAGCGTCAACGCCGACGGCACCTGGACCTACACCCCCGCCACCAATTACCACGGCACCGACACCTTCACCTACACCGTCACCGACGGCACCGCCACCTCCACCCCCATCACCGTCAC
>NZ_MVHJ01000070.1 GCF_002086115.1 Mycolicibacterium bacteremicum
AAGTCCTTCTGGCCGTAGATGCCGTAGCCGTGCAACTCCTTGGCGAACGCGGAGTCCGGATCGGCCTGCGCCGGCGCGGCCAGCAGCAGGCCGGCCGCGGCCAATGCCGACGCCGCCAACGCCGCGAATCTGGTTCTCGCCATGAGGAACTTCCTTACGTCGTTTCGGGTGCGCCGGCCGGCACCGGTTCGTTGGGCGGCTTGGGCCAGGCCACCGGCAGCGGATGGCGACGCACCTGCTGCGGCCACCAGAACCACTTACCCAGCAGCGCGGCGATCGAGGGCGTCATGAACGCCCGGATGACCAGGGTGTCGAACAACAGACCCAGGCCGATGGTGGTACCCACCTGGCCCATCACGGTCAATTCGCTGACCGCCATGGAGATCATGGTGAACGCGAACACCAGGCCGGCGGCGGTGACCACCGAACCGCTACCGCCCATCGCGCGGATCATGCCGGTGGCCAGACCGGCGTGGATCTCCTCCTTCAACCGCGCCACCAGCAGCAGGTTGTAGTCGGCCCCGACGGCCAGCAGGATGATCACCGCCATCGGCAGCACCATCCAGTGCAGCGGGATGCCGATGATGTGCTGCCAGATCAGCACCGAGAGCCCCAGCGCGGACGCCAGCGAGATCACCACCGTGCCGACGATCACCGCCGCGGCCACCACACTGCGGGTGATCAACAGCATGATGATGAAGATCAGTGCGATGGAGGCGATTCCGGCGATGATCAGATCCCAGTTGGCGCCGTCCTGCATGTCCTTGAAGGTGGCCGCGGTGCCGCCGAGGTAGATCTTGGACCCCTCCAGCGGGGTGCCTTTGATGGCTTCCTTGGCCGCGTTCTTGATCGCGTCGATCTTCGCGATGCCCTCGGCGCTCAGCGGATCACCGTCGTGGCTGATGATGAAACGCACCGCATGCCCGTCCGGGGACAGGAAGTTCTTCATGCCGCGCTTGAAGTCCTCGTTCTCGAAGGTCTCCGGCGG
>NZ_MVHJ01000071.1 GCF_002086115.1 Mycolicibacterium bacteremicum
AAGTCCTTCTGGCCGTAGATGCCGTAGCCGTGCAACTCCTTGGCGAACGCGGAGTCCGGATCGGCCTGCGCCGGCGCCGCGCACACCAGCGTGGCACCCGCGATGACGGCGCCGATGGCGCCCAGCACGGTGGTCTTCATGATCGGCCCCTAACTCGATTCCGGTATACCCGCGCCGACCGGCTGGGTGGGTGGTTTCGGCCACGGCACCGGCTCGGGTCGCTGGCGCACCATCTGCGGCCACCAGAACCACTTACCCAACAGCGCGGCGATCGAGGGCGTCATGAACGCCCGGATGACCAGGGTGTCGAACAACAGACCCAGGCCGATCGTCGTGCCCACCTGGCCGATCACCGTCAGTTCGCTGACGGCCATCGACATCATCGTGAACGCGAACACCAGACCGGCGGAGGTCACCACCGACCCGGTGCCGCCCATGGCGCGGATGATGCCGGTGTTCAAACCTGCGTGGATCTCCTCCTTGAGGCGCGCCACCAGCAGCAGGTTGTAGTCCGCGCCCACGGCCAGCAGGATGATCACCGCCATCGCCAACACCATCCAGTGCAGCGGGATGCCGATGATGTGCTGCCAGATCAGCACGGAGATGCCGAATGCCGAGCCGAGCGAGATGAGCACCGTCCCGACAATCACGGCAGATGCCACGATGCTGCGGGTGATGATCAGCATGATGGTGAAGATCAGGCACAGCGCCGCGATCCCCGCGATCATCAGATCGTATTTGTTGCCCTCGGCCATGTCCTTGAAGGTGGCCGCGGTGCCGCCGAGGTAGATCTTGGACCCCTCCAGCGGGGTGCCCTTGATGGCCTCCTTGGCGGCGGTCTTGATGGCGTCGATATGCGAGATGCCTTCGGGGCTCAGCGGATCACCGTCGTGGCTGATGATGAATCGCACCGCATGCCCGTCCGGGGACAGGAAGTTCTTCATGCCGCGCTTGAAGTCCTCGTTCTCGAAGGTCTCCGGCGG
>NZ_MVHJ01000072.1 GCF_002086115.1 Mycolicibacterium bacteremicum
TGCGCAGCCGCGGTTCCAGATCGCGTTTGAACAGTTCCAGGAACCGGCGCTGGTCATGCCCGGGAGCATGGAACACCAGATGATTCAGACCCCAGTCCACATAATCCTTCACCTTGGCCACCGCCTCATCAGGATCCGAGGCCACAATCCAGCGCTTGGCGACCTGCTCGATCGGCAACGCATCCGCCGCCTTCTCCATCTCGATCGGATCATCGATGGAATGCTTCTGCTCCGCGGTCAACGACAACGGCGCCCAGAACCGGGTGTTCTCCAACGCCGCCTCCGGATCGGTGTCATAAGAAATCTTGATCTCGATCATCCGATCCACATCATCAGGATCCTTACCCGCCGCCTGCGCACCCTCACGCATCGCCGGAATCAACTTCTCCTTGTAGAGCTCCTCGCCCTTACCCGAAGTGCAGATGAACCCATCCCCGGCCCGGCCGGCGTACTTGGCCACCTGCGGCCCACCCGCGGCGATATAAATCGGGATACCCCCCTCGGGCACGTCATAGATCGACGCACCCTTGGTCTTGTAGAACTCACCCTCGAAATCGACCCGATCCCCCAGCCACAACTCCCGCATCAAGCGCACCGACTCCCGCAACCGGGCATAACGCTCCTTGAACTCCGGCCACTCACCCTCATAGCCCGTGGCGATCTCGTTGAGCGCCTCACCGGTACCCACACCCAAAAAGATGCGATTCGGATACAGACACCCCATCGTGGCGAAGGCCTGCGCGATCACCGCCGGGTTGTACCGAAACGTCGGAGTCAGCACCGAGGTCCCCAACTGCAACCGCTGGGTACGCTCCCCCACCGCGGTCATCCACGCCAGCGACCACGGAGCGTGCCCACCCTCATGACGCCACGGCTGGAAATGATCACTCACCGTCGCACTGTCCATACCGTGTTCCTCGGCAGCAACAGCAAGTTCGACCAACTCCCGAGGCGCAAACTGCTCCGCCGACGCCTTA
>NZ_MVHJ01000073.1 GCF_002086115.1 Mycolicibacterium bacteremicum
GCCTGATAGGCCGCTGCCGACGCATCCCCGGTCAAGGTCAGTACGCCATTCACATATGAGCCCGTGATCCCACCGGACCCGGTGAAGGTCAACTCGTCACTGCCATCCGGCGACGTGATCGTCACCGTCGCCCCGGACAACAACTCGCTCGGTTCGTTGACAATCACAATGATCGGCGAGACCACCGTCGACTGACCCGTCGAACCCACGCCCACCGGCGTCGTGACGATCGTCGGCGCGCCATTCAACGCCGGAGTGACGGTCAAGAGCGTGACACCAGGCAACACCGACTCCTGACCAGCCGCGTCTGTCACTGCGAACTGGATCGTCCGCACGCCGGCCGCATCAGTGGACAAGGCCACTGATTGCAGAACTGCTTGATAAGCAGAAGCTGTCGCGTCCCCGGTCAGCGTCAAAACTCCATTGGCGTACGAACCGGTAATCCCACCGGACTCAACAAAGGTCAGCTCATCACTGCCGTCAGGGACGGTGATCGTCACCGTCGCCCCGGACAACAACTCACCCGGTTCATTGACGATCACAATGACCGGCGACACCGTCGTCGACTGACCGGTCGACCCCACCCCCACCGGCGTCGCCACAATCGTCGGCGCACCGTTCAATGCGGGTGTCACCGTAAACAAGGTCACGCCGGGAAGTGCGGATACCTGACCGGCCGCATCAGTCACCGCGAACTGAATCGTCCGCACACCCGCAACGTCAGTGCTCAGCGAAACGGATTGCAACACCGTCTGGTACGCCGCCGCCGACGCATCCCCCGTCAACGTCAGGACCCCACCGGAGTACGAACCGGTAATCCCACCGGATTCAACAAACGTCAGCTCATCACTGCCATCCGGCGAGGTGATCGTCACCGTCGCACCGGAGAGGAGTTCCCCCGGCTCG
>NZ_MVHJ01000074.1 GCF_002086115.1 Mycolicibacterium bacteremicum
GGTTACGCGGCCGCGGACCGGCACTTCTCGCAGGCCCGGATGAATCCCGAACTGCTGCTGGTGGAAAGCGATCACGATCTGCGCAACTCCGCGGACTTCCTGGTGATCGACAAGATCGCCAAGGCCATCTTCAGGGTGCCCGGAGTGGGCCGCGTGCAGGCCATCACCCGCCCGCAGGGAACCCCGATCGAGCACACCTCGATCCCGTTCCAGATCAGCATGCAGGGCACCACGCAGAAGATGAACGAGAAGTACCAGCAGGACATGATGGCCAACATGCTCAAGCAGGCCGACGACATGCAGACGACGATCGTCAGCATGGAGAAGATGAGCTCCATCACCGTCCAGATGGCGGCCACCACCCACTCCATGGTCCAAAAGATGAAGACCATGTCGATGGACATCGCCGAATTGCGGGACAACATCGCCAATTTCGACGATTTCTTCCGGCCGCTGCGCAACTACTTCTACTGGGAACCGCACTGCTTCAACATCCCGGGCTGCTGGGCCATCCGGTCGATCTTCGACACCCTCGACGGTATCGACGTGATGACCGACGGGATTCAGGATCTGATTCCCGATATGGAGCGTCTCGATGCGCTGATGCCGCAGATGGTCGCGCTGATGCCACAGATGATCGCGACGATGAAGAACATGCAGCGCTACATGCTGACCATGTACCAGACCCAAAAGGGCATCCAGGACCAGATGTCGGCGATGCAGGACAACTCGTCGGCCATGGGGGAGGCCTTCGATGCCGCGCAGAACGACGACTCCTTCTATCTGCCGCCGGAGACCTTCGAGAACGAGGACTTCAAGCGCGGCATGAAGAACTTCCTGTCCCCGGACGGGCATGCGGTGCG
>NZ_MVHJ01000075.1 GCF_002086115.1 Mycolicibacterium bacteremicum
TCGACGTCGACCCCGAAGCGGTGCGCCGCGCCCGAAACGCACGCCGGCGCCGCCACCTGAGCATCGACCCGGTCGGCAACGGCATGGTCGAGGTCTACGGCCTGCTCGACGCCGCCAAAGGTGCGGTGCTCGACCAGCAGCTGGATGCGCTGGCGCGCACCGTATGCCCACATGACCCGCGCACCCACGCCCAACGCCGCGCCGACGCCGTGGACGCCCTCCAGGTCGGCGGCATGGCATGCCTGTGCGGGCGCGCCGATTGCCCGGCCGCCGGCAACAAGGTCCCCACCGGCCAGTACGTGATCCACGTGATCGCCGGACAGGACAGCACCGACGCCGCCACATCAACCGATGCACCGGCCGCCGAGGGAAACGCCACGACGTTCGAGAGTCGTGGTCCGGCCGCAGAAGCCGCCGCACCTATGCCGCCGGCCGCGCCCACGCCCGCCCCGAAGTCCCCACCCCCGGCGCTGATCCCCGGTTACGGACCCATCACCGCCGACCAACTCCGCGACCTACTCCCCTCTGCCACGATCCGGCCCCTCACCGACGGAGCCGAGCTGGGCACCGAACGCGGCTATCACCCCTCGCGCGCACTCACCGAGTTCATCGGCTGCCGCGACCTCATCTGCCGCTGGCCCGGCTGCACCATCGCCGCACAACGCTGCGATATCGACCACACCACCCCCTGGCCCTACGGGCCCACCCACCCGTCGAACACCAAGCTGTACTGCCGCATCCACCACCTCATCAAAACCTTCCACTGCGGGCCCGGCGGCTGGACCGAGAGCCAACACCCCGACGGCACC
>NZ_MVHJ01000076.1 GCF_002086115.1 Mycolicibacterium bacteremicum
GAACTGGGCCAAGATCTTCTTCAACAACAAGGGTGTCGTCGCCGCCTCCACCGCGGTCTGCCAGAACTACCCACCCGCCGACATGTCCGTCTGGGTCTGGTAGTTCGCTCGAATTTCGGTTGCGTCCAAATACGCTGCTACTGACGGCTTTTCGTTGTGCGCCGACAGTGATTCACCGACCACCGGGCAGCGTTTGCGGTAATTCAAGATCGGTGCACGTACGCCTGCGAATGGCGGCTCGGCACAACCCAGTTCGCGAGTCATTGTGTGAGCCCTACTGGGCTTATGCCGAAATGTGAACGCAGTCACAGAATTTTGCCCGCTTACAAATGGCTCTGTTAACGTCCGTCGCCATGTTTGCTGTAGCTTCACTTCTGGCACTTGTCAGCCAGGTGTCGGGAACGCCGTACATCTCGGGCGGGGACTCGCCCGCGGGCACCGACTGCTCCGGACTGGCATCCTGGGTCAGCAACGCCGCGACCAACCGACCGGTCTTCGGCGACCGGTTCAACACCGGCAATCAGGAGAGCGCCCTGCTGGCTCGTGGTTTCAAATACGGCACCCAGCCGGGCGCCCTGGTGATCGGATGGAACAGCGGCCATACCGCCGTGACCCTGCCCGACGGCACCGCGGTGTCCTCCGGCGAGGGCGGTGGGGTCAAGGTCGGCGGTGGCGGCGCGTACCAGCCGCAGTTCACCAAGCACATGTACCTGCCGCTGGAAGAGGTTGCGCCCGTGCCGCCCCCGGGCGCACCGGTCCCGCCTCCCCCGCCGGGCGCGCCGGTGC
>NZ_MVHJ01000077.1 GCF_002086115.1 Mycolicibacterium bacteremicum
CGGGTGGGTAGTTCTGGCAGACCGCGGTGGAGGCGGCGACGACACCCTTGTTGTTGAAGAAGATCTTGGCCCAGTTCGGCCAGTTCCAGGCCAGCTGTTCGTAGAAGGCGTTGGTGGCGGTGTCCTCGGAGTACTGGCGGCGGCCGGCGTAGTCCATGGCGAAGAACCAGTGGATGCGGTCCTGGACGGCGCGGTGCACCTCGGGGGACTTGTTGTTGTAGTCGATCATGTAGCGCTCGTAGTAGACCGGGTTGGTGTCGCGGGTGGCGGCCAGGATCTGCTCGGCGGTGCACGGGGTCTTGAGGATCTTGCTGGGGATCGGGTATTCGTCGGTGGCGTCGGCTCCCGCGATGGGCGCCAGTGTCAGGGCGGCGGCCGCGGCGAGTCCGGCCAGCGTCAGTTTCTTCATGATGCTTCCTTCTACTGGGTCAGCAGGACGCGTTTGTCGGGGCAGTAGTAGTTCATGGCGGCGCCCAGGAACTGCCAGGCCTGTTCGGTGGTGGTGCCGCGGATCAGTTGGTCGGAGACGAATTTCGCCGAGTCCTGGGCGTTGTGGTCGATGCCGCGGTCCAGGCGTTTGCAGGCGATCTTGCCGATCCAGGCGTTGAAGTCCTTCTGGCCGTAGATGCCGTAGCCGTGCAACTCCTTGGCGAACGCGGAGTCCGGATCGGCCTGCGCCGGCGC
>NZ_MVHJ01000078.1 GCF_002086115.1 Mycolicibacterium bacteremicum
ACCAATTACCACGGCACCGACACCTTCACCTACACCGTCACCGACGGCACCGCCACCTCCACCCCCATCACCGTCACCCTCACCATCGCCGCCGTCAACGACGCACCCACCGCGACAACCGGACTCACCGGATCCGGCGCCGAAGACACTCCTCTCACCGGCACACTCACCGGCACCGACATCGACGGCGACACCCTCACCTACGCACTGTCAGGCCAAGCCACCCACGGCACCGTCACCATCAACCCCGACGGCACCTGGACCTACACCCCCACAACCAATTACCACGGCACCGACACCTTCACCTACACCGTCACCGACGGTGCACTGATCTCCACCCCGGTCACCGTCACCCTCACCGTCGCAGCCGTCAACGATGCGCCAGTCGGCAGCAACACCGCGGTCACCGCCGTGGAGGACACCACCACCGGCGGCACACTGACCGCCACCGACCCCGACGGCGACACCCTCACCTACACCCTCGGCAACCAGGCCTCCCACGGCACCGTCACCATCAACCCCGACGGCACCTGGACCTACACCCCCACAACCAATTACCACGGCACCGACACCTTCACCTATACCGTCACCGACGGC
>NZ_MVHJ01000079.1 GCF_002086115.1 Mycolicibacterium bacteremicum
GTTCCGGTGCCATACGAGCTCTTCCAGCCCAAGCCCATCTGCTCCAGCGGAGCAGCCTCGGGTTCGGGGCCGACCAGATCGGCCGGGCCGGCGCCATGGGTCTTACCGAAAGTGTGACCGCCGACGATCAGCGCCGCTGTTTCGACGTCGTTCATGGCCATGCGCCGAAACGTCTCGCGAATGTCGACCGCCGCGGCCATGGGGTCCGGGTTGCCGTTCGGCCCCTCCGGGTTCACGTAGATCAGCCCCATCTGCACCGCGGCCAGCGGGTTCTCCAGATCCCGCTTACCGCTGTAACGCTCATCGCCGAGCCAAGTGGCTTCCTTGCCCCAATAGACCCCATCGGGCTCCCACTGGTCGACCCGGCCGAAGCCGAACCCGAACGTCTTGAAGCCCATCGATTCCAGCGCGCAGTTGCCGGCGAAAACAATCAGGTCCGCCCATGAGAGCTTCTTGCCGTACTTCTT
>NZ_MVHJ01000007.1 GCF_002086115.1 Mycolicibacterium bacteremicum
CCCGGAAGCTAAGCCTACCAGCGCCAATGATACTACCCAACAGGGTGGAAAAGTAGGACACCGCCGAACACACATTAAGTCCGCGGCCCTCCAATGCACATTGGAGGGCCGCGGCATTTGTGTTTTTCGGGGGTATTTCGAAGAATGGCGTCACAAACAATGCCCGTTGCGAATTCGCACGTATTCAGTCGAACAGGGTGAATTCCGATCGACTTTTCTCCATATCGAGTAGCGACCGCTTACGATCCAATCCGCCGCCGTATCCGGTCAGGCTTCCGTTGGCCCCGATGACGCGGTGGCACGGCACGATGATGCCGATCGGATTGTGCCCATTGGCCAACCCCACGGCCCGGAACGCCGTCGGCGATCCGACCTGTGCGGCGATCTGTCCGTAGGTCCGCGTCTGGCCGTACGGAATCGTCAGCAATGCCTCCCAGACCTTGCGCTGAAACGGCGTCCCCGCCAGGTCGAGATCGAGATCGAACTCGGTGAGCTCGCCGGCGAAGTACGCCTGCAGCTGTGCCGCAGCGTCCGAGAAGGCGTCTTCGTCGATCTCCCAGCCATCGCGGCTGGGCTCATAGGTTTGATCCTCCATCCGCAGATGCCGGAGCCGACCACCGGTGCCGGCCAGCGTGAGCACGCCGACCGGACTCTCGACCACACGCATTCGCATCCCGGTCATCATCTCTCCTGCTGGTGTGGCGGCCATTCGTTGACCGCGTGGTCGAGTGAGGTCCACAGGTGCTGGGTGGCGTATGCCCGCCACGGGCGCCACCGGGTGCTGAGTGCGGTCAACTCTTCTGCCTTGTCCGGTAGGCCCAACGCCTTTGCGGCCAGCTTCACGCCCAGGTCGGTAACCGGGAATGCATCCGGATCGCCGAGGCCGCGCATGGCGATCAGCTCCGTGGTCCACGGTCCGATGCCCGGCAGAGCGGTCAGCGCGGCCCTGGCCCGGTTCCAGTCCGCTCCGCTGTCGAGTTCGACGTCACCGTCGGCCATCGCCCTGATCAACGTTGTCAGCGTCCGACGCCGGGAATGCGGCATGGCGAGCGACTCCGGGTCGATGGCGGTCAGCTGCTCGGTCGTGGGGAAGACGTGGGTGAGCCCGCCCCCGGGGTCGGTGACGGTGGTCCCGTGCGCCTGCACCAGCCGGCCGGCATGCGTACGGGCTGCCTTCACCGACACCTGCTGGCCCAGCACCACCCGCACTGCCAGCTCCTCCTCATCGGGCGAGCGGGGGATCCGCTGTCCAGGTGCCTTGGCCACCACCGCGCCCAGCGCCGGGTCGGCGCCGAGGGCGTCGACGACGGCAGCCGGATCGGCATCCAGATCGAGCATCCGCCGGCACCGGGCGATCGCCGCCGACAGATCTCGCAGATCGTCGACGAGCAGCCGGCAGTGCACGTGGTCGGGGTAGGGCGTCAGCGCGACGATGCCCGCACCCGATGGCAACCGGAGGGTCCGCCGGTAGGCGCCGTCGCGGACCTCTTCGACCCCCGCGACCGCGCTCGCTCCCAGATGGCCGAAGACACCCTCGTAGGCGAACGGGGTGCGCACCGGCAGGCGTAGCGAGAGCCACCCGGCACCCGAGCGGCTCCCCGGACCGCGAGCGCGGGCCCGGTGGCGTAGCTCGGTGGGCGTCGACGCGCAGATGGTGCGAAGGGTGTCGTTGAACTGTCGGATGCTGCGGAAGCCTGCCGCGAACGCGACGTCGCTGAACGGCAGGTCGGTGGTCTCGATGAGGACCCGCGCGGTCTCGGTGCGTTGGGCACGCGCCAACGCGAGGGGATTGGCGCCGACCTCGGCCAGCAGCATCCGCTCCAGTTGTCGGGTGGTGTAGCCGACGCGTTCGGCCAACCCGGTGACACCGCTGCGGTCCACGGTGCCATCGGCGATCAGGCGCATCGCGCGAGCCACCACGTCGCTGCGCACATTCCATTCCGGCGAGCCCGGCGAGGCGTCCGGGCGGCATCGCTTGCAGGCCCGGAAGCCCGCCTGCTGCGCGGCCGCGGCGGTCGGATAGAACCGCAGATTGCGCGCCAGCGGTGGGCGAACCGGGCAACTCGGTCGGCAATAGATGCCGGTCGTCAGCACGGCCGTCACAAACCAGCCGTTGAACCGGGCGTCCTTGGACTGCACCGCCCGGTAGCAGCTGTCGAAGTCGTCGTGCATGCTCTCACCCTTACACCCGGACACCGACAGCACTGGCGGGAAACCGACATCGATGTGATGTCGACCGATCTTGCTGAGTCGGTCCTCAGCGGCCTGTCGGCACACTGGAGAGGTCCGAGATGTCGCGGTCGACGCCGCTTGCGGCGGGTACCCCTCGGAAATCCCATGAGAAGCGAGGAGTGGCGCAGCATGACCTCTCAACAGGAGGCCATTGAGCTCGACGGCATCGCCGGTTGGTCGGTGGACATGATGGAGACCCTCGGCGGTCCCGGCGCCGGCCTGGCGATCTTCGTCGAGAACCTGTTCCCGCCGATTCCCAGCGAGGTGATCCTGCCGATGGCGGGATTCGCTGCCCGCCTGGGCGAACTCTCGCTGCTGGGCGCGATCATCTGGACCACGGCCGGGTCGGTGCTGGGTGCCTGGATGCTGTACGGGCTGGGGGCGTGGCTGGGGCATGACCGCATCCGTCGCATCGTGTCGCGGATGCCGCTGATGGACGGCGCCGACGTCGACAGGACCCGGGACTGGTTCGACAAGCACGGTCACAAGGCGGTGTTCTTCGGTCGCATGCTGCCGTTGTTCCGCAGCTTCATCTCCATCCCGGCCGGGATCGAGCGGATGAACTTCACGGTGTTCACCATGCTGACCGCGCTCGGCAGCCTGATCTGGAATTCGGTGTTCGTGCTGGCCGGCTATCTGCTCGGGGCGAACTGGCATCTCATCGATCCCTACGCGGCGACGCTGCAGTACATCGTGCTCGCCGCGGCGACCACCGCGGTCGGCTGGTTCATCTGGAAGCGGCTCCGTAGTCGCCGCGCCGAGACCGCTGACTCAGCGGCCTGAACCGACCAGCCCGTCCGGCTCCTGGGGTAGTGGCGGGGAGAACGTCGCCGAGGACGGCGGCAGCAGCACCGTCGGCGGGGCATGCATCGGCGCAGGTTCGACCGAGTCCACCTCGGGCAGTCCGCGCGCGCAGGCCGAACCGGCGAGGACGAGCACAGCCGCGGTCATGAGGGCCGGCACCGGTCGCATGCGTCCATTGTCGCCCATTGAAATCCTGCTGCCGTTTTCTGACCCGCCGGGCGGTCCGTCGCTGCTATAACGAATCCCAGGCCAGGGAGGTGCGGCGATGAGCGCGGTGTTCATAGGTCGGGTGGGCGCCCTTGCGGTCGCCCTGGGCGTCGGGTCGGCGATAGCGGGCGGCACCGCCGTCGCGACGGCCGAGGGCACCGACTCTCGTGCCGGCAGCGGCTCGAATGACACGAGCTCCGCCGGGGTTTCGAACAGCTCGACAGAATCGACCGCGACACCCGCCCGGACCGCGCGAGCATCCGAGTCCGAGTCGAAACCCCAGTCCGAGGCGAAACCCCATCCCGAATCGAAATCCGAGGCTGAGTCCGGACCCGAGTCCGAATCCGAGTCCGGATCCGAGGCCCAGGCCGATCTGACGGCGCCACGCAGCACCGGGGCGGCACCACAGCGCACGACCACGCCGCGCACCCGCTCGGTCCGCACCGCTCGTGCCCCCGAGCTCACCGATACCCTCGCCGACGGCAACGACCCGGTGCCGACACCGGCCGACGCCGCGGCGGCGGCCACGCTCGGCGCCGCCCGGCGGGAAGTGGGCCATGACGCCGCGGAGAAGACCGCGCTGGTCTCGGTCGCCTCGACGGTGACCCCCGGCGCCGCGTTGACCGCCGCCGACGCGACGGTACAGCCTGCGGTGGCCGGCAGCAGTCCACTGGGCACACCGCAGCAGTTGGCCGCCGAGCGGCTGGCGCAGCGCATCGCGAACTCGATCCCGGTCAAGCTCGTCAAATTGTTCCTGAAAGCGGGTTTCACCACCGCCGCCCACCGGCAGTTCGACCGGGTCGGTGGACCCGACCAGGAAAATTTGGCCCGCCTGGACGCGGCGGTGAACGCGTACGCCATGGCGGCGGCCTTCCAGCAGCAGCTGCTCAACTCGGCCAGACCGACCGTCGTCATGCAGGTCGCACCGCCGCATACCTGGTACGGCCAGTCGGTGGGGGCCTCGCGCATCCTCTATGACAACCCGGACACCATCTACCGCTTCATGGGTGTCAACGGCGCCTCCTCCTATGTCATCACCGGCAAGTTCGCTGATCCCGACAACCTGCCCGCCGACACCAGCTTCAGCGTGCTCACCGGACTGACCGGCAACACCGCGGCGGTGCTGACCAAGGATCAGCTGGTGCTCGGGCCCGATGGCAGCTTCACCATCACCGTCGACCGCACCCCGGCCGGTGGCCGCACCAACCATCTGCAGCTGACCGCCGACACCACCATCATCGCGACCCGGAACACACTGTCCGACTGGGCAACTCAGACGCCGATGAGCCTGGAGATCACCCGGGTGGGTGGTCCGCCGAACAGTCTGTTCAGTCAGCTCGGCGGGTTCGCGATCCCCGGTATCGGCCCGACGGTGGTGCGCAATCCGGTGCTGACCAAGCTGGTCTCGCTGATTCCGCCGCTGCCATATGTGCCCACGGTGCTGCGCGGCGCCGTGGCAGCGGTCATCATGACCCTCGGCGTGCAGCGCGAGGAGACCTACATGAAGGTCGCCACCACCGACCCGAGCACCGGTGAGCGCATCGACCCCAACGTACTGAAAAACCCGACCCGCAATGCCGAGTTCCTGGCCACCCAGTTGCAGAGCGCCGGGTACTTCCAGTTGGCCGATGACGAGGCCCTGGTCATCACGATCGATCGCGGCAGCGCCGGGTATTTCGTCGTGCCGGTCACCGACGACTGGACGGTCACCGAGGACTACTGGAATGAGCAGACCAGCCTGAACAACGCCCAGGCCGAGGCCGATGATGCCGGCGCAACCACGTACACGATCGTGGTGTCGCCGGGCGATCCGGGAGTGGCCAACTGGGTCTCCACCGGCGGGCTGAACCAGGGCACCATCTCCATCCGCTTCCAGGATCTCGATCCCGACGCGGTCGGTCTGCCGACGGTGAACGCCAGGGTGGTCCGGCTGCAGGATCTGCCCGCCGAACTGCCGCCGGCCACTCGGTTTCTGACAGCGGCCGAGCGGGCCACCCAGATCGCCGCGCGCAAGGCCGCTTTCGATCTGCGCTTCGCGCCGTATCCGCAGCCCTGAGCGCTCCACCTAGAATCCAGTCGTGTCCCAGCTGGTGCAGAACTACCTCGACCGGATCCGCCACGAGTATCAGAGCGTCGACGACGGAGAGCTGGCGGACTACATCCCCGAACTGGCCCGGGTCGACCCGGCCGGCTTCGGCCTGGCGCTGTCCTCGGCGGACGGGTATGTCTACCAATCAGGGGATGCGACACGAGAATTCACCATCCAGTCGGTCTCGAAGCCGTTCACCTACGCCCTCGCGCTGGACAAATCGGGGCCCGCGGCGGTCGATGCGAAGATCGGTGTGGAGCCCACGGGTGAGGCCTTCAACGAGATCAGCGTCGACCCGGCCACCAAACGACCCAAGAATCCGATGATCAACGCCGGCGCCATCGCCGCGGTGGCACTGGTACCGGCGTCCTCGGCCGAGGAACGTTTTGCGCTCATCCGGGACTATTACTCGGCCTTCGCCGGCCGACGGCTCGAACTCGACCACGATGTCTACGCCTCGGAGCAGGCGACCGGTAACCGGAACCGGGCGATCGCCTACATGCTGGCCAGTTTCGGTGTGCTCGACGGTGATCCGGACGAGGTTCTCGACGTGTATTACCGGCAGTGCTCACTGAAGGTCACCGCGGTCGACCTGGCCCGGATGGCCGCGACCCTGGCGCGCAGCGGGGTGAACCCGCTGACCGGGCGCCGGGTCACCGATGCTGCCGTGGTCCGCCGCACGCTGTCGGTGATGGTGACCTGCGGTATGTACGACGGGGCCGGCGACTGGGTCACCGAGGTGGGCCTGCCCGCCAAGAGCGGGGTGGGCGGTGGAGTGCTGGCAGTGCTTCCCGGACAGTTGGGCATCGGAACCTACTCACCCCTGTTGGATCCGAAGGGCAACAGCATCCGCTCGGTGTTGTTGTGCCGCAGGCTTTCCGAGGAGCTCGGCCTGCACTTTCTGACGGTGTCGCGGGACTCGCGGGCCACCATGCGGGCGAGCTATGAGCCGCGTCCCGGCGTGCGGGTTTTCGAGACACACGGTGATCTGCTGTTCCCGGGAGCCGAGCAGGTCGTCCGCACCATCGAACGGGCTTGTGCCGAGCTGGATGTCGCGATCCTGGACGTGTCGCGCATCGACGACATCGATTCTGCGGCCCGCAGGATGTTCGCCGGTATGGGCGCCGAGCTGCGGGCGCTGGGCAAGCTGAGCTATCTCGTCGACCCGGACGGCATCGTGACACCCGAGGACGCGGATACCCGGTCGCTGTACGAGCAGATCCGGTTCCGCACCGTCGAGGACGCCGTCGCGGCCGCG
Organism: Mycolicibacterium bacteremicum; assembly: GCF_002086115.1. Taxonomy (GTDB): domain Bacteria; phylum Actinomycetota; class Actinomycetes; order Mycobacteriales; family Mycobacteriaceae; genus Mycobacterium; species Mycobacterium bacteremicum. The sequence continues at coordinate 6,591 of NZ_MVHJ01000007.1, forward strand.
ACGGCCGGGCTCGCCCGCTAGTCGGCGTGCTGATGCGGTACGGCCAGCCGGGTCGGCTCGTCGAGGCCGCGCAGGGTAATCTGCTCGCCCAACGACCAATGCGCCCGCTCGGATTCGGACGCATTCTCCACGGTGTCGGACGAGGCCACCAGGTGGCCGGGCACCGTCTTGGAGTGTTCGCACAACCGCGCGGCCTCGTTGACGGGCTCGCCGATCACGGTGTATTCGAAACGCTCCTTGGCTCCGACGTTGCCGGCGACCACCTGACCGGCGGCCACCCCGATCCCGGCATCGAGTTCGGGTACCTCGGCACGCAGCCGCTCGGCCATCGCCCGCGCGGCCGACAGGGCCTCGTCCTCGGCATTGTCCAGTGAGACCGGTGCGCCGAATACGGCCAGCACCGCATCACCTTCGAACTTGTTGACCAGGCCGTGGTGTCGATCCACCTCGTCGACGACGACGGCGAAGAAACGGTTGAGCAGTTCGACGACCTCGACGGCAGGCCGGCTGGTCACCAGCTTGGTGGAACCGATGATGTCGATGAAAATGACTGCGGCATGGCGTTCCTCGCCACCGAGCTGGGGCCGTTCCTTCTCCGCCAGCAGGGCCACCTCCCGGCCCACATGCCTGCCGAACAGGTCACGCACGCGCTCGCGCTCGCGTAATCCGTCGACCATGGAGTTGAATCCGCGCTGCAGCTGGCCCAGTTCGGTGCCGTCGAACACCACCAGGTTGGTCTCCAGGTCACCGCGTTCCACCCGGTTGAGCGCCGAACGGACCACCCGCACCGGAGTCGCGGTCAGCCAGGCCAGGATCCACATCAGGATGAAGCCGAAGACCAACGCGAACAGGGCCAGGATCATCACCGCCACGGCGAACTGAGTGGGCGAGACGATCTGTATCGAGAGCGTGATGATGGCCGCCAGCAGGATGCCCAGCACCGGCACCCCGGAACCGAGCGCCCAGACCGTCAGCGTCCGGCCCATGATGCCGGGCGCGAAACGGCGCGGCGGGGGACCGACCTCCAGCGCCTGCGCGGCGACCGGTCGCAGTGCGAACTCGGTGAAGAGGTAGCAGCTGGCCGACACCACGATGCCGGGGAAGCTGATACCGAGCAGCACCTTGGGCACGTAGTTGGTGTCCTGCAGGCCGTACAGCAGGGTGAGCAGGACGGTGCCGCCACCCCACAGGGCGAGCAGCACGCGGGTCAGCCGCCAGGGCGCGAAAAAGGTGTTGCTCTGGTCCTTGGGCGTCGGGACCCGTTCCTCGATGGCCCACCGGACGGTCTTGATCACCCGGTTGGTCGCCCAGACGACACCGATGATGAAGGCCAGCACGATGTAGGAGGGTGCGACCGCGAAGGTGATCCAGAGGACCTTGTCGTCGAAGACGCTGGGCACCGGGAAGGTGACGGTCACGACCAGGATCGCCACGCCGACGCCGATCAGGTTGGCGCCGAGGGCGAATGTGGTCAGGATCGTCTGGATCCGTACCCGGCGCCGACGCTGGGTTTCCGAGACCCGCCCGAGAATCCACGAGCCGTACTCCGGGGTGTTCGGTACCCGACCGCTCTGGTCGGTCACCTTCTCCAGCACCTGACCGAGTTTCTGCGCCCTGCTCTTCTTGGCCGTCATCGTGGCGTCAGCCTAGTGACTCGGGTGAAACATCTATGGTGGTTCGGTGCGCCTCGTCATCGCCCAGTGCACCGTCGATTACGTCGGACGCCTCACCGCCCATCTCCCGTCGGCCCGTCGGCTGCTGTTGTTCAAGGCCGACGGCTCGGTGAGCGTGCACGCCGATGATCGTGCCTATAAGCCGTTGAACTGGATGAGTCCGCCGTGCTGGACCACCGAGCAGAGCGCCGACGGGGGCGCCTTGCTGTGGGTGGTGGAGAACAAGGCCGGCGAGCAGCTGCGTATCACGCTGGAGGACATCGAGCACGATTCCAGCCATGAGCTCGGGGTGGACCCCGGTCTGGTCAAGGACGGCGTCGAGGCGCACCTGCAGGCGCTGCTCGCCGAGCACGTCGAACTGCTGGGAGCGGGCTTCACCCTGGTGCGCCGGGAGTACATGACCGCCATCGGTCCGGTCGATCTGATGTGTCGCGACGAGGCCGGGCGGGCGGTCGCGGTGGAGATCAAGCGGCGCGGCGAGATCGACGGTGTCGAACAGCTGACCCGATATCTCGACCTGCTCAACCGCGACACCGTGCTCGCCCCGGTCAGCGGTGTGTTCGCCGCCCAGCAGATCAAGCCGCAGGCGCGCACCCTGGCCGAGGACCGCGGAATCCGTTGTCTGATATTGGATTACGACAAGATGCGCGGGCTCGACAGCGACGAGTTCCGGCTGTTCTGATGGCGCACTGCTCGTAATGGGACGCCGTAATCGGTCCCGCCGTGAGCCGGACCGGCCACCACCGGCGCTGCACACGCGACGGGTGGAGACGGGCCCGGACGGTTTCGATCACGAGGTGCGATCGGTCCCGGCGTCGCGCGCCGACAAGATTTATCGGTGCCCGGGTTGCGATCACGAGATCCGACCCGGCGTGGCGCACATCGTGGCGATCCCACTCGACGACGTCGAGGACCGCCGACACTGGCACACTGCGTGCTGGACCAATCGATCCCGGCGCGGGCCTACCCGGCGGTGGTCGTGAGAACGGTCAGTGTTCGGCCGCGGCGTTGGGCTCGACCAGTTCGATCAGCACGCCGCCGGCATCCTTGGGGTGGATGAAATTGATCCGCGAATCCGCGGTGCCGCGCCGGGGTGCGTCGTAGAGCAGCCGGACACCGTCGGCGCGAAGTTTCTCCGACAGTGTGTCGATGTCACTGGTGCGGTAGGCGAGTTGCTGCAGACCCGGACCGTTGCGGTCGAGGAACTTGGCGATGGTGGACTTCTCGTCCAGCGGAGCCAGCAGCTGGATCTGGGCGCTGCCCTTCGCGGCGCCGCGCACCGACAGCATCGCTTCGCGGACGCCCTGCTCCTCGTTGATCTCCTCGTGCAGGACGATCATGCCGAGGTGGTCGTGGTACCACTTGGCTGCCGCGTCCAGGTCGGGCACGGCGATACCCACGTGATCGATGGCGGTCACCAAGGCGCTGGCGAGCGCCGGGCGGGCATCGGCGTGATCGGTGGTCATAGGGTAAAGGTAACCTGATTCAGCGCTTTTTAAGCCTGTGTGATAGGCCACACTAGGCCGTTACGAAACCCTTGGAGGATGCAAATGACGACCTCGGTGATCGTTGCCGGTGCCCGTACCCCGGTGGGCAAACTGATGGGGTCGCTGAAGGACTTCTCGGGCAGTGACCTGGGTGCCATCGCGATCAAGGGTGCCCTGGAGAAGGCGGGTGTGGACGCCGGTCTGGTCGACTACGTGATCATGGGTCAGGTGCTGACCGCCGGCGCCGGGCAGATGCCCGCCCGCCAGGCCGCCGTCGCCGCCGGCATCGGCTGGGACGTACCCGCGCTGACCATCAACAAGATGTGCCTGTCCGGTATCGACGCCATCGCCCTGGCCGATCAGCTGATCCGTGCCGGCGAGTTCGAGGTCGTCGTCGCCGGCGGTCAGGAGTCCATGAGCCAGGCCCCGCACCTGCTGCCCAAGAGCCGCGAGGGCTACAAGTACGGCGATGCCACGCTGGTCGACCACATGGCCTACGACGGTCTGCACGATGTGTTCACCGACCAGCCGATGGGTGCGCTCACCGAGCAGCGCAACGATGTCGACCGGTTCACCCGCGCCGAGCAGGACGAGCTGGCCGCCCAGTCCCACCAGAGGGCCGCGGCCGCCTGGAAAGACGGCGTGTACGCCGACGAGGTTGTGCCGGTGCAGATTCCGCAGCGCAAGGGCGACCCGATCGAGTTCACCGAGGACGAAGGCATCCGGGCCAACACCACCGCCGAGTCGCTGGGCGGCTTGCGGCCGGCCTTCCGCAAGGACGGCACCATCACCGCGGGCTCGGCCTCGCAGATCTCCGACGGCGCGGCCGCGGTGGTCGTGATGAGCAAGGCCAAGGCCACCGAGCTCGGCCTGGACTGGTTGGTCGAGATCGGCGCGCACGGTGTGGTCGCCGGCCCGGACTCCACGCTGCAGAGCCAGCCCGCCAACGCCATCAAGAAGGCCATCGCCCGGGAGGGCATCACCGTCGACCAGCTCGACGTCATCGAGATCAACGAGGCATTCGCCGCCGTGTCGCTGGCCTCGACCAAGGAGCTCGGGGTCGACCCGGCCAAGGTGAACGTCAACGGTGGCGCCATCGCGATCGGCCACCCGATCGGTACCTCGGGCGCGCGGATCACCCTGCACGCCGCGCTGGAGTTGGCGCGCAGGGGTTCCGGCTACGCCGTCGCGGCCCTGTGTGGCGCGGGTGGCCAGGGTGACGCACTGGTGCTGCGGAGGCCCTGACCGCTGAGAATGCCCTCAGTTTGATCAACGACGCAATGTAGTAGCTGGCGCCGCACTCGGGCACAATGGCGCCCATGGCAAACAAGTATGACCTCCGCAGCGCTGCGGGCTGGTTCCGGATCGTCGCGATCGCCGAGGCGCTCAGCTGGGCGGGCCTGCTGGTCGGGATGTACTTCAAGTACCTGGCGGGCTCGCCCACCGAGGTCGGCGTGAAGATCTTCGGGCCCATCCACGGCGGCGTCTTCATGGCGTTCGTCGTGGCTGCCGTGGTGGTCGGTATCCAGCGGAAGTGGAACGTCATCACCTGGGCGCTGGCGTTGCTGGGCAGCATCGTGCCGCTGGGAAGTGTGATCTTCGTCATCTGGGCCGACAAGCTCGGCCGGATCGATGGCGTCGCGTCGCGCACGGTCGCCACCGGCACCGTGACGACTCAAACCGCGGCGTGACAAACTTGGGGGCGTGACACGACCACGCCCCACTGTCGGTCCGGCGCTCGCCGGTGCTTTCGATCTGTCGGCCCTGAAGGCGCCGCCGCCGGGCCGCGAGGGTGCGGCCACGGTGCCGGCCGGCGCGGTGGAGGTCACCGAGGCCAATCTCGAAGCCGAGGTGCTGGCCCGTTCCGGTGAGATCCCCGTCGTCGTGCTGCTGTGGACCCCGCGCAGCGATGCCAGCGTGCAGCTGGCCGACACGCTGGCCGCGCTGGTGCAGGAAGACGGCGGCACCTGGTCGCTGGCCACCGTCAACGTCGACACCACCCCGCGGGTGGCGCAGATGTTCGGCGTGCAGGCCGTTCCGACCGTCGTGGCCCTCGCCGGTGGTCAGCCGATCTCCAGCTTCCAGGGGCCGCAGCCGGCCGAGCAGTTGCGGCAGTGGATCGACTCGCTGATCAGCGCCACCGCAGGCAAGCTCAGTGGCGTCCCCGAGCAGGGCGAGCAGACCGACCCGGCGCTGGAGCAGGCCCGGGCCTATCTCGACGACGGTGACTTCGACGCCGCGCTGACCGCGTACCAGGACATCCTGGCCGCCAAGCCCAACGACGCCGAGGCCACCGGCGCCATCCGCCAGATCACATTCCTGCAGCGGGCGACCACCCGCGCGCCCGAGTCGCCGGCCCTGGCCGACGTTGCGCCCGGCGACGTCGAGGCCGCGTTCGCCGCCGCCGATGTCGAGATCCTGCAGCAGAACGTCACGGCCGCCTTCGACCGGCTCATCGAGCTGATCAAGCGCACGGCCGGCGACGAGCGCACGGCGGCCCGCACCCGGCTCATCGAGCTGTTCGATCTCTTCGATGCCGCCGACCCCGAGGTGATCGCGGGGCGCCGCAAGCTCGCCAACGCGCTCTACTGATATCCGCGAGCTGGGGGACCACCCGCTTGCGGGGGAACGCGCGTGCCCCTGAAATCCGCGGAAATCAGGGACACACGCGTCTGCTCGTGAAGGGCGGCTACGGCTCGGGGGCGGGATCCGGTACGGGTTCGAACCACAGCGCGGCCAGCGGCGGCAGCGCCATCACCGCGGAGGCGGGACGGCCGTGCCAGGGCTCGGCGGTCGCCTCGACTGACCCGTAGTTGCCGATGCCCGAGCCGTTGTAACTGGTGGCATCGGTGTTGAGGACCTCGCGCCAGGTGCCGGCCTGCGGCAGTCCGAGCCGGTACTGGGCGTGCTCGGCGCCGGAGAAGTTGAACACGCAGGCCAGCATCGAACCGTCGTCGCCGAATCGCAGGAAGCTCAACACATTGTTCGCCGAATCGTTGGCGTCGATCCACGAGTAGCCCTCGGGCACCGTGTCACGTGACCACAACGCGCGCCGATCGCGGTACAGGCCGTTGATATCGGTCACCAGTTGCGATATGCCGGTGGAGAAGCTGTTCTCGGACAACTGATACCAGTCCACGCCGCGCTCCTCGGACCACTCGGCGCGCTGGCCGAACTCCTGGCCCATGAACAGCAGCTGCTTGCCCGGGTGCGCCCACTGGTAGGCGAGCAGACCGCGCAGGCCGGCCGCCTTGGTGTGGTCGTTGCCCGGCATCCGGCCCCACAGCGTGCCCTTGCCGTGCACCACCTCGTCATGGCTGATCGGCAGCACATAGTTCTCGCTGAACGCATACAGCATGGAGAAGGTGATCTCGTGGTGGTGATAGCTGCGGTGGATGGGATCACGCTTGATGAACTCCAGCGTGTCGTTCATCCAGCCCATGTTCCACTTCATCGAGAAGCCAAGGCCGCCAAGGTTCGTCGGCCGGGTGACACCGGGCCACGATGTCGATTCCTCGGCGATGGTGACGATTCCCGGGGAGATCTTGTGCACGGTGGCATTCATCTCCTGCAGGAACTGCACGGCCTCCAGGTTCTCCCGGCCGCCGTAGATGTTGGGCGTCCAGCCGTCCGCGGGCCGTGAGTAGTCCAGGTAGAGCATGGAGGCCACGGCGTCGACCCGCAGGCCGTCGACATGGAATTCCTGCAACCAGTACAGCGCGTTGGCCACCAGGAAGTTGCGCACCTCGGCTCGGCCGAAGTCGAAGACGTAGGTGCCCCAGTCGAGTTGCTCACCGCGACGGGGGTCGGAGTGCTCGTAGAGCGGGGTTCCGTCGAAGCGGCCCAGCGCCCAGGCGTCCTTGGGGAAGTGCGCGGGCACCCAGTCGACGATGACGCCGATACCGGCCTGGTGCAGCGTGTCGATCAGGTAGCGCAGGTCATCGGGGGTACCCAACCGCGGCATCGGCGCGTAGTACGAGGTGACCTGGTAGCCCCAGGAACCGCCGAACGGGTGGGCGGCCACCGGCAGCATCTCGACGTGGGTGAAGCCCTGCTCGACGACGTAGTCGACCAGTTCGGTGGCCAACTCGCGATAGGACAGCCCGGGCCGCCAGGACGGCAGGTGCACCTCGAGCGTGCTCATCGGCTCGAACACCGGGTTCTTCAGCGCGCGCTGGGCCATCCAGTCCTCGTCGGCCCAGGTGTAGTCGCTGACCGTGACCCGCGAGGCCGTCTGCGGGGGAACCTCGGCGGCGAATGCCATCGGGTCGGCGCGGTCCACCACCGAGCCGTCGGCGCCGTGCACCCGGAACTTGTACAACCCATCGACGGGGAAGCCGGGCCAGAACACCTCCCAGACGCCTGAGGAGCCCAGGCTGCGCAGCGGCGCCTCGTTACCGCCCCAGTGGTTGAAATCGCCGATCAGCGTGACGCCCTTGGCATTCGGCGCCCAGACCGCGAACGACACACCCTCGACCGGACCGTCGGGGGTGCCGTAGGTGCGTGGATGCGCGCCCAGTACCTCCCACAACCGTTCGTGCCGGCCCTCGGCGAACAGGTGCAGGTCGATCTCGCCCAGCGTGGGCAGGAACCGATAGGGGTCGGCCACGGTCACCGGGTCGGAGTTCGGGTACTGCACCTCGAGCCGGTAGTCGGCCAGCTCGGTGAACGGCACGGCGACGGCGAACAGACCGCCCTCGACGTGCTCGAGCGGATGTCGTTGTCCGCCGATCAGGGCGGTCACCGATTCGGCGTTCGGCCGGTACGCACGAATGACGGTGTGGTCTCCGTATTCGTGCGCACCCAGGATCGAGTGCGGATCGTGGTGCTCGCCGGCGAACAGCCGGCCGAGGTCGGCGTCCGATGGCCGCAGATGGCCATTGGTCACGGGATTGGTTCTGGTCACGGTTTTCCTCACTCCCTACGCAACAGGTTGAGTCGGGCGTCCTGCGGTATCAGCGGCATGTTCAGCACGTGCGCGACCGCTCGGCTGGGTTCCAACCGGACGTAGTTGCTCTGGCCCCAGTGATACTCCTCGCCGGTGATCTCGTCACGGACCCAGAACTGGTCGTAGGGCTCCATACCCAGTGCGCCCATGTCTAACCACACGGTGCCGTCCTCCGCGCCGAACGGGTTCAGCGTCACCACCACGAGCACGCAGTCGCCGGTGAGGGGGTCGAACTTGCTGTAGGCCAGTAGCGCGTCGTTGTCCACGTGGTGGAAATGGATGGTCCGCAGCTGTTCCAGCGCGGGGTGCAGGCGACGGATCTCGTTGAGCCGGCTCAGGAATGGCTCCAACGAATTACCCGCGGCGAGGGCGGCCTCGAAGTCGCGGGGCCGCAACTCGTATTTCTCCGAGTCCAGATACTCCTCGCTGCCCTCGCGGACCGCCTGATGCTCGTAGAGCTCATAACCCGAGTACACGCCCCACACCGAGCTGAATGTCGAGGCCAGCACGGCGCGGATGGCGAACATGCCCGGTCCGCCATGCTGCAGACTCTCGTGCAGGATGTCCGGGGTGTTGACGAAGAGATTCGGGCGCGCCACATCGGCGTACTCGGCGATCTGCTGGCCGTACTCGGTCAGCTCCCACTTGGCGGTGCGCCAGGTGAAGTACGAATAGGACTGGGTGAAGCCCAGTTTGGCCAGACCGAACAGTCGTGCCGGACGGGTGAAGGCCTCGGCCAGGAACAGGACGTCGGGATCGTCGTTCTTGACCTTGCCGATCAGCCAGGCCCAGAAGTTCGGCGGCTTGGTGTGCGGATTGTCGACCCGGAAGATCTTGACCCCGTGCGACACCCAGTAGCGGACCACCCGCAGGACCTCGGCGTACAGACCGGCGGGGTCGTTGTCGAAGTTGAGCGGATAGATGTCCTGGTACTTCTTCGGCGGGTTCTCGGCATAGGCGATGGTCCCGTCGGGCAGCACCGTGAACCACTCCGGATGGGACTGGGCCCACGGGTGGTCGGGCGCGCACTGCAGCGCCAGGTCCAACGCCACCTCCAGGCCCTGATCCCTTGCGGCGCCTACGAAGTCGTCGAAATCGTCGATGGTGCCGAGGTCCGGATGGACGGCGTCGTGACCACCCTCGCTGCTGCCGATCGCCCACGGTGATCCGACGTCGCCGTCCAGCGCGGTGACGGTGTTGTTACGACCCTTGCGGTGCACCGTGCCGATCGGGTGGATCGGCGGCAGATAGACGACGTCGAAGCCCATCCGTGCCACCCGTGGCAGCTCCTTGGCCGCGGTGGCGAAGGTGCCATGTACCGGCCTGCCCTCGGTGTCCCAACCGCCGGTGGACCGCGGGAACAGCTCGTACCAGGAGCCGAACCGGGCCAGTGGACGGTCGACCCAGATGCCGTACTGCTGGCCGCGGGTGAGCAGCTCCCGCAGCGGGAACCTGTGCAGCAGGTCGGCGATGCCGGGGGACAGGGCCGCACCGGCGCGGACGAACGGGTCACCGGGTTGGCGCAGCGCACCGGCGGCATCGAGCAGCGGTTGGCGGTGCTCGCGGGGCATCCCGGCGACGGCACGTTCGAGCAGTTGGGCCCCGACGATCAGGTCGTTGGACAGCTCCGACTCGCCCTGACCGGCGTCGAGCTTGGCGATGACACCCTTGCGCCAGGTGGCGATCGGGTCACCCCAGCCGTCGACCCGGAAGGTCCACATGCCGACCTGGTCGGGGGTGAACTGACCGTGCAGGACATCGGGGGTGCGCCCCGGTGACATCGGCAGCAGCAGGGGCTTGATCCGCGGCGGCGTCACCGGCGCGGGTGCCTCGGGCGGGATGCCGGGCGGGTCGTCGACCAGCCGCGGATATGCCGTCCCGTGATAGCGGACCACCAGGGTGGCGGCCACCGCGTCGTGGCCCTCCCGCCACACCGCAGCCTTGATCGGCACCACCTCGCCGACCACCGCTTTCGCCGGGAACCGGCCATTGGACAACACGGGCGCGACGTCGTCGATCTCGATTCGACCGGCCACCCACCAACTCCTCACTGGTGCGGCCGCCCATTTCGGTGACCGCGATCCGTCTTGTTCTGCTTCATGACTCGACGCGCTCGATACCGACTCTGAGTACCCAACCTAGTGTGAGGAACACATCGCCGTGCGTGATGGAGTCACTCCCGGTGATCCGTGCAACATCTCGTTGGCCACAACCTGCCCCGCCACCCGCTCGGTTGTCGGTAGGGTGAACTGGCGTGAAAGCCCTGAGACGATTCACCGTCCGAGCCCACCTTCCGGAACGGCTTTCAGCACTGGAGCGACTGTCGGTCAACCTGAGATGGTCCTGGCACACGCCGACCCAGAAGCTGTTCGCCGAAATCGACCCGCGGCTGTGGCAGCAGGTCGGCGCCGACCCGGTGGCCCTGTTGGGTGCGGTGCACCCGCAGCGCCTCGACGAGCTGGCCGCCGATGATGAGTTCACCCGGCAGGTCGACGCGTGCGCCGACGATCTGGACGACTATCTGAGCCGGCCGATGTGGTACCAGCAGCAGCTCGACGCCGGTCGGCAGTTCCCCAACGGCATCGCCTACTTCTCCATGGAGTTCGGCGTGGCCGAGGTGCTGCCCAACTATTCCGGCGGCCTGGGCATCTTGGCCGGCGACCACCTGAAGTCCGCATCGGATCTGGGCCTGCCGTTGATCGCGGTCGGTCTGTACTACCGGTCCGGGTATTTTCGGCAGTCGCTGACCGCCGACGGTTGGCAGCACGAGAACTACCCGTCGCTGGACCCGCAGGGCCTGCCGCTGAGGCTGCTCACCGACGGGTCCGGGCAGCCGGTGCTGGTCGACCTGGCCATGCCCGACGGCGCCCGGTTGTACGCCCAGGTGCTCGTCGCCCAGGTCGGTCGGGTTCCGCTGCTGCTGCTCGACTCCGACATCGGCGAGAACGAGCACGATCTGCGCGGGGTCACCGACCGGCTCTACGGCGGTGACCAGGAGCACCGGATCAAGCAGGAGCTGCTGGCCGGTATCGGCGGGGTCCGGGCCATCCGGGCCTTCACCGAGGTCGAGGGGCTGCCCGCGCCGGAGGTGTTCCACATGAACGAGGGGCACGCCGGCTTCCTCGGCGTCGAGCGCATCCGCGAACTCATCGAGGCCGGGCTGGATTTCGACACCGCGCTGACGGTGGTCCGCTCATCGACGGTGTTCACCACCCACACCCCGGTCCCGGCCGGGATCGACCGGTTCCCGGTGGAGATGGTGCGGCGCTACTTCGGCGGCACCGACCTGGTCTCGCGGCTGCTGCCGGGCGTTCCGCTGGAACGGGTGATCGCCTTCGGAGCCGAAGAGGACGCGTCGAAGTTCAACATGGCGCACATGGGGTTGCGGCTCGCGCAGCGCGCCAACGGTGTCTCGCTGCTGCACGGCGAGGTGAGCCGGGAGATGTTCAACGGACTGTGGCAGGGCTTCGATCCGGCCGAGGTCCCGATCGGATCGATCACCAACGGTGTGCATGCGCCCACCTGGGCGGCACCGCAGTGGGTCGATCTGGCCCACGAGCTGATCGGGGAGGACCTCGGTTCGCTCAGCGAGGCCGAGACGTGGCAGCGCCTGCAGCAGGTCGATCCGGGCCATCTGTGGTGGATCCGCTCCCAGTTGCGCTCCCTCCTGGTCGAGGATGTGCGCGCCCGGCTGCGTCGGTCGTGGCTGGAACGCGGTGCATCTGAAGCCGAACTCGGTTGGATCGCAACGGCGTTCGACCCCGAGGTGCTGACGGTGGGGTTTGCCCGGCGGGTGCCGACATACAAGCGGCTGACCCTGATGCTGCGTGACCCGCAGCGCCTCGAGCGGTTGCTGCTGGATCCCGACCGTCCGGTCCAGCTGATCGTCGCAGGTAAGTCGCATCCGGCCGACGACGGCGGCAAGTCGCTGATCCAGCAGATCGTGCGGTTCGCCGACCGGCATGAGGTACGGCACCGGATCGCCTTCCTGCCCGACTACGACATGTCGATGGCCCGGTTGCTGTACTGGGGTTGCGATGTGTGGCTGAACAATCCGCTGCGTCCGCTGGAGGCCTGCGGTACGTCCGGCATGAAGAGCGCGCTCAACGGCGGGCTCAACCTGTCCATCCGGGACGGATGGTGGGACGAGTGGTACGACGGCGAGAACGGGTGGGAGATCCCCACCGCCGACGGGCTGGCCGACGAGACCCGCCGCGACGACATCGAGGCCGGCGCCCTCTACGACCTGCTGGAGACCTCGGTGACCCCGCGGTTCTACGACCGCGACGAGCGCGGGGTGCCGGTGCGGTGGGTGGAGATGGTGCGCCACACCCTGCAGGCGCTGGGCCCGAAGGTGCTGGCCTCCCGGATGGTGCGCGACTACACCGAGAAGTACTACGCGCCGGCGGCCGGCTCGCTGCGCGCCACGCTCGAACCCGACGACGACGATGTCCCGTTCGGGGCGGCGCGGCAACTGGCCGCCTACCGCAAGCGGGTGGAGCAGCAGTGGCCGCTGATCGAGATCACCGATGTCGACAGCTACGGGTTGCCGGACACCCCGCTGCTGGGCAGCGAGCTCACCCTGACCGCCACCGTGGATCTGGCCGGACTGGCACCCGAAGAGGTTGTGGTGCAAGCGGTTCTGGGCCGTGTCGACGGTGGCGACAACCTGCGCGACCCGGTGACGGTGCCGATGGACCATACCGGTGGCGCCGACGGTGGGCGGCAGGTGTTCTCCACCACCACACCACTGCCGGTGGCCGGCCCGGTCGGTTATACCGTGCGGGTGCTGCCGCACCACCGGTTGCTGGCCGGGGCGAACGAACTCGGGCTCGTCACGCTGGCATGATCAACCCGGTTTTCTGGGCGGCGAAACCCGCGTACCCGGGTTCGGGTGTCGAGGTTTCACCCCCGGTACGCGAGTTTCACCGGGCGTGGGGAGCGGGTGGCAGATGAGCAGGATCACCGAGGTGGCGGTTCCCGGCGGCCCGTACGCGCTGGCGGCCGGCCCGGACCGGGCGATGTGGGTGACCTGCGTGCACAGCGGGCAGATCGCCCGCGTCACCGATGCCGGTGAGCTGACGGTGTTCGACGTGGCGCCGGACAGCAAGCCGGAGATCATCGTCGCCGGACCCGACGGCGCGCTGTGGTTCACCCGTAACGGGGACGACCGGCTCGGCCGCATCACCACGTCCGGCGTGCAGAGCGAGATCGAACTCGGTTCCGGCAGCGCACCTTTCGGGCTGTGCACGGGCCCGGACCGGGCGCTGTGGTTCACCACCATGACCTCGGGCATGGTCGGCAGGCTCGATCCGGCCGACGGGCGGATCGAACTGCACCCGGTCGGCGGCATGCCCGCGATGATCACCGCCGGTCCCGACGGTGCGCTCTGGTTCACGATGAACCAGCGCAGCGCCGTCGGACGGCTGGATCTGTCGGGCGAGCTGACCGTGCGCGAACTGCCCACCCGTGCCGCCGGCCCGGTCGGTATCACCGCAACCCACGACGACGCGGTCTGGTTCACCGAGATCCTGGCCGACAAGCTCGGCCGGATCCCGACCGACGAGGCCATCCAGGAACTCGACCTACCCGGTAAGCCGCACGCCGTGGTGGCGGATCCGACCGGTGGGGTCTGGGTCAGCCTGTGGGGCGCGGACCAGATCGCGCGGGTGGACGCCGACGGCGATGTCGACGCCATCGACCTGCCGGCCGGCAGCGAACCGCACGGACTCGCGATCGCCGCGGACGGATCGCTCTGGGTGGCGCTGGAGAGTGGACTGGAGCACGGCAGCGTGCTGCGCATCCCGCTGGGCTGACCCGCCGGGTCGGTACGGGCCGTGTCTTTGTCGTGGCCAGACGGTTATATAGGCGATGTAAGTTCCTCGAGGTGCCCAGAGATGGACGGCCCTTCGCCCTGCTTGCGGTGGTGATGACCGCGGCGATCGCGTGCGCACCCGGCGTGCTGGCCGATCCGGGTATCGACCCGGCCGAACCGGACGTCGACCCGGTGTTCGCGCCGGCCATCGACCCGGCCCTGGAGCCGCCGCTGAGCCCGGTAGTCCAACCCGCGGCGGTGGCGCTGCCGCCGCCACCGGGCCCGCTACCACACGGGTCGGTGTCCTCGCCGCCGCCGGTGACCACCCGGACGCCGGACGGGTGGACGCTGACCCTGTCGGCGGCCGACGAGACCCAGCTGGTCAGAGCTCCGCTGACGACCGCGATATCGTCGCGCAGCTACGTCGTGGGCGGCACGTTCCGGGGCAATATCACCGGACCGGCGGACGGGCCGCCGCCCGAGGGCGTCATGGAGGTCGGCTACCAGATCGGCTGCGGTATCGACATGAGCACCTCGAACGGTGTGACGCTGACCGGCACGGCGGGGGTGACCCCGTCGGTCGGGTTGGCCGGTGTCGACGTCGCCGATCCCGCACTCGACGGTCTGGTGCCGGTGCTGACGACGCCCGTCACCGGTGGTGTCGCGGTCGGCCTCAAGCCGGGGATCATCAATATCGTCCCGGTGACCGAGAAGGAATTCAGAGGCGCCGACCCCTGGGTGTTGGTGAGCAACTTCCAGGTGAAGATCGACGGCTGCGTCGGGCAGTCGTTCATCCGCTCGTATGCGTTCCTGACCCGGTCCACCGACGAGTCCGACGCGGTGTTGGCCTACTACGGCGAGACGAAGGTGGTCTGAGGCTCGTCGGTGATCAGGGGAACCGCTTGAAGCAGCGGTCGGACTCGCCGAGCACACCGACCCGGAAGGCGTCGATGCGGGAGAAGCCCGACGGCACCGATTCGCCGTTGACATCGCTGGCGACCAGACCGTTGAGCAGGATCCCGGACACCGCCTCGTCCACATCGCCCGCGGTCAGGGCGATCGTGTTGCCGTCGGGGGTGTTCACCTCGTCGACGAGCTTGGCGGTCGCGACCCCGGTCAGGCATGCGGTGCGCAACGCCGCCTGCGCGGTGTCCAGTTCCACCCCGCCGTGCTGATGCTGGATCGACTGCATGTACCTCGACACCAACACCGAGTAAGCGGTGTTGTCCCCGGTGGCCAGGCCGGCGTCCTCGTCATCGGATTGGGCGCCCAGCAGTTCCAGCGCAGGCAGATCCACCGCGATGGTGTTGGTGGCCGGGCAGAAGGCGGCCGGGGCGTCGGAGTCCGCGTCCGGGCAGTCCGGCTGATCGAAGGTGAGCTCGGGCGGATCGGCCGGTTCGAACAGGATGTTCATCGCGTCGACGACCGAACGCACCGAATCCGCGGTGATCTGCAGTTCGCCCGACTGATCCTCGGGTAACAGCACCGGCAGATCACCACGGCGCTGTTTGATCTCGGCCGGGTCCATCGCCGCGCAGGACGCCGCCCCGTCGGTGAACCCGAACTGGAACGCCGACACCCGCTCGAACGCCGAACCGTGCTCGTCCTCACCGGCTTCGGAGTCGTCGACGCTCAGCAGCGGGTCCCGGAACGCGATCATCGCACCCATCAGATTGTTCAGCCCGTCACCGGTTGACAGCGTGAAACGCGGTGAGCTGCCCTCGGCGACCCAGCGCATGTACACCCCGGCCAGGCAGTCGGCCTGCTGTTCGGCCGCCAGTGTCGGGGTGGAGCGCGACACCAGCCCGGCCTGCTCCTGGATGGCATGCCCGTACTCATGTGCCATCACCATCGAGACGGCCATGTCGCCATTGGCGCGCAACAGCGAGGGCAGCAGCACGCCGCGGTCCCAGCCGATGGTCCTGTCATCGTGACAGAACGCGGCGTTGACCAGATTGTAGGTGTCGCTCTCGCAGAACACCCCGTCGAAACCATCTGCGTCCCAGGAGATCAACTCCGATACCGGTTCGAACTCGCCGTCGAAGCTCTCCCCGTAGGACTGTTCCCAGAACTCCTCGATATCGCTGATCGCGCTGGCGGCGAGGTGGTCGATCTCGCCGCCGTCGGTGCCGGTGACATCACGGGTGGGTTCGGCTGCGTCGTCGCGCAGCCCGGTGGGGCCGTCGGTGGCGGGCATCCCGGCCACCCGGAACGGATCGGCGAACACCGACACCGCGCTGCCCTGGACCGGCTGCGCGCAGCCGCTGAGGATCAGTGCCGCACCACCGGCCAGCACCACTCCCGGGATGAGCCGTCGCCCCATCTGCCCCGCCTTCCGGTGCGCCCGGGCGGGCCGCCACCTCGCTAGCAGAATAGTGAAATTCAGCCGGCGCGCAGTCGAATGAGCGCGGCCTGCACCCGCTGCGGGTCGGTGGTCGCCCAGAACGGTGGCAGCGAGGCGCGCAGGAATCCGCCGTAGCGGGCGGTGGCCATCCGGGAATCCAGGATCGCGACCACGCCACGGTCGTCGACGCGGCGCAGCAGGCGGCCCGCGCCCTGGGACAGCAGCAGCGCCGCGTGGCTGGCGGCCACCGCCATGAACCCGTTGCCGCCGCGGGCGGCGATGGCGCGCTGCCGGGCAGTCAGCAGCGGATCATCGGGACGCGGGAACGGAATCCGGTCGATGATCACCAGCGACAGGGTGGGACCCGGCACGTCGACGCCCTGCCACAGCGACAGCGTGCCGAACAGCGAGGTTTCCTCATCGTCGGCGAACTGCTTGACCAACGCGGCCGTGGTGTCCTGGCCCTGGCACAGCACCGGTGTCGACAGCCGCTCGGCCATCACCTCGGCGGTGGCCCTGGCCGCGCGCATCGAGGAGAACAGGCCCAGCGTGCGCCCGCCCGCCGCGGTGATGAGCGCCTCGATCTCGTCGAGTTGGGCAGCCGATCCGCTGCCGTCACGGCCGGGCGGCGGCAGATGCTTTGCCACGTAGAGGATTCCGGACTTGGCGTGGTCGAACGGTGAACCCACGTCGAGCCCACGCCAGGTGTCGGCCGAGTCGCCGCCGGACAGGCCCCAGGCCGCAGCCATGGCGTCGAAGCTGCCACCCAGCGTCAGCGTCGCCGAGGTGAGTACGGCGGTGGCGCGGGCAAAGAGCCTGGTGCGCAACAGACCCGACACCGACAGCGGCGCCACCCGCAGGATGGCCCGCTTGCCCGCGGCCCCGCGGGTGTTCTCCTCGTGATCCAGCCACACCACATCGACGCGGTCGGGGATGGCGGGGCCGAACGAGTCCAGCATGCGGGCGGCGATATCGCCGATCTCGGTGACCGCGGTGACGGCCTCGGTGCGTGCCGCGGCGGCCTGTGGGTCCGACGGCGTGGTGTCGATCGCCGACCGGATCACGAACGCGGCATCGCGCAGCGCGGTCAGGTAGGTGGCCAGTTCGTCGTCGAGGTGGTCGATGCGGCCGGGTTCGGCATCGTAGATCGCCGAGGCCAGGTTCGCCCCGGCCGCCTCGAACCGCTCGACGAGTTCGTCGGCCACCAACCGGCCGATCCGCCGCTGGGCGGCGCCCAGCGCGGTGGCCGACAGCTCGCCGGTCGCGACGCCGGTGACGCGGTCGGCGAGTTCGTGCGCCTCGTCGACGACCAGCAGTTCGTGTTCGGGAAGCACCGACGCGTCGGCGATGGCGTCGATGGCCAGCAGCGCGTGGTTGGTCACCACCACATCGGCGGTGCCCGCCTTGGCGCGCGCCTTCTCCGAGTAGCAGTCGGCGCTGTAGGGGCACCGCGACACCCCGATGCACTCGCGGGCCGACACGCTGACCTGGCTCCAGGACCGGTCCGGCACGCCCGGGGTCAGCTCGTCGCGGTCACCGGTGTCGGTGTCCGACGCCCAGGCGGTCAACCGCTGCACATCGCGGCCCAGTGCGGTCGCGGCGACCGCGTCGAACAGTTCCTCCTGCGGCAGATCCTCGCCCTCGGCGGCGCCGTTGTGGATCTTGTTCAGACACAGATAGTTACCGCGCCCCTTGAGCAGGGCGAAGGTGGGCTTGCGCGGCAACCGCGGGGCCAGCGCGTCGGCCAGTCGCGGCAGGTCGCGGTCGACGAGCTGGCGTTGCAGCGCGATGGTGGCGGTCGAGACCACCACGGGCTGGCCGGCCGCGACCGCGCGGGCGATCGCGGGCACCAGGTAGGCCAGCGACTTGCCGGTACCGGTGCCGGCCTGCACGGCCAGGTGCCTGCCGGTCTCGAATGCCTCGGTGACGGCCTCGGCCATCTGCACCTGCCCGGGCCGCTGAGCACCACCGAGGGCGTCGACCGCTCCGGCCAGCAACTCGGTGACGGGAACGTCGGTCACGTCGCGGCGACCACCCGGGTGGGCACGGCCGGTTCACCCCTGGAGAGCTTCAGCCCGTCCCAGGGCAGGCTGGTCAGCCCGGCCGCCATCAGGGTGCGGGCCGCCTTCAGATCGGGCGCGGCGACGGGTTCGCCGCCGCGCACCAGCGGGACACTCAACGGCCGGGCGGTCAGGCCGGGTTCGATGTCGGGCCGGTGGCCGGCGGGAAAGACGACCTCTTCGGTGATCGTTCCCGACGGTTTGGCGACACGCACCGACTCCTTGGCCCCGCCCTGGGATCCCTTCTGCGCACTGCGCTTCTGCACCGGGACACCGTCGACCTCGACGAGCTTGTAAACCATTCCGGCGGTCGGCGCCCCGGAACCGGTGACCAGCGAGGTGCCCACGCCGTAGCTGTCCACCGGCTCGGCCCGCAGCGCGGCGATGGCGAACTCGTCGAGATCACCGGACACCACGATCCGGGTGCCGTGGGCGCCCAGATCGTCGAGCTGGCGACGGACCTGGCCGGCGAGCACCCCGAGGTCACCGGAGTCGATGCGCACCGCACCCAGTTCGGGTCCGGCGACCGCGATGGCGTTGGCCACCCCGGCGGTGATGTCGTAGGTGTCCACCAGCAGGGTGGTTCCCACGCCGAGCGCCTCGACCTGGGCGGCGAAGGCCGTGCGCTCGGATTCGTCCTGCGCGGCCCGGTCCGCGGTGCCGCCCGGTCCGGTGTGCAGCAGCGTGAAGGCATGGGCGCTGGTGCCCAGCGCGGGCACGCCGTGGCGGTGCTGGGCGGCCAGGTTCGAGCTGCCGTCGAAGCCGGCGATCCAGGCGGCGCGGGCCGCGGCGACGGCGGCCTGCTCGTGGGTGCGCCGCGAACCCATCTCGATGAGCTGGCGCCCACCCGCAGCCGAGACCATCCGGGCCGCGGCGGAGGCGATCGCACAGTCGTGGTTGAGCACCGAGAGCGCCAGGGTCTCCAGGATGACGCACTCGGCGAAGCTGCCGCGCACCGAGAGCACCGGCGAGTTGGGGAAGTACAGCTCACCCTCGGGGTAGCCGTCGATGTCCCCGCTGAACCGGAAGCCGGCCAGGAACTCGCGGGTGCCCTCGTCGAGGAAGTCTGCGACTCCTGCCAAGGCGTCCTCGCCGAAGGTGAAGTGCGCCAGCGCATCCACGAAGCGCCCGGTACCGGCGACCACCCCGTAGCGGCGGCCGTCGGGCAGCCGGCGGGCGAACACCTCGAAGGTGCAGCGGCGCTGCGCCGACCCGTCGCGCAGCGCCGCGGCGAGCATGGTCAGCTCGTACTTGTCGGTCAGCAGCGCGGTGCTCACGGGGTCGTTCACGTCCCCAACCGTATCGGTCCGGTTCCGATTCGGGCGCGAAGTCGCACCCCGGTAGTCTGTCGGGCATGGTTACCCCAGCGCGGACTCGGCCGGGTACCCGTGAGGACGAGGCCACCGAGAGTCGCGATGCGACCGACAGCCCCTGGGTGACGATCGTGTGGGACGACCCGGTGAACCTGATGTCCTATGTGACCTATGTGTTCCAGAAGCTGTTCGGCTACTCCGAACCGCACGCCACCAAGTTGATGATGCAGGTGCACACCGAGGGCAAGGCCGTGGTGTCCGCGGGCAGCCGGGAGTCGATGGAGGTCGACGTCACCAAGCTGCACTCGGCGGGGCTGTGGGCGACCATGCAGCAGGACCGCTGACACGTGCGCAAATGGAAACGTGTCGAGGGCGCCGACGGCCCGCGATTCCGGTCCTCGCTGGCCGCGCACGAGGCGGACCTGCTGCGTAACCTGGTCAGCTCGCTGACCGGGATGCTCGATGACCGCGAATCCGCCGCTCCGACCGATGAACTCAGTGAACTCACCGGCATCCGGACCGGCCATTCGGCACCGCCCGAGGACGAGACGATGAAGCGGTTGTTGCCCGACTTCTACCGGGCCCGCACCGAGCACCCGGCGGGCTCGTCGGCCGCCGACAGCCTCAACAGTGCGCTGCGCAGCCTGCACGAACCGGCCATCATCGACGCGAAACGGCAAGCCGCGCAGCGCCTTCTGGACACGCTGCCCGACGGCGGAGGGAAGTTCGAGCTGTCCGAGGACGATGCGCAGGCGTGGGCGTCCTCGGTCAACGATGTGCGGCTGGCGCTGGGCACCATGCTCGAGATCGGCCCCGGCGGGCTGGACCAGCTGCCGGTCGGCCACCCGATGGCCGGTCACCTGGACGTCTACCAGTGGCTGACCGTGCTGCAGGAGTACCTCGTGCTGGGCCTGCTGGGGCAGAACCGATGACCGATGTCGGCGCCATCACCGATGTCGCCGGTATCCGCGTCGGGCATCATCACCGCATCGACGACGATGTCACCCTCGGGTCGGGCTGGGCCGCGGGCAGCACCGTCGTGCTGGCCCCGGTGGGCACCGTCGGCGCGGTCGACTGCCGTGGCGGCGCGCCGGGCAGTCGCGAGACCGATCTGCTCGATCCGGCCAACAGCGTGCGCCATGTGGATGCGGTGCTGCTGACCGGTGGCAGCGCCTACGGACTGGCCGCCGCCGACGGCGTGATGACCTGGCTGGAGGAACAGGGCCGCGGTGTCGCGATGGACGGCGGGGTGGTGCCGATCGTTCCGGGTGCGGTCATCTTCGACCTGCCGGTGGGCGGCTGGGGTTGCCGGCCGACCGCCGAATTCGGTTATGCCGCCGTGCAATCCGCGGCCGACTCCGGTGACAGGGGTGGGTCCGTCGCGGTCGGCAACGTCGGCGCCGGCGCGGGCGCGCGGGCCGGCGTGCTCAAGGGCGGGCTCGGCACCGCCTCGATCCGGCTGCCCGAGCTGGGGGTCACCGTGGGCGCCGTCGTCGCGGTCAACTCCGGAGGCAATGTCATCGATCCGGCCACCGGCCTGCCCTGGATGGCCGATCTGATCGCCCGGTTCGGTCTGAGCGCCCCGCCGGCCGAGCAGATCGCCGAGTTCGCGGCCCTGGATAAGAAGAGCGGCCCGCTGAACACCACCATCGCCGTCGTGGCCACCGATGCCGCGTTGAGCCCGGCGGGATGCCGTCGGCTGGCCGTCGCCGCCCAGGACGGGCTGGCGCATGCCATCAGGCCGGCCCACACCCCGGTCGACGGTGACACCGTCTTTGCGCTGGCCACCGGTGCGGTGCAGGTGGCGCCGTCGGAGAAGGTGCCCACGGCGATGTCCCCGGAGACCGCACTGGTGACCGCGCTCGGAGCCGCCGCGGCCGACTGCCTGGCCCGCGCCGTCCTGGTCGGAGTGCTGGCCGCCGAGTCGGTCGCCGGAATACCGACCTATCGTGACCTGTTGCCCGGAGCGTTCGCATCTGCAAGAGAGACGGAGTCCTGACGTGCTGGTGATCCGCGCCGACCTGGTGGACGCCATGGTCGCCCATGCGCGCGCCGACCATCCCGACGAGGCCTGCGGCGTGATCGCCGGCCCGGAGGGTTCGGATCGCCCCGAGCGTTTCATCGAGATGGTCAACGCCGAGCGGTCCCCGACGTTCTACCGGTTCGACTCCGGCGAGCAGCTCAAGGTGTGGCGCCAGATGGACGACAACGACGAAGTCCCGGTCGTCATCTATCACTCGCACACCGCCACCGAGGCCTACCCGAGCCGCACCGACATCTCCTTCGCCTCCGAACCGGACGCCCACTACGTCCTGGTCTCGACGCGCGATCCGGAGGCGCACGAACTGCGCAGTTACCGCATCCTCGACGGCGTCGTCACCGAAGAACCTGTCAGCATCGTCGACAACTACGAATCCTGAGAGAGGCCACCGTGTCCGTAACCGTGTCGATCCCGGCTATCCTGCGCACCCACACCGGCGGGGAGAAGCGCGTCGAAGCCAGCGGGGCGACCCTGCAGGCCGTCATCGCCGATCTGGAGGCCAACTACTCGGGCATCTCCGAGCGCCTCATCGACTCCGACAATGCGGGCAAGTTGCACCGCTTCGTCAACATCTACGTCAACGACGAGGACGTCCGGTTCTCCGGCGGATTGGACACCGCGATCGCCGATGGCGATTCGGTCACGATCCTGCCCGCCGTCGCGGGCGGCTAGGCATGCGTTACGACTCGCTGCTGCAGGCCCTGGGGAACACCCCGCTGGTCGGGCTGCAGCGGTTGTCGCCGCGGTGGGACGCGGCCGATCAGCAGCCCCACGTGCGGATCTGGGCCAAGCTGGAGGACCGCAACCCCACCGGGTCCATCA
The DNA here is from genome assembly GCF_002086115.1 of Mycolicibacterium bacteremicum. GTDB lineage: Bacteria > Actinomycetota > Actinomycetes > Mycobacteriales > Mycobacteriaceae > Mycobacterium > Mycobacterium bacteremicum. Next base: position 29,094 of record NZ_MVHJ01000007.1, read on the forward strand.
AGGACCGGCCCGCGCTACGGATGATCGAGCAGGCCGAGCGCGACGGGTTGATCACGCCGGGGGATACGCTGCTCGAACCCACCAGCGGCAACACCGGTATCTCGCTGGCCATGGCGGCCCTGCTCAAGGGCTACCGGATGATCTGCGTGATGCCGGAGAACACCTCGATCGAACGGCGCCAGCTCCTTGAGCTCTACGGCGCGAAGATCATCTACTCGCCCGCCGAGGGCGGTTCGAACACGGCCGTCGCGCACGCCAAAGAGCTTGCCGCACAGAATCCCTCGTGGGTGATGCTCTACCAGTACGGCAATCCGGCCAACGCGGCCGCGCACTACGAGAGCACCGGCCCGGAGCTGCTGGCCGATCTGCCCGAGATCACCCACTTCGTCGGCGGGCTGGGTACCACCGGCACCCTGATGGGTACCGGCCGGTTCCTGCGCGAGCATGTGCCCGGGGTCCAGATCGTGGCCGCCGAACCGCGCTACGGCGAAGGTGTCTACGCGCTGCGCAACATCGACGAGGGTTTCGTTCCCGAGCTCTACGACCCGGAGATCCTGACCACCCGCTATTCGGTCGGTGCGTTCGACGCGATCAAGCGCACCCGGGAGCTGGTCCAGGTGGAGGGCATCTTCGCCGGTATTTCCTCGGGTGCGATTTTGCACGCCGCACTCGGCATGGCCGCCAAGGCCGTCAAGGCCGGCGAATCCGCCGACATCGCGTTCACCATCTGCGATGCCGGCTGGAAGTATCTGTCCACCGGTGCCTACGCCGGTAGCCTGGATGACGCGGAGGACGCGTTGGAAGGGCAGTTGTGGGCATGAGGCATCGGCTATGAACCACCCCGTCACCCCCGAGCCGAAGCAGAAGCCGGCGTGGGTGGTCGGCGGCATCACCATTGTCGGTTTCGTGGCGCTGCTCTACGTCATGGAGATCGTCGACACCGTCCTCGGTCACCGACTCGACCAGGACGGCATCCGCCCGCTGGAGACCGACGGGCTGTGGGGAATCCTGTGGGCGCCGCTGCTGCACGGCGGGTGGCCGCACCTGATCGCCAACACCGTGCCCGCCCTGGTGCTCGGCTTCCTGATGACGTTGGCCGGGATGGGGCGATTCCTCGGCGCCACCGCGATCATCTGGCTGCTCGGCGGGTTCGGCACCTGGCTGATCGGCAACATCGGCGCGCACTGCCCCTATGTGGGCGTGCAGTGCACCACCAACCACATCGGGGCGTCGGGCCTGATCTTCGGCTGGCTGACCTTCCTGATCGTGTTCGGGTTCTTCACCCGAACCGCCTGGGAGATCGTGGTGGGGGTCATCGTCGCACTGGTCTACGGCGGCATCCTGTTCGGCGTGCTGCCCGGTGCGCCGGGGGTGTCCTGGCAGGGTCACCTGTCCGGCGCGATCGCCGGGGTGATCGCGGCGTACGTGCTGTCCGGTCCGGAGCGCAAGGCCCGCGAGCGGCGCACCAGCCCGCCCGCGCTGCGCTACTGAGCGCCTGTGCTGTTGTGACGTCGATCGCGCGGGGTGGCGCCATGCCATCCGCGCCGCGTCGGCGTGGGTGCCGGGGCGCGCATCACGGTGCGGACACAAAATGAAACTTGTCGCCCAATGCGGTCATGCTTTCGTCGCTGTGCTGGCGGACGTGGCAAGCTAGTGATGTGCGAATCACCGTACTGGGTTGTTCCGGCAGTGTTGTCGGCCCCGATTCGCCCGCGTCCGGATATCTGCTGACCGAGCCCGACACCGTGCCGATGGTCCTGGACTTCGGCGGCGGGGTGCTGGGCGCGCTGCAACGCCACGCCGACCCCGGCTCGGTCAACGTGCTGCTCTCGCACCTGCACGCCGATCACTGTCTGGATCTGCCCGGCCTGTTCGTCTGGCGCCGCTACCATCCGAACCCGCCCGAGGGGCGCGCCATGCTGTTCGGTCCGACGCATACCTGGGAACGGCTGGGTGCCGCGTCGTCGCCGGAGGGCGGCGAGATCGACGACGTGACCGACATCTTCGACATTCAGCCCTGGGTCGACGGACAGGCGGTGCGCCTGGGCGCGCTGACCGTCGAGCCCCGGCTCGTGTGTCATCCGACCGAGTCCTACGGCATGCGCTTCACCGACCGCGACGGCGTGACATTCGCCTACAGCGGCGACACCGGGATCTGTGATGCGGTGGTGGAATTGGCGCGCGGTGTCGACGTGTTCCTGTGCGAGGCCTCCTGGACGCACTCGCCGGAACGTCCGCCGAACCTGCATCTGTCCGGTACCGAGGCCGGTCAGATCGCGGCGCGCGCCGGTGTCGGCGAACTGCTGCTGACCCATATCCCGCCGTGGACCTCGCGCGAGGACGTCATCAGCGAGGCCAAGGCGGAGTTCGACGGTCCCGTGCACGCGGTGGTGTGCGGCGAGACCATCGATGTGACCCGCCACTGAGTTATCGGTCGGGATGCCGCGTTAGGGTTGGCCGGTGTCCAGACGAGAAGACGGCCGGCTTGACGACGAGCTGAGGCCAGTGGTCATCACCCGCGGTTTCACCTCTCATCCCGCGGGTTCGGTCCTGGTGGAATTCGGCCAGACCCGGGTCATGTGCACCGCCTCGGTCACCGAGGGCGTGCCGCGCTGGCGAAAGGGAAGCGGTCAGGGGTGGCTCACCGCCGAGTACGCGATGCTGCCGGCGGCCACCCACGAGCGCTCCGGGCGGGAGTCGGTCAAGGGCAAGGTGGGCGGACGCACCCAGGAGATCAGCCGGCTGGTCGGCCGCTCGCTGCGGGCGTGCATCGACCTCGGCGCGCTGGGGGAGAACACCATCGCCGTCGACTGCGATGTGCTGCAGGCCGACGGTGGCACCCGCACTGCCGCGATCACCGGCGCCTATGTCGCGCTGGCCGATGCCGTGACCTATCTGGCGGCGGCCGGCAAGCTCTCCGATCCGCGGCCGTTGTCGTGCGCCATCGCCGCGGTGTCGGTCGGCGTGGTCGACGGCCGGGTGCGCCTGGACCTGCCCTACACCGAGGACTCCCGTGCCGAGGTCGACATGAACGTCGTCGCCACCGACACCGGCACCCTGGTCGAGATCCAGGGCACCGGCGAGGGCGCCACGTTCCCGCGGTCGACGCTGGACAAGATGCTCGATGCGGCGTTGGCCGGTTGCGAGGAACTGTTCGCGATCCAGCGGGCGGCACTCGAGCTGCCGTATCCGGGCGTCCTTCCCGAGCCCACCGGGCCGGCCAAGAAGGCGTTCGGAAGCTGACCCGGTTACTGGTTGCCTCGCGCAACGCCAAGAAGCTGGCCGAGCTGCGCCGGGTGCTCGACGCGGCCGGGGTCTCCGGGTTGGAGTTGCTGTCGCTGACGGGCGTCCCCGACTTCCCGGAGGCGCCCGAGACGGGTGCCACCTTCGAGGAGAACGCATTGGCCAAGGCGCGCGATGCCTTCGCCGCGACCGGATTGCCGTCGGTGGCCGACGATTCCGGATTGGCCGTCGATGCACTGAACGGGATGCCCGGCGTGCTGTCGGCACGGTGGGCCGGTGCGCACGGCGATGACGAGGCGAATCTGCAACTGCTGTTGGGGCAGTTGCGCGATGTCCCCGACGACCGGCGCGGCGCGGCCTTCGTGTCTGCGTGTGCGCTGGTCTCCGCGGCAGGGGAGACGGTGGTGCGCGGCGAGTGGGCGGGCACGATCGCGCGGGCGCCGCGCGGGGACGGCGGCTTCGGCTACGACCCGATCTTCGTGCCGACCGAATCGTCGCGCTCGGCGGCGGAGTTGTCGCCGGCGGAGAAGGATGCCGCCTCGCACCGCGGCCGGGCGCTGGCGCTGCTGCTGCCCGCGCTGCGCACGCTGGTCTGAGTCGGACGCGCGCGGACCCCCCGCGGACTCCCGCGGCGAAACACGCGTACCGGGGGCGAATCCTCGAGTCCGAACCCCGGGTACGCGAGTTTCGCCAAGGGCGAGGCGGAATTTTGCATAGCGCAACTAACGTGTAATGCTCGCGGGCGTGGTTCCCCCCGTTCAGCGGCGGCCCTCCCGGACAGTCTCGGCGGCCCATCCCGGTGTGCTCATCGCCGTGCTGTGCGCTGCCGGTATCAGCGTCTCCCTGATGCAGACGTTGATGATCCCGCTGATCCCGGAACTGCCGAAGCTGCTCGACGCCAGCGTTTCTGACGCATCCTGGGCGATCACTTCGACCCTGCTGACCGCCGCCGTCGCCACCCCGGTGTTCGGCAGGCTGGGCGATCTGTACGGCCCGAAACCCATCCTGATCGCGTGCGCGGTGGTGCTGATCGCCGGCTCGTCGATCGCCGCCGCGAGCTCGAGTCTGATCCCATTCGTCATCGGCCGAGGCATGCAGGGTGTGGGCATCCCCATCATCCCGCTGGGCATCAGTGTGCTGCGCGCGTCGGTTCCCGCCGAGCGGGTGGGTGGTGCGATGGGACTGATGAGCTCGTCGCTGGGTGTGGGCGGCGCGCTCGGTCTGCCGTTGTCGGCGGCGATCGCCCAGCAGTTCTCCTGGCACGCGCTGTTCTGGTTCGCCGCGGGCATCGGGGTGGTGCTGCTGGTGCTGTTCGTCGTGCTGGTGCCGGCGGTCCCGGCGAGCTCCGCCGACCGACTCGACCCGCTGGGGGCGGTGTTGCTGGCGGGCGGGCTGGTGACCCTGCTGCTCGGCATCACCAAGGGCCGCGACTGGGGCTGGACGTCCGGGCTGACCGTCGGGATGTTCGGTTCCTCGGTGGCGGTCTTCGCCGTCTTCGTGGTCTGGCAACTGCGGTTCGACTCGCCGATCGTCGATCTGCGTACCTCGGCGCGGCCGCCCGTGCTGATCACCAACATCGCCTCGGTGGGCGTCGGCTTCGCGATGTTCGCGCTGTCGCTGATCGCCCCGCAGGTGCTCGAACTGCCCGTCGAGACGGGTTACGGGCTGGGCATGTCGATGCTGGAGGCCGGGCTGTGGATGGCTCCGGGCGGACTGGCCATGATGGTGATGGCGCCGATCGCGGCACGGGTGGCCGCGGCGCGCGGACCGCGGTTCACGTTGTTCGTCGGCTGCCTGGTGATCGCCGGGTCGTATCTGGCCGGGTTGTGGCTGCTGGGCGGCGGCCCGCAGGTGCTGATCTTCAACGTCCTGGTCAGCATCGGGGTGGGCTTCGCCTATGCCTCGATGCCGGCGCTGATCAACGCCGCCGTCCCGATGTCGGAGACGGCCGCGGCCAACGGACTCAACGCGCTGGCCCGGTCGCTGGGCACATCGATCTCCAGCGCGGTGATCGGCGCGATCCTGGCGGGGATGACGATGACGGCCGGCGGGCAGGAGGTGCCGACGCTGGACGGGTTCCGGGTGGCGTTGATCGTTGCCGCCGGGGTGGCCGCGGCATCGGCGGTCGGCGCGCTACTGATCCCGGCCGTGCGGCCGACCGAGGCGGTTACAGACCGAAGCGCTTCTTCACGTCTTGAGTCTGGAAGTGCTCGACGATGAGTCCGAGCACGGGCACCGTGCCCGAGATCAGTGTGCCGAGCGTGCGGCCGAGTGGCCAACGAACCTTGACGGCCAGGTTCGCGGTGGCGATCAGGTAGGCGAAGTACACCCAGCCGTGCACGACGGCGATCCAGCTCAACGAATCGTCGTTGAAGACATACTTCATCACCATCTCGTAGCACAGCGCGATGAGCCAGAGACCGGTCGCCCAAGCCAGCACGCGGTAGCTAGCCAGTGCCTTCTGGATGGAAGCCAGCGGAACCACCGGGGTCTGGGTGTCCTGGCCGTCGGGTGTGCTCATGACTTCTTCGTCCTGTCCTCAGGGTTGTCGGATCTGGCGAGCTCGGCGAGATAGGCGTTGTACTCCCGCAGCGTCGGATCATCCTCGACGCCCGCTGCGGCGGTGGGACGCTCGGGCAGCAGGCCGGCGGGGATCTCGGTCGCCCGGGCGGTGTCGGTCGGCTCGTCGTAGGTCGGCGGAGCTTCCTCCAGCCGGACGAACTTGTAGTAGGCGTAGACACAGAACGCGGCGAACATCGGCCACTGCAGGGCATAGCCCAGGTTCAGGAAGGTCCCCGAGTTCGATTCGTAGCGGGTCCACTGCCACCACGCCAGCAGCATGCAGCCGGTGGCGCCGACGGTGGCCAGCGCGATGAGCGCGGGTCTCCTACGTCGTGTAGTGGACATGGGTCAACTTTACCGCCCGCCGATTTTCAGGCCTTGGGGCCGATGAACTCGTCGAGGCGGGCCGTGGCCGCCTTGCGGTAGACGGCGATCATGTAGCGACTGTTCTGCGTCCACGGGATGCCGAGCGCGTCGAGTGCCGCACAGAACAGGTTGCGGATGTCGGTGGAGTGGTTGGTGAAGTGGTACCGGACGCTGGCCACCCCGCGGTCGTTGGCGACCACCCGGCACCCGTCGCTGTGGATGAGACCTCGGACAAAGTCCTCGGTCGCCGCGTCGACGTGGGCCTGCTGCCAGGCTTCCAGGACGATCGGCCGGAGGTGTTTGGGGCCGGGTCCGTGCTGCGGGAAAAGGCACGGCCAGTGTTTGGAGTAGAGCGACACTACGACGTAGTTCGCTTTCTGCTGCTGCACGTGGGCGTGCTGCCCATCCATCACGACGTCGATTGCCTTCCGGCAGCTGTCGATGATGCCCGGGTACTTGGTGTCGAGGGCAATGCGGAGACGCCAAACGCGGCCCATCCGTGAAATGCAGCCGTCGCCGAGGTACAAGCCGAGAAGGTAGGCGTAATCCGTCGATGGCAGCGACGAGTAGCTATGCGATCGGCAGTCGAGTGGGTGGGCCAGGCGTGGCGGAGGGCGGTTTCGCCAGTCGCACACGGTGGTCCTCGGCACGCCGGTGTGTCGTGAAATGGCGGAATTATCGAGGCCAACCGCAATGAGTCGGCGAACCTCCTCGAAGTCGTCGACTGCGCGCACTCAGCCCCCTTACGTTGGAATCGAGGTTAAGTGGTCCCTCTGACACTTTCCTCAAGAGCGGAGCTATCCTGGACGGGCTCGCGCGAGTGGCGAAATGGCATACGCGATGGCTTTAGGTGCCATTGTCTTCGGACGTGGGGGTTCGAGTCCCCCCTCGCGCACCACAGAGTGTTTACTGCAATCATCGCGAGAGCGAACGGCCCGGTGCAGGTCTTTCGCTAGAGCGAGGGAGCCGCCCGTGCAAGTCCGGCGGCTTGTCGGTTGGTTGGATCTGGCCGGCCTCTTCGAGGGCGCCCCAATCGCCGCGGCTTCGGAGTTGGTCGCCTTCGGGACGAGCAAGCCGGCATCGGCAGGCCTTCGCGTTCTCCAATGAGCTGCGCCTGGCAAATTGCGCACACTTCGGGGAAATGCTGCGCCACATGGTGAAGTGCTCAGCGCAGGAGGGCTTCCGGGTGGATGGGTAGGTCACGGACACGGATGCCGGTGGCGTTGAACACGGCATTGCCGATGGCCGCGGCCGAGCCCACCGTGCCCAGTTCGCCGACACCGCGAGCGCCGACGTCGCTGAAGTCGGGGTCATCGCCGTCGAGACATACCGCGTCGATGAACGGCACATCGGCGTTGACGGGAACGACGTAGTCGGCGAGATTGGCGGCCGCCAGGCGCCCGGAAGGTTCGATCGGATCGGCTTCCAGCAGCGCGTGCCCGATGCCGAAGATGACGCCGCCGACGATCTGGCTACGGGCAGCTTTGGCGTTGATCACCCGGCCGATGTCGACGACGGTGGTGAACCTGGTGACTCGTGTTTCCCCCGTATAGGAGTTCACCCGCACCTCGCAGAAATGCGCACCGAACCCATGCGCTGCGAACTGCGGCGAGATCGTGTCGTCGCTGCTGCGGATGGCATCGATCGTCTGTATTCCCAAGCTGCGCAGCAGATCGGCAAAAGCGATGCGCTCGTTGCCGCTTCGCAACGTACCCGCCGCATAGGACACCGGTGTCTGCGAACCTGCCAACGGTGAGCGTCGACTTGTCGACGCGGCCTGGACAAGATTGTCGACTGCGGCCCGTGCGGCCGCGCGGGCGGTCGGAGCCATGCTGCCGGTGGCGCGAGAGCCGACGGCGCCAGGACCGGGCGGCAGGATGGTGTCACCCACCTCTGCGACGACACGGTCAACCGGCAGGCCCACTGCATCGGCGACGACAATCGCCAGCGCGGTGGCGGCGCCTGTGCCGATATCCATGACCCCCGTCGATGCCAGCACCGTGCCGTCGTCGCGGAAACGCACCTCAACCGCATTTCCGGAACGCCCGGCGGCCGGGTAGATCGCGGTGGCCATCCCCGAGCCGATCTGCCACTGACCATCGCGGTTGGTCGCAGGTGCGCGGCTTTCCCAGCCGAATCGGCCGGCCCCGATCCGATAACACTCGTCTAGTCTCTTGCTGGTCCACCGGCGATTGGTCCCGGGCAGCGTCGTCGCATAGTTGCGCATCCGCAACTCCACCGGGTCGACGCCGATGGCCACCGCCAGTTCATCCATCGCCGTTTCGATGGCGAATGCCCCGGGTGCCTCGTTGGGCGCACGCATCGCCCAGGTCGGCGGCGTGTCCAGCGTGACTTGGCGTTGATCCACATGCAGATTCGGCGTGCGGTACAGCGCTGCGCTGGTTTCGGCAGCCGTGCGCATCGGCCAACCGCCCACCGCCGGAGCCTCGGCGTCGGATTCGTGGCTGACAGCGGTGAGTGTCCCGTCGGCGCGGGCACCCAACCGCACTCGTTGCCGTACCGCCGAACGGTGCCCCACAACGCCGAAGACCTGGCTGCGACTCAAAACCAGCTTGACCGGACGGTTCAGCTCACGAGCGGCCGCGGCGCCGAGGATGACGTCGGACCAGGGGAGTACCCGGCTGCCGAATCCGCCGCCGACGTATGTCGAGATGATCCGTACCCGCTCGGGTACCAGCCCGAGCGCACCGGAAATTCCGGCGATCGCCCGGCCCGGAAACTGCGTGCCGGTGTAGAGGGTCAGCCGGTCATCGCGCCACACCGCCACCGATGCATGCGGTTCCATCGCCGCGGCATGTTGCACCGGCTGGGTGACAGTGGTCTCGACGGTGATCTCACTGTTGCGCAGCGCGGCGTCGATCGAGGTGACCCCGGGCGCCAGGATGGTCCGGTTACCCGATTCCGGCGAGGCGATGCTGGTACCGGGCCGCGCAGCATCCAGTGATGTTCTGGGAGTGCGGGACTGGTAGTCGGTGATGATCATGGCCGCCGCGTCGCGGGCATGCTCGAAACTATCGGCCACCACCACGCCGATGGCCTGGCCATAAAATTGCACCTCACGGTCCTGGAGCGGACGGTACTTCTCGCCGAGCGCGTCTGCTGCGACGGGCTGCAGCCGCAGCGGTGCGAATGGTGTGTAGACGGCCAGGACACCTGGTGCCCGCTGGGCTGCGTCGATATTCATCGTGTTGATCCGGCCCAACCCGATCGTGGCAGAAACCAGGACAGCGTGAACCAGCTCTGGTTCCCGGTAGTCAGCGGAATAGCGCGCGACGCCGGTGATCTTGGGGCGGCCGTCCACGCGGGAGATCTCGCCGCCCAGCGGTGAGGGATTCACGAGATTTCCGTGACGTCGGAGAGGGCCCGAACAATCGCCCTGCGCAGCAGATGCGGCTTGAAACCGTTGTGCCGCAGCGGCCGGGCGTCGGTGCCCGCTACGGCAGCAGCTTCGTCGAAGGTGCGAGGCGTCGCGGGTCGACCGGCCAGGAGGGTCTCCACTTCGGGAAGCCGCCAGGGCACCGTGCCCACGCCGCCGGCGGCCAGCCGCGCCCTGGTGATCGTGCCACCGCGCAGGGTCACTGCGACGGCCACCGACGTCAATGCGAATTCATAGGATCGGCGATCACGCACCTTGAGGTACCCGGTCCGGGTGTTCGCAGGGAACCGAGGCGCGGTGATGGCGGTGATCAGTTCGCCGGGTCTCAATTCGTTCTCTATTTCTGGTGTCGAGCCGGGCCTGCGGTAGAACTGCTCGAGGGCCATCCTGCGCTCGCCGTCGGGACCGCTGAGCTCCACCGTCGCCTCGGCGGCCACCAGTGCGACGGCCACATCGCTGGCGTGGGTGGCCGTGCAGTCGTCGCTGGTGCCGAGCACCGCGTGGGCGCGGTTGTACCCGTCGATGGCCGGGCAGCCGGTACCGGGGTCTCTCTTGTTGCACGGCATCGACACATCGCGAAAGTAGCCGCATCGGGTTCGCTGCAACAGGTTTCCGCCCATGCTGGCCATGTTGCGAAGTTGAGGGGAGGCACTCAACTCCAGCGCTTGGCTGATCAGTGCGTAGTTTCCGCGGACGTCAGGGTTTTCGGCGACATCGCTCATGCGTTCCAACGCGCCGACGCGAAGACCTCGGGATCCGACGGTGATACCGGTCAACGGCAGGCCGTTGATGTCGATGACCCGCTCGGGGGTGAGAACTTCCAGCTTCATGAGGTCGACCAGCGTGGTGCCGCCGGCGAGGTAGGCGGCGTTGCTGTGTGCGGTGGCCGCGGTCACGGAGTCAGCCAAGGTGTAGGTATAGGGTCGCATGTCAGGACATCCGATCACGGGCCGTCTTGACGGCCTCGACTATGAAAGGGTAGGCGCTGCAACGGCATATGTTGCCCGACATGTGTTCGCGAATCTCATCGTCGGTGCGGGTGTGCCCGCTCTCGATGACGGCCACCGCGGACATGATCTGGCCTGGCGTGCAGAAGCCACACTGGAGGGCGTCATTGTCGATGAATGCCTGCTGTACCGGGTGCAATGCATCTCCGTCCGCAAGGCCTTCGATGGTCATGACTGCGCGGCGGTGCACGGTGGCGGCCAAGGTCAGACACGAAAGCACCCGTCGGCCGTCGAGATGCACGGTGCAGGCGCCGCATTGACCGTGGTCGCATCCCTTCTTGGTGCCGGTCAGCCCGATCTGTTCGCGTAGCGCGTCGAGTAGCGTCGTCCGTGGGTCCACATCGAGTGTGTGTTCAGTGTCGTTCACGCGGAACGTAACCGGAATTGCACCAGCATCGGCATCGGAGTCAGAAGGGCCGCCTGACCGTGAAACCCATACGGCTCCGCCTGCCGATATCACGACGGCGGTGCCGGTCCATCCGATGAAGCTGCGCCGGGACACTCCTGATGTCCCTGCCGTCGAAACACTCTCGGGTCCAGGTTCGGTCGGCATGGCGGCGGGGCTATCTGGCATTTCTTCTCCGTCGTCGGCTGCTACACGTCGATGCGTCATTCACGTTTCCAGTTCCGTCGACGTTGAGGCAGGGAGGCGTAATCCTAGGACCGGCGAGGCCGTCCCCTTGACACGTTCGAAGGTGATCGTTATCCGGGTACCGTCCGGACGGGTGAAGTTCTCCGTCATCCGGTCACCCTCGACCACGATGCGAAGATCTTCTGTGGTCCGGATGTCTCCCACCCAGTTCGGGAACGTTGCGCCTTCGACACGGTTGCCGCTGAATCGGCCGTCCCCGTCGACGGTGTACGTGCCGAACATGCCGATGCTTCCGGCCATGGCGGCGCGGTTCTCCTGGTCGGTTCCTTCGCCGCGCACCGGGGATGCAAATGGCGGCACCGAGGAATCGGTGAGTACCTCGACATACCGCATGTCGGTTGTGAAGACGAGCATCCCGTTGGGCTTTTCGCCGTAGGCGGGCTCAACGTGGCCGTTGCGCTCCGTCTGCGCCGAGATCATCCGCCATGTTCCGACGACGTCGTTTCGCGACGGGGGTGCGGTGGCGCAGCTCAATAGGACGGCTGCGCATACCAATACGACGAGAGATGTACGTAATGCCAAGGGATCGAGTTCCGTTCAGTCCGAGCACTTCGAGTCTGAACGGTATGCGCAACCGCGGGTGGTAGGGCGAAGCACATAGGAAACTCATAGCCACACGAGTGCGGTCACGCTCACGGCTCGATCAGGCTTGCAGTGACGGGAAGCGGCGGTGCACGACGGAAGGCGACGGCCGTCACGGGTCGACCAGTGCAGTCGCCTGTGCACCGCTCGCCCGAAGTTGAAGATTCTCGGTAAACACCGACAGGACGCTGTCGCGAAGACTCAGCATGATTGGCGCCATGACAGCTCACGAGAACACTCGCGACCGACTCACCCATGTCCTGAACCAGTGGCTATCGATGTGGAACGGTGATCACGACCTTGCGGAGGATCTGTGTGCTCCCGAGTTCCGCATCTGGTTCGGAGCCTTCCCGGGAGCGGGTGACGGCGTTGTGGATCCGACGTCCTTCCAGCACTTCCTCACCACCTATCGCACTCAATTCCCTGACGCCCGGTTCACGCCGGGTGAGGTGGCGGTCGATGAAATCGCCGGCCGAGGTGCGCTGGTATGGACTCTTCGATCTACGCCGCCCGGCGATAATCGTGAACGTGAGGTGGGTGGGGTGGATCAGTTCACCTTCGAGCAGGGGCGGGTTCGACAGGTGTGGTCCATGGGCGGGGCCGAACCCCGTCCGTTCTGATCCGGCCGGACTCTGGACGCGCACAGATCCCACCCTCCGCCTACTCGATCCAAGATGTTGGGGCGAACGGGGGCAGAGCGAAGACTCCGCGCCGCACAATCGTTGTGGCCGGCAGGCGTCACTGATCGCCCGCATGTGAGGCTGGTGGCAGACAAGCAGCAAGGATTTGACAGTGTGAATCGGACCGAGCGGTTGTACGCGCTCGTCGAGGAGTTGCGGGCGGTCTCGCCGCGGCCTCGCAGCGCCGCGTGGCTGGCAACCCACTTCGAGGTCAGCACCCGCACCATCGAGCGTGATCTGGACGCTCTGCGGCAGACAGGCGTACCGGTCTACGCCGAAAACGGCCGGCGGGGCGGCTATGTGCTCGACACCGCGCACACTCTTCCGCCGTTGGGTATGACCGCCGAGGAAGCCCTCGTCATCATGGTGGCACTGTCGGCCCTCGCGAACTCTCCGTTGTCAAGTGCGGCGCGAAGTGCCCAGCAGAAGGTGCTTGCCACGCTGCCACGATCGGTGCGTGCTCACCAGCGCACCCTTGCTCAGCAGATTGCTTTCGTCGGCGACAGCGTGGAGGGATCAGCTGTCATGACGACAATCCACCAGGGATTGGCCGATGGACGACTGATACGGCTGCGTTACCGCGGACGCGACGGTCACCTCACCGACCGGGATGTCGAGCCGATGGGCTGGGTGAAGGCCCGCGACGTCGAGTGGTGGTACGTGGTGGCCTGGTGCCGGCTTCGCAAGGCCGTGCGCGGTTTCCGAGCGGACCGGATCATCGAAGCACAGATTCTGCCCGAGACGGTGCCACGCCGTGGTGGCCATCTGGAAGCCGAACTCGCACGCATCGGCGCCGAGCTGTTCAGTGATGCCGACGGTTCGTCCTAGGCACCGACGTGTGAGTGGCACCGGTGCCGCGATCACAGTAGTGCGGGCGGATCGGACTTCCGGATGTGTCCCGATGATGCGCGCGATGGTCTCGTCGGGTTCCGATCGAGCACTCCCACCGCTGCGAGACCGGACGCGGGTGATGCCGGCGTCAGTCCGGCGGCGGTGCGGTGGTGCGAAAGATCGGCCAGCAGATCTCCGTGGCCGTGAACGTCAGCGGTTCGGCGGGTGTGCTGCCGATGTAGTGCTCACGGATCGGACCCTGATGGCTGATCAGACGTTCGTTCACGTACGTGCCCAGCGCCGCGTAACTGCGGTCGATACCGTCGCCGTGGCCGCCGCGGTGGGTCAGGACGGCGTATTCGGCCGCGGGCAGAACCTCGGCGCGGACGCCCGCCGGCGGGGTCGCGGACGGCGGCGCCGCCACGAACAGCGATGCCTCGCCGCGGCTTTCGAGAAAGAGTGCGCGGTCATACAGACCACAGGGCACGATGGCGCTATCGGCGCCGGCTGCCGCCGACACCGCGTCGCGTAGGGTTCCCAGCGCCGCCCCGAACCACCCGTCGATCTCGGCCGTCTCGATCGTGGCGCCGACGGACCACACGGGAAGCGCCGGCTCGCGGCGCACCTCGACGGGAGCGGGATCGCCGACGGGGGAGAGCAGTTCGCGCAGCGCGCCGACGGTGTCACGGGTCTGCTGCAGTTGCGCCTCCATCTGTGCGAGATGGGTCGTGATGATCTCGGTGCGGGCCGCGGCATCCTGTGTGCTCAGCAGTGCCTTGATATCGGGAATCGACATGCCGAGGGTCCGGAACCGACGGATGATGTGCGCGTGATCGACCTGGCTGGTGTCGTAGAAGCGGTAGCCGGTGTGGGCATCGATGTGGGCCGGTTCGAGGATGCCGATGTCGTGGTAGTGCCGTAGCGCCTTGCGGCTCAGGCTCGTCATCACGGCGAAGTCACCGATCGAGACCTTCGCGCCCATGGCGTCCTCCTCTGCGAATTCCGCCCGTGTCAGCGGTCAGGCCATCCTGCAACTTCCCCCTGGGGCAAGGTCAAGACGGGGGCGTCCGGGAAAAGATGTCGGTACGACCGCTTGACCCTCCCCCTACGGGAAGCTCCACGGTGGTCTCATGACAACAGATTGGGATGCACTCCCGGAAAACATCAAGACGTTCATGACCGCTGTCGACGTCCGCGACACCGACCGAGCGCTCGCCACGCTCACCCCGGACGCCGTCGTCACCGACGAGGGCCATGACTACACGGGCCATGGCGACATCGGTACCTGGATCGCGACCGCGGCCAGCGAGTACACCTACACCACCGAGATCACCGGGGCGACCACCACCGATACCACCATCGACGTCGCTCAGCATCTCGAAGGGGACTTCCCCGGTGGGGTCGCCGACCTGCACTACCGGTTCACCCTCGACGGCGCGTTGATCAGCCGGGTGGTGATCGAGCCATGAGCAGGCGCTGGTTCATCACCGGTGGTACCCCCGGCAACTTCGGGATGGCCTTCGCCGAGGCGGCGCTGGAGACGGGGGACCGCGTCGTGCTGACGTCCCGGCGCCCGCAGGAACTGGCGACCTGGGCCCAGCAGTATGGTGACCGCGTACTCGTCGTGCCCATGGACGTCACCGATGCAGATCAGGTGCAGCGCGCGGTCCGAACCGCCGAAGAGCATTTCGGCGGCATCGACGTGCTGCTCAACAACGCCGGCCGCGGATGGTTCGGGTCGATCGAGGCAATGGACGAGGCATCGTTGCGGGGGATGTTCGAGTTGAACTTCTTCGGGGTGCTGTCCGTGACGCGGGCGGTACTCCCGGGCATGCGTGCCCGCGGGGACGGGTGGATCATCAACGTGTCGTCGGTGGCGGGTCTGGTTGCGGCACCGGGTTTCGGCTACTACAGCGCGACGAAGTTCGCCGTCGAAGCCGTCACCGATGCCCTGCGCGACGAGGTCGCCGCGCAGGGCATCTCGGTGCTGACCGTCGAACCGGGAGCGTTCCGCACCAACGCCTACACCGGGTTTGCAGACGAGCCGGTCGCCGAGCCGATCCCGGAGTATCACGACATGCTGACGGAGGTCCGCGCCGCGTTCGTGGCGATGGACGGTGTGCAGCCCGGCGATCCGCACCGCGGTGCTCGTGCGGTGATCACGGCGATGGCCCAGGATCCGCCACCGCGGCGGCTGGTCCTGGGCGCCGGCGGCTACGACGCCGTGGTGGACTCGTTGGAGCAGACCCTGGCCGATCTCCGTCGCAACGAGACACTCTCGCGCAGCGCCGATTTCCCGACCTGAGCGGTACACGTCAGGGCTGCCCGTGCGGGTGACGCAGCAGATGTCGCTGCGTCACCCGTCCGCGATGTCAGTCGCGTCAGCCCGCCGCGCCGCCGGCGAGCTCGGCGGTGGTCAGATCGAATGAGCCGACCTCCCAGGCCTTCATGAACTGGTCGAGTGGCACGGCGAGGCCCTGCCCCTGCCGGGGTGCGCTGTCGTTGATGTAGACGACACCCTTGGTCATGTTGACGCTGAGCACGGTGACGGCATGATTGGCCTGGTCGGCGCTGCCCCGGTACCACGCATAGTCCTCACCGAAGTACTGCTTGTTCCACGCGTCGTAGACGAGTTTGTTGTTCAGGGCGACGATCACCGACTGTCCCTGACTCAGCGCCGCGGTCATGTTGTCCAGCGCCAGCGATCCCTCGGTCTTGAGGTAGGTGGTGTGGTCGGCGTTGATACCGAACTTGTTCAGCAGCGTGACCACGTCGGCCAGGTATGTGCCGCCCAACCCCTCGGTGTACATCGATTGGCCGACCTTGATACCGCTGGGCAACGTCTCCGCCAATGTCTGAACTTCGCGAGCCAGTGCCACCATGTCGACCGGCATCCCGTTGCCGGTCAGTTGCGCGATGACCGCGGCGGTGGACATGAGGGCGCAGGTGCCGAAATTGCCCTGGTACTTCCAGTACTGGTAGTTGGCAAGGTAGTTGCCATACTCGATGTCACCGATCGCCGGGGGATCGATCGGCTCCGGTTGGGCCACACCGAAGGTGCGGGACAGATCGCCGCCCAGATCGGTGATGTTCTCGGAGAGGGCCTGGACCTGATGCACGAATGCCGCGGCGATGCCCGATGCGACATGTTGGACCGACGGCAACTTCCACACCCACTTGGACTTGGAGTCCGCCGGCGCCACGTTCGGTGAACTGGCCAACTGGGTGGTGACCAGCTTGTAGTTCTGTGCCGCCCAGGCATTCATGAAGTCGTCGTAGCCCATGGTCAAACCCTGACCATCGGCGCGGGTCGGGTCGTTGATGGTGACGGTGCCGTCCACGTTGTCGACGCCGATGACGACGACCGTCTTGGCGATGGGGTCGGTGCGGCCGTCCGCCGGTCCGATGATCGGCACGATCATGGCCTTTGTCGGATCCTGCAGGCCATTGGTCAGATCGTTGAACGCCTTGCTCCACTGGTCGCGGCCATAGCTGCGCAAGATGATCCGAACGTCCCTGTCCTGCAGTACTTCGTAGCTGTCCTGCCAGTACACGATGCTGGTGTCCGGACCGAGAACCTTGCTGCCGAGCGTGATGATGCTGTCGGTGTTCGTCGCGGCATCGAGGAAGCTCTGGAGGTTGACGACGGTCTTGGTCAACTGCCCGTAGGCCATGGCGACGGTGGCCAGCGCGCCGGTGATGAAGTCGTCGGCGGCGGTGAAGTACTGCACATTCGTGTTCGGGTCACCGAACGGCAGGGCCCGGGTGATCACCTGCTGGGTGAATCCCAGAATGCTGCGCACATCGTCGCGCAGCATGGTCAGGCTGCGTTGCAGCCCGTAGAGCTGGTTCATCACGGTGACGTACAGGCCGGCACCGAAATCCTGCAGTCCGCGCAGTAATTGGCTGGGGGTGGGCAGCCCGAAGGGGTTGCGGGCCGCGGTCGCCACGGCGGTGGGAACCACCGCCGGGGACGGGGCCGTGGTGTGGCCGTTCGGGGCGGCGGTGGTCACCGTCGAGCTGCCGGCGTGCGCGGTCGTCGCACCGGCGGAGCCGGTGCTGCCGGGGGAGGTACCCGAGATCGCCGGGGCTGCGGCCGAAGTACCACGGACCGGTGTCGTGAGATCGATCGCGGGAGCGGAGTCTGCCGCCGCCGGCTGCGGTGCGCCGCCCGAGGTGGACGTGCCCGATGCCGGGAAGGTGTGCGGACCGGCGGATGCGCCGGGGTCGATCTCACCGTCTTCCTCGATCGTCGGCGATTCGACCTCGGTGTCGACCTCGCCGGTGGACGTCTCGACATCCCCGCTCGAGTCCGCGTCCCCGGTGGACTCCTCGTGTGCTGCGTCGAGCGCCTCGTCGACATCGCTCGGCTCGTCCGACGAGGACGGATCCCGCCCGATCTCGGTCGAATCCTCGTCGTCGGAGTCGTCCGATGGGGTGACGGCACCTGCGCGGGGGCGGGGTCCGGCGGTGTCGTCGCGAGAGGTGGCGCCGGAGGCCGATCCCGTGTCGGACGAGGACGCATCGGAGCTGTCGCTGGAACCGGCGCTCGCGGAGCCGGCGGCCGACTCGCCTGGGTCGGCGGCCGCTATTGCGGCACCACCGAGCATGGCCGCTCCCATGCCGAGGGTCACCGCGCCCGCGCCGAGCCATAGGCGTGCCTGGGCAGCCCGCCCCTCGCCTGCGTCGCACGCGGATTGACCCGCGCCTGTCCGGTCCACCGCCATTGATTGCTCCCATCGCTGATTGACGCCGACGTAAAATTATGTAGGCGAGCGAAGAATACGCAGATGCGCAGTAAAACCGCAGCTCAATTGCTGATTATTGGCGGCCCCCGCAATGCAGCAAAGTTTCAATAGACAAATTTTGCATTCGTGACATGGGTTTGCCGCGTGTGCAAGGTTCGCTGGCTACATCGCGGCAACAGCGGTCAGGCTCGCCGGCACCAGCCCGTGGCGCGCGGATGCCCGGCGAGACGCGTCGCGCGACCGCGGGACTGGCGGTGCCGAAATCCGGTGCGCGCCTGATGCTGTCAGGTAGCTGAAATCGCCCCATCGCCGCGCCCTCGGTGTACCCGCTGTGTCATAGTCGTCCGGGCGTTGTGCCCTGACGAAGGAGTCCGCGTGCAGATCGACCCCGCCGCCACCGCCTGGTTGCTCGTCAGTACCGCCATGGTGCTGCTGATGACGCCCGGGCTGGCCATCTTCTATGGCGGCATGGTCCGCTCAACCGGTGTGCTCAACATGATCATGATGAGCTTCATCGCGATCCCGGTCGTCACCGTGACCTGGATCCTGGCCGGCTACAGCCTTGCGTTCGGGGCCGATGCCGGCGGCGGACTGATCGGCGGGCTCGGCCACATCGGCCTATCGGGCATCGACCTGACCGCGGTGCGCTCCAATGTCCCTGAACTGCTGTTCGTGACCTTCCAACTGGCCTTCGCCATCCTGACCGCGGCACTGGTCAGCGGCGCGATCGCCGACCGGGCGAAGTTCTCCGCCTGGGTGGTTTTCGTCGCGCTCTGGACGCTGACCGTGTATTCACCGGTGGCGCACTGGGTCTGGGGCCCCGGCGGCTGGCTGGCGAGCTTCGGTGCGCTCGACTACGCGGGCGGTCTCGTGGTCGAGATCGTCTCGGGTGCATCAGCGCTGGCGCTGGCGCTGGTGCTCGGTCCGCGCATCGGATTCAAATCCGAGGCGATGCGTCCGCACAACCTGCCCTTCGTCCTGCTCGGGGTCGGCCTGTTGTGGTTCGGCTGGTTCGGTTTCAACGCGGGCTCGGCATTCGCCGTGGACGGCAAGGCCGCGGTCATCTTCCTCAACACGCTGATCGCGGGATGCCTGGGCATGCTCGGCTGGCTGGCGGTCGAGCGGTTCCGCGACGGTCACCCGACCACCTTCGGAGCGGCCTCCGGTGTCGTCGCCGGTCTGGTGGCGATCACCCCGTCCTGTGGTTTCGTCACGCCCGTCGGCGCCGTGGTGGTGGGTCTGGCCGCCGGTGTGGTGTGTTCCTATGCCATCGGCTGGAAGTTCACGGCCGGCTACGACGATTCCCTGGATGTGGTCGGCGTGCACTTCGTCGGGGGAGTGGTCGGTACCTTCCTGATCGGCCTGTTGGCCGCGGAGATGGTGTCCGGCGGTCCCGCCGGCCTGTTCTACGGCGGCGGGATCACCCAGCTCGGTAAGCAGATGCTGGGCATCGTCGTGGTGGCGGCGTTCGCGTTCACGGTGTCGTTCGTCATCGCGAAGGTGATCGACGTGACGATGGGCTTCCGGGTGACCCGGGAGGACGAGCTGTCCGGCATCGACTTCACCCAACACGCCGAGACGGCGTACGCCGAAGGGGTGCACGGCCAGCAGCACAAACGGCCGGGCAGCTGATCAGCGCGGACCGTCGACCGCGAAAGTCCCGTCGTCGTCGGTGAATTCGACGTACACCTGGCGGATCGCCCCGTCGATTTCGACATCACAGGTGAAGCTGTCACCCCGGGATGCCGAGGGATCCTTGCCGCCGTTGCACCGCATGGCGCTGATCGTGTTGGCGCCGTACCCGTTGATCGGGTCCGACAGGATGGCCCGCACACCGGCCTCGGCCTGCTCGACCTTGATGACCGCATCCCGGTGGAAGACGAACTGCCACACGCTGACACCGATGACAGCGGCGGCGGCGACGACCACGGCAGCGATGACCAGGATGCGGCGGTTGGTCGACTTCGTGGTCTGCCGGTGCTGGCCGCCGGGCTGCAGTTCCGGACGCAGGGTGTATCGATACGGATCCACCGCGGGCCCGGCCGTCGGCTGCTGCCGAGGGGGCGGCGCCGGTACCCGTGGCGGCGGTTGCGGTGGCGACGGGTACGGCGCGCGCGGCTGCGGACGCAGCGGGTACGGCTGGGGCGGGCGCTGGTGCGGCGGCGGTGCCGGCCGCGCCGGCGGTGGCGGGGGGTGGCCACCCGGTGCCGGCGCCGCCCCGCCCGGCCGGACCCACCACGGCGGGGCCTCTCCCGGCGGCTGATTCGGGTTCGGCGGCCGGGTCATGCCGCGAACCGCTGGTAGCAGGCGTCGACGTCGCCACGCAGACCGGACCGGTAGGCCAGGATCCGGGTGAACCCCGCAGGCACCGTCGCTCCGTTGACATCACTGGCCGCCAACCCGTTGGTCAGCAACCCGGAGATCGCCTCGTCGGTGTCACCGGCCGACAGCATCAGCTCGCTGCCCGGCTCGGCCATCCGGCCCTGGGCCACTCCGGTCAGGCATGCGGTGCGCAGCGCCGCTCGTGCCGACTCCAGCGGGTAGCCACGTTCCTTCTGCACCGCGAGGGCATACCGCGAGGTGACGATGGACAGCGCGGTGTTGTCGCCCTGCAGCAGCACGCCCTGATCCTCGGCCCTGGGGGTACCCAGCGCCTGCAGCGCAGGCAGATTCACGTTGATGGTGTTGGTGGTCGGACAGTAGAAGGCCGGCGAGACCGGCTGGGCGTCGGGACAGGTGGCCATCGCCAGATTCAGCGATGGCGGGTTGGTCGGGTTGTACACCCGGGTCAGCGTGTCCATCAGGTTGGTGAGCAACCGCTCGTCGACCGGGCTGTCACCGGCGGACGGGTCCCCGTAGGAGTCGTAGGACAGGAACTGCGGCAGGTCACCCTGGCGTTCGGTGATATCGGCCATGTCGATCGCCGCGCACTGGTCGGCGTTACCGGCGAAGCCGATCTGGAAGGCACTGATGCGGTCGAGCGCGGAGCCGTGCGCATCACCGGTGAGAATGGCCTCCTCCTGGGTCATCAGCGGGTCACGGATGTAGATCGCCCCCGCCAGAACGTGATTGAGGCCGTCGCCGGTACTCAGATCGAAGCGCGGGGACTGACCGGAGGCCACCCAGTGCAGATACACCCCGGCGAAACAGTCGGCCTGCTGCTCCTTGACCAGGACCGGGGTCGACTTCTCGACCAGGTGTGCCTTCGCCTGGACGGCGTGGCCGAACTCGTGGGCGATCACGCCGACGACGCCCATGTCACCGAAGTATTTCGCCGCACCGGGGATGAACTCGCTGCGGTCCCAGGCCATCACGTCATCGTCGAAGCAGTAGAAGGCGTTGGCCAGCTCGTAGAGGTCGTTCCCGCACACGACCGGCCCGTCGGGATCCGAGGCGTCGTAGGACACCAGACCCGACACCGGGGTGTAGGTGCCGGTGAGCGCGCCCTCCCAGTTCTGCGACCAGAATTCTTCGAGGTCGTCGACCGCACGAAGCACCAGTTGGTCGACCGGGCCGCCATCACTGTTGGCGGCGACGCTCGTCGGCGGCGGGGCGTCCGGGCGGGGACCGCTGGGACCGTCGTGGGCGGGCAGACCACCGGCCCGTTGCGGGTCGTAGAGCATCGACACCGCACGGCCGTCGAGCACTGTCGTCGCGCAGCCCGACAGGACCAGCACGAGCGTGAGCGCACCGCACAGCCAGGCGATACGGCCTGCGACCCGTCGATCCATAGTCGAAGGCTAACAAGCC
Organism: Mycolicibacterium bacteremicum; assembly: GCF_002086115.1. Classification (GTDB taxonomy): domain Bacteria; phylum Actinomycetota; class Actinomycetes; order Mycobacteriales; family Mycobacteriaceae; genus Mycobacterium; species Mycobacterium bacteremicum. Next base: position 50,912 of record NZ_MVHJ01000007.1, read on the forward strand.
AGGGCAGGGCGATGGCGACCGAGATTATCCGGCGTAGCGGGCTGCCAGGGTGCGGCGGTGGGTTCTGGGCGAGCCGAACATGGCGCGGTTCAGCGTCGCACGCTTGAGGTAGACGTGGATCCCGCTCTCCCAGGTGTAGCCGATACCGCCGTGCAACTGCATCGCCGTGCCCGCGACCGACACGGCGGTGTCGGTGGCATACGCCTTGGCCATGGCGGCCGCCGCGACCGTGTCACCGCCGTCGGTCAGCGCGTCCACCGCGGCATCGACGAGCTGGCGGGCGACCCGGATCTGCACCAGCATGTCGGCGCAGGCATGTTTGACGGCCTGGAACGAGCCGATTTGGCGACCGAACTGCTGCCGGATGCCCACGTAGTCGACCGTCCTGGCCAGCATTGCCTCGGCCAGTCCCAGGCTGTCGGCGGCGACCGCGATCGCGCCGCGGTCGACCAGCGGTGCCACGGCGGGCAGTGGCCAGACCCGTTCGGCACGCGCACTCTCTGCGGTGACCGTGGCCAGCGCACGGGTCTCGTCCAGGACCGGTTGTGCTGCGACGGTGAGCGCGCTCGGGGCGATGTCGACCAGCACCGCACCGCCGTCAGAGGTGGCGGCGGGAATCAGCAGCCGGGTGGCCTGGCCGGCGTCGGGAACGAATTCGGCTGTCCCGCTGAGCCGGTGGTCGGCGTCGAGACGAAACGGCGACCCGGTGTCCGCACCGGTCGGCAGCACCGCCACGGGCCGCTCGCGGCCCTCGGCGGTCGCCGCCAGCAGGTGGTCACGATCCTCGTCGGCCGGCAGCGTCAGCAGTGCGCCGATACCCGATGTCACACCCAGGTGCGGACCGGGTGCCGCGGCGCGGCCGAGTTCCTCGGCGACCACGGCGGTCTCGGCGAAAGACACTCCCGATCCGCCGAGCGACTCGGGGATCTCCAGTCCTGGCCAGCCCGCCTGGGTGATCACCGTCCAGTCCGGATGGCCGCCCGACAACACGTCGCGGGCCACCGATCGCAGTTCGGCGTGCAGCTCGGCGTATTCGCGTGTCATCAGGCTCCCGCCGGTTCGCGGGGCAGGCCCAAACCGCGTTCCCCGATGATGGTGCGTTGGATCTCGCTGGCGCCGCCCGGAATGGTCCACTCCCACGAGCCGATGAAATCGAGCACCCAGGCGCCGGATTCCCAGCCGCTGGATATCGGTTTGGCCAGCACCGTGTGCCCGGCCAGGCCACTGATCTGCGCCCCGAAATCGGTGAGCCGCTGCAACAGTTCGCTGTAGAACAACTTCACCACCGACGCGTCGGCGGGGGAGTTGGTCTTGCCCTCCACCAGATCGCGGCACAGCCCGCGCAGCCCGGTGATCTCGATCTCGAACTGCGCCAGACGATCCGACACCAGCGCGTCACCGAGCAGCCCGGCGCGCCGGCATTCGCCGACCAACCAGCTGAAACCGGCGTTGCCGAGCCGCTCCGCGAGTTCCAGCATGGTCATCCCGCGCTCGGCCCCCAGCGTTTCCTGGGCGACCTGCCAGCCCTTGTTCTCCGGGCCCACCAGATTCGCCGCGGGTACCCGCACATCGTTGAGGAACACCTCGCAGAAGTGCGATTCGCCGGTCGCCTGCCTGATCGGGCGGACCTCGACGCCGGGGCTGGCCATGTCCATCAGGAAATATGAGATACCGTGCCGCTTCTTGGCGTTCGGGTCGGTTCGAGCCAGCAGCAGGCACCAGTCGGCATGCAATCCACCGCTGGCCCAGACCTTCTGGCCGTTGAGCACGAAATCCTCGCCGTCGCGGCGCGCCGTGGTACGCAGCGCCGCCAGGTCGGAGCCTGCCTCGGGCTCGGAGAAGCCCTGCACCCAGATCTCGCCGTCCAGGATGGCCGGGAGGTGGCGGCGACGTTGTTCCTCGGTGCCGGCGGCCAGCAGGGTCGATGCGGCGTGATGGATCCCGACGAACGCCAGCACCAGCCGCGGCGCATCGGCGGCGGCCAGTTCGGAGTAGAGGACGATCTGCTCGGCGACCGACATGCCGCCGCCCCATTCGGCGGGCCAGTGCGGCACGGCGTATCCGGCCGAATGCAGTTCGGCGAACCAGGCTTTCTGGAACCGCACATACTCGTCGTCACCGACGCCGGTCTGTGCCGCCCGCCAGTCGCGTGGCACATGCTCGGCGCACCAGCTGCGCACCTGCCGGCGGAAGTCGTCCAGATCCCGGGTCACGGTGCGTCGCTGTACAGTCCGGTCAGGCCGCGGGTGCCCAACTGTTCGGTGAGGCGCGCCCGGGTGGCCGACAGGCCCAGTGGCAACCGGCGTAGCGGCTGGCTGTAGCGCGACAGCCAGGACAACACGGTCTCATCGCAGAATCCGACCGCACCGTGTAGCTGATGTGTCACCCGGAACACCACCTCGGCTGCCTCGATGGCGGCCATTCGCAGGGCCAGCGCATCGGCGGGGCCGTCGGCACCGGTCGCCGTCGTCAGTGCATGACGGGCCAGCATCTCCAGCCCGCTGCGTTCGACCTCGGCATCGGTGAGCTGGAACTGTACCCCCTGGAAACCCGCCAGGGGTTGGCCGAACTGCCGACGCAGCTGCACGTGCGCCACGGTCAATTCCATTGCACGATCCAGCATTCCGAGCAGCGTCCAGCAGGGCAGCACGAGCGCGAGCGCGACATCGTCGGCACCACCGTCGTCGATGGAGGTCAGGTCCAGGGAGGTGACGAACGCGGTTCGTGGGTCGCGGGTGCCGGTGACCCGCTCCCGGCGGCCATCCAACGTCGTCGTGACCCAGTTGCCCCCGATACCGGCGAGGGTGGCGGCCGGCGCCGGCCCGGCGACGACGAACAGCCCGTCGGCCTCGGTGTCGGTGGGCCGGGCCAGTCGTTCGGCCACCGGGTAGGGCAGCCCCCAGTATCCTGCGCTGCGGCACAGCGCGGCGGCGGCCTCGGCTGAATCGCTGTCGCTGCGCGGTTCCAGATCCCAGGCGCCCAACCCCTCCAGGACGTCGGCAACCAGCGATGCGCGCCGGGTCGGATCGGCCTCGGCGTGCTGCAGCAGCGTGTCGCCGCCCGCGGCGTCGAAGGCACGCCGGGCCTGCTCGCCGTATTCGCGCGCCTCCGGGCTCAGATCGATGTTCACGACGCCGCCAACAGGGTGCGGGCCAGCAGGATGCGCTGCATCTCGATGCTGCCGGAGGACACCGTGGACGGTTGCGAGTAACGCCAGTGGTCCTCGACCTCCGCGGCGAATACCCGCGATGCGCCGTCGGGCAGTGCCGCGGCAATCTCCATCAGCACCTCGGCACTGTCCTGGTCCAACTTCGTCACCGCAATCCGGTAGGCGGCCGAGTCCGTCGGCCGCACCCGGCCCTCGGCCTGCAGGGCGACCAGGCGGTAGGCCATCAGCCGGGCCCGCCGGCAGTGAGTCAGCATCCGCGCCCAGCGGCCACGCAGTTCCTCGGGCAACTCGGACCAGTGCTCACCCAATGCCTTCGGGGCCAGGTGCAACAACCGCTCACAGCGGGCGTAGCGGGCGATGCCGACCCGTTCGAAGGCCAGCACGCTCTGTACCACCGACCACCCGTCGTCGACGGTTCCCAGGACATCGGCGTCGGTGACCCGCAGGTCGTCGAAGAACACCTCGTTGAGGTGATGCGGGCCCATCATGGTCTGGATCGGCCGCACGGTGATCGCCGGATCCGACATGGGCACCAGGAAGATGGTCAGGCCCTGTTGCTTCTTTCGGATGGCACCCTCGCCGACCTTGGATGTCCGCGCCAGCAGGAAGCACCACTGCGCCATGGTGGCGTAGGAGGTCCAGATCTTCTGGCCGTTGATCACCCAGCCATCGCCGTCGCGCACCGCGGTGGTGCGCAGCGACGCCAGATCCGAGCCCGCCTCCGGTTCGGAGAATCCCTGGCACCAGATGACCTCGCCGGCAGCGATGGGCGGCAGATGGGTGGCCTGCTGTTCGGCGGTGCCGTGCCGCATGATGATCGGCCCGACCCAGTTGACGCCCATGTACTGCGCACCCCGCGGTTCGTGGTGTGCCCACATCTCCTCGCGCACCACCGTCTGTTCCCACGGTGAGGAGGCGCGGCCGCCGAACTCGGTCGGCCAGGACATGCACAGCAGTCCCCGCTCGGCGAGCAGCCGGCAGAACCCCTGCGCCACCTCCAGGTCGCGGGGGTCGGGGGTGAAGGAGCCGAGGTAGTCCTCGGGGATATGGGTTGTCACCAGGTCGCGGAGCTCACCGCGCAGTGCGTCGGCGGCCGGCCCCATGTCGAAGTCCACACCGGCGATCGTAGGCCAATCCTTATAAGGATTGCTAGTATGAATCATGCGAATACCGCAGCAGCGCATCGCCGAGACGGTGGCCGGCGAGCTGCGCGACCGCATCCTGGCCGGGGCGGAACGGCTGCCCACGCAGGATCAGCTGGTCGCCGAGTTCGGCGTCAGCTATCCCTCGGTGCGCGAAGCCCTGCGCATCCTGGAGACCGAGGGGCTGGTGACTGTGCGCCGCGGCAGCGTGGGCGGCGCCGAGGTGCATCGCCCCGACGAATCGTCGGCGGCCTATCACCTCGGGCTGGCGCTGCAGGGTGCCGCGGTGTCGCTGGGGGATCTGGCCGAGGGCCTGCAGCTGCTGGAGCCGATGTGTGCCGCGGAGGTGGCGCGTCGGCCCGATCGGCTGCGCACCGCGGTCCCGGCGCTGAGCCGAAATGTCGACGCGTGCGCCGAGGTGGTCGCCGACGGCGCTGCGTTCACCCGCATCGCCCGCGAATTCCACGACCTGATGGTCGAATTCACGCCGAACGCCACCGTGCGCCACGTGGTCGGCAGCCTGGTGGCGCTGTGGTCGGCACAGGAGCAGATGTGGGCCGACGCGGTCGTCAAGCGCGGCGAGTACCCGTCACCGGCGCGGGCCCGGGGTGCGGTGCGCACCCACCGCCGGATGGTCGAGGTGATCGCGGCCGGCGATGCCGTGGCGGCCGAACGGATCGCACGTAAGCATCTGGCGGCCACCCAGGCGGTGCTGCTGGATCGCTTCACCGATGACGTGGTTCGGGCGGCGCGGCACGCCAAGCCGCACCTGAGGCGCAGCTGCTGACCGCCCGTCAGCCCTGCGGCAGGTCCAGGATGCGCCGGGTCACCTTCAGGATCTGGGTGCGCAACGTGTCATCGTCGACGTCGGTGACCAGTGGGTGCATCACCGCCGCGCTCAGTGCCCCGGACATGACCGCCGCGTTGACCCGCGCCTCGACGCCGGCCCCCTCGCCGAGCAGCACCTGGTAGAGCCGTTCGATGAAGGCCGCGAACGGTTCGTGCTCGGCGAGCAGACGCACGACCACCGGGTCGAACTGCAGCACGCCGGTCAACTGGCGGCGGGTGACGGCCATGTCGACGACCCGGGTGAGCAGGACGTCACGAGCGGTCACCTGATCGGGTTCCGCCTCCGCGGCGTCGACGGCGTCCTGCAGCGCCGCCAGTTCGGTCTCCGCGACCGCGATGACGACCTCGTCCTTGCTCTTGAACTGGTGGTACACGGCGGCTTTGGTGACTCCGATGGCGTCGGCGATCATCTGCAACGAGGTTCCGCTGACCCCGTGGGTGCCGAACAGATCCAGCGACGCGACGATGACGCGCTTCTGTGCCGCGCTGTAGGTCGTCGGGGCCAGTCTGCCGGTGGTGCTCACGCGGCCAGCGTAGCCGCCCGGCTAGTCGACGGGTTGCGCAGTGACACCGACCCTGTCTGGCTTCCGGCATTGCCTGGCTCTGCGCGGTCAATCGCCGACCTGGGCCGTCGCCGCAGGGGTATATGAAGCAGCTCACAGAAGGGCGGGTAGTGGTTTACCCGGTGGACCGAGGCGGTATGTATCCGCCGTTCAGGTAGGTGCTCTAAAGAACAGGATCTCGCAACATGAATGTGAAGAAGCTGATCGCAGGTGCAGCCGTCGCCGGTGGCCTCATCGCCGGACCTCTTGCTGCCGCCGGTATGGCAACCGCCGAGCCCGCCCCGATGCCGCCCGCTCCGCCTGCGGGCCCGTCCGTCGGCACCGCACCGGCCTGGGCCCCGCCCAAGCCCGTCGACCCGGCCTGGGCTCAGGGCAACCAGCAGGTGTGGGACAGCGGCTGGAACCACTGGGGCGTCTGGATCAACGGCGTCTTCGTGCCGACCTACTGATCCCACCGGATCGCCCGATGGCTGCTCCCGACCCGGTCGGGGGCAGCCATCATGCGTTTCAGCGTCGTGGGGGTCTCGGCACGAACCGGGAGACCCGGTCGATGACGTCCTGATAGGCCGGTCGGCGAGCCAGGCTGCGCTCCTCCATCATCGGGATGCTGGCGCCCAGAAACATGGCCAGGATGGCCACGGCGCCCAGGCTGGACAACCACCAGTACGAGGGGGCCGCGGCGACGCCGAACAATGCCAATGCCATCCAGAAGCTGAACTCTCCGAAGTAATTCGGGTGTCGCGACCAACTCCACACGCCGCGGTCCATCGCCTGGCCGGGTCGGCGCTCGGCGACGAAGCGGTGCATCTGCACGTCGGCGACGAGTTCGAGCGCGACCGCCGCGAGGCCCACCACCAGCGCGAGCCAACTCAGCCAGACCAGTCCCGGGTCCGGTCGGGTGAGCGCGATGTACACCGGCACCATGCCCAGGAACACCTGCAGGGTCGGGATGAGGTGGATGGCCACCAGATCGGCCAGGATCTCGAAGCGCCCGGCGCGCTCCTTGAACATCGGGTAGCGCCAATCCTCGTGATGCAGGCCCGGGAAGGCATACACCCAGTTCGCCGTCAGCCGGACCGCCCAGAGCACGACCACGACGGTGACCAGCCAGGCGCGCACCGGGTCGACGTCCGGGGCCGCGCGGTACCACCAGTAAAAAAGCAGCAGGGGCGGGATGACGCTCCAGTAGGCGTCGTAGAAGCTGGAGTTCCGGTAGACCCGACTGAAGACGAAAATGACCAGGGTCGCCAGGATGTCGGCGATCAGGGTGTCCAACCAGAGCCGGCCGGTCGCCGGTCCCCACCACAGCCACGCCGCGCCCGCCGCGATGGCGGCCGCGTAGGCAACGCCGACCAGTCCGAGGGAACGCGTCTTGCCGATCGCCGTCGTCGTCATCGTCGGAGCTTACGACGACGGCGGGTCTCGTCAGTCGCTGGCAGGCAGCGGTTTGGCCTCTTTGATGGCCAGCGGAGTGCCGCCGATGCTGAGCGTGCCCTTGCCGGCCTTGGTCACCAGGATCTCGGCGCCGCTGTCATCCACGTAGCGCTTGCCCATCAGGTTGCCGTCGGCCAGGCCGGGGTCCAGCGACAGACCGGCGGTGGCCTCGCCGCCGACCGGGATCAGCGGTGCGCCGCCGGCCCGCAGGTCATCGAGGGCGTCGGAGCTGCGAACCACGATGACCTGGGTGTCGCAGACCTGGCTCTGCAGGCGGGTGCCGTTCTTGATCATGCGGGCTCCTTATCGTTGAGTTCGCTGACGAGTTCCCGGCGCAGCACTTTGCCGGTGGCGTTGGTGGGCAGTTCGGCGCGGAACACCACGCGGTCGGGGGTGCGGGAGCCGCGCAACTGAGCACGGACGAACTCGCGCAGGTCCTCGGGTTCGGGGTCGCTGCCGGGTGTGGGCACGACGACCGCGACGATGATCTGACCCCACTGCGGGTCTTCGGTGCCGACCACTGCGCAGTCGCGCACCGCCGGATGTTCGACCAGCACATCCTCGATCTCGGCCGGGGCGATGTTCTCCCCGCCGCGGATGATGGTGTCGTCGGAACGGCCGCCGATGAAGAGGTATCCGTCCTCGTCGAGGGTGGCCACGTCCTTGGTCGGGAACCAGCCGTGCTCGTCGAGCACCGAACCGATACCGGTGTAGCGGCCCGAGACCTGTTCACCGCGGACGAACAGTTCGCCGGTTTCGCCTGCGGCAAGGACGGTTCCGTCCTCGGCCCGGATCTGCACCTCGATGCTGGGCACCGGCTGGCCCACCGAGGCCAGCCGGCGGGCGACCGCCGGGTCCTCGGAGGCCAGCGCCACCCGATGATCGTCGGGGGTCAGCACCGCGATTGTCGAACTGGTCTCGGTCAGACCGTATGCGTTGACGAAGCCGACCGCGGGTAGCAGCTCAAGGGCCTTGCGCACCAACGGAAGTGCCACCTTCGAGCCGCCGTAGGCAAGCGTCCGCAGAGTCGGTAGCTCGGTGCGTTGCTCCTCCAGCACGGTGACGATCCGGTCCAGCATGGTCGGCACGACGGTGGCCGAGGTGACGCCCTCGGTCTGCACCAGCCGCACCCATTCCCGGGCGTCGAACTGGGTGAGGTACACCATCTTACGGCCGGCGTACAGGTTCGACAGCGCCGCCGACACCCCGGCGATGTGGTAAGGCGGCACACAGATCAGAGCGGCGTCACCCTCGGCGGCCGCACCGAACTCGACCGTCCCGGTGATATAGCTGGTGAGGTTGTTGTGGGTCAGCTCAACGGCTTTGGGCGCCGAGGTGGTGCCCGAGGTGAACAACACCACGCCGACGGAATCGGGGTCGGGGAACTCCGCTGCTGGTTCGGCGGTGCGCGCCTGGGCCAGGAACTCCCGGGAGCCGATCACCCGGTAGCCGTCACCCACCGCGGCGCGGTACTCGTCATCGACCACGACGAGCGGGTCGGGCAACCGGTCGATCAACGCCCGGAGCCCGTCGGCGGACAGCCGATAGTTCAACGGCGTGACGGCCACCCCGGCGCGGGCGGCCGAGAACAGCAGCAGCGGCAGCAGCGCGCCACCGGTCCCGACATAGGCGACGTGACCGGCGCCGGTGGCTGCCACCACCCCGGCGCCGCCGTCGGCGAGCGTGCTCAGTTCCTCGACGGTCAGCCGCAGGTCGCCGGACACGATCGCGGTGGCGTCCGGGTTGGCCGAGGACGCCATCTCCAGCAGCAGCGAGATACTCATGACTTGTCCACGAAGATATCCCAGATGGGGTCATCCCCACCGCCGTAACGGGACAGGTCGGTGATCCCTGCCTCGGCCAGGACGTCGGCGTCGATGTAGGTCTGGCCATTGGACTTCTCGGGCGGACCGGTCAGGATCTGCACCGCGGCGTCGGCCATGATCTCCGGACTGCGCGAGGCCGATGCCAGGGTGTCGCCGTCGGCCAGATTGGTCACCGCGGAGGTGGCGATATAGGTCTGCGGCCACAGGCAGCTGAAGCCGATTCCCGAGTCGCGGTACTCCTGCGCCCAACCCAGCGACAACAGTGTCATCCCGTACTTGGACACGGTGTAGGCCGGGTGCGCTCCGAGCCAGTACGGGTTGAGGTTCAGCGGCGGCGCCAGGGTGATGACGTGCGCGGCCGACGACGCGCGCAGGTGCGGCAGCGCGGCCTTGGTGAGCAGGAACGTGCCGCGCACGTTGATGTCCATCATCAGGTCGTACTTCTTGGCCGAAAGCGATTCGGTGGGCTCGGTCGCTATCGCGCTGGCGTTGTTGACCACGATGTCGATCCCGCCGAAGGCCTGCACGGCGGTGTCCACGGCGCGGGCGACGTCCTCTTCCTTGCGGACGTCGCCGACGACGGCCACGGCCTTGGCGCCGACGGCCTCCACATCGGCGACCGCGGTGTGCACCGTGCCGGGCAGCTTCGGATGCGGTTCGGCGGTCTTGGCCAACAGCACCACATTGGCGCCCTGGCGGGCGGCGCCGAGGGCGATGGCCAGCCCGATGCCGCGGCTGCCGCCGGAAACCAGCAGTGTGCGGTCGGCAAGCGGGCGTTGCTCGCTGGACATAGGGACTCCTTGGACGACGGTCGTACCTGACCTAGATGGTATTGGCATTCTCATTTTCAGCAAGTGTCATAATCGCGCATGGCCTGCGAAGACGGCGCGGCGGGGGTCGGTCGGACTGCCTCGCGGCGGGGCCAAACGAGTGGTTCCACGCCTTCAGGGTGCATGTTTTCCGTCTGCGGTATTGGCATTCTCATTTTTTGGAAGTACGTTATCCAACGATGAGCGATGACGTCGTGACCCCGTCGGGTATTCCGCTGGCCCCGGTCTACGGGCCGGCCGACCGTGCGCAGGACCCGCCCGCACCCGGTGAGTATCCGTTCACGCGCGGTAATTTCGCGTCCGGCTACCGCGGTAAGACCTGGACCTTCCGTCAGTATTCGGGTTTCGGCACCGCCGAGGAGTCCAATCAGCGGTATCGCTACCTGCTCGATCAGGGCGGCACCGGTCTGTCGGTGGCCCTGGATCTGCCCACGCAGTGCGGTTACGACTCCGACGACCCCGAGTACGGGGAAGAGGTCGGCCGCGTCGGCGTCGCCGTCGACACCCTGGCCGACGCCGAGATCCTGTTCGACAGCATCCCGCTGGACAAGATCAGCACCAGCTTCACCATCAACGGCACCGCGGCGATCCTGCTGGCCTTCTACGTGGCCGCGGCGGAGAAGAAGGGGGTGCCGCGCGAGAAGCTGACCGGCACCATCCAGAACGACATTCTCAAGGAGTACGCCTCGCGGGGCACCTGGATCTGGCCGCCGGAGCCGTCGTTGCGGCTGATCGCCGACACCATCGAGTTCTGCGCGGCCGAGGTACCCCGTTTCAACGCGATCTCGGTGGCCGGTGCGCACTTCCGGGATGCCGGCGCCAATGCTGTGCAAGAGATGGCGTTCACCCTCGCCGACGGCGTGACCTACTGCGACACCGTCGTCGAGCGCGGTCGGATGACCATCGACAAGTTCGCGCCACAGATCTCGTTCTTCTTCTACACCCATGGCGACTTCTTCGAGGAGATCGCCAAGTACCGCGCCGGGCGGCGGCGGTGGGCCACCATCGTGCGGGAGCGCTACGGCGCCACCACCGACAAGGCCGCGATGTTCCGGTTCGGCTGTGTGTCGGGTGGGGCCTCGCTGTACGCGCCGCAGGCCCAGAACAACCTGGTGCGGGTGGCGTACGAGGCACTGGCCTCGGTGCTCGGCGGTGTGCAGTCGATGTTCACCGCGGCCTGGGACGAGCCGTTCGCGCTGCCGTCCGAGGAGTCGGCGACCCTGGCGCTGCGCACCCAGCAGATCCTGGCCTACGAGACGGGCGTCACCAAGGTGGCCGACCCGCTGGGCGGTTCCTACTTCGTCGAAGCACTCACCGACGCCACCGAGGAGAAGATCATCGAGATCATGCGCGATCTCGAGGACCACGGTGGGATGGTGCGCTGCATCGAGGACGGGTATCTGCAGGGCCTGATTGCCGACGAGGCGTTCAAGATCCACAACGAGGTGGAATCCGGACAGCGGCCGGTGGTCGGGGTGAACAAGTTCGTCGTCGACGAGCCGGCCCCGGATCTGGCCACCTACGAACTCGACGCCGAGGGTCGTGACAAACAACTCGCGCGACTGGCGAAGGTCAAGGCCGAGCGTGACGACGTCGCGGTGAAGGAGGCGCTGGCCGCGCTGTCCCGAGCAGCCGAGGGAGACGACAACCTGATGCACAAATTGATCGACTGCGCCAACGCCTACTGCACGGTGGGCGAGATGGTCTCGGCGCTCAAGGCAGTGTGGGGCGAGTTCGTGCAGCCGGTGGTCTTCTGATGGCGACCCGAGTGCTGGTCGCCAAGCCCGGTCTGGACGGACACGACCGCGGCGCCAAGATCGTCGCCCGCACGTTGCGCGATGCTGGTTTCGAGGTCATCTACACCGGTATCCGGCAGCGCATCGAGGACATCGTGTCCATCGCCCTACAGGAAGACGTTGCCCTGGTCGGCCTTTCGATCCTGTCCGGGGCGCACGTGGCGATGACCAAGCGCACCGTCGATGCCTTGCGCGCCGCCGATGCCGGTGACATCGCCGTCGTGGTGGGCGGCACCATCCCGGAATCCGACGTCCAGAAACTGCTCGACGCCGGTGCGGCCGCGGTGTTCCCGACCGGTACCGCGCTGGACACCCTGGTCACCGAGGTGCGGGCGCTGACGGAGAAGGCAGGGGAACACGCATCATGAGACTGGGCGTGATGATCGGGGCCGAGCGCGGCGGCATGTCGCGCAAGGTCACCAAGCTCGTCTCCGATATCGAGTGGGCCGACTCGGCGGGTCTGGCCACCGCGTGGATGCCGCAGGTGCCAGACGATTTCGACCTGCTGACCATGGTGGCGCTGATGGCCTCGCACAGCACCCGCATCGAACTGGGCACCGCGGTGGTGCCGCTGCAGGCGCAGCACCCCATCGCCCTTGCCCGGCAGGCACTTTCGGTACACGCGGTGTCCGGTGGCCGGCTGGCCCTGGGCGTCGGACCGTCGCACCACTGGATCATCCGGGACATGCTGGGGCTGCCGTATGACAAGCCGGCCGGCTACACCCGCGACTATCTGCAGGTGCTCAACGCGGCGATCGCCGGGCCGGGCCCGGTCGACGTGGAGAACGACCACTTCACCGTGCACAACCCGACCGCCCTGGCCGCCGAGACGCCGATGCCGGTGTTGGTGGCCGCGCTCGGCCCGGTGATGCTGCAGATTGCCGGGGAGCACGCCGACGGCACCTCGCTGTGGATGGCCGACGAGAAGGCCATCGGCGAGCACATCGCACCCAAGATCAACAAGGCCGCCGCCGAGGCGGGCAAGCCCGCACCCCGTATCGTCGCCGGCATCCCGGTGACGCTGTGTGCGAACTCCGAGATCGAGTCGGCCAAGGAACGCGCCAACCGCATCCTGGCCGAGGCCGAGACCTCACCGAACTATCAGCGACTGCTCGACCGCGGTGACGCCCGCACGGTCGGTGATCTCTGCGCGGCCGGCGATGAGGAGTCGATCCTCAAGCGATTCAAGGCCTTTGCCGATGCCGGCGTCACCGATCTGTCAGTGCGCCTGCTACCGATCGGGGACAACCGCGACGAGTTGATCGCGTCGAAGTACCGGACCCGCGAGGTAATCGCCGAGCTCGCCAAGCAGGTGTCGTGACCTCGGGTCCGCTGGCCGGCATCCGGATCATCGAGGTCGGTGTCATGCTGGCCGGCCCGTACGCCACCATGCTGCTGGCCGACCTGGGCGCCGAGGTCATCAAGGTCGAGCCGCCCGGTGGGGAGATCTCCCGACAGGTCAGTGACAGCTATTTCGCCAGCCTCAACCGCAACAAGCGCAGCGTGTGCCTGGATCTGCGCTCGGCCGAAGGACAGGCCAGACTGGCCGAGCTGGTCACGGATTCGCATGCGCTGCTGGTCAACATGAAACCCTCGGCCATCAAGAAGCTGGGCCTCACCTACGAGAACCTACGCGCGCACAACCCGAAGATCGTCTGCGTCGCGCTGACCGGGTACGGGCTCGACGGCGGTGACGACCCGGCCTTCGACTACGTCATCCAGGCCGCGACGGGGGTGGCCGCGATGACCGGCGACCCGGATGCCCCGCCCACCTTGCCCGGCTACTCGGCCGCCGACAACTCCACCGGGCTGACCGCGGCGCTGGGGTTGCTGGCCAAGATCGTCTCCGGTCAGGGTGGTCAGGTCGAGGTGTGCCTGCGCGACGTCATGCTCTCCCAGCTGAACTACCGGGCGGCGGCCTACCTCAACGACGGTGTGGCGCCGAAGCGCCATCCGTTCGGTGCGCACTCGTATTACGTTCCGGCGCAGCTCTTCCCGACCGCCGACGGCTACCTGGCCCTGTTCATCACCCATGACGGGTTCTGGCGGTCGTTCGCCGCCGAGGCCGGGCTGACCGGGTTCGCCACCATGGCCGAGCGGGCGGCCGCCCGCGATGATGTGCTGGCGGTGGTGACGGCCGCGCTGGCCGGTGACACCGCGGTCAATTGGGAGCGCAGGCTCAAGCCGCTGGGAATCCCGGCCGCGGCGGTTCGCTCATTGCCGGAGGCGTTGGAGGACACCCCGGAGGTGGTGGTGGACGCCGGCGATTTCCGGCTGGTGGCCAGCCCGATCCGAATCGCCGGATTCGATCCCGAGTATCGGCCCGCGCCGGTCTTCGAGGCGGTTCAGTCGTCGTAGTCGGTTCAGTCGTCGTAGTTCACCGTCAGCGGGCCGGGATCGGGAATCGCCTGGCAGGTCAGCACGTAACCCTCGTCGACCTCGTCCTCATCGAGTGCGTCGTTGACGCGCATGGTCGCCGAACCCTCGGTCAACTTGGCGATGCAGGTGCCGCAGTTTCCCGCCTCGCACGCGAACGGGGGCGTCAACCCGGCGCGGCGCGCGGTCTCCAGCAGGGTGTCGCCCACCGTCGGCACTATCGTGGTGCTGGCGCCGTCGAGCACGATCGTCACTTCGTCGGCAGGCACGGGTTCAGCCGTCATCGAGATCTCCTGGGCGTGTGATTCTGACAAACGGAGAATATCATTCTCCGTTACGGATAAGATAGTCGCTTGATGGCATCGACGACTGGGGCGGTCCTCGCCTACGAGGGTCGGGAGTACACGCTGGCCGAGCTCGACGCGTTGGCCGAGGGAATGGCCGTCACGCTGGCCGAGCGCGGGGTGGGCGCCGGCGATCGGGTGGCGCTGATGTCATCGAACCGGCCCGAGTTCGTCATCGCACTGCGCGCCGTCTGGCGGCTGGGTGCCGCGGTCGTCCTGATCAGCTCGGCGTGGAAACGCGCCGAGGTGGCCCATGCACTGGCGCTGACGCATCCGGTCCTCGGTGTCGGGGATGTCGCGCTGCTGGGCGACCTGCTCCCGACGGTGCATCTCGACGAGCCCATCATCGCCGGGGTCGGCGAGCGGCGGCCGGTCCCGGCCGAGGCCGACGCGCTGTTCGTCTTCAGTTCGGGCACCACCGGGATGCCCAAGGCGGTCCGCCACACCCATGCGGCTTTCGCTGCCGCGGTACGGCATTGGCGCGCCGCGTTGGGTCTGGGCGCCGCCGACCGCATGCAGATCATGACGCCGCCCTCGCACATCCTCGGGCTGCTGAACATCGCCACGGTGCTCGACGCCGGTGCGTGGATGCGGTTGCATCCGAGGTTCGACATCGACCGCATGCTGACCCACATCCAGGACGATCGCATCACGATCGAGATGGCCGTCGCGCCCATCGCCCTGGCGATCGCCGCACACCCGGACCTGGAACGCTACGACCTGTCCTCGCTGCGCTACATCATGTGGTGCGCCACCCCGGTCACCCGCAGCGTGGCCGATGCGGTCACCGAACGTATCGGCGTGCGGTGGGTGTCCGCCTACGGGGCCAGTGAGTTGCCGGTGATCGCGTGCTGCCCGATCGACGATGCCCGGCTCGACACCGTCGGCAAGCCCGTGCCCGGGGTCCAGGTGCGCATCGGGGACCACGGCGAGATACAGGTGCGTTCCCCGTCGGTGATGGCGGGTTACCTACCCGACGTCGACACCGCCGCCGCCTTCGACGAGGGCTGGTACCGCACGGGGGACATCGGCGAACTCGACGAGCAGGGTTGGCTGCGCATCACCGATCGGCTCAAGGAGATGATCAAGGTCCGTGGGTTCCAGGTGGCGCCCGCCGAGGTGGAGGCGGTGTTGCACGGGCACCCGGCGGTCGCCGACTGCGCGGTGTTCGGAGTACCCGACGAGGCCGACGGGGAACGGGTGATCGCCGCTGTCGCCACCACCGGAGCCGTCACCGAGCAGGAGCTGATCGACATGGTGGCACAACGTCTTTCATCCTACAAGCGGCCGCGGCGGGTGGTGTTCGTCGACGCCGTCCCGCGACTGCCGTCGGGCAAGGTGCTGCGCCGGGCGCTGCGTGACGGTTTCAACGGATGAGCTCCTCGGAGCGCTGGACGGTCGCGGTGATACCCGATGCGTCCTGGCCGGCCAGCAGCACGGCCGCGCGACCCATGGCCTCGGGTGGTTCCACCATCTCCGGTGGGACCTCGATGCCGGCCGCACCGGCCTGCCAGCCCTCGGTGAGCACCACCCGCGACGGGCTCAGGCAGTTGACCGCGATGTTGTCTGCCCGCAGGTCCTCGGCCAGGCCGAGGTAGAGCCGCTCGACGGCGGCCTTGGACACCCAGTACGCGTTGGCGCCGGGCATCCCCACACCGGTGGTGGTGATGGCCGTCAGGGAGCCGCCGCCGCGGGCGCGCACGTGCGGGATGACGGCCTTGGTGACCAGGAAGACGCCGGTCAGGTTGACGTCCAGGCACAGCTGCCAACGCTTGAGCGGGGTGGACTCGATGGGTCCGAGCCACAGCACACCTGCATTGGCCACCAGGATGTCGATCCCACCGAACTCCGAGACCGCGGCTGCCACAGCGGTTTCGACCGAGGTCTCGTCGGTGACGTCGCACGGCACCGCCAGCGCCCGGCCGCCGTTCGCGGTGATCGCATCGGCCACCGAGCCGATGGTGCCGGGCAGTCGACCTTGCTCCTCGGAACGGGCGGCGACGGCCACCGACGCGCCGGCGGCCGCGAGTGCTCGGGCGATGGTGGCGCCGATGCCGCGGCTTGCGCCGGCGACGAAGGCCGTCTTGCCCGCGAGCGTCACTTCGGCGGGAAGCGCAGCGCCCCGTCGAGGCGGATGATCTCGCCGTTGAGGTAGTCGTTCTCGATGATGCTCTGCGCCAGCTGTGCGTACTCGGTGCTGCGGCCCATCCGCTTGGGGAATGGGATCTGTGGCGCCCAGTACTGCTCGAGCTGATCGGCGGCCTTGCCGTAGGCGGGGGTGTTGATGGTGCCCGGGGCGATGGTGTTGACGCGAATCCCCAACGGGGACAGATCCCGAGCGGCCACCAGCGTCATGCCGAGCACGCCGCCCTTGGCCGCGGCGTAGGGCAGCTGGCCGACCTGGCCCTCGTAACCGGCGATGGATGCGGTGTTGACGATGACGCCGCGCCCGCCCTCCTCCAGCGGCTCGGTGCGGGCGATCGCCGCGGCGGCCAGCCGCAGCACGTTGAACACCGCGGTCAGGTAGAACTTGACGGTGGTCTCGAACCCGTCGAGGCCGAGCGGGGACCCGTCCTTGCCGATCAACCGGCCGCCCGCGGCCGGGCCACCGTGGGTGTCCACCGAGATGCGCAGCGGCGCCAGCGCTTCGGCTTCGGCGATGGCGGCGTTGACCGACTCCTCGGAGGTGGCGTCGGTGCGGACGTAGGTGACCCCGAGCTCGTCGGCGAGCTTGGGCCCCTTCTCGTCGGCCAGGTCGGCGACCACGACCTTGGCACCGGCGGCATGCAGCCGCCGCACCGTCGCTTCTCCGAGTCCTCCCGCGCCGCCGACGACCAGCGCCGAGCTACCGGCGATATCCATGTCTGCACCCCTTCTTGCAACTAGCACTCTCTGCGGGGGAGAATAGCATTCTCAACTACATCGAAGGGGCGGTGAATGTGAACCGCAGCGCCCTAGAGTCGCACGCAATGACGATCACCGAACTTCTGGCGGCGGCCCGCGGTGGCTCGCTGCGCGCCGTCGGCAAGCTGCTCAGCCTGGTCGAAAGTGACCGCCGCGCCGAGGTGTTGGCCGAGTTGCCCACCGGGCGGGTGCGCACCATCGGCATCACCGGCCCGCCCGGAGCCGGGAAATCCACCACGATCGCAGTGCTGGTCGCGGCGTATCGCGCGAGCGGATTGCGGGTGGCGGTGCTGGCCGTCGACCCGTCCTCGCCGTACAGCGGGGGAGCGTTGCTCGGGGACCGGATCCGGATGGCCGCGCACATCAACGATCCGGATGTCCTGATCCGGTCGGTGGCCACCCGCGGGCATCTCGGCGGGCTGGCGGCGGCGGTACCGGCGTCGATCACGCTGTTGGGCACGTTGGGCTACGACCTGGTGGTGCTGGAGACCGTCGGTGTCGGGCAGTCCGAGATCGAGATCGCCGCGGTGGCGGATCCGACCGTGGTGATCCTGAACCCCGGTGCCGGCGACGCCATCCAGGCCGCCAAGGCGGGCCTGCTGGAGATCGCCGACATCATCGTCGTCAACAAGGCCGACCGTGATGGTGCCGACCAGACCGCCCGTGAACTGCACATCGAGACCGGCCTGCCGATCCTCAAGATCAGCGCGACCCAGAACACCGGTATCGAGGAACTAGCGGCCGCTGTGGACGCCCACCACCGCGCCGATACCGCCGAGCGTCGAGGGGCCCGGGCGCGCCTGCAGATTCTGTCGCTGGCGCAGACCGCGCTGCGGACCCATCCCGGGCTCGACGAGCTGGCGGCCGATGTGGCCGACGGGCAGCTCGACGTCTATGCCGCGACGGCCCGGTTGCTGGATGGTGCGCAGGTCAAACCCGAATGAGAATGTGGTTTCCAGTTCCTAGAAATGCTATTGTACGAATTCGTTAATGAACTCTTCTTCGCATTCGAGGAGCCCGATGCAGAAGGCGCTTGCCCCCGAGATCTCCACCTGGCCCGATGAGAGCCCGCACCTCATCGGCAGCCGGTGCGGTGCCTGTGCGGCCGTGACGTTCCCGCGCCAGACGCACTGCCCCAAGTGCAGCAGGTCCGAGATGTCGGATCAGCTGCTGCCCCGTCGCGGCACCGTGATCGCTTGGACGACACAGGGATTCCCGCCCGGGGCGCCGTACGCCGGCCCGACCGGCAAGGACTTCGAGCCGTTCGGGGTCGGACTCGTGCAGTTGGGCGATGAGATCCGTGTCGAGGGACGCCTCACCGAGAACGACCCGGAGAAGCTGAGTTTCGGCATGGAGGTCGAACTGGTCATGGCGCCGTTCGCCACCGATGCCGACGGCGACGAGCTCGTCACGTTCTGGTTCAAGCCGGTTTCGCGATGATCGCCTGCGCGAAGAGCAACCACACACGGAGGTCCTGACAGATGAGTAATGACGTTGCCATCATCGGAGTCGGCATCCACCCGTTCGGCCGGTTCGACAAGACCGCCATGGAGATGGGTGCCGAGGCCATCCAGGGCGCGTTGACCGATGCGGGTCTGGAGTGGAAGGACATCCAGTTCGGTTTCGGCGGCAGCTATGAGGTGTCCAACCCCGATGCCGTGACCCGGCTGGTGGGCCTGACCGGCATCACCTTCACCAACGTGTTCAACGCCTGTGCCACCTCCGCCTCGGCGATCCAACAGACCGCCGACACCATCCGGCTGGGCAAGTACGACATCGGCATCGCCATCGGCCTGGACAAGCATCCGCGGGGCGCCTTCACCGACGATCCGGCCAAGCTCGCGCTGCCGCAGTGGTACGCCAACAACGGCCAGTTCGTCACCACCAAGTTCTTCGGGATGAAGGCCAACCACTACATCCACAAGCACGGCATCTCGGAGGAGACGCTGGCCCGGGTGGCCAACAAGAACTTCCGCAACGGCGAGCTGAACCCGAATGCGTTCCGTCGCAAGGAGATCTCCGTCGAGGAGATCATGGCCTCACCGGTGCTGAACTACCCGTTGCGCCAATACATGTTCTGCGCTCCGGACGAGGGTGCCGCCGCGGTCATCATGTGCCGCGCCGACATCGCGCACAAATACACCGACAAGCCCGTTTTCGTCCGTGCCAGCGAGATCCGCACCCGGACCTTCGGTGCCTACGAGGTGCATGCCACCTCCGCCCCGTTGGACGAGGATCCCTCGCCCACGGTGTTCGCCGCCAAGGCCGCCTACGAGGCCGCCGGTATCGGGCCCGAGGACGTCGATATCGCGCAGTTGCAGGACACCGACGCCGGTGCCGAGGTCATCCACATGGCCGAGACCGGGCTGTGCGCCGACGGCGAGCAGGAGAAGATGCTGATCGACGGTGCGACCGAGATCACCGGATCGATCCCGGTCAACACCGACGGCGGCCTGATCGCCAACGGTGAGCCGATCGGTGCCTCGGGCCTGCGGCAGATGCACGAGCTGGTGCGCCAGCTGCGCGGCGAGGCGGGGGAGCGGCAGGTTCCGAACAGCCCGCGGGTCGGCTTGGCACAGGTGTACGGCGCACCCGGCACCGCTTCGGCAACAATCCTCTCGCTGTAGGTGCCCCGCCCGGTAACGCCGTTCTCCGAGGAATAGAGTGCGAATCATGGCTGATAACCCGGACTTCCGCTTCGTCACCTACGAAACCCTCGACGAGGGCACCATCGCCCGGATCATGTTGAACCGGGCCGAAGCTCGCAACGCGCAGAACCGCGGCATGCTCGTCGAACTGCACGAGGCGTTCCTACGTGCCGAGGCCGATGACACGGTACGGGTGGTGATCCTCGGTGGGCATGGCCCGATGTTCTCGGCCGGCCACGACGTCGGGTCCAAGGTCCAGCTCGGCGAGTACTCACCCGGCCCGAACCAGCATCCGAGCTTCACCGTCAACGGTGGCACCCGCGAGGGTGCGGAGAAGTTGATGCTGCAGGAGTGGCATCACTACTTCGAGAACACCCGGCGCTGGCGCAATCTGCGCAAGATCACCATCGCCTCGGTGCACGGTGACGTCTACGCCGCCGCGCTGATGCTGATGTGGTCCTGCGATCTGATCGTGGCGGCGGACAACACCCGGTTCACCGATGTGGTCGGGACCCGGCTCGGCATGTGCGGCGTGGAGTATTTCGCGCACCCCTGGGAGTTCGGTGCCCGCAAGACCAAGGAGCTCATGTTGACCGGGGACACCCTCTCGGTCGAGGAGGGCCACGCCCTCGGCATGGTCTCCAAGATCTTCCCGGCCGACGAACTCGCCGACAAGACCGTCGAATTCGCCCGCCGCATCGCCAAGGTGCCCACCATGGCCGCGCTGCTGATCAAGGAATCGGTGAATCAGACCCAGGACAACCAGGGTTTCTACAACTCCCTGAACGCGTGCTTCACCATGCATCAGCTCAACCACAGCCACTGGTCGCAGGTGCACGAGAACGGCTTCCCGGTCGGGCTGGCCGAGGACGGCTTGGAGGACTGGCGCACCGCGGGCCCGCCGCAGGCCGCCGTGAAGGACCAGCCCTAGTTTTCCTGTGTGATTTCGGTGAGGATACGTGCGGTCAGCGCACGTATCCTCACCGAAATCACTATGGGGTGGGGGCGGATTCGCCGGTGGCGGCGGTGAATCCGCTGCGGTAGCCGAATGTCATCGCGGGCCCGAGGGTGCCACCGGCGCCACCGTAGGCCTTCCCGGTCACGCCGGCCATCGCATTACCCGCCGCGAACAGCCCAGGAATCGGTTGACCGCTGACATGGAGTACCCGTCCGTCTCGGTCGGTGCGCGGCCCGCCCTTGGTGCCCATCGCGCCGATCGCCACCGGCACGGCATAGAACGGCGCGGTGTCGAGCGGCCCGAGTGTCTGCAGCGCCGGTGAGGCGGCCGACGGGTCGCCCCAGTAGCCGTCGTATGCGCTTGCGCCGCGGTCGAAGTCGGGGTCACGCTCGTTCTCGACGTTCGCGTTCCACTGATCGACAGTCCGACGTAGTCCTTCGGTGTCGATGCCGGTCGCCGCGCCGAGATCGTCCAGAGTCGCCGACTTGTGGAACCAATCCGGCGCCTCGCCCCCGGGTTCGATGCCCAGGAACCCGTACCGCTTGAGGTGCTGATCGTCGAAGACGATCCACGCCGGGTCGTTGAGATATCCCGCGCGCGGGTCGAGATGGTGGAACGGGCCAGCCATCGAGTTGTACTCGCCGGCCTCGTTGAGGAATCGCTTGCCGGCCCGGTTGACGATGATGCTGCGCGGACGGGTGCGTTCCAGGCGCACGCTGCGGCTGCGCGGCCTACCGCCCAGGGTGTCGCCGGGGATCTGCACGATGGGCACCCACCAGGCTTCGCCCATGTTGGCCAGGTCGGCACCGTGCGCCATCGCCATCCGCAACCCGTCGCCGGTGTTGTTCGGCGGCGATACCGCGCCGCGCATCGGCCCGCGCAGGTAGGCATCCACAAGGTGTGGATCCCACTCGAACCCACCTGTCCCCAGGATGACCGCCTTGCGGGCCCGCACGCGGATGTCTGCGCCGCCGTGCTGGATCCGCACGCCGGTGATGCCCTCGGCGGATCCGTAGAGCTCGATCGCGCGCGCGTCGGTGACGGGTTCGATACCGCGGTCGAGCAGTCCCTTGAGCAGCCCGGCGATCAGCGCGATGCCTGCCACGCAGTAGTCACCGTCGAGGTCGTCGACGGAGGCGTGGATGCGGGCCTTGGTCTCGGCATCGATGCCGACGTTGCTGAAGTCCACCGGGAAGGAGGTGATCCGGTCGTGCCAGTCGCCCAGGGTGGCGAGGTCGAACGGTCTGGCATTGAGTGACCGGCCGCCGCCGGGCCGGCCGCCGGGCAGTTCGGGCTTGTAGTCCGGGAACCCCGCGGCGATCTCGAAGCGCAGGTCGCTGTGCTGTTCCAGGTAGTCCAGCATCACCGGCCCGGTGCGCACGAAGGTCTCGACCAGATCCCGGTCCATGGCCCCCAACGACTGTGCGGAAAGGTATCTCAGGGCATCCTCGACGGACAGTTCGGCGCCGTCGAGCCGGTTGTGGGCGGGAATCCAGACGATACCGCCGGAGACCGCGGTGGTACCGCCGACGGTGGGCGCCTTCTCGTAGACGGCGACGTCGGCTCCGTTGGTGGCGGCGGTCAGGGCGGCCGACAGGCCGGCGCCCCCGGTGCCGAGTACGACGACGTCGACCTCGTGATCCCATGGGTCGGGCACGGGCTCAGTCCTTTCCGTTGTCAGCCGAGAATCTCGGACAGTTGCTTAGCCGCGCGGATGACGGCATCGCGACCGGTGAGGACGACATCCTCACGGTGGGAGATCAGGTTGATGCAGGTCGGTGGGGAGGGCGGCCGGCGCCGGACCGGGACGGCCAGGCCGTAGGTGTCGGGCTCGATCTCGCCGTGGGTGATCACCCAACCCTGATCGCGGGCCCGGCGGACCAGTTCGCGCTCGCCGGGCCGCGGCGGCATGCTCGACAACAGGGCAATTCCGGCGGCGCCGCGCTCCAGCGGGTGGCGGCTGCCCTCGTGGAAGGACAGTTGGTAGAACACCAGCGTCGGCACGATCACCGCGATCGCGACCTGTTGATCACCCTCGGCGACCAGCAGGGAGACGGTGGTGCCCAGATCGTCGGCGAGCAAGCGCAACGTCGGCAGCGCGAGTTGGCGGACATTGTTGTCGAAGGATGCGCCCAACACCGCCAGAGCGGCGGCAGGCCGGTAGCGGCCATCCTCGCCCTTGGTGATGAACCGGGCCTGCGCCAGGGTGCTGAGCAGTCGGTAGGCGATGGTCCGGTGCACCCCGACGTAATCGGCGACCTCCGCCGCGGTGATTCCCGCGGGTGCGCTCGACACCGCCTGGAGGGCGGAAAGTCCGCGGGCCAGCGTCTGTGAACCGGCCGCCGGCCGGTCGGTGAATTCGCGTCCCGGGCTTGTCGCGGGTCCCTTGACAGACGTCATCGCGAGAGTGATGCTCTATAGATAGTGCACATAGATGTGCGATTTTAGCACAGATGATTGCGCGAAAGCGAGAATGGGATTTCCGGAAGGGGCCCACGACAACGGGGAGAGGCATGGCGGTGCGGCCGGAACACGAAAGTGTCTGGAGCGATCTTCAGGGTGTGGCGTTCTCGCAGGGCTACCTGGACGCGGGTGGCGTGCGGACCCGGTATCTGCATGCAGGAGAACGGGATAAGCCCACGCTGGTGCTGCTGCACGGCTCCGGCGGGCATGCCGAGGCGTATGTGCGCAATCTGGAGGCGCATGCCGAGCACTTCTCCACCTGGTCGATCGACATGCTGGGGCACGGCTATACCGACAAGCCCGGCCACCCGCTGGAGGTGAGTCACTACGTCGATCATCTGCTCGCCGTGTTCGACGCGATCGGCGTCGACCGCGTGCATCTGTCGGGTGAGTCGCTGGGCGGTTGGGTCGCCGCGCGGGCGGCGTCCGATCATCCCGACCGGATCGAACGGCTGGTCCTCAACACCGCCGGGGGGTCGCAGGCCGATCCGGAGGTGATGAAGCGCATCATCTCACTGTCCATGGCGGCCGCGGAGAACCCGGACTGGGATACCGTGCAGGCCCGCATCAAGTGGCTGATGGCCGACAAGTCCAAGGGTTACGACGATATCGTCGCCAGCCGTCAGAAGGTCTACCAGCAACCGGGTTTCGTCTCGGCGATGAGCGACATCATGGCGCTGCAGGATCCCGAGATCCGGGCGCGCAACCTGCTGGGGCCCGCGGAGTACGGCGCCATCACCGCGCCCACCATGGTGCTGTGGACCAGCGATGACCCCACCGCCGATGTGAGTGCGGGCCGGCGCATCTCGGAGATGATCCCCGGCGCCCGCTTCGAGGTGATGCCCGACTGCGGGCACTGGCCCCAGTACGAGGATCCCAAGACGTTCAACCAGTTGCACATCGACTTCCTGCTGGGGCGATCGTGACCGACACCGACGTCCTGATCGTCGGCGCCGGGCCGGTCGGCCTGACGCTGGCCAACATCCTGGGCCAGCAGGGGGTTTCGACGCTGGTGGTCGAGGACCGCGACACGCTGATCGACTACCCGCGCGGCGTCGGCCTCGACGACGAGTCGCTGCGGACCTTCCAGTCGATCGGACTGGTGCAGGAGATCCTGCCGCACACCGTGCCGAACCAGATCCTGCGCTTCTATGACGCCAAGCGGGAACTGCTGGCCGAGATGGCACCCCCGGACGCCCGCTTCGGCTGGCCCAAACGCAACGGTTTCGTCCAGCCACTGGTCGATGCCGAATTGCTGCGCGGCCTCGACCGGTTCGCCCATGTGCAGGTGCGGTGGAGCACCCGGATGCAGAACTGTGCCGTCGACGACGACGGGGTCACGGTCGAGGTGGTGTCCGCCGGTGCCACCGAGTCCGTGCGGGCGCGGTACGTGGTGGGCTGCGACGGTGGGCGCAGTGCGACACGGCATCTGATGGGGGTGTCCTTCGAGGGCACCACCTCGGCCACCCGCTGGCTGGTGGTCGATCTGGCCAATGACCCGCTCGGGCATCCCAACAGCGAGGTCGGCGCCGACCCGGACCGACCCTACGCCTCGATCTCGATCGCGCACGGCATCCGCCGCTTCGAGTTCATGATCCACGCCCACGAGACCGACGAGCAGGTCGAGCAACCGGCGTTCATCGAGCGCATGCTGGCCCCGTTCGTCCCGCACCCCGACCGGGTCGACATCATCCGGCATCGCGTCTACACCCACCATTCCCGCATCGCCGGATCGTTCCGGAAGGGTCGGCTGCTGCTCGGCGGGGACGCCGCCCACCTGATGCCGGTGTGGCAGGGGCAGGGGTACAACAGCGGCATCCGCGACGCCGCCAACCTCGGCTGGAAACTGGCCGCCGTCGTCAACGGACAGGCCGATGACGCGTTGCTGGACAGCTACGATGCCGAACGGCGCAAGCACGCACGCGCCATGATCGACCTGTCCACGCTGGTGGGCCGGGTCATCTCACCCACCAACCGCCACGTGGCCACCCTGCGGGACAGGGTGATCCGCGCCGCGTCGGTGGTTCCCACCCTCAAGCGCTATGTGCTGGAGATGCGCTTCAAGCCGATGCCGCGTTATGACACCGGTGCGGTGGTGCACAACGAGTCCGCCTCGGCGGTGCCGCCGGCGGGCACGCTGTTCATCCAGCCGGCCGTCGACACCCGGGTGGCCCAGAACGTGCTGCTCGACGAGATCCTGGGCACCGGATTCGCCGTGCTGGCCTGGAACAACAACCCGCGTGCGCTGCTGAGCGTTGACACCTACACCCGATGGAAGACGTTGGGTGCCAGCTTCATCGAGGCGCGACCGAACACCCAGCTGCATTGGTCCGGCCACGATGACCCGGGTGTCACGATCGTGGGTGACCGCACCGGCGCGCTGAAGAAGTTCTTCGACGCCCACACCGAGTCGGTGCTGTTCCTGCGGCCCGACCGGTGCATCGCCGCCGCCTGCATCGCCCAGCTCTGCGATGACACCAGCGCCCAGCTGTTCGGCGTCCTGCATCTCACCGGGGGAGGTGAAGCCGATGTCGCGCGTCGCCCTGTGCTGCATGTCGCACAGCCCCCTGCTTAACCTGCCCGGACCGTCTGCGGATCTGCTACAGGACATCACCGCGCAGTTGCAGACCGCGACGGCCTTCGTACGCGACTTCGACCCGGAACTGGTCGTGGTGTTCTCACCCGATCACTACAACGGTTTCTTCTACCGGCTGATGCCGCCGTTCTGCATCGGCACCGCAGCCACCGGCGTCGGCGACTACGGCACCCGGTCGGGCCCGCTCGACGTCGCCGCCGACACCGCGACCGCGATGGCAACCGCGGCGTGGGATGCCGGTGTCGACGTGTCGCTCTCGGCGGCAATGGATGTCGACCATGGCACCGTGCAGCCGTTGGACACCCTGTTCGGTGACCGGACACCGCCGATCGTGCCGGTGTTCATCAACTCGGTGGCCACTCCGCTGGGTCCGCTCAAGCGCGTCCGGGCCCTTGGCACCGCCATCGGCGACTACCTCGCCGGTGTGGACAAGCGCGTGTTGTTGCTGGGTTCGGGCGGCCTGTCCCATGATCCGCCGGTGCCCACGCTGGCGACCGCACCGCCGGCCGCGCTGGACCGGATCGTCGGCGGCGCACCGATGAGTGCCGACGCGCGGGCGGCACGCCAGGACGCGGTGATCGCCGCGGCCCATGCCTTCGCCCATGGCGACAGCCCGTTGCAACCGCTCAACCCGGATTGGGATCACGCCTTCCTGGATCTGCTGGACAACGACCGGCTGGCCGAGGTGGACGGCTGGCGCAACGAATGGATCGCCGCCGAGGCAGGCAACTCCGCGCACGAGGTGCGCACCTGGGTGGCGGCCTTCGCCGCCCTGTCCGCACTCGGCGCGTACAAGACCGAGCAGCGCTACTACCGCGCGGCTCCAGAACTGATCGCGGGCTTCGCGATCCGGACGGCGGTACTTTCATGAGTGAGTCCACAGCCCGGTTCGACCACACCGTCGACGTCCTGGTCGTCGGCTCCGGCGGTGGCGGCCTGACGGCGGCGTTGAAGGCCACCGCGAACGGACTCGACACCCTGGTGGTGGAGAAATCCGCCAAGTTCGGCGGTTCGACCGCACTGTCCGGTGGCGGTATCTGGGTGCCCGGGGCACCCGCGCAGCGCCGCGCCGGCTACACCCCCGACCCCGACGGTGTCTTCGAATACCTCAGGACCATCACCGACGGTCTGGTCAGCGACGCCCGGCTGCGCACCTACGTCGACATGGCGCCGGAGATGATGGACTTCCTGGAGCGCTGCAGCGACTGGTTCGAGTTCGTCTGGAAGCCCGGTTACGCCGACTACTACCCGGAACTGCCCGGTGGTTCCGAGCGCGGCAGCACCATCAACGTCCCGGAGATCGACCTGCGCGCACTCGGCGCGGAGGAGCAGAACATGCTCGCCCCGCTGGCGCTGGCGCCCAGGGGGATCTGGTTCGCGCCCAAGGACCTTCGGTTGTTCTACCAGGTGCGGCAGAACTGGCGTGGCAAGGCCGTGCTGGTCAAGCTGATCTGGCGGATGTTCCGGGCCCGGGTGTTCGGGGACCGGATGGCCGCCATCGGGCAGTCGTTGATGGCCCGGATGCGCCTGGCACTGGCCGAACACGACATCCCGCTGTGGTTGTCGGCGCCGATGACCGAGCTGATCACCGAGGTGGACGGCCGCGTGGTGGGTGCGGTCGTCGAACGCGACGGCACGCCGGTACGCATCGCGGCCCGCGGCGGCGTCGTGCTGGCCACCGGTGGCTTCGATCACGACATCCAGTGGCGCCGTCAGTATCTGCCGCTGTTGGAGAAGGACTGGAGCTTCGGCAACCCGGCAGCGCTGGGTGACGGGATCCGGGCCGGTGAGAAGGTGGGCGCGGCAACCGATCTGCTCGACGAGGCCTGGTGGTTCCCGGCCATGTGCTGGCCGGACGGCCGGTTGCAGTTCATGCTCAACGAGCGGATGATGCCGGCCCAGTTCGTGGTCAACGGAGCCGGCGTGCGGTTCATCAACGAGGCGGCGCCCTACATGGACTTCGCGCACGCCATGATCGAGGGGCAGCAATCGGGAGTCACCCACGTCCCGTGCTGGCTGGTGACCGATATCAAGTCCTTCCACCGCTATGTGGTCGGCGGGCACCTGCCGATCCCGAAGGTGCCGTTCGCGCCGGTGCCGACCGGCCGAAAGATCCCGCAGGCCTGGCTGGATTCCGGCATCGTGGTGGCCGCCGACAGTTACGAGGAGTTGGCCGTCAAGATCGGAGTGCCACCGCAGGCGTTGCGCGACACCGCCGTCCGGTTCAACACCCTGGCCGCCACCGGACACGACGACGACTTCAACCGCGGTGACAGCGCGTACGACAACTACTACGGCGACCCGACGCTGCCCAACCCGAATCTCGCGCCGCTGGGCAAGCCGCCCTATCTGGCGTTCCAGATCATCCTCGGCGACCTGGGCACCTCGGGCGGGTTGGTCACCGACGAGCACGCCCGGGTGCTGGGTGAGGACGGCGGCGTCATCGCCGGCCTCTATGCCACCGGTAATACCTCGGCGGCGGTCATGGGTCGCAGCTACGCCGGCGCCGGCGCCACCATCGGACCCGCCATGACGTTCGGCTACGTTGCGGCACAACACATATCTGAGAATTCCAAGAGAGAGGTAACCGCATGAAGATCTCGCTGTTCTACGAGTTTGCGCTGCCGCGTCCGTGGTCCGACGATGATGAGCACCAGATGTTCCTCGATGGCCTCGACGAGGTGGAGGCCGCGGACAAGGCCGGCTTCTCCACCGTCTGGCTCACCGAGCACCACTTCCTGGAGGAGTACTGCCACGCGACCGCGCCGGAGATGTTCCTGGCCGCGGCCAGCCAGCGCACCAAGGACATTCGACTTGGCTTCGGTGTCATGCATCTGCCGCCGCCGATCAACCACCCCGCGCGGATCGCCGAGCGGGTGTCCACCCTGGACCTGATCTCGAACGGACGTGTCGAATTCGGCACCGGCGAGGGATCATCGGTCGCCGAACTGGGCGGGTTCAACATCGACCCCGCCGACAAGCGCACCATGTGGGAGGAGGCCCTCGAGGTCTCCATCCGCTGTATGACCGAGGCGCCGTTCACCGGATTCAAGGGCGAGCATGTCGAGATGGCGGCCCGCAACGTCATCCCCAAGCCGCTGCAGGATCCGCACCCGCCGGTGTGGGTGGCCTGCACCCGGCCGTCCTCGGTGCAGATGGCGGCCCAGAAGGCCATCGGCGCACTGAGTTTCGCCTACACCGGACCCGAGGCGCTCAAGGACCGGGTGGACGGTTACTACCGCGACTTCGAGGAGCAGGGCACGCCGGTCACGCCGGCGATCAACCCCAACATCCTGGCCATCGGCGGCGATCTGTCGATGATGGTGGCCCGCAATGACGACGAGGCGATCAAGCGCCTCGGAATCGGCGGCGGTTTCTTCTCGTTCGGCATCATGCACTACTACCTCACCGGTATGCACACCCCCGGCCGCACCGGGGTGTGGGATCTCTACGAGCAGGCCGTGAAGGATGATCCGACGCTGGCCTACGGCCCGGGCCGCGGCGCCATCGGCGGACCGGACACGGTGCGGGAGTTCCTGCGCGGATACGAGGCCAGTGGCGTCGACGAGATCATCCTGCTGCTGAACCCGCGCAGCCACGAGGGCACCATGGAGTCCATCGAGATCATGGGCAAGGAGATCCTGCCCGAGTTCATCGAGCGCGACGAGAAGGCCAGGGCCGCCAAGGCCAAGCGGCTCGAGCCGGTCATCGAGAAGGTGGAGGGCCGCCGGCAGAACTGGGACGCGCCGTTGTTCGACGAGACCTACTCGTTCGGTGGCCTGCCCACCGGCCGGGGTGGCAAGTTCACCGCCGGGGAGATCCCCGAGGCGATGGCCGAGATCAACGAGGGCCGCGTGAAGGCCGCGCAGCTGGAGAAGGAACAGCGCGGGGCCGCAAGCTGACCATGGGCGGTGAACGCTGGCGCTATGACGGGCGCCGGGTCGTGGTGACGGGATGTGCATCAGGTATCGGTGCGCATCTCGCCGCACAACTGGCCGATCTCGGTGCCCGTGTCACCGGAATGGATCTGCGCCGACCCGCCTGTGTCCCCGACGAGTTCGTCGAGGTCGACTTCGCCGACGAGGCGTCCGTCGACGCTGCTGTCGCCGCGATCGAGGGACCGGTGGACGCGTTGTTCAATGTGGCCGGGGTGTCCTCGGGGATCGGCAAGCCGCTGCTGGTCGCCACCATCAACTTCCTGGGGATGCGGCATCTCACCGAGGCGCTGCTACCGCAGCTGCCGGCCGGCTCGGCGATCGCCAACGTGTCCTCGCTGGCGGCGGCCAACTACCGGGAGAATGCCGCGGTGACGGCCGGTCTGCTGGCGACCCGGTCGATGGCCGAGGGCATCGCCTGGTGCCAGGAGCATCCCGAGGCGCTCGCCGACGGCGGCTACCGGCTGTCGAAGGAGGCCATCATCCTCTACGGCATGGCACAGGCGATCCCGCTCGGCGAGCGCGGCATCCGCATCAACTGCACCGGGCCGGGCGTCACCGAGACCCCCATCCTGGATCAGCTGCGCTCGGCCTATGGGCAGGACTACCTGGATTCGTTCCCGACGCTGCTCGGCCATGTGTGCGGACCGGATGAACAGGCCTCGGTGCTGGCCTTTCTCAACAGTCCAGCGGCAAGCTACATTTCGGGACAGGTGATCTGGGTGGACGGCGGTATCGTCGCCCACCGGATCGCGCAGGCGACACTGGAAGGAATCGACTAGATGTCCACCATGCAGGATTTCCGCCGGGTCGCCGATGATGTGCGCAACTGGGGCCGCTGGGGTGACGACGACGAACTCGGCACGCTCAACCTGATCACCGAGGAGAAGGTCGCCGAGGCTGCCACGCTGGTCAAGCGCGGCAAGGTGATCTCACTCGGCGGAGACTTCGGATCCAACGGACCGCAGGGTGCGTTCAAGTTCCGGATCAACCCGATCCATGTGATGACCGTCGACGGTGGCGACGCCGAGACGCTGGTCAAGTACGCGCCCGAGTGGGCCCGCAAATCCGTTGCCCAGGAACTCAGCTCATTCTTCGTCGACAACCCGTTCCGGTTCAACGACGACATGATCACCATGTCCCTGCAGTCGGCCACGCAGTGGGACGCGCTCTCGCACGTGTACTACGAGGACAAGCTGTACAACGGTTTTCCGGCGGACTCGGTGACCAGCTTCGGCGCCTACCGGTGCGGTATCGAGAAGGTGGACGGTAAGGGCATCGTGTCGCGCGGTGTGCTGCTCGATGTCGTCGCCCACCGCGGCGAAGAGGTGTTCTGCGCGCCCGGCCGGCCGATCACCCCGGCCGAACTCGACGATATCGCCGCCGCACAGGGCGTGCGGATCGGCCGCGGCGACATCGTGGTGGTGCACACCGGTTGGTGGACGCGTTTCCTGTCCACCGGCGACGGCCACGAGGCCGGCTCCGGGCTGCACTGGACCTGCGCCTCCTGGCTGCACGATCACCAGGTCGCCGCCGTCGCCTCGGACAACCTGATGGTCGAGGATCCCGACCCGGCCAACGGTGTCGAGGGCACCTTCCTGCCGATGCACATGATCTGCCTGCGGGACATGGGCCTGATGCTCGGCGAGTACTGGGATCTGACCGGGCTGGCCGCCGACTGCCGCGCCGACGGTGTCTACGAGTTCCAGCTCATCGCGCCGCCGCTGAAGGTGGTCGGCGCGGTCGGCGCGCCCGTCAGCCCGATTGCCATCAAATGAGTTTCCGGCGCACGGCGATCACCGTCGACGGTCTGCGGACCAGCTATCTGGACGCCGGTTCCGGCGACCCGGTGGTGCTGTTGCACGGCGGCGAGTTCGGGGTGAGTGCCGAGCTGGGCTGGGAACGGGTGATCGACCTGCTGGCCGAGCACTACCGGGTGCTGGCACCGGACATGCTGGGGTTCGGTGACAGCGCCAAAGTCGTCGATTTCACCGACGGCCGCGGGATGCGGATCCGTCATATCGCCGCGTTCTGCGCCGCCGTCGGCGTGCCGGTGGCGCACTTCGTCGGCAACTCGATGGGTGCGATCAACCTGCTGGTCGACGCGACGTCGGAGAATCCGCTGTTGCCGGCCCGCAGTCTGGTGGCCATCTGTGGCGGCGGGGAGATCCAGAAGAACGAGCACACGGCCGCGTTGTACGACTACGACGCGACGCCCGAGGCGATGCGCCGCATCGTCACCGCGCTGTTCTCCGACCCCGCGTATGCCGCCGACGAGTCCTATGTCCGGCGACGTTTCGAATCCAGCATCGCCCCGGGCGCCTGGGAATCACTGGCGGCGGCCAGATTTCGCCGACCCGGACTGGAGGCGCCGGCGCTGCCGTCCGCGCAGCGCGCCTACGAGCGCATCACCGTGCCCACGCTGATCATCGAGGGCGCCGCGGACAAGCTGCTCCCGTCCGGATGGGCCGCGCAGATCGCCGCGCAGATCCCCGGCGGGCAGTCCGTGGTCATCGACGACGCCGGACACTGCCCGCAGATCGAACAACCCGCAGCCGTCGCACAGGTGCTGCTGGACTTCTTGAAAGGCGCTCCATGACAGGCGAACTGGACGGCAAGGTGGCCGTCATCACCGGTGGCGCCGGCGGATTGGGCGAAGGTTTGGTCCGCCGGTTCGTCGCCGAGGGCGCCCGGGTGGTCTTCGGTGACGTGGACGGCGAACGCGGCGCGACGCTGGCCACCGAACTCGGTGCCACGGCGCGGTTTCTGGGCACCGACGTCACCGACACCGCGCAGATCGCCGCGCTGATCGGCACGGCCGTCGACGTGTTCGGCGGCCTGGACGTCATGGTGAACAATGCCGGGGTGTCGGGCACCATGCACCGGCGGTTCCTCGACGACGACCTCGCCGACTTCGACGCGGTCATGCGTGTCAACGTGCGCGCCGTGATGGCCGGCACCCGCGACGCCGCCCGGCACATGGCCGAGCACGGCGGCGGGTCGGTGATCAACCTGACCTCGATCGGTGGCATCCAGGCCGGGGGCGGGGTGATGACCTACCGGGCGTCCAAGGCCGCGGTCATCCAGTTCACCAAGTCCGCCGCCATCGAATTGGCGCATCACGAGGTCCGGGTCAACGCCATCGCACCGGGCAACATCCGTACCGCCATCGTGGCGAAGTCGGCGTCGGGGGAGGACCGGGAGCGCCTGGAGGAGTTCGAGGCCAAGATCCGCGCCCAGATGCGCAACGACCGGCCGCTCAAGCGCGAGGGCACCGTCGACGACGTGGCCGAGGCCGCACTGTATTTCGCCACCGACAAGTCGCGGTATGTGACGGGCACCGTGCTGCCCATCGACGGTGGCACGGTGGCCGGGAAGGTGATCGTGCGCAAGGCGTGATTTCCTGCGCGACCGTGCGTTCTCTCGGTCTGCGCATGGCGTGTCGGGCCGCAGACGCGCACGCTCGCCGGACCGGGTCGGCCATTTAAATCAAGTGCTTGACTTAATTACAGGAGAGGCGTTGACTGTAACGGTGACCGCAGCCAGACCCCTGCGGACCGAGCGGGCGAGCAGCACCCGCGAGGCCATCCTGACCGCCGCCGAACGGCTCTATGCCGAACACGGTGTCTTCGCGGTGTCCAACCGGCAGGTCAGTGAGGCTGCCGGACAAGGGAACAACGCCGCCGTCGGCTACCACTTCGGTACCAAGACCGATTTGGTCCGCGCCATCGAGCAACGCCACCGCGAACCGATCGAACAGATCCGCGGTCGGCTGGTGGCCCGCACCGACGAGCACACCGACCTGCGCGGCTGGGTGGAGTGCCTGGTCCGTCCGCTCACCGACCACCTGGCCGACCTGGGCAACCCCACCTGGTACGCCCGGTTCGCCGCGCAGGCCATGACCGATCCGGCCTACCACGGCATCGTGGTCCGCGACGCGCTGAGTTCGGCCTCGCTGGTCCAGGTGATCGAGGGCATCAACCGCTGCCTGCCCGAGCTTCCCGCAGAGGTTCGCTACGAGCGCAACATCATGGCGCGAAACCTGTTGATGCACAGCTGCGCCGACCGTGAGCGGGCGTTGACCGCCGACCCGGTGGCCGCAGTGCGGACCTGGAGTGCGGCCGGTGCCGGTCTGATCGACGCGATCGTCGGGCTCTGGTTGGCGCCGGTGACCGGGGAGCCCGCATGAGAGTCACCGTGGACCAGGACAAGTGTGTGTCCTCGGGGCAGTGTGTCCTCAACGCGATGGACGTATTCGATCAGCGCGATGAGGACGGCGTCGTCGAACTGCTCGTGCCCGAACCCGACGCCGATCACCACGACAACGTGCGCGCCGCCGCCGCGGCCTGCCCAGCCCTAGCCATCGACATCCAAGACTGAGGGATCATGTCCGAAACGCTGACCGAAACCGATATCCCGGAATACCCGATGGAGCGGGAGGCGTCCTGCCCGTTCGCCCCGCCGCGCCGAATGCTCAACAGCGACAAGGGTCTGTGGCGGGTCAAGATCTGGAATGGTGACACACCCTGGTTGATCACCGGCCACGAGGAGGCCAAGGCGCTGTTCGCCGACGCCCGGATCAGCGTCGACGACCGACGCGACGGCTTCCCGCACTGGAACGAGCACATGCTGTCGACGGTGGACAAGCGGCCGCGCTCGGTGTTCACCGCCGACGCCGAAGAGCACACCCGGTTCCGTCGGATGCTGTCCAAGCCCTTCACCTTCCGGCGCGTCGAGGGTCTGCGACCGGTGATCCAGAAGATCACCGACGAGTGCATCGACGAGATCCTGGCCGGTCCGCAGCCCGCCGATATCGTCGACAAGCTGGCGCTGCCGGTACCGACCGTGGTGATCAGCGAGATGCTCGGCGTCCCTTACGAAGATCACGAGTTCTTCCAGGAGCATGCCAACGCCGGCCTGGCCCGCTACGCGGCGGCCGACGCCATGCAGAAGGGCGCGATGAGCCTGCACCAGTACCTGATCAACCTCATCGAGAAGAAACAGGCCGACCCGGCCGTGGATGCGGTGTCGGATCTGGCGGAGCGGGTCAACGCCGGTGAGATCAGCGTCAAGGAGGCCGCCCAGCTGGGCACCGGCCTGCTGATCGCCGGGCACGAGACCACCGCCAACGTGATCGGCATCGGTGTCCTGGCGCTGCTGGAAAACCCCGAGCAGGCCGACTTCCTGCGCAACGCCGACGATCCCAAGGTCATCGCCAACGCCGTCGAGGAGTTGATGCGCTACCTGTCGATCATCCAGAACGGCCAGCGCCGGGTTGCCATCGAGGACATCGAGATCAGCGGTGAGACCATCAAGGCCGGCGACGGCGTGATCATCGACCTGGCCCCGGCCAACTGGGATGCCAAGGCCTACCCGGAACCGGACAAACTCGACCTGTCCCGCAACGCAAGCCAGCAGCTCGGCTTCGGTTACGGCCGGCACCAGTGCGTCGGCCAGCAGCTGGCCCGTGCCGAACTGCAGATCGTCTTCCACACCCTGTTGCGTCGCATCCCGACCATGCGCCTGGCCATCCCCTTCGACCAGGTGCCGTTCAAACACGACCGGCTCGCCTACGGCGTATACGAACTTCCGGTGACCTGGTAAGCCGACCGCACTCCCTTCCAACAGCCCAATCGGAGACGGAAATGACCACATCCACGCTCTACCCGCCACAAGGATTCGGTGCCCCGAAGGACCGCCGCGGCCACGCGTCGCCGGATGGACCGGCAGGGCTTCCCAAGGACACCGAGATCTTCTCCGCGGACAACCACATCTCGGTGGCCGACGACATCTTCTACGACCGGTTCCCCGAGGAGCTCAAGGGCGCCGCGCCGCGGATCTGGTACGAGGACGGCGCCTACATGGTCGGTATGAAGGGCAAGGCCTGGACCGGTGGCGATTTCGGCCGGGTGCTCATGCAGTACGACGATCTGGCCGGTGCCGCGTCCAACAACATCGAGGCCCGCATCCGCGAACTCAAAGAGGACGGCATCGACAAGGAACTGGCGTTCCCCAACGCCGTGCTGGCGTTGTTCCACTACCCGGACAAGTCGCTGCGCGAGCGCGTATTCCGCATCTACAACGAGCACATCGCCGACCTGCAGGAGCGCTCCAATGGGCACTTCTACGGCGTGGGCCTGATCAACTGGTGGGACCCCAAGGGAACCCGCAGCACGCTGGCCGAGCTGAAGTCTCTGGGAATCAGGACCTTCCTGCTGCCGCTCAATCCCGGCAAGGACGACGAGGGCAACATCTACGACTACGGCGGCGCCGCGCTGGACGCGGTATGGGACGAGATCGAGGACGCCGGACTGCCGGTCAGCCACCACATCGGGGAGACCCCGCCCAAGACGCCGTGCGAGAACAACAGCGTCGTCGTGGGCATGATGGTCAACGTCGATTCGTTCCGCGAACAGTTCGCCAAGTACCTGTTCTCCGGCATCCTGGACCGCCACCCCAAGCTCAAGATCGGCTGGTTCGAGGGCGGTATCGCCTGGGTGCCGACCGCACTGCAGGACGGCGAGCACATGCTGGCCTCCTATCGGCACATGTTCAATCACGAACTGCAGCACGATATCCGGCACTACTGGTACAAGCACATGAGCGCCTCGTTCATGGTCGACCCGCTGGGGCTGCGGCTGATCGACGAGATCGGCGTGGACAACGTGATGTGGTCCAGTGACTACCCGCACAACGAGTCCACCTTCGGGTACTCGGAGAAGTCGCTGGCCACCGTCGTGGACGCCGTCGGACCGGAGGACGCCGCCAAGATCGTGTCGACGAACATCCAGAAGTTCCTCGGTCTGCAGTCATGACGGCGGCGACGCGTTCCGGGGTCACCCAGATCGCCCGGACCGGATACAGCTGGCTGGACATCCCGGACGAACCCGACCTGGACCGGATGCGCCGCGAGGTGTCGGCGCGGCTGCAGGCGGCGATGGCCGAGCAGGGCGTCGATGTCCTGGTGCTGCTGGGCAACAGCAACGTCATGTACGCGACCGGGATCAGCTGGCCGCTGGCCGACGCCGGGTTGTCCCATATCGAGCGGCCGGTCGCTGTCGTAGTGGCCGGCGACGAAAATCCGCATCTGTTCCTCCCGTTCCGCGAGGGGTCTGCGAGTGAATCCGGGCTGCCCGACGATCACCTCAACGGGCCGGTGTATCTGGAGTTCGACGAGGGCGTCGAGGATTTCGCGCGGATCCTCGGCCGCCTGCTCCCGTCCGGTGCCACCATCGCCGTCGACGAATTGACCGGTGCGATGCGCCGGGCCGGCAGCGCACTGTTCCCGGTCGAGCCGGTCGACGCGGCACCGGTGATCGGCGCGGCCAAACTGGTCAAGACCATCGATCAGATCTCCTGTATCCGGCGGGCCTGCCGGATCACCGAGCAGGCCGTCGCCGAGATCCAGACGTCGCTGGCGCCGGGAGTGCGGCAGATCGACCTGTCCGCCGAATTCGTCCGTCGCACCTTCGAACTCGGCGCGACCACCAACATGTTCGACTCCATCTGGCAGGTCATGCCGGCCTCCAAGGCGGCCGGCACCTGGACCACCACCGGCGATCTCGCCCTGCCACTGCTGACCACCGAACGCGAGGTCGCCGAGGGCGATGTGTTGTGGACCGACGTCTCCATCGCCTACCGCGGATATTGCTCCGACCACGGGCGCACCTGGATCGTCGGTCAGGACCCGACCCCGGCCCAGCAGGCGCAGTTCGACAAGTGGCGCACCATCGTCGACGCCGTGCTGTCGGTGACCCGGGCCGGTGCCAGCTGTGGTGACCTCGGGCGCGCGGCGACCGCTGCCGCCGGCGGGCAGAAGCCCTGGTTGCCGCACTTCTATCTGGGCCACGGGATCGGGACCAGCGCCGCCGAGATGCCGATGATCGGAACCGATCTCGGCCAGGAGTGGGATGACAACTTCGTCTTCCCGGCCGGCATGCTGCTGGTGTTCGAGCCGGTCGTCTGGGAGGACGGCACCGGCGGATACCGCGGTGAGGAGATCGTGGTGGTCACCGAGGACGGCTGGATGCCGCTGACCGCATATCCGTACGACCCCTATGAGGTGTCCGGTGGGAACTGAGATCGAGGCCGACGGCCGGGCACTGCGGGTCAGCCGTCGCGAGCGCGCCATCGCGCAGATGGACGCCCACGACCTGGACGTTTTGGTGCTGGGGCGGCAGGCCAACGTCCGTTACATCTCCGGGGCGCCGCAACTGTGGGTGGTGGGCACCCGGCCGTTCGGGCCCATCTGCTCCTATGTCCGGGCCACCGGTGAGATCCACCTGAACAGCACCTGGGACGAGGGCATCCCCGAGGAGATCCCGCACGAGAATCTCTACGGGTTCGCCTGGAACCCGATGACCCTGGTCGGGATCATGCAGAAGATGAAGGGTGCCGACACCGCGCGACGGGTCGGAACCGACGCGCTGACACCGATGTTCGCCAAACTACTGCCGATGGTGTTCTCGAACGCGGAGCTCGTCGACGCCGAGCCTGCCATGCGGGCCGCCCGGCGGGTCAAGACCTCCGAGGAGATCGTCGCGCTGCGCCGGGCGCTGATCGTCGCCGAGGAGGCCCTGGCCAAGGGGGCCGCCGAGCTGACGCCCGGCACCAGCGAACAGCACCTCGCCGGGGTGATCCTGGAGGCCGAGGCCGCCGGCGGGGTCAGTACCCCGGCCACCCAGGACGCCGCGTGGGTGACCTCAAAGGACCACCCGTGGCGGCGCGATCGCGGCGACGGCACCGTCCGCGCGGGCGATCTGGTGGCACTGTCGGCCGGGGTGCTCGCCGACGGCTACGTCGCGGAGGTGGCACGCACCTTCCACATCGGCGAACCGACCGATGCGGTCCGGTCGTTGTACCGGCGCCGGGACGAGCTGTGGGACAGGCTGATCGATGCCTGCCGGCCCGGCAACCCGACCAGCGCGCTGCTCGACGCCTACGCCCAGGCCGGTGAGCCGTTGCCGGCGATGCCGGTGGCGCACGGCCTCGGGCTCGGATTCGACCCGCCGGTGGTGTCACCGGCCCTGCGTGCCACCGCCGAACGCGACGTGCTGACCGACGGCAACGTGCTGGCGGTGACCGGGTATGTCTGGGAGCCCGGCGTGGGCGCGGTGTTCACCCGCGATGCCGTGGTGATTGGCGCGGACGGACCCACGGTGCTGACCCAGACGCCGTCGACGAGTGAGGGAGCCCATGTCTGAACGTCCCACCCCGGAGGAGATCATCCTCTACGAGAAGGACCGCAGGACCAAGATCGCGACCATCACATTCAACCGGCCCGAGTTCCTGAACGCCCCCACGTCGATGGCGCGGCTGCGCTATGCCGATATCCTGCGGGCGGCCAACGCCGACAACGATGTCAAGGTGGTCATCATCCGCGGCGTCGGGGACAACCTGGGCAGCGGTGCGGATCTGCCGGAGTTCATGGAGGGCAACGACAATCCCGCTGCCCGGCTGGCCGAACTACGGCTGGAGGATGACGGCGTCGGCGAGGTGACATACCCGCCCAAGGGCACCTTCCGCAACGGCGCGACGATCAGTTCGTGGTACGCCAACTCCCAGGCCGGTAACCGCGCCCTGCAGGACTTCAAGAAGATCAGCATCGTCGAGGCCAAGGGGTACTGCTACGGCTGGCACTTCTACCAGTGCGCCGACGCGGATCTGGTGATCTCCAGTGACGACGCGCTGTTCGGGCATCCGTCGTTCCGCTATCACGGCTGGGGGCCACGGATGTGGACCTGGGTGCAGATGATGGGGCTGCGCAAGTTCCAGGAGATGGTCTTCACCGGGCGGCCCTTCACCGCGGCCGAGATGTATGACTGCAACTTCCTCAACAAGGTCGTCGCGCGGGAGCAACTCGAGGACGAGACGCGGAAGTACGCGCTGGCCTGTGCCCGGAACCGGCCGGTGGACACCGTGTTCCAGCAGAAGATGTTCTTCGAGATCTTCAAACAGCAGCAGGGCGAGTACATGGGCAGCCTGCTGAGCGCGTTCTTCGAGTCGATGGGCAACGGCGTGGCCAACGACAGCGACGACGATCTGGACATGTTCGAGTCCATCGACTCCGGTCTGTCGGCCGCCGTCAACGACAACGACAGCAAGTTCCCACCCGACTTCCGGTTGTCCAAGAAGAACCGGGCGAAACCCGAATAGCCCATGACCGCACCGCTTTCCGGATACACCGTCGTCGACCTCTCCAGCGGTATCGCGGGGAACTACTGCACGAAGCTGCTCGCCGACGGTGGTGCCGACGTCATCAAGGTCGAGGCTCCGCAGGGCGATCCGCTGCGCCGCTGGTCGGCCTCGGGTGCCGAGATCCCCGCGTCCGGCGACGGCGCACTGTTCCACTTCCTGGCCGGCGGGAAACGCAGTGTGATCGCCGAGCCCGACCTGCTCGAGCGGCTGCTGGGCTCGGCGGACGCGGTGGTGTGGTCACCGGAGTCCGATGTGTCACCGCGGGATCTGCACCACCGGTACCCACATCTGGTCGTCACCGCGATCACGCCGTTCGGCCTGGACGGACCGTGGCACGACCGGCCGGCCACCGAATTCACCCTGCAGGCGTGGTCGGGCGGCGCGATCGGCATCGGTCGTGGCAGTCAGGACCGGGCACCGGTGCATGTCGGCGGTCAGGTGGGGGAGTGGGTCACCGGCGCCTACGCCGCGGCCATGACGCAGGCCTTCCGGATGCGCGCCCTCCGCGACGGGCACGGCGAACTGATCGACGTGTCCGCGCTGGAAGCCCAGATCCTCTGCCTGACCTACTATCCCGTCACCTACTTCGAGACACTCGGCCGACCCTGGCGCACCGAGCGTCGCCCGACGGTGCCCGGCGTGGCCGAGGCCGCCGACGGACTGGTGGCGCTCGGCTGCGGTACCGCCCAGCAGTGGCACGACCTGTGTGCCATGTCCGGGCACGACGAATGGATCGACGAAGACACCACGCTGACCATCACCGAGCAGGCCAACCTGCATGCCGAGGAGCTCTACGCCTGGCTGCGTGACCAGAACGTCGATGATGTCCGCGACCTCGCCTCGGCGTTCCGAATCCCGAACTCGCCGGTCGGCAACGGAGCGAACGTGACTGAAATGGACCATTTCGTCGAGCGCGGCGCGTTCGTGCGCAACCCGCACGGTTTCATGCAACCCGCCCATCCCTACCGCATCGGTGGGGTATCCCTGCGTCCGCCGAGTGCCGCACCTGCGCTCGGTGGGCACACCGCCGAGGTCGCCGCGGAGGCACCGGCCCCGCGTCGAGCACCGGCGGATCCGCCCGATCGGGATCGGTTGCCGTTCAGCGGTTTGCGTGTCCTGGACATGACCACCTTCTGGGCCGGCCCGTCGTGCACCCACATCCTGGGCATGCTCGGCGCCGAGGTGATCCATCTCGAATCGACGGCGCGTCCCGACGGTACCCGCTTGATCGCCGGCATCCCGGCCAGCGAGGAGCTGTGGTGGGAGCGTTCACCGATCTTCTCGGCGCTCAACACCAACAAGCTGGGGCTGACGCTGGATTTCCAGACCGACCAGGGCCGGGATGTGCTGCGCCGCCTGATCGCCACCTGCGATGTCGTCGTGGAGAATTTCACGCCGCGGGTCATCGATCAGATCGGACTGGACTTCGAGTCGGTGCGTCAGATGCGCGACGGCATCATCATGTTGCGCATGCCGGGCTTCGGGCTGAACGGTCCGTGGCGGGACAACCCGGCCTTCGCCTACATCATCGAGGACGCGACCGGCCTGAGCTGGCTCACCGGGTTCCCGGACCGTACCCCGTTCGAGCCGTATTCGGTCGGCGATCCCAATGCCGGCATCCACGCGCTCAACGCACTGCTGCTGGCACTCGAACATCACCGCCGAACCGGCCAGGCCGTGCTCGTCGAATCCGCGATGGCCGATGCCGCTCTGAACATCGCCGCCGAACAGGTGATCGAATTCTCCGCCTACGGTGCGCTGTTGCAGCGTGACGGCAATCGGGGGCCGGCTGCCGCGCCACAGAACATCTACCGATGCGCCGATATCGACGAGTTCGGGCGCCCCGACAGTTGGGTGGCGGTCGCGGTGGCCACCGATGCGCACTGGACGGCTCTGCGGGACGCCCTGGGTGCACCGGAATGGACCGCCGCCGAGGCGTTGACGACCCATGCCGGTCGGGTGGCACAGCACGATCTGATCGACGAACGCCTCGCGGACTGGTGTGCGACCCGCAGCGCTGACGATATCGTCGAGACCCTCTGGCCGGCGGGGGTGCCGGTCGCGAAAGTGATGCAAC
This sequence comes from Mycolicibacterium bacteremicum, assembly GCF_002086115.1. Classification (GTDB taxonomy): domain Bacteria; phylum Actinomycetota; class Actinomycetes; order Mycobacteriales; family Mycobacteriaceae; genus Mycobacterium; species Mycobacterium bacteremicum. The sequence goes on from NZ_MVHJ01000007.1 coordinate 93,019, forward strand.
CCCACCGGCAGACCGAGTTGCCGCAGTTGCAGCACCGCCGCTTCTTCGAGTACGTCGGACACCCGGTGAACCCGCCGGCTCCGCACAGCACCCTGCCGATCGCGTTGTCACGAGGACCCGCCGAGTTCCACCGCGCAGCGGCGCCCATGCTCGGCGAGCACAATCACGAACTGCTGGCTCAGTTGGGGCTCACACCCGAGGACATCGCGGTGCTCGAAGATCTCGGCGTGATCGGCACCGAGCCCGGTAGCCGAAAGGTGGCACGCTAGCCGGGCCGGCTCTCACTGTTCAGTTTTCAAGGTGCTTCGTGAGATTCGTTGTGACCGCCGGCGTTACGGCTGGGTTATGCGGCGGCCGGTAGGTCGGTCATGGTGCGTCGATTGTGTGAGCGCAGGTGCTCCGGCTCAGGTCCCGACGGGTCATGCGGTGGGATGAACCAGGGGTAGCGGTCGCGACCGAGGTAGACCGTCCACCCGCCGTGGTGGATGAGGGTGTGGTGCAGCCGGCACAACAACACACCGTTATCGAGGCTTGTACAGCCGCCTTCACTCCAGGGTCGGATGTGGTGGGCGTCGCACCAGGACACCGGCCGGCCACACCCTGGATGCGCGCAGCCGCCGTCGCGGACGCCCAGTGCCTTGCGGATCGCGGGGGTGAACAGCCGCTCGGCGCGGCCGACGTCGAGTGGCACCCCGGTGTAGTCGACGATCACATTGGTCAACGTGGAGTCGCAGGCGATCAGGTCGGCGGTCGCCGCGCTGACCGGGCCACCGAACCCGAGCCGGTCCACCGCCTCCTCACCACCCACCGCGGCGGCAGCGGCGGGCCGGATGAGGGTGACGTGCGGTAGCACCCCACCGGACATTGGCCGCGTCGACTGCGACAGATAGGTCCGCAGGATCTGCGCGACCGCATCGCCCCGGCGCTTCTCGATCGGCCGCGGGTCCGGTGACCCATCCGGGAGCGGGACCGGCCGACAGAGCGGATCCAGCGCCGCACACAGTCCTTCCCCGGTTCCCACGTCGAGGTTGAGAGTGGCCTCATACCGGCCTTCCTCGCCCAAAACCAGGGTCATCGTGTTGAGGTCGGCGTCCTCGGCGACCGGCACCGCACGCTCCTCCGGGGGTAGGTCTGCGGTGCGGTCGATGGCGATCGCCCGGGCCTTCTTCCGGACTTGGGCAGGGGTGGTCTGGGTCATCAGTTTCGTTACCACGCTCGCCCGATCTTGCTCGGACAGTTCGGTTCTGGCGTTGATGTGGGTGACGCCTTTGCCGACGGCGTCGGCGAACTCGATCCCGACCCCACCGAGGCGTTGCGCGGTGGTCAGCGCCGGCAGCAGGTGCGCCGCCCGGCCCACCCGCACCGCGCGCACCGCCGCACCCGGCGCCATGCCCAACAGGGTCAGCAGATCGGTGCCCGTCTTCAGGTGTCGCCGCGCCGGGATCCCCGCGCGTTCAGTCGCCGCCACCGCCGACGCGACAACAAAAGCGAGCAGATTGCCCGCCGTCACCGCCGCAGCCAGCACCGCCAACAATGCCTCGTCATCAACCACCGGCCGCGGACACTCGAACAGATGAAACAACGTCCGATCAGCGTCATCGTCCGGCGGCGACGGGGTGAGGTCATCGATCAACGCATCAACAAAACAATTCACATCGGTGGCGTCCATAACGGGACCCAACCTTTCGGACAAGGCCAACACACACTCGCCCCCGCAGGGGGCACCACGGCCCAACCGAACCCTCGTCAGGGTCGGTCGAACCTTCTCGACGGCGCATGCCGCCGACACGGGCTCACCTGGAGAGTGGGAGCCTCTTCGCTTCGAACTTGTGTTCGATTCTACGCCGGAAATGGTCGCCGTGCAAGTACTTTCCTGAGACCTCGGTGGCTGGCCCTAGTCAAGACTGGGAAGCGTTCTCTGCAGATTCGGTGTGCCTTTTGGTGAGTCCGCTGTGTGCGGGCTGCCCGGGCGGCCGCGACGCGACTCGGTATGCGCCGGGCGAACCCGTCGACCCGCCGCCGGACACAACCTCACGTAGGCACGCGTCCCAACAACGCCCCGACATCCTCGGTCTCCCACAGGTGCAACACATTCGACAGCATCAGCAACGGCGCCCGCACCGCCTCGGTGCCGCTGATCCGTGGATCGCGCCGATCGTCCACCTCGGCCAGATCCGGTATCGCCGCGCGCACCATGCGAGGGGTGTCCAGGAGCCATGCCACCCCCATCACGACGGCGTAGAGCACCAACTGGGTGCGCAGCAGCGCGGTATCGAGCTCGGGCCCACCGGCAAAGGTGAACTCGGTCGCGAAGTGTTCGAGCAGCTCGTCCAGGTGGTTGCGCCACAGATCCGTCTCCGCGCTGCACAGCGCACCCCACAGCGCCATGGCCACGTTCATCACGCTGACGCAGCCCCAGTCCATCAGCCCGCAGTGCAACACACCGTCGGAATCCCGCCAGAACCAGGCGTTGTCCACGTTGGCATTCCAGTGACACAGCGCGTTGTGGGCGCCCGTGTTCTGCAGCCAGGCCAGTACCCCGTCCTCGGCCGCCGCCACCCGTGCGACATCGTCGAGCATGCGGTCGGCGAACGCGGTCATGTCGGGCAGCAGACCCGGATGGGCGGCACCGAAATCTCTTACCCGCCGGACACGGTCAAGCAGTTCGGGGCCGCCGCACCGGACGCGGTGGCCGACGCTCACCCGCTCGGCATCGAACGCGAACTCGTCATCCACCGAAGCCGGCAACCCACCCGACCGGTGCGCGCCGGCCAACCGGGCCACCCCGGTCAACAGCGCGCGGTAGTGGCCGAGCTGATCGGGCATCGTGTAGTCGAGGCATTTCTCGTAGTGCCGCTCGACGCTTCCGCTGCCGTAACCGATGCGTTCGGTCACCAGGATGCCGGTGCGGGTGTCGTCCTGATAGGCACCGAACAGACAGACCGGCACCGGTATCGGCAGCACCACAGCCGCGGACAGGGCGGCAAATCGAACCTCAAGGGCCATCTGGGAACTGCCCCGGTCGCGGCGCGGATCGTCGAAGTCGCGAGAGAACTTGACGAACAGCTCGGTCGGCGGGCCGGGTTGCAGGTAATCGACATCCAGCAGCACCTTCCGCCCGGTGCTGCCGCCACCGCATTCGGAGAACGAGGTCACTGCCGTGATCCGGTTGTCGGAGGGCAGCGCGCCGAACCGGCGCATCGCGGTGGTCAGGAAGTCGGCGCCACCGACCAGCAGCGCATCCGGTTCGGCCGGAAAGAGCAGGCCGTCGGCGGAAGCCCAGCGCGTCATCGCCGTCGGTCGGCGAAGAAGCGGACGGCCCGTTGGATGGAGTCGCGGACCGGTTCGGGCTGCCAACCGAGCTCACGTACCGCCTTGGAATGGTCGAGCTCGCCCATGTTTTCGACGATCCGCATGCCGGCGGTGGCGAACGGCAGGTCGCGGTTCACCAGTCGGGCGGCGAGATCATTTATCCGGGCACCGGCGTAGAGCACCGAAAGCGGGATACCGATGCGCGGAGCTCGCACGCCACCGGCCTCGGCCGCCACGGCATGCAGTTCCTGCGAACTCATGAAGCGATCGGAAATGATGTAGCGCTCGCCGTTTCGACCCTTCTCGGCGGCCAGCAGCATGGCGCGGGCGGCATCCTCGATGCCCACCACCTCAAGTGAGTAGTCGAAGTAGAACGGCAATCGGCCGGCCGCAACCATGGCCAGTGCTCGGCCGTGCGGCGTCGGCTGCCAGTCCCCGGGACCGTAGGTGGTCGAGACGCACATCGCCACGGCGGGCAGGCCGCGGCTGCGGGCGTACTCCAGTACCAATGCCTCGGCGGCCCGGCGGGATTCGATGTAGGGCCCGCCGCCGGTCCAGTCGGCGTCGTCCTCTTCGGTGACCGGTCGGTCGGTTCCGGCGGCCAAGGTGCCGACGGTACTGGTGAAGACGAACTTCCCGATACCGGTCGCCACAGCCATGTCCAGGACCCGGCGCAACCCTTCGACGTTGGTGCTGAACAGCGCGCCGGGATCGCGTAGCCACGCCCGGGCGTCGACCACGCAGTAGTAGAGGACGTCGACGCCCGTCATCGCGGCACGCAACGCGTCATCGTCGAAAAGGCCGCCGTAGCAACGCTGAACGTCCAGGTCGTCGATGCCGCGGGTGTCACTGGTGTGGCGCAGCAACACCCGGACATCATCACCGCGCCGGGCCAGTTGACGGGTGACGTGGGATCCGAGGAACCCGCTGGCGCCCATCACCAGGGCAGTCATACCGGCGCGGAGTCGATGCTGGTGTCACCGAGCCGGGCGCTCAGCGCCCCCCACGGATCGGCATACCGGCCGGGTGCATCACGGTAGGCGCCCTGCCGCTTCACGAACGCCCGCGCGAGCGGAGCGATCAGTCGGGAGGGATACCGCTTCCAACCGGTCTGTACCCGGATCTCGTCGAGCATGTCGGGCCAGGAATGCTGTTGGAACTTCAGCAGTTCCTGCGCCCTGGTGGTGTCCATCCAGTCGGTGATGAACCAGTCGTCATCACTGTCCGGATCACCCGGGCGGCCCGGAGGCAATACCCCGGGCATCCCGCGAGCCGCCGCCAACGCCGCACCGACATCCCCTTGGCGCATGCGGTGGGTGTCGTCGCCGGCGATCAGCAGTATCTCGCCGACCGCGTCGGCGACCGCGGCCGCGGCGAACGCACTTGCCACATCCCGGACGTCGACCATGTGGATCCGATTATCGGTCGGCAGCGCACTCTCGAAGTACAGCGCGTCCATGGTGAACGGAAGCGCGGACAGATCGGTGCTCATCACCCCGCCGAGCCGCAGCACGACCCACGGCAACGCCGAGGCCCGCACGTAGGCTTCGGATTCCAACTTGTGCTGCCCGTACAGTTCGGTCGGCCGCGGGGGAGTGTCCGCACGCACCGGGTCCGGATTGCGGTGGGGATTGCGGGATCCGTACACGGCGTTGCTGGACGCCTGCACGAACCGGGGAGGTTCGGCGGCGGCCGAGGCGATGTCGACCAGGGTCCTGGTGGCATCGACGTTGACCCGACGGGCCAGTGCCCGGTTGCGGTAGATCGGCGGCGGAATCACCGCCGCCAGATGGATGATCGCCTCCGGAGCGACCTCGTCGATGAGCCGCTGCACCTCGGCAGGTGCGGTCAGGTCGGCCCATTGCGCGCGGGCTCCGCTCGGAAGGTCGTGCGCCTTGGCGCGATTGGCCTCGGTGCCGAGGTCGGTGGCGACCACGGTGCGGCCCTCGGCGGCCAACGCCCTGACCGTGGCCGACCCGACCAGTCCGAACGCCCCGGTGACCAGGACGGTGTCGGACATCGGCTACTTCAGGCAGCTACCGGCATCGACCGGCAGCGTGACGCCGGTGACGTAGCGGGCCTCGTCGGATGCCAGGAACAGCACGGCATTGCTGATGTCCACCGCGTCCACCCACGGCACCGGCAGGGTGTGGAACAGCTGGCAGATCGGCGCCATGTCGTCGGGTCCCGGGTTCTCCAGGTCCGGCCGGAACATCTTGAATGTGCCCTCGTTGTGCAGCATCTGGGTGCTGACGTGGGTCGGGTGCACCGAGTTGGCGCGGATGTTGTGCTGGCCCAGTTCGACGGCGAAGCCACGCATCAGGCCGACCACGCCGTGCTTGGCGGCCACATAGTTGCCGCAGTGCGGGTAGGCCTTTAGCCCGCCGACCGAGCTGGTGAGGATGATCGATCCGCCGCGTCCGCCGGCGATGATGTGCGGCACAGCGGCTTTCACCGACTTCCAGACGCCCGACAGGTTGATGTCGATCATCTCGTCCCAGTCGAGTTCGCTGGTCTCGTGCAGGACGTCGCCGCCGTTGCCGATACCGGCGTTCGCCACCACGATGTCGAGGCGGCCGAGTTGCTCGACGCCGCTGTCGACTGCGGCTTTCACCGCGGCCGCATCGCGGACGTCGACCTCGGCCGTGACGATGCGCCGGTTGAGACCCTTGACCAGATTGGCGGTCTCGGCCAGGTCGTCTGGGGTCGAGGCCGGGATGGCGGTGTCGACGCCGGGCCGGATCGGTCCGGCGATGTCGATCGCGATGATGTCGGCGCCCTCTTCGGCGAGCCGGACGGCATGGCTACGGCCCTGTCCGCGTGCTGCACCGGTGATGAATGCGACCTTGCCTTCTACCCGCCCTGCCATGGTTCCTCGATTCTGCGCTGATGTCGTGGCCTGCTTGGCACTTGCTCAGCACTCTGTCACCGGTGGCGGTCGGTGTCAACGACAGATTCAATTCGGGATATTTAAACTCTTCGCTTAGAAGAATGCCGTTCTCATACGGGCACGGTGAAGCGCCGTCCCCGCGGACGAGGATCAGTCTTCGGTGGTGAAACCGTGTGCCACGAAGTCCCAGACCTCGGCGGCCGTGATCGGCTTGTTGGTGGCATCGTCGCTGCCGCTGGACTGGGCGACGAACATGACCGTCTGCATGGTCATCGCTGCCATCCGGCGGGGATTGACCGACGGTCGCAGCCGGCCGGCCGCGGACGCCTCTTCCATCAACTCGGTCAGCAGCACCAACAGCGGCGCGTGCGCCACCTTGACCTCGGAGGGATGGGATACCAGCAGTCGAGGTGCGAAATCGGTGAACAGCGGCCGTTTGGCAGTTGGATCCGGTCGCGAGGACTCGAACAGCAGCTCGATGGCGACCTTGAGTCGCTCGATCGGATCGGTCTGGCTGGCCGTCGCGGCGCGAATCTGATCCGCCGACCGGCTCAGGGCGTCCTCGAAGAGGGCGAGCAGCAGCTCGTGCTTGCCATCGAATTGGAGGTAGAAGCTGCGCAGCGACTGCCGCGAGCGGTCCACGACCTCCTGCACGGTGAAGTCGGTGCTGCCCTTCTCGATGATGATCGACTGGGCGGCGTCCAAGAAGCGCTGGACGCGTTGAGCGGCACGCAGTTTGGCGGTCTTGATCGACCGCTCGACGGCGCGCTGCTTCCAGGCGGGTTCTTCGCTTGCGGTGGTCACCGACGCCTCACCAGTGGGGAGAACATGAATGGACTGTACCGGAGAATGCCTGGGCATTGCTTCGCCCCACCCCCTCGCGACCTACGTGTCGGAGACTCTAGCTTTCTCATGGCGAGAATACTATTCTCATTTTCGCAGTTTCAGAAGACTTACCGGAAAACCGGCTTTTCCTCTGGTGCGAGTACCTCCGAGATAGCTACGGGGAACCGTGAAACCGCGGAAGAGCTGCAGAAACCGCTTCGCCGCGCGATGGTTCAGAGTTGCGCGAGGCGCGGCGCCGACCCCCGCGCCCGCAGACCGGCGCCCGCTTTGCGGGTCAGCTCACGGGAGTTACCGAACAGCCCGTCGAGCACCATCGCACGCTTCACATGGTGGTGGAGATCATGTTCTTCGGTGAAGCCGATCCCGCCGAGCACCTGCTGGCAGTGCTTGGCGGCGGTCAGCGCCGCCTTGCCGGCGGCGGCCTTGGCCAGCAGCGCGGTCAGGTCCGGGTTGTCCACGCCGGGCAGCGTCAACGTCGCCTCGGCGCCCTCGATGGCCACCAGGGTCTCGGCCAGCCGGTGTCGCACCGCCTGGAAGGACGCGATGGGCTTGCCGAACTGCACCCGGTCCACGGCATGCGTGCGCGCCAGGTTCAGCATCGCCCGCGCCGACCCGATCATCCACCAGCTCACCGCCACCCGGGCCTCGGCGATCCGGATGGGGTAGCCCTCTTCCTCCGGGAAGAGGGGGAGCCCGCCGAGCGTTGCCGATGGCCGCGGTTCGGCGCTGCGGTCCCACACCACCCAGGTGTTGTTGGCGTAGGGCAGCGGCAATTCGACGGTGTCGCCGATGGTGTTACCCGTGGCGTTGAGCACCACGTCGACCAGGACGGAGGCGTGCGAACCGGTTTCTCCGAGAAGTCGGAACACCAGCGGAACCGCCAGTTCGGGGATGTCGGTGAGCATCTCGGCCCAGCCCAGCTCCATCAGCGCCGCGTCCAGCTCGGCGCCCGATTTGGCGAGCATGGTCTTGCGCAGCGTGTCTTCGAGCAGTTCGACTTCGCGGGTGTCCACGTCTATTCCTTCCCGAGGTCCAGCAGGCGACGGGCGATGATGTTGCGTTGCACCTCGGCCGTCCCGCCGTAGATGGTGGCCGCCCGCGAATACAGGAACTCGGACCGCCACTCGTTGTCGTCCAGTTCGATCAGGCCTGGCTGCAGATCGCGCACCGTGTCGTAGAGCCGCTGTTCGGCACCGGCCAGCAGCACCTTGTCGATCGACGTGTCGGCGCCGAGCCGGTGGCCCTCGGCCAGCCGCAGCTGGGTGGCCCGGGACCGGCACCGGAGAGTGTGCAGTGCCAGGTACGCCTCGCCGAGGTCGGTGTCGACGCCCGAACCCTGCCGTTTGACGTCCTCGATCAGTGCGTCGAAACGGGAGTAGAGATAGGCGATGCGCTGCCAGAAGCAGGTGGAGCGCTCATAGGGCAGCAGGTCCATCGCCAATTGCCAGCCGTCACCGGGCTTTCCGAGCATGCGGTCCGCTCCGACGACGACATCGTCGAAGTAGACCTCGCAGAACTCGTCGACCCCGTGCATGGTGTGCAGCGGGCGCACGCTGATACCCGGGGTGTCGACGTCGACGAAGAACGCCGTAATTCCTTGGTGGCCCTCACCGGTGCGGGTGAGCAGGATGCAGCGGTGCGAGAACTGCGCGAAGCTGGTCCACACCTTCTGGCCATTAATGATCCAGTGGTCGCCATCCTGGACGGCTTTCGTGGTCAACGACGCCAGGTCGCTTCCCGAACCCGGTTCGGAGAACCCCTGGCACCACTGCTCTTCACCGGACAGCAGCTTGGGCACCATCTCGGCGGCCAGTTCGGGTGAGGCGTAGTCGATCATCGTCGGTGCGAGCACCTCGAGCATCGAGTACGGTCCGGGCTCGGCCAGTCGCCGGCCCACCACCTCTTCGCCGACGATGGCCCGCAGGATCGCCGGACCGCCGAGACCGCCGGCGTGTTCGGGCCAGCCGTAACGGCTCCAACCCGCGTCGTACAACGCCCTCTGCACCCGGGCGAACTGGCGGATGTGGCCCTCCAGCGAGCGATCCTCCGGCGGGGTCAGATCGTTGTCGGCCAGCCACTCCCGCAGCGCGGTGCGGAACGCGGTGGGTTCGTGCAGCTCGCTCGCGCGATCCATGATTCGCTCGCCTCGCTCGCTCATGCGGTTACCTCGCAGGCTCGGTTCCCGCATTGCAGATCCATGATTCGCTCGCTCATGCCGACGGCCGTCCGATCGCGTGCGGCTTGCCGTGATCGTGCGCGCCGCTGCGACGGATGAAGGTCATCGCCCTGGTCCGCAGCCGCCAACCATCCGCGGTGCGCAGATAGGTGTCGCGGTAGTAGCCGATCCGCATATCGTGCGCCGAGTGCTCGATGAAGCACAGCGGCTGCGTGCCGGTGGCCTCGTCCGCGCCCTCGACGAGGTCGATCAACGCGGTGCCGGTCATGAACAGGCCCTTGGGGGCGGCGTCGACGAGCACCGGAAAGCGTTCCAGCGCATAGGTTTCGCCGAATGCACTGTAGGTGCCGTCCGGGGTGAAGACGCTGACCAGTCCCTCGATGTCACCTTGGGTGATGGTGACCGCGTATTTGGCCAGCACCTGCTGGATCTCGATCAGGTCGTCAGTGCGACGTGGAGTCATCGGCGTACTCATTCTTGTAGACCTTACCGCCCTTCATTACAAATGTAACCGTTCGTGTAACGGTGATGTCCTGCAGGGGGTCGCCGGGCACGGCGATGATGTCGGCCAGGTATCCCTCGGCCAGCCGCCCGAGATCCTTGGCGTTGATGAGATCCGCCGCGATGGTGGTCGCCGAGCGCAGTACCGCGTCCGCGGGCATGCCCCATTCGACAAGGGTGACCAGTTCGTCGGCGTTCTTGCCGTGCGGGATCGCCGGGGCATCGGTGCCGACGGCGATTTTCACGCCCGCCTCATACGCTGCCTTGATCGAGGTCTCGGCCTTGGGGAACATTTCGGCCGCCTTGTCCTGCAGTGCCTTCGGTGCCTTGGAGACATCCATCGCCTGTGCCAGTCGGCGGGTGGTCACCAGGAACCGGTCGTGCTCGACCAGCATCTGGATGGCCTCGTCGTCCATCAGGAAGCCGTGTTCGATGCAGTCGATACCGCAGGCCACCGCGTGCTTGACGGCCTCGGCCCCGTGGGTGTGCGCGGCGACGCGCAATCCCCTCCGGTGCGCCTCGTCGACGATCGCGCGCAGTTCCTCGTCCGAATAGTGCTGGGCACCGGCCTCGCCGGTCAGCGACATGACGCCACCGGAGACGCATACCTTGATCAGCTGGGCGCCGTGCTTGATCTGATAGCGCACGGCCTTGCGAATTTCGTCGACGCCGTTGGCGATGCCTTCCTCGACGGTGAGTTCGAGTGCACCGGGCATGAATGCGGCGAACATCGTCGGGTCGAGGTGGCCGCCGGTCGGTGTGATGGCATGTCCGGCCGGCACGATGCGCGGTCCATCGACCCATCCGGCGTCGATCGCCTTGCCCAGCGCGACGTCCAGCAGATAACCGCCGGTCTTGACGAACAGTCCGAGGTTGCGCACGGTGGTGAACCCGGCGCGCAAGGTGCGGCGGGCATTGCCCACCGCTCGCAACACCCGGGTCGGCGGATCGTCCTGCACCTGGGACAGTCCCGGGTTCTCGCCCCGGCCGCCCATCAGCAGGTTGACCTCCATGTCCATCAGGCCGGGCAGGAGAATGGCGTCGCCCAGATCGATGACCTCGTCGTCGGAGCCGATTGCCGAATCTGACGTGCCGTCTCCGACGGCGATGATCCGGTCCCCGTCGACACGAACGATGCCGGGGCGAACAATCGCCCCGGCATCGACGTCGAGAAGACCCGCAGCTTTGAGGGTCAGCACGATCAGACCACCGGCTCCTTGATGAGGTTGATGTAGGCGGCCCCGCTATCGAGCACACGCGGTTGCTTCCACACCTCGATGGGGAAGCTGACCATCACGATCGACTGGCCGAGGTGCACCAATGCTTTCGCGTCATCGGGCATGCTCTTGAGCGGGAAGCGGGCATCGACGTAGACCATGATGTCCTCCAGCCGCGCCATTCCGGCGTCGTAGAGCTCCTGCATCTCGGCCATCGTGGAGTTCAGCCGCTTCTGGTAGCGCTCCTCCTCGGTGGGCAGGCACCAGTCGGCGAACCGCTCCAGGTCGGCGAATTCCTCGGGCAACTTAGACATTCACCTGCTCCTTTTCCGACACCTTCGCGTCACTGGCGGCGCCGTTGCTCGCCCCGTTGGACTTGGCTGCCTGCTCGGCCTTGTACCGGTCAACGTACTGGTGCGCGGTCATGTGCAGGTGACGAAGCAGGATCTCCTGGTCGCACAGCGGGAACTCGGTCACGGCGCGGGTGCCGATCTGGGTCTGGGTGGCCTCCAGGGTGTTGGCGTCCTGGAACGCGTACTCCTTGAACGTCACCGCGGCCAGTTCCTGCGACAGACGCTCGCGCAGGTTCTTCGGCGGCACGAAGTACAGGTCGGCCTCGAAGATGTGGCTGTCCACCCCGGTGGGCCAGTAGTTGTACGTGAGGTACCAACCGGGCGCCCAGAACAGCAGCGTCCAGTTCGGGAAGAACTCGAACGAGTCGGTGCCCCAGGTCTTGTGGCGACCCGGGTTGATGGCCGGCGGCAGTTCGTCGGGCAGGATGCCCTTGATGTCGGGCCGGTCCCACGGTCCGAACAGACCGCTGTGCAGAATGCGTTCGATCGGCTTGACCATGTTGAGGTCCTTGGGCGGGGACATACCGCCCCATGACGACACCATGGAGTGGTCACCCTTGATGTCGTAGGCCAGCGCCTCGAAGCCGAAGTTGGCCAGCTTCTCGGCCTCCTCCTTCTCGGCCTGCTTCATGTGCAGGATCGGCGCGTGGTAGAACTCGGTGAACGCGTCGATGAACAGCTTCCAGTTGGCTTTGACCTCCGAGCGGTAGCTGTAGTGCTCGGTCATCTCGTGGAACGGGTAACCCTTGAGGCCCTGCCCGAAGTCGCCGAGGAACTCCTCCAGCGACACCGCGTCATCGTCGAAGTTGACGAAGATGAAGCCTTCCCAGACCTCGCAGCGCACCGGCTTGAGCGGGTAGTCGGCCTTGTCGAGGTCGAAGAATTCGCTTTCCTGCTGCACGAACGTCAGATCGCCCTTGAGGTCGTAGCGCCAGGCGTGGTACTTGCAGACGAACTGGCGGCAGCTGCCCGACACCTCCTCGCCGGGGTAGTCGTTCCACACCAGCTTGTTGCCGCGGTGCCGGCACAGGTTGTAGAAGGCGCGGATCTGCTCGCCGTCGTTGACGATGATGATCGACACGCCGGGACCGACGGACGGCAGCTCGCGGGTGACGTACCGGCCCTTCTTGGGGACGAGTTCGACCCGGCCCATGTGCAGCCATGTCTTGCGGAAGATGGCCTGCTGTTCGAGCTTCCAGTGTTCCGGGTCGATCGAATCCTCGTAGTTGACCGGGGCGGTCCCGAGTTCGGGCCAGTTCTCGGTCCAGCTGCCGGCAGCCGGTTTCGGGAAAAATGCCACGGTGTACCTCTCCTGTGTGCGATGGGTCGGGACGGTCCTTCAGGCCCGTCTTCTCCGCTACGAGAATCATATTCTCATATCTGACTAACAGATTTCCACCCCTGGGTCGTAAGGTCAATAGTGCAGGCCTGGTTGCACGCCCCGATGGCCGTGGTGGTCGGGCAAAACAGCGCGGTCAGAGGCATGTGGACGGCTTTCGGACGTTGATTCTCGCCCGAAGAGAAGTTAGTTTGCATATAGAGAGAACCCAGACCCGCCACCGGCGAAAGGGACGCAGCCGTGCATATCGACGACATGATCTTGATCAGCGTGGACGACCACATCATCGAGCCACCGGACATGTTCGCCAACCATCTGCCGGCGAAGTACCGGGACGAGGCGCCGCGGTTGGTGCACAACCCCGACGGCTCGGACACCTGGCAGTTCCGCGACACCGTGATCCCGAACGTGGCGCTCAACGCGGTGGCCGGCCGCCCGAAGGAGGAGTACGGACTGGAGCCTCAGGGTCTCGACGAGATCCGCAAGGGCTGTTACGACGCGGCCGAGCGGGTCAAGGACATGAATGCCGGTGGCGTGCTGGCCACCATGAACTTCCCGTCCTTCCCGGGCTTCGCCGCGCGGCTGTTCGCCACCGAGGACGCCGACTTCTCGCTGGCGCTGGTGCAGGCCTACAACGACTGGCACATCGACGAGTGGTGCGGTTCGCACCCGGGCCGGTTCATCCCGATGGCCATCCCGGCGATCTGGGACCCGCAGCTGTGTGCCGATGAGATCCGCCGGGTGTCGAAGAAGGGTGTGCACTCGCTGACCTTCACCGAGAACCCGTCGGCGTTGGGGTATCCCAGCTTTCACGATCTGGAGTACTGGAAGCCGTTGTGGGATGCGCTGGTCGACACCGACACGGTGATGAATGTGCACATCGGGTCCTCGGGCCGGTTGGCGATCACCGCCCCGGATGCGCCGATGGACGTGATGATCACGCTGCAGCCGATGAACATCGTGCAGGCCGCGGCAGACCTGTTGTGGTCGGCGCCGATCAAGGCCTATCCGGATCTCAAGATCGCTCTCAGTGAGGGTGGCACCGGGTGGATTCCGTACTTCCTGGACCGGGTGGACCGCACCTACGAGATGCATTCGACGTGGACGCATCAGGACTTCGGCGGCAAGCTGCCCTCGGAGGTGTTCCGCGAGCACTTCATGACGTGCTTCATCTCCGATCCGGTGGGGGTGAAGAACCGGCACATGATCGGGGTGGACAACATCTGCTGGGAGATGGACTACCCGCACTCGGACTCGATGTGGCCCGGGGCGCCGGAGGAGCTACACGCCGTCTTCGACACCTATGAGGTACCCGATGACGAGATCAACAAGATCACCCACGAGAACGCGATGCGGCTGTATCACTTCGAACCCTTCGCCCACATCCCGCGCGAGCAGGCCACCGTCGGCTCGCTGCGCAAACAGGCCGAGGGACACGATGTCTCGATCCAGGCGCTGAGCAACCACGACAAGCGTGGCGGGTCCAGCGTCGCCGATTTCACCGCCAATGCGCGGGCTGTCACCGGCGTCAAGGACTAGACCGGATTCACCGACAGGAGACCGGCGCGCAGCGCTGCGCGCTGGCGCGTGAGCATGTGGCTTCATCATTGAGGAGAGAACAGTGTCCGGAATGAACTTCGAACTGACCGAGGATCAGCAGCTGATCCGTAAGTCGGTGGCCGAGCTGTCGGCCCGGTTCGACGACCACTACTGGATGGAGAAGGACCAGGCTCACGAATTCCCGACCGAGTTCTACGAGGCGATCGCCGCCGGCGGCTGGCTGGGGATGACCATCCCCGAGGAATACGGCGGGCACGGTCTGGGCATCACCGAGGCCACCATCCTGGCCGAGGAGGTGGCCCGCTCGGGCGGCGGTATGAATGCCGCCAGCTCGATCCACATGTCGATCTTCGGCATGCAACCGGTCGTCGTGTTCGGCTCCGACGAGATGAAGGCCGAGACGCTGCCGCGGATCGCCAACGGCGACCTGCACGTCTGCTTCGGCGTCACGGAACCCGGTGCCGGACTGGACACCTCGCGCATCACCACGTTCGCCAAACGCAGTGGCAACGACTCGACCGGTGACTACATCGTGAACGGTCGCAAGGTCTGGATCTCCAAGGCGCTGGAGTCCGAGAAGATCCTGCTGTTGACCCGCACCACCCCGCGTGACGAGGCGGCCAAGCCCACCGATGGTCTGACCCTGTTCCTCACCGACATCGACCGCGACCATGTCGACATCCGGCCGATCAAGAAGATGGGCCGCAACGCGGTGTCCTCCAATGAGGTCTTCATCGACGATCTGCGGATCCCGGCGGCGCATCGCATCGGGGAGGAGGGCAAGGGCTTCTCCTACATCCTGCACGGCCTGAACCCGGAGCGGATGCTGATCGCCGCCGAGGCGCTGGGCATCGGCCGGGTGGCGTTGGACCGCGCGGTGAAGTACGCCAACGATCGGGTGGTCTTCGACCGTCCCATCGGGATGAACCAGGGGATCCAGTTCCCGCTGGCCGACTCGCTGGCCCGCCTGGACGCCGCGGAGCTGATCCTGCGCAAGGCGACGTGGCTCTACGACAACGGCAAATCCTGTGGGCGCGAGGCCAATATGGCCAAGTATCTGTGCGCCGACGCCGGGTTCGACGCCGCCGACCGCGCGTTGCAGACACACGGCGGCATGGGCTACTCCGAGGAATACAACATCTCCCGGTTCTTTCGGGAGTCGCGCCTGATGAAGATCGCTCCCGTCAGCCAAGAGATGATCCTGAACTTCCTGGGCGCCAACGTCCTCGGCCTGCCCAAGAGCTACTGATGGGGCCCCGTCGGCGGGCCGGACGCGGCATGGTTATGTGAGGGTCGTGAGCGCACCGCTTAACGGGGTCACCGTCATCGCCATGGAGCAGGCGGTATCCGCCCCGATGTGCACGAGGGTGCTCGCCGACTTCGGCGCCCGGGTCATCAAGATCGAGAACCCCAACGGTGGCGACTTCGCCCGCGACTACGACGACGTCGTCAACGGGATGGCTGCCCACTTCGTCTGGGCCAACCGTGGCAAGCAGTCCGTCACACTCAACCTGAAGTCGTCGGCCGGCATGGACGTGCTGCACCGGTTGCTGGACGGCGCGGACGCCTTCGTCTCGAATCTGGCGCCCGGCGCCACCGCGCGGTTGGGCCTGGGACCCGACGACCTGCGGCGGCGCCACCCGCAGGTGATCCCGCTGGAGATCGACGGCTACGGCCCCGGCGGTCCGCTGTCCCAGAAGCGTGCCTATGACCTGCTGGTGCAGGCGGAATCCGGTTCGTGCGCGGCCACCGGATATCCCGGGATGCCCGCCAAGCCCGGCGCCCCGGTCGCCGACATCACCACCGGCCTGTACTCGGCGTTGTCGATCATGGCGCTGTTACTGGGCCGGGCCCGCAACGGCGCGGAAGATGCTGCGCCGGCCGTCGCGGTCAGCCTGTTCGACACGATGACCGACATCATGGGATACCAGCTGACCTACACCCAGCATTCCGGTATCGACCAGGAGCCGCTGGGCATGAGCTCACCGGCGGTGGCGCCGTACGGGTCGTTCGGCACCCGCGATGGGCAGACCGTCGTACTCGGCACTACCAACGACCGGGAGTGGCAGCGGCTGGCCCGCGAGATCATCGACCGCCCCGATTTGGCCGATGATCCCCGCTTCGCCACCAACCCGCAGCGCTGCTCCCATCGCGACGAACTCAATGCCGCGATCGAGTCCTGGTGTGCTCGGCACGATCTCGACGATATCCAGCGGACCGCCGATGCCGCCGGTATCGGCAACTCGCGCTACAACAAGCCCAGCGAGGTCATCGCCCATCCGCATCTGCAGGCCCGCGACCGGTGGCGCCAGGTCGCCACCCCCAACGGGGATATCGCGGCGCTGCTGCCGCCCCCGGTGATCAGCGGCCTCGAGCTGGGCATGGGCCCGGTGCCGGGGCTGGGCGAGCACACCGATCCCGTGTTGACCGAACTCGGTTACACCGCAGCGCAACTGGCCGACCTGCGCGCCGACGGAGCGATCGGCCCGGAGTACGGATCATGAAAGCCGACATCGGCCGCCCGATTCACCTCAGGGATCGATATCGCCGAGATGCGGTGCCGGGTGGGAGTCTCGACGGATGGCAGCGGAGGGACCGTGCCGATGGCTGACTCCCTGTTGATCGACGACCGTGCCGGGGTGCGCACCCTGACGCTGAACCGGCCGCACCGCAAGAACGCCATCGACGTCGAACTGTGGCATGCGCTGGCCGGGGCACTGCGGGCAGCCGACACCGATGACACCGTGCGGGCAGTCGTGCTGACCGGAGCGGGCGGCGCGTTCTGTTCGGGAGCCGATATCGGGACCGGTGAGGCGGTGCACCCGCGCCGTAAGCTGCAGCGGCTCACCGATGTGGCGCTGGCCCTGCACAATCTGACGGTGCCGACGATCGCCAAGGTCCACGGGGTCGCGGTCGGCGCCGGCTGGAATCTGGCACTGGGATGCGACCTGGTGGTGGCCACCCCGGAATCGAAGTTCAGCCAGATCTTCGCCAAGCGGGGGTTGTCGGTCGACCTCGGGGGATCCTGGCTGCTGCCCAAGCTCGTCGGCCTGCAGCAGGCCAAACGCCTTGTGCTGCTGGCAGATATGATCGACGCCGGCGAGGCGCACGAGCTCGGACTGGTCACCTGGGTGCGCGCGGCCGATGAGATCGACGACTTCGTCGACGCCGTGGCGCGCCGGATTGCCGACGGGCCGCCGTATGCGCTGGCGCAGAGCAAGGCGCTGCTCAACGACGGTGCGACGGCCACGTTCGCCGAGGCGTTGGCCAACGAGTCCCGGGCCCAGCCCGGCAATTTCGCCACCACCGACTCGGCCGAGGCCTACGCGGCCTTCGCCGCCAAACGAGACCCGTCATTCACCGGAACCTGGGCGGTCCCGCCCGTCACGAAGGAGTAGTAGAGATGCGCGAGACAGTCATCGTCGGAGCCGTGCGCACCCCGGTCGGAAAACGCAACGGCGGCCTGTCCGATCAGCACGCCGCCGATCTGTCCGCCCTGGTGCTCAACGAGCTCTCCGAACGGACCGGCGTCGATCCGGCCCTGGTCGACGATGTGGTGTGGGGCTGCGTATCCCAGGTGGGCGACCAATCGAGCAACATCGGCCGCTACGCCGTGCTGGCCGCCGGCTGGCCGGAGTCCATCCCGGGCACCACGGTGAACCGGGCCTGCGGATCGAGCCAGCAGGCACTGGATTTCGCGGTGCAGGCCGTCATGTCGGGTCAGCAGGACATCGTCGTGGCCGGTGGCGTCGAGGTGATGAGCCGGGTGCCGTTGGGGTCGGCCCGCGCCACCGGCCAGCCCTATGGTCCCAAGGTCTTCGCCCGCTACGACGACTTCTCCTTCAATCAGGGCATCTCGGCCGAGCTGATCTGCCAGAAGTGGGGCCTGTCCCGCACCCGCTGCGACGAGTACTCGGCGCAATCGCATGAGCGGGCCGCGGCGGCCCAGGATGCCGGCGCGTTCATCGACCAGATCGTGCCGGTGTTCACCGAATCCGACGTCATCACCGGCGACGAGGGCATCCGCCGCGGCACGACGGTCGAGAAGCTCGCGAACCTCAAGCCGGCGTTTCAGGAAGACGGCGTCATCCACGCGGGCAACTCCTCGCAGATCTCCGACGGTGCGGCGGCGTTGCTGGTGATGACCGCCGACCAGGCGCTCAATCTGGGCCTGACCCCGCTGGTGCGGTACCGCGCGGGCGCGGTGACCGGCGCCGATCCGGTGCTGATGCTGACCGGCCCCATTCCGGCGACGGAGAAGGTGTTGCACAAGGCCGGTGTCGGCATCGACGAGGTCGGGGTTTTCGAGGTCAACGAGGCGTTCGCGCCGGTGCCGCTGGCCTGGCTCGCCGAGACCGGGGCCGACGAGGCGAAGCTCAACCCGCTCGGTGGGGCCATCTCGCTGGGGCATCCGCTCGGCGCCTCAGGCGCGGTGCTGATGACCAGGATGATCCACCACATGCGGGACAACGGAATCCGATACGGACTGCAGACCATGTGTGAGGGCGGCGGTACCGCCAACGCCACGCTGGTCGAGCTCGTGGCCTGAGCGAAAGGGTATTTCTCATGCAACGCAATATCTTCACCGAGGACCACGAGGCGTTCCGTGAACTCGCCCGCGACTTCGTCGAGAAGGAGGTCGTACCGGCCTATCCCGAGTGGGAGAAGGGCGGGCGCATGCCGCGCGCGGTGTTCGAGAAGATGGGCGCCCTCGGCATGTTGGGCATGGCCATCCCGGGGGAGTACGGCGGCGGAGACGCACCGGACTACCGCTACAACGTGGTGCTGCAAGAAGAGGCGGCGCGCGCGCTGGTGACCCTGTCCACGGTGCGCACCCAGCTCGAGGTGATCCTGCCGTATTTCCTGCACTACGCCGACGAGGAGCAGCGCAAGCGGTGGTTCCCCGGGCTCGCCGACGGCACCCTGCTGACCGCCGTGGCGATGACCGAACCGGGTACCGGGTCCGATCTGGCGGGTATGCGCACCACCGCGGTACGTGACGGAGACGACTGGATCCTCAACGGCGCCAAGACCTTCATCACCGGCGGTATGCAGGCCGACCTGGTCATCGTGGTCGCGCGCACCGCCACCGATCCCGACAACCGGCGAAAGGGTTTGACCCTGCTGGTAGTGGAGGACGGGATGCCCGGCTTCACCCGCGGCCGCGAACTGGAGAAGATGGGCTGCAAGGTGCAGGACACCGCCGAGTTGTCGTTCGTCGATGTCCGGGTGCCCGCGGCCAACGTGCTCGGCGAGGAGGGCGAGGCGTTCGGCTACCTGGGGCACAACCTTCCCCAGGAACGATTGACCGTCGCGGTGGGTTCGGTGGCGCAGGCCCGATCGGCGATCGCCGCGGCCATCGGCTACACCAAGGATCGCAAGGCGTTCGGTACGCCGGTGGCGTCCTTCCAGAACACCAAGTTCGAACTGGCCGCCTGTTCGACGGAGGTGGAGGCCGCCCAGGCGATGCTGGACCGGGCGGTGGCACTGCACGTCGACGGCGAACTGTCGGCGGCCGACGCGGCCCGGGTGAAACTGTTCTGCACCGAGATGCAGGCCCGGGTGATCGACCGCTGCCTACAACTGTTCGGCGGCTACGGCTACATGATGGAGTATCCGATCGCCCGGTTGTACACCGATGCCCGGGTCGCGCGGATCTACGCCGGTACCAGCGAGGTCATGAAGGTGATCATCGCCAAGGATCTGGGCCTGTAGGACACTTTCCGGTGTAGGTGTAACGCCGCAGGTCGTGACACCTGTCGACAAATTTGTTAAGTGAGACCCTTGTCACAGGCCGCCCAACCAACCTACTGTGTGTTCAGTTGGTTGGTTCGCGAACGTGACGAGGAGAGCGGTGACGGCGACATCTGCGGCATCCGGCCCTCGGCCCTACGAGTCGTTGCTGGCCAAGGGCGAGGACCGTAAGCAGCGCATTCTCATTGCTGCCGAGACCCTGCTGGCCCGCAACGGCTGGCGCAACACCTCGCTGGCCCAGATCGCCCGGGAAGCCGGGGTGAGTGCCGCCGGCCTGCTGCACCACTTCGAATCCAAGGAGCAGCTCCTGCACGCCGTGTTGGACGCGCGTGATTTCGACGATGACACCCATGCCGACCGCGGCGGCGATCTGATCGCCAACATCGGCCGGGTGGCCGAACGTTTCCACCGGGCGCCGGCGCTGGTGGGCACCTTCACCGTGCTGCTGGTGGAAAACATCCAGCCCGACGCCCCGCTGCACGACCGGCTGGTCGCCCGGCAGCAGGCCGCCGTCGCGATCGTCGCCGATGCCATCCGGCGTGGGCAGGCCGACGGCCGTTACCGCGCAGACCTCGACCCGGCCGCAAAGGCCGTGGAGATCCTCGCTTTCGTCAATGGAATGGAGACCGCATGGCTACTCGATCCTTCGATTCCTCTCGCCGACGTGTTCAAGGGATACACCGAGGCGCTGGTTCGCGATTTCGCTCCGGAGACGACACGGGACAGGAGTTCGCTATGAGGTACCGGCTCGACGTGGTGGCGCCCAGCGTGGCCGAAGTGGTCCGCAACGCCGGCGGCTGGCTCGTGGATCGCGTGATGGCCGGTTGGGATGTGACCGTGCTGATCTCCGGCGACGACGACGGCGATATCCGCCCGCTGCAGATCCTCGGTGTCGAGACCGGCGATCTGGAAACTGCCATGCAGCTGTGGGAGGAGCGCCCGCACCCGCAGACCGTGGCGGTGGCCGCGGACCTGTTCGTCAGCGACGCCCGGGTGCGCGAGGGCGTCATGGGCGCCCTGGATCAGGGGATGACCGAGGTAACGCTGTGGGGTGAGAGCTGGCCCCAGGAGCTGGACAGCACAGTGGATTTCGTCCAGCACGAGCTGAGCGCGGCGGCGCGCGCCTTCAAGGCACAGGCGCTGGCCGCCGCCGGGGACACCGACGCGGTGGACCGCACCGAGCTGTTCCGCTGCGGCGTGATGTCCTGTCCGTCCGTTGCCGCCGACCTGGTGCCGGCCAGCTAGAGCAGGGTCGGCATCGCGGCCCAGCCGCGGACCGCGGCGGTCTCCGACGGCACGGCGTTCGGCCAGTCGACCTCCCACTCCGGGAAGCGTTTGAGGATCTCCTCCAACGCGATCCGCCCTTCCAGGCGGGCCAGCGCGTTGCCCATGCAGAAGTGCGTACCGGCACCGAACGTCATGTGCGAGCGGTGTTCCCGGTAGATGTCGAAGACGTCGCCGTCCGGGGCGAAGCGGCGGTGGTCCCGGTTGGCCGCACCGACGAGCATCAGCATCGCCGAGCCCGCCGGCACCGTCTGCCCGTAATACTCGACATCGCGGGTGACGTAGCGGGCGATCTGCAGCGCCGGCGGCTCCCAGCGCAGGATCTCCTCGATCGCCTGAGGGATGAGCGCAGGATTGTCCACCAGGGCCCGGCGCTGATCGGGATGGTCGGCCAGCGTCTTACCGGCCCAGCCGATGAGCCGGGTGGTCGTCTCCGACCCGGCGGTGGCGATGACGGTCAGATACAGCAGCAATTCATCGCGGCGCAGTGTGCGCCGGGTGCCGGTCTCATCCTCGAACTCGGCGTTGAGCAGATCGGTCATGATGTCGTCCGATGGATGCTCGGTGCGCCAGTCGATGAACTCGGCGAACACCTCGCCGGTGGCCAGGCCCTCGAGTTTCTGCCCCTGCAGCGTCTCCTCGCCGTGTGCGGTGATCTGGCGCTGGCGGTCCTCGGGGATGCCCAGCAGCATCCCGATCACCCGCATGGGCATCTGCTCGCCGAGATCGTTGACGAAATCGAAGCGGCCGGTCCCGACGATCGGGTCGAGGCACCGCGCGGTGAACTCGCGGATCTGCGGCTCCAGAGCGAGGACCTTGCGCGGGGTGAACATCCGCGACAACAGATTCCGGTGGATGTTGTGGATCGGCGGATCTTCGAAGATCAGGGTGCCCGGCGGGATCTCCATGCCGCTCTTGATGATCTCCAGCACCGCGCCGCGGCCGGAGATGAACGTCTCATGGTCGATGACGCCGGCATTGACATCGTCATAACGGCTCAGGGCGTAGAAGTCGTGCTGTTCGTTGTAGTACAGCGGCGCCTCCTCCCGCAGCCGGGCGAACACCGCGTACGGATCGATGTTGAGTTCGATGTTGTACGGGTCGTAGTACAGATCGGCAGGTGCGGTGGTGGGCTGTGACATCGGTGCTCCATCGGTGGGCGGAGTCGAACGGGGCTGGCGCTCCTGAGCACCTGCTTAGCAGGCCGGTCGAGGCCGGGTCAAGGACATCGGAACTCATCGACCCGCTTTACGGTATCCGCGGTGGCTGTAATGGTCAGTATGCGGCCGGGTTGATCTGCACGAGCACCTTTCCGATCGCCCTGCCGTCGGCGACATGCCGCAATGCCGCGGCCGCCTCGGCGAGGGGATACTCGGCACCGATGTGCGGCGTGACGGCACCCGTTGCCAGCAGCCGCCGCAATTCCGATTCGTTGCGCGTGAACTCGTCGGCGGGCACATCCCGGAAACCGAACCCCGCGACGGTGATGCCTTTGACCAGAATCAGGTTCAGCGGAATCCGCGGGATGTCACCCGAGGCGTATCCGATCGTGACGAATCGCCCGCCGCGGTGCAGGGAACGCAGCGCGGGCTCGGCGAGTGCGCCACCCACCGGGTCGAGCACCGCGGCGGCCCCGTCGGGCAGGGCCGCGCGCAATGCCTCGCGCAGATCCCCGCCGCGGTGGTCGATGCCGTGCACAGCGCCGTATCGGGCAGCGGCCGAGAGCTTGTCGGCGCTTCCCGCCACGGCGGTCACCCGGGCGCCCAGCGCGGTTGCCAGCGCCACGGCGGCCAGACCCACGCCGCCGCCGGCGCCGAGCACCACGACGTCATCACCCGGTGTCACCCGCGCGACCGAACGCAGGGCGTGATACGCCGTACGGAACGCCACGCCGGATGCCGCTGCGGCCCGATCGTCGATGCCGTCCGGCACCCTGGCCAACGCCTCGGGCGGCAGGCAGACCTGCTCGGCGAACGCCCCGAACATCGCGGTTCCGGTCACCCGGTCACCGACGGTGAACCCCGATGCCACGCCGTCGGTCTCGACCACCACACCGGCGAACTCGCTGCCCGGCACGAATGGCGGTGGGACAGCGACCTGGTATCGGCCCGCCACCAGCAGCACATCCGGAAAGTTCACCGCCGCCACGTGTACCCGCACACGGAGCTGTCCGTCGGCACGCGCGGGGGAGGGCAGCTCCCGGACCTCGACCACCTCGGGCGGACCATGCGCCGGGCAGAGCGCGGCCCTCACCGGTAGTCGCTGGACTCGGCGAGTTCGGCGGCCGAGCGCATCAGATCGGTGACCACCGGTCCGAATGCCAGCAGCTTCTCGTCGTCACCGGCGCGCTGGTACCCCTGCTCCAGCACGATGGCCAGCTTCCACTTCGCCAGCACCAGGTAGTAGTCCAGATCGTCGACCTGTCGGCCGGACACCTCGGCATAGTGGGCGACCACCTGGTCGCGGGTCGGCGCCCCGCGCATGTCGACGTAGTCCATGGCGGCGTGGTCGTCTTCGTGTGCAGGCCAACTCTGCACCATCCAGCCCAGATCGAGTTTCGGGTCACCGACCGTGCCCATCTCCCAGTCGACGATCGCGGCCAACTGCGCGGGCGCCCCGTGCCGGTACATGACGTTGGCAAATTGATAGTCACCGTGCATGAGTCCAGGGATGAAATCCAGTGGCTTGTGCGCCCTCAGCCAGGCCGTCGCGACCTCCAGCCCGGGCAGTTCCCGCTTCTTGATGCGCTCCAGAAAACCGATCCAGCGGTCGACCTGACGTTCGTGGAAGCCGTCGGGTCTGCCCAGATCGCCGAGACCACGGGATTTCCAGTCGACCTTGGACAGCAGTGCGATGCCCTCGGCCAGTTGGTAGCTCAGAGCGGGCCGGGTGTCCGGGTCGCTGTCGAAGGGCTCCGGCCACCGCCCCTGTCGGTCCATCGGGGACCAGCCGTCGACGAAACCCATCAGGTAGAACGGCCGGCCGAGGACGTCCGGGTCGGCGCAGACGCCGATGGCCTCGGTGTGCGGCACGTCGGTGCCGTCGAGCGCCTCGATGATGCGCCATTCCCGCAGGATGCCCTTGTCGCGGTCGGGCGGGGCGCCCGGTGGCGGCATCCGCAGCACGCTGCGATGCTCGCCGCGGGTGAGTTCGAAGATGATGTTCTGCGTCCCACCTGAGAGGAACCGCGACTGCAGCGCGGCGCCGCTGCCCGGTAGGTCGGCAGCATCCATCCACGCAGCAAGACGGCCAACATCGATCGCCGGGGTGCTCACAGGTTGCCCACCTCGGCTTCCAGATGTTCGGCGAACCTGGCGCGGGCCGCGTCGCGCTTGCCGGGAATCCACTCGGTCGGCCACGGCCCGTCGGTGGCGGTGTAGTCCCGCAGCACCTGCTTGGCCACCGTCGTCTTGTGCACCTCGGTCGGACCGTCGGCCAGCCCCATCACCGCGGCCCCGGTCACCATGCCGAGAAACGGCATCTCGTTGGTCACGCCGAGCGCTCCGTGCACCTGCATTGCCCGCCAGGCGATGTCGTGCAGGACGGTGGGCATGACGACCTTCACCGCGGCGATGTCCTTGCGTACCTTCTTGTAGTCGTTGTACTTGTCGATCTCCCAGGCGGTGTAGAGCACCATCAGCCGGAACTGCTTGAGCTGAGCGTAGGAGTCGGCGATATAGCCCTGCACCGTCTGCTTGTCGGACAGCAGACTGCCGGCAGTGTGCCGGGACAGCGCCCGCTCGCACATCATGTCGAGCGCCTTCTGGGCCAGCCCGATGGTGCGCATCGCATGGTGGATCCGCCCGCCGCCCAACCGGGTCTGGGCGATCACGAAGGCCTGCCCCTCGCCGCCCAGCAACGCCGAGTCGGGTACCCGCACGTTGTCGTAGTGGATGAGTGCGTGTGAACCCTGCCCGTCGGCCTCGCCGTAGAGACCGGAGTTGCGCACGATGGTGACGCCGGGGGTGTCGGTGGGCACCAGGAACATCGACATGCCTTGGTACGGGCTGACATCGGGGTTGGTGACGACCATGACGATCAGGAACGACGATGTCGAGGCGTTGGAGGAGAAGAACTTGTGGCCATTGATGACCCAGTCGTCACCGTCGCGCACGGCGGCGGTGCGGAACTGGGTGGGGTCGGCACCGCCCTGCGGTTCGGTCATGGAGTAACACGAGAACACCTCGCCGTCGAGCAGTGGGCGCAGATAGCGCTCCTTCTGCTCGGGTGTGCCGTAGTGCGCGATGATCTCGGCATTCCCGGTATCGGGTGCCTGGCAGCCGAATACGATCGGCGCCCACTGGGAGCGGCCCAGGATCTCGTTCAGCAGAGCCAGTTTCAGCTGTCCGAAACCCTGGCCGCCGAGGTCGGGTCCCAGGTGGGTGGCCCACAGGCCCTTGTCCCGCACCCGCTGCTTCAACGGGTCCACCACGGCGCGGCGGGCCTCGTCCAGCGGGGTGAACTGCAGATGCGGCCAGATCAGATCCAGCGGTTCGACCTCATCGCGGACGAAGGCGTCCGCCCACGCCAGGAGTTCGGCGAACTCCGGATCGGTCTCGAAATCCCATGCCATGGCTAGCTCCTTCGATATCCGGCGATGAGGGTGAGGATGTCGGCGCCGACGACGTCGGCGAACGATCGGGAGCCGAAGGCGCCGGCGGCCCAGTGCCGGGCGCCTTCGCTGACCAGCGTCATGGCCAGGTAGGCCAGATGGCCGGTGTCGGTTCCGGCGGGCAGCTTGCCGTCGGCGAGCGCGCGGTCGAACAGTTCGGTGAACATGCCGCCGTTCAGGTCGGGGGCGGTATCGCCGGCGGTGTTTGATGTGCCGGCTTCGCCGGCGGTGTTTGATGTGCCGGCTTCGCCGGCGGCGAGCAGTCGGTGTTCGTGTCGGTAGCCCTCCAGGATCGTCTCGATCACCAGCTCGCGGGGGTTACGGGCCATCGACCGTTCCAGGTCGGCAAGCGCGGCCGCGATGACGGTGCCGATGTCGTAGTCGCCGGTGAGCAGCTCGGCGACGACGCGCTGTGCGGACCGGGTCGACATCACCCCCACCTCGAACAGCACGTCCTCCTTGCGGGGAAAGTAGAAGTAGAACAATGCCTTCGACACACCCGCGGCCGTACAGATTTCGGCGACCGTCGTCGTCGCGTAGCCCTTGGTACGCCACAGCGCCATCGCGGCCTGCACCAGCACGCGTTTGGTCGCGGTCGAGTTGGCGCGCCGGAAGGTGGCTCGGCGCTGACCACGGTCAGCTTCGGCATTGCGCGACGACGTGGCCATTGACGCACCGTACCGCGCCGCAGTTAAGCTGACCAGAGTCAAACTAAGAGTGAGGGCAGACTATTTCATGGGTTTGCGCATCGCAGGCATGGTCTTCGGGCTGTTGGCGCTGGTGGCCGGCGGCCTGCAACTGTGGGCCTACGCGGCCACCGACTGGCCGCGGCACCTGATCCTCGGGGTGTTCGCCTGCGCGGTCGGACTGTGCGTCCTCGTCACGGCTTCGGGCCGGATTTCCTTGTCAGGTAATCGATCTGACGGTGCATCGCGATCAGGGCGAAGAACGGGAGGATCATGAACGGCACGTTCTCGGCGATGAACTTGAACCACAACCCGAACGCGCCCTGGCCGATATCGCCGAAGCCGGCGCGTACCTCGGACAGGAAGTAGACCCCGGTACTGCTGATCAGCACGGCGCACCCGGTGAACGCCAGCCACAGGTACCTGATCCGGGACTCGGTCGGTAGATCGGTGCGAATCAGCCGGAGCCACACGATGAACAGCATGGCCCCGGTGATGACGCCGACCAGCTCCAGTCCGAAGATCCAAGCGTTGCCGCTGGTGTAGCGGGTGTCGGCCAGACCGTACTGCCACCACAGCCACTTCCAGCCGGGGTCGGTGGTCGGCGTCCACCAGTCCAGCGGATGGCCGATGAGAAAGATGGTCTCGTAGCCGAGCTGGCTGCCTGCGGTGTAGGGCAGATAGATCAGCGTGAGCTCCGATGCCCGCTGCAGCCGCGTGCGCTGCTCGCCGCGCCCGGTCCAGAAGTACACCAGCGGTAGCACGATGACGGGCAGCCCGAAGGCGAGGTTGGCGACGACGTCGACGGTGAAGCTGGGTGGTAGTACTCCGGTGCCGACACCGATGACGGCGGCGGTGAACGCGAATCCGGTGATCGCGGTGAGCGCGATGTAGGTCCTGCGTCGGTGCGGAGCCCACGGCTGGGCCAGGTCGGGCTCGGTGTCCCTGGCTTCGGCGAGATCTGTCATTTGGCGTCAGGATAGGCGGTCATTCCGGCTATGTTGTGCGAATGCTCAGCATTGCCAGAATTCAGCGGCGTGGTCAGGCATTTGCCCTCGTTGACGGCGGCGCGAGCCTGTGGAAATGTAATACTCAACAATGAGAGGCTCATTCTCATGGTCGCAGGAACGGAGTGAATCTATGGCGATCGACCCCGCCGGCATCGACTGGTTCAAGGACCCGCGGCTGGTAGCCGATCCCTATCCGTACTTCAACGCGCTGCGGGACAAGTGTCCGGTGCAGCCCGAGGACATCTACGGCGTCACGATGGTGACCGGCTGGGAAGAGGCCGTCTCGGTGTACAACGACGAGGAGACCTTCTCCTCGTGCACCTCGGTGACGGGTCCCTTCCCCGGTTTCCCGGTGCCGCTGGAGGGCCGCGACGACGTCGCCGAACTCATCGAGAAGCACCGCGACGAGCTGCCGTTCAGCGATCAGCTGCCCACCCTCGACCCGCCGGTGCACACCAATCACCGCTCCCTGATGATGCGCCTCATCACGCCCAAGCGCCTCAAGGAGAACGAGGATGCCATGTGGCAGCTCGCCGACGAGGTGCTCGACGACTACCTCGCCCCAGGGCACGGTGAGTTCATCAAGGGCTTCGCCAGCCCCTTCACCCTGCTGGTGATCGCCGACCTGCTCGGCATCCCGCCCGAGGACCGCAATGCCTTCGTCGACGGCATCTCGCAGAACTCCGGTGGCGGCGTCGGCAGCACCAGTAGCGAGTCGCTCTCGCACAGCCCGCTGGAGTTCCTCTACGGCCAGTTCGAGGCCTACATCGAGGACCGGCGCAACAATCCGCGCGAGGACATCCTCACCGGGATGGCCACCGCATTGTTCCCCGATGGCACCACCCCGAGCCCGGGTGACGTGGCACGTGTTGCCACCAACGTCTTCTCGGCCGGCCAGGAAACCACGGTCCGACTGCTGGGTACCGCGTTGAAGGTGCTCGGCGATCGTCCAGATGTGCAACAGCAGGTGCGCGCCGATCGCAGCCTGCTGCCGAATTTCATCGAAGAGGCGCTGCGCTTCGAGAGTCCGGTAAAGGGGGACTTCCGGCTGTCGCGGACCCCGGTGACGGTGGGGGACCAGGAGTTGCCGTCCGGGCGCACCGTGATGGTGGTCAACGGCGCGGCCAACCGGGATCCGCGTCGCTTCGAGGATCCGGACACCTTCGATCCGGCGCGCAAGAACGCCCGTCAGCATCTGGCTTTCGGGCGCGGCATCCACTCCTGCCCGGGGGCGCCGTTGGCCCGCGCCGAGACGCGTGTCGGACTGGAACGCCTGCTGGACCGCACCACCGACATCCGCATCTCGGAGGACAAGCACGGGCCGGCCGGGCAGCGTGACTACAACTACATCCCGACGTTCATCCTGCGTGGATTGACGCATCTGCACCTGGAGTTCGACGTCAAATGAAGGTCGAAGTAGACGAGGATCGCTGCGCCGGCCACGGTATGTGCCTGACGCTGTGTCCCGAGGTCTTCGACCTGTCCGACGACGGCTGGGCGGTCGCCGCGCCGGGGGAGGTGCCGGCCGAACACGAGGCGGCCGTCGAAGAGGCCATTGCGTGCTGTCCCGAGAACGCCATCCACAAACTCTGACCACATCCATTCACCGACAAGGAGTTTCACGCCATGGCCAAGGGCTACGTGATCATCACCGAAGACATCAAGGACCCGGCCGGAATGGCCGAATACGGCAAGCTGGCGAGCAAGGCGATGGCCGGAGCCACGGTTCTCGGCTTCGGCCCGGCCGTCGAGACGCTCGAGGGCGAGTGGCACGGAACCCAAACGGTGCTGCTGGAATTCGAATCCGTCGAAGCGGCCAAAGAGTGGTATTACTCCGACGCCTACCAGGAGGCGGTCAAGCTGCGTCAGGCCGCCGCGGATTGCAACGGGGCGATCATCTCCGGCTTCTGACCCTGCCGGTCGGGAGTATCAACTACTTGTCATTCAACTCGGTGGGCGCTACCGTCAGATCATGGCGCGCTTCCCGAAACCGGCAGAGGGTAGTTGGACCGAGCACTACCCGGATCTGGGTACCGGACCGATCTCCTATGAGGACTCGATCAACCCGGAGATCTACGAACTCGAACGCCGGGCCATCTTCAAGAGGGCCTGGCTGAACGTGGGCCGCGTGGAGTTGCTGCCCCGCAAGGGCAGCTACTTCACCAAGGAGATGAAGGCCGCCAACACCTCGATCATCGTGTGCCGCACGACAAAAGGTGAGGTGAAGGCGTACCACAACATCTGCAGGCACCGCGGGAACAAGCTGGTGTGGAACGACATGCCGCTGGCGGAGACCGCCGGCACCTGTCGTCAGTTCATCTGCAAGTACCACGCCTGGCGCTATGACCTGGAAGGCAAGCTGACCTACGTCCAGCAGGAGGAGGAGTTCTTCGACCTGGACAAGGATCGCTACGGGTTGGTGGCGGTGCACTGCGAGGTGTGGGAGGGATTCATCTTCGTCAACTTCGCGCCCGAACCCGAGCAGACGCTGACCGAGTTCCTCGGCCCGATGATCACCGACCTGGCCGGCTATCCGTTCGGCACGATGACATCGCGGTTCACCTATCGCTCTGAGGTGAAGGCGAATTGGAAGCTCTACATGGACGCGTTCCAGGAGTTCTACCACGCGCCCGTGTTGCACGCGAATCAGACGCCGACCGCCTACTCCAAGGCGGCCGCCGAGGCCGGTTTCGAAGCACCGCATTACCGGATCGAGGGACCGCACCGGTTGGTGAGCACCTCCGGGGTGCGTGCCTGGGAGATGGCCGACGAGATGCGCAAGCCCATCGAGGACATCTGTCAGAGCGGACTCTTCGGACCCTGGGACAAACCTGATCTCGGTGAGATGCCGGCCGGGCTGAATCCGGCCAAATGCGATCCGTGGGGCCTGGATTCGTTCCAGTTGTTCCCGAACTTCGTCATCCTGTTCTGGGGCCAGGGCTGGTACCTGACCTACCACTACTGGCCGACATCGTTCAACACGCACACCTTCGAGTGCACGCTGTACTTCCCGCAGCCACGCACACCGCGGGAACGGCTGGCCCAGGAACTGGCGGCGGCCTCGTTCAAGGAGTACGGCCTGCAGGACGCCAACACCCTGGAGGCAACCCAGACCAGCATCGAATCCCGGGTGGTCGACGAGTTCCTCTACTGCGATCAGGAGATCCTGCTGCGCCACCTGCACAAGGAGACCGCGGCCTGGATCGACGACTACCAGCGCAAGACGGCGGGGGTGTGACCACCGTGCTACCAACTGAATTCGCTGACCTGGAACGCTTCTCCGACTGGGTGCTGCCCGCCGAGGCGCAGCGCTACGCCAAGCGGTTGGGCAGTTCCATGGCCGAGATGCAGGCCTTCTATGAGGCCATCACCGCACGCGCCGAGGAGGCCATCTCCTACTGCGACAAGTTCAGCCTCGACGACATGCCCGAGGATGTGCTGCACCTGATGCACCTGCTGTACTCGATGGTCACAGTGTCCTTCCCGGTCGAATGCTGGAAGCAGCCCCGGGTACCGGATTCCGGTGCGACCAGCCTGGACTGCGTTTACGAGCCCATCCCTTGAGCACGATCCTGAAGGCGGCGCGGTGGGCCGACGTCGACACCGGTGAGATCCACTCGCCGGCGGTCATCGTGGTCGAACAGAATCGCATCACCGCAGTGGATCCCGAGGGCCCGCTACCGGATTCGGCCACCGTGATCGACCTCGGTGACGTGACCCTGCTGCCGGGCCTGATGGACATGGAGCTCAACCTGCTGATCGGTGGGCCGGGCAGTCCCGAGGGATTGCCCACGCCGATGCACGGGGTACAGGACGATCCGGCCTACCGGACGTTGCGCGGGGCGGTGAACGCGCGGACCACCCTGGATGCCGGGTTCACCACCGTGCGCAACCTGGGGCTGATGGTCAAGACCGGGGGATACCTGCTCGATGTCGCGCTGCAGCGCGCCATCGACCAGGGTTGGCATGCGGGCCCGCGCATTTACCCGGCCGGACATGCCGTCACACCGTACGGCGGACACCTGGATCCCACTGTCTTCCAGCGGCTCGCCCCGGGCGTCATGCCGCTCTCGGTGGCCGAGGGAATCGCCAACGGGGTGCCGGATGTCATCGCCTGCGTGCGGTACCAGGTTCGGCACGGCGCCAAGCTGATCAAGGTGTCCGCCTCCGGTGGTGTGATGTCGCACAGCACGGCACCGGGCGCGCAGCAGTATTCCGACGCGGAGTTCGAGGCAATCGCCGACGAGGCGCACCGGGCGGGGGTGAAGGTGGCCGCACACGCGGTCGGCGACAGCGCCATCCGGGCATGTATCCGTGCCGGGATCGACTGTATCGAGCACGGATTCCTGGCCACCGACGAGACGATCCAGATGATGGTCGACCACGGCACCTTCCTGGTGTCGACCACCTATCTCACCGATGCGATGGCGATCGACCGGATCGCGCCGGAGCTTCGCAAGAAGGCCCTCGAGGTGTTCCCGCGCGCAAAGGCGATGCTGCCCAAGGCCATCGAGGCCGGTGTCCGCATCGCGTGTGGCACCGATGCGCCGGCCATCCCGCACGGACAGAACGCCAAGGAGCTGGTCGCACTGGTCGGTCGCGGGATGACGCCGATGCAGGCGATCCGGTCCGCGACCGTGGTGGCGGCCGAGCTCGTCGACGCCGAACACGAACTGGGACGGCTGGCCGAGGGCTATCTGGCCGATATCATCGCCGTACCGGGAGATGTGTCCCGCGATATCTCGGCCACGCTGGACGTGCGGTTCGTCATGAAGGATGGCGTGGTCGTCAAGAGTTAGAGGATGGGCGGCTGGGATGGGCGACGATATTGCTGTTGAGCTGACCGACAACATTCTCTGGCTGCTCAAGCAGGCCTTTTACTTCTCGCTCACCTCGGTCAACGACTCGGTGAAACCGCATGGTGTCAGCACTGCCCAGATCGGCGTCCTGCGTCAGCTGGCGAACCAGCCCGGCCTGTCGGCCGCCGAGTTGGCCCGCCGGCTGCTGATCAGCCCGCAGGGAGTGCAGCTCGCGGTGACCGCGCTGGAGAAGCGCGGACTGGTCGAGCGTAAGCAGGATCCCCAGCACGGTCGGATCCTGCAGACCTTTCTCACCGATGAGGGGCGCAGCATCGCCGCCGCCGTGGTCAGCGACGCCGTCAAGGCCCATGACGCGGTGTTCGGTGTGCTCAGCCGGGCCGAGCAGGAGCAGTTACGTGAGCTGCTCAGCCGGGTCGTCGAGCAGGGCACCGGGCACACGCTGTACGCCGATCATGTCGATTGATGCCAACTACTTGAGATACATGACAAGTACTTGATATGTTCGACGGGATGAACCCCGTCGACGGATTTTCACCGCTGCGCATCAAAGAGGTGGTGCGGGAGACCCGTGATGCGTTGTCGCTGGTGCTCGATATCCCGGAATCCGAACAGCGCCGGTTCACCTACCAGGCAGGGCAGTTCCTCACCCTGCGCGTCACCGTCGGCGGTCAGGAATATCGGCGGTGCTATTCGATGTCGTCATCACCGGCGCTGCAACAGGATCTGCGCGTCACCGTCAAGCGCGACGGTGCCGGTGTGGTGTCGAACTGGCTCAATGACCATGCGGCGCCGGGGGATCAGATCGAGGCCGCTGCGCCGGAGGGCCGGTTCGTCCGATCCGACAGCGATCGCGAACTCATCGCGTTCGCCGGCGGGAGTGGGATCACGCCGGTGTACTCGCTGATCCAGACGGTGCTCGCCGCGGCGGGCCGGGCGCGACTGCTCTACGCCAACCGCGCCGCCGAGTCGGTCATCTTCGCCGATGCGTTGGCCGGGCTCGCCGATCGGCACGAGGACAGGTTCGTCCTGCATCATCACCTCGATGCCGAACGGGGCGTGGTGACCGCCGAGATCATCACCGAATTTCTGGGCGCGACAGCCGATGTCGCCGGTGCCGACTACTACGTCTGCGGCCCGGCTCCCTTCATGGACACCGTCGAGCAGGCCCTGCTTTCCGCCGGGGTGCCGGCCGATCAGCTGTTCCTGGAGCGGTTCAGCGTGGCGCCGGTACCGGTCGACGACGAGGCGCCGGTCACCGAAGAGGTCACCATCGAACTCGACCGGCAGACCGTCACCGTGGACTACCGGGCGGGTAACACCCTGCTGCAGACCGCGCGGATGGCCGGACTGAAGGCGCCGTCGTCCTGCGAGACGGGTTCCTGCGGAACGTGTATCGCGCAGGTGACCGAGGGCAGTGCGCGCCTGCTGAACAACGATGCGCTCGACGACGACGAGATCGCCGAGGGGTTCGTCGTCACCTGCCAGGCATTGCCGACCAGTCGCACCATCCGGTTTGTCTACGAGTAGGGAGGGTCGATGAGTCGCGTTGCGGTGGTGACCGGCGGGGCGTCCGGTATGGGCGAGGCCACCTGCCACGAACTGGGCAGGCGGGGGCACAAGGTTGCCGTGTTCGACGTGAATGCCGAGGCGGCGCAGCGGGTCGCCGAGGAGTTACGGGCCGACGGCGTGACCGCGCTGGCGGTGGCCGGTGACGTCTCCGACCGGACGGCCGTCGATGACGCGTACGCCAAGGTGCGCACGGAGCTCGGACCGGTTCAGATCCTGGTGACCAGTGCCGGGCTGTTCGGATTCGCGCCCTTCGAGGAGATCTCGTTGGAATCCTGGAACCGGATCATCGAGGTGAACCTGACCGGGACGTTTCACTGCTGTCAGGCGGCACTGCCCGACATGGTGGCCGGCGGCTGGGGCCGGATCGTGATGATCTCGTCGTCCAGTGCGCAACGCGGGTCGCCGTTCGCCGCCCATTACGCGGCCTCCAAGGGGGCGCTGCTGACGCTGACCAAATCGCTGGCGCGCGAATACGCCAAGAGCGGTATCACGGTCAACAACATCCCGCCGTCGGGCATCGAGACGCCGATGCAGCATCAGGGTCAGGCGGCCGGATTCCTCAAGAGCAACGAGGAGATCGCGGCGAACATCCCGATCGGCCGGCTGGGAACCGGGGCCGATATCGCGGCGGCAGTGGCATTTCTGTGTTCCGAGGAGGCCGGCTACATCACCGGCCAGACCCTCGGCGTCAACGGTGGAGGTGTGATGTGACGACCCAGTGGGCCAAACCGAGCGAGGGATCCTGGACCGAGCACTATCCGGAGCTGGGAACCGGTCCGATCTCGTTCCGCGACTCGATCTCACCGGAGTTCTACGAGTTGGAACGCGAGGCGGTCTTCAAACGCGCCTGGCTGAACCTCTGCCGGGTCGAGGAAATCCCCTCGGTGGGGAGCTATCTGACCAAGGAGGTCGAGGCCGCCAACGCCACGCTGGTACTGGTGCGCGGCGATGATGACCGGGTGCGGGCGTTCCACAATGTGTGCCGGCACCGTGGTGCCAAGCTGGTCGAGGGCACCGGCAAGGTGCCGGAGTTGGTGTGTGCGCAGTCCGGCTGGCGCTACAGCCTGGACGGAAGACTGCGCCACGTCCCGAATATCGAGCGATACGTCGATTTCGACGTCGCGGACTATGGTCTGCTCGAGGTGCACTGTGATGTGTGGGCGGGATTTGTCTTCATCAACTTCGACGCCCAACCGAGACAGACCCTGCGCGAGTTCCTCGGACCGATGATCACCGGCCTCGACGACTACCCGTTCGGCACGCTCACCGAACGCTACGACTGGGTGGCGCACAACAACAGCAACTGGAAGATCTTCGCCGATGCCTTCCAGGAGTACTACCACGTGCCCTCGCTGCACACCCAGCAGGTGCCGGCCGAGGTGCGAAACCCCAGCGCCGGCTTCACCTGTGGGCATTTCCAGCTCGACGGCCCGCACCGGCTGGTCTCCACCGCCGGCACCCGGCGCTGGTTGTTGGCGCCGGAGTACATGTACCCCATCGAGCGCGCCACCGAGAGCGGACTCGTCGGGCCGTGGCGCACACCGGACATCGGGGACCTGCCCGCCGGCCTCAACCCGGGCGGCATCGAGCCGTGGGGCATCAGCAACTTCCAGATCTTCCCCAATCTGGAGATCCTGATCTACGGCGGCTGGTACCTGCTGTACCGGTACTGGCCGACCTCGCACAACACCCACCGGTTCGAGGCGTACACCTACTTCCACCCGGCTCGCACCGTGCGCGAGCGCATCGAGCACGAGGTCGCCGCGGTGGTGCTCAAGGAGTTCGCCCTGCAGGATGCCGGGATGCTGGGCGGCACCCAGGCCGCGCTGGAGTACGACGTGATCGACGACTTCCCGGTCAACGATCAGGAGATCCTGGTGCGGCATCTGCACAAGGTGGCTGTCGACTGGGTCGAGGAGTACCAGAACTCATGAGTGTCAAGCGGTTACCGAGCGCCTTCGCCGAGCTGGAGCCCTTCGCCGACACCTGGTGTCTGGCCACCGAGACCGAGCGCTGGGAGCGACGGCTGTCCAGCACGATGCCGGTGATGCAGGAGTTCTACGACGCGTTCTTCCCGCGGCTGGAAGAGGCCATCGACTACTGCGACAAGTTCCCACTCGACGATGTGCCCGACGACGCGCTGAACCTGCTGCACCTGATCTATTCACTGGTGATGGTCGCGATGGCGATCGAGATCATGCACCAACCCGCGCCCGTGGACGCCGCCGACGCGGTGATGATCCGCACCGGCGAACCCACACCCTGACGAAAGGACGCGCCATGAGCGTGCTCACCATCAACAAGCTCACCTCCTCGGTGGGTGCCGAGGTCACCGGTGTCGACCCGGACCGACTGGGTGCCGATGACGGTCTGGCGACGGCGATCCTGGAGGCCCTGGAGGACAACGGGGTGCTGGTCTTTCACGACCTGCATCTGAATCCCGAGGCCCAGGTGGCGTTCTGCGAGCGGCTGGGGGAGATCGACCGGTCCGCCGACGGGCACCATCCGGTGTCGGGGATCTACCCGATCACGCTGGACAAGTCGAAGAACAAGGTTGCCGAATATCTGAAGGCGACCTTCGACTGGCATATCGACGGATGTACGCCGTCGGCTCCCGACGAATGCCCGCAGAAGGCCACGGTGCTCTCGGCACTGCAGGTCGCCGCCCGCGGCGGTGAGACGGAATTCGCCAACTCCTATGCCGCCTACGAGACGTTGACCGAGGGGGAGAAGGAGCGCTACGCCGGGCTGCGGGTGGTGCACTCCCTGGAGGCGTCGCAACGCCGGGTGTACCCCGACCCCACCCCCGAGCAACTGGCGCGCTGGAAATCGCGCCCCACGCAGGAGAACCCGTTGATCTGGACGCACCGCAGCGGCCGCAAGTCCCTGGTGCTCGGCACGTCGGCAGACCATATCGTCGGTATGGACCTCGACGAGGGCCGGACCCTTCTCGCCGAACTGCTGGAGCATTCGACGACGCCGGACAAGGTGTACAGCCACACGTGGTCGGTGGGGGACACCGTCATCTGGGACAACCAGGGTGTGCTGCACCGAGCGGCACCCTATGAGCCGAACTCGCGGCGAGAGATGTTGCGCACCACGGTGCTCGGGGACGAGCCGATCCAGTAGGACTGCGGAGACATCGTCGTTCAGCCGACCTGATCGACGTGGACGCCGCGGCCGGCTCGGCTACGCCCGCGCCGGCCCACCCCGGATCGTGAAGGACGTGGCATCGTCGATCGCGTCGATGTTCGCGGCGAACGCCTCGGCCGTCCGGGCCTGCAGGTCGACGCCGGCGGTCTCGGCGATGAACACCCGCGACACGTGCTTGCCGCCGACCCGGTAGATGTTGGCCGTGCGCTCACAACTTTCGTGCGCCAGGTACACCACCACCGGGGTGACATCCTCGGGGGCGAGATCCTTCACCAGCTCGGTCATGGTGTTCTCGGTCATCCGGGTCTTGGCGATCGGGGAGATGGCGTTGACCCGGATGTTGTTGCGTCGGCCCTCGATCGCCAGCACGTTCATCAACCCGACCAGCCCGGTCTTGGCCGCTCCGTAGTTGGACTGCCCGAACGTCCCGAACAACCCCGACCCCGATGTCGTCATCACGATCCGGCCGTAGTCCTGTTCGCGGAACACCGGCCACGCCGCCCGTGTCACGTTGAACGCTCCGCGCAGATGGACATCGAGCACTGCGTCCACCTGTTCGGCAGTCATGTTCTTGAACGCCGCATCCCGCAGGATCCCGGCATTGTTGATCAGCACGTCCACCCGGCCGAATGCCTCGGTCGCCGACCCGATGATGGCCTTGCCGCCCTCCTCGGTGGCGACCGAATCGGTGTTGGCCACCGCCGACCCGCCCGCGGCGGTGATCTCATCGACCACCGCCTGCGCAGCGGAGGTCGACGCACCGGTCCCGTCGACGGACGCGCCCACATCGTTGACCACGACATGGGCTCCGCGTCTGCCGAACTCCAGCGCATGGCACCGACCCAGGCCACCGCCCGCACCGGTCACCACCACGACCCGACCGTCGAAGTTCAATGTCTCTGAATCCGTGAGGGACAACTGATTCACGCTCCTGCCGCAACGGCGATCGATTTGGTTTCCAGATAGCCTTCCAGGCCCTCGCGACCGAGTTCGCGGCCGTACCCGCTGTCCTTCACCCCGCCGAACGGCGCAAAGGGATCCATCGTGTAGCCCTGGTTGACCCCGAAGGTACCGGTCTTGATCCGCGCCGCAATGCCCAGCCCCCGTTCGACATCCGCCGTCCACACCGAACCGGCCAGCCCGTAACCCGAGTCGTTGGACAGCCGCACCGCCTCGTCGTCACCGGTGTACCCGATGACCGTCAGCACCGGGCCGAAGATCTCCTCCCTGGCAATCCGCATGGAGTTCTGCGCCTCGGTGAACAGCGTCGGCCGCACGTACCAGCCGCGGTCGATTCCCTCGGGCAGCGAGTCACCGCCGACCACCACCCGGGCGCCCTCGTCCTGACCGATACGGATGTAGTCCAGCACCCGCTGTTGCTGCCGCCGGTTCACCAGCGGCCCCATCTGGGTGTCCTTCTGCGTGGGATCGCCGACCTTGATCCCGTCGAGCTCGGCCGCCAGCGCGTCGACGAACTGTGCCTGCCGGGCCGCCGGAACAAGGATGCGGGTCAGCGCATTACAGATCTGGCCGCTGTTGGACAGGCTGGCCGATCGCACTCCGGCGGCCACCGTGGCCGGGTCGGCATCGTCGAGGATGATCGCCGCCGACTTGCCGCCGAGTTCCAGGCTGACCTTGGTCAGATTGGCCGCACACGCCGCGGCGACCGCCTTGCCCACCGCCGTGGACCCGGTGAAGGACACCTTGTCCACCCCGGGATGGCCGACCAGCCGCTCACCCACACCCGCGTCGCCGGGCAGCACCGACACCACACCGTCGGGCAGCCCCGCCTCGCGGAACAGCGAGCCCAATTGCACGGCATCCAGGGATGTCTCGGGTGCCGGTTTGATGATGACCGCACAGCCGGCCAACAGTGCCGGGATCACCTTGGCGATGGTGAGGAACTGCGGCATGTTCCACGGCACGATCGCGGCCACCACCCCGACCGGTTCCTTGTGAACGTGGATGTCGGCACCGAAGAATCCGGGCCGGACCTCCTGCCACTCATAGGCTGCCGCCGTGTCGCAGAACGCGCCGATCATCATCGTCGGCAGGCCGATCTGGGCGCGCTTGGCGAAGGTGATGGGTGCGCCGATCTCGGCGGTGATCAGTTCGGCCAGTTCGGGCCCGCGGGCCTTGTACAGATCGGCGAACCGGCGCAGCACGTCGATGCGTTCGGCCGGCGAGGTTCGCGACCACGCGCCGGTGTCGACGGCGGTGCGGGCCGCGGACACCGCAGCGTCGATCTGCTCGGGCGTCGAGATGGGCACATCGGCCAGATGCTCTTCGGAGTGCGGTGAGACCAGGTGCAGATGTTCCACGGGACGCACTCCTCTATGTCAACTACTTGTGATATCCAGCTTACGGGATGAGCGGACCGACGGGCGTGGTGGTCGTCGCGTGGACGAGTAACTCGGCCAACTCCCGCGGTCTGCTCAGAAACGGTGAATGCGAACTGTCGATCGAGAGCTGTCCCACACCCAGGCGTCGGGCCACCGTATCGGCCAGCCACCGCGGCATCGATCGATCCTGTTCGCAGACAATGAAACTGCGCGGCAAGTCGGCCTGCCAGAAGGTCGGTACCGATACCGGTGTGACGGTGGTGTCACCGAACCGTTCCGGCCCGAGCCGGTCGAATGCCCAGCGGGCGGTCGGCTCATCGCAATCGTGGTAGAAGTACCGGCGCGCGCCGTCGAAGTCGGCGAAGGTCATCGAGCCGTCCTCGCCGAACTGCAGGTAGCTCAGCATCTCTCCGACATCGGCGTCGAAGCCGTCGTCGGGCGCCTCGTCATCGCGCATGGCCATCGCTTCCGGATAGGTGCGGCCCTCCCGGGGCAGCGCCGCCGCCAGATAGATGAGGTGGCGTACGGAATCCGGTGCGGCATCGGCGGCCAGCGTGATGTCGAATCCGCCACCGGAATGGCCGACCAGCACGTCACCGGGCCGCAGGGCGGCCAGAATGGCGTCCCGCCGGTTGGCCAAGGTCGACTCCTGATCGACGAGCGAGCCGTGCCCCGGTAGATCGATCGCGATGGCGTCGTGATCGAGCGCGCTGAGCGCCTCGATGGTCCGGTCCCAGCACCAGGCCGCGTGAAAACCGCCGTGGACGAACAGGAATCGCATCCGCCTACTCGACGATCGCGATCGCCTGCCGGGGGCACTGCCGGACGGACTCGCGCACCTGCTGCTCGTTGTCCGGGGTCACCTCATCGGTGAGCACATGCAGATAGTCCTCGTCGTCGAGGTCGAAGACCTCCGGGATGATGCCCATGCAGACGCCGTTGCTCTCACACAGGCCGAAATCCACTTCGATACGGCTCATCTGGCGACCTCGCGGGCAAGGCTCCCAAATGTGACATCTCGAGTCGCTGTCCCGGCGTCAGTCATGGCAGCCTCCGCACCGGCACATGCGAGTAGCCGGCCACATTCTGCATGTGAACACGTTGCAGGCCATCCCATTTGACCTCGTACCGGGGCATGAAGTCGAGCAGCTTCTCCAGCGCGATGACGCTCTCCAGGCGGGCCAGCGCAGCCCCCAGGCAGCTGTGGATCCCGTAGCCGAGCCCCAGGTTCTGGGCCTCGGTGCGGTCGCGTTCGATGTCGAACCTGTCGGCGTCGGTGAAGGCGTCGGTGTCGCGGTTGGCCGCGGCGCTGATCAGGAACACCGGCTTGCCCGCCGGGATGGTGCCGCTGGGCACGTGCGCCTCCTTGAGCGTGTAGCGCACGTTGTACTGCACCGGGCCCTCGAAGCGCAGCAGTTCCTCGACGGCCGCCGGCACCAGGTCGCGGTTGTCGAGCAGCTTCTGCCATTGGTCGGGATGGCGCGCGAACAACACCATCGCGGTGCCGATCAGCTTGGTGACGGTCTCGGCGCCGGCCCCGCCCAGCAGGGTGGCGAATCCGGTGATCTCGATGTCGTCGAGCTTGTGCAGTTCACCGTCCTCGCGCGGGATCTCCGCGGCGATCAGCCTGCTGATCATGTCGTCGGTCGGGTTCTCCCGGCGCTTCTGCACCAGCGAGTAGTAGTACATCGCGGTGTCGAGGTTGGCCTGCACGCCGGCCTCCGACGTGCTGAACTGTCCCGGCTCGCGGGACAGGCTGGTGTCGATCCAGTGCCGCACCATCTGGCGGTAGTCGGGTTCGACGCCGGCCATCCGGGTGATGACCTCGACCGGGAAGGGCCCGGAGAAATCCTCGACGATGTCGAACTCCGCGGTGGCGATCTGACCGAGATAGCGATCGATCTGCTCGACGATGGTGTCCCGCTGGGCCTGCACCGCGCGCGGCGTGAAGGCCTTGTTCAGCAGGCTGCGCATGTGCCGGTGTTCGGGCGGGTCCATGAAGATGATCGACTTCTGCGGCGGCGTGTCGCTCTGCACCATGGCCAGATCGCACCCGCGGGACGAGGAGAACGCCTCATGGTCCTTCAGGGCCGCCGAGACATCCTCGTGCCGGGTCAGGGCGTAGAAGTCGCGGTCGGCGTTGTAGTACAGCGGCGCCTCGACACGCATCCGCCGGTAGATCTCGAACGGGTTCTCGAAGTACTCCTCGGAGAAAGGGTCGAACACGAGTTCCGCAGTGGTCATCCTCGGCACTCCTCAGCGTTACGGAAGGCTGTGAAACTGTAACGCTAACTGTAGTCCTGTCCGGCTGGATGCGAAACCGCCAAATTGACCACCGGTTCAAGCACCCCCAGGTCGGCTCCGAGTTCGGCGACCGCGTTGCGCACGACGGTGACATCCTTGCCGATGAACTCCCGGACTGCGCCGATGAACGCCGCCGTCGACCCGGCACGCACGACGTTGTCCAGCACCCGGCTGGCCCCGCTGCCGTGCGGTAACGCCCGTAGTAGCGAGGCCTCGTCCACCCCGAGCCGGTCCGCCAGCCGCGCCGCCTCGGCCAGCAGCCCGATCTGCGCGGCGAAAAGCGTGTTGTTGACCAGTTTGACCTTCTGGCCCGCGCCGAGCGATCCGACGTGCACCACCGGGTCGGCGTAGGCCGACAGCACCGCGTGTGCTCGGGCGAGGGCGGTATCGGAGCCACCGGCGAACACGGTCACCCGGCCGGCGGCGATATCGTGCGGTCCACCGCTGACCGGCGCGTCGAGCACGCCGACATGCGGCGCCGCGGCCGCGATGGTCTCCACCGTCTGTGGGCTGCCGGTCGTGTGGACCACGAGCGCCGCCCCCGCCGGGATGGCGTCCAGCAGCGGCGGTGTCGCGACCGTGCGCACCTGCTCGTCGGTGAAGACGCAGATCACCACCACCTCCGCGGCGGCGGCCACCTCGGCCGGCTCGGACACCGGCGTCGCGCCCAGATCGGCGAT
The DNA here is from genome assembly GCF_002086115.1 of Mycolicibacterium bacteremicum. Taxonomy (GTDB): domain Bacteria; phylum Actinomycetota; class Actinomycetes; order Mycobacteriales; family Mycobacteriaceae; genus Mycobacterium; species Mycobacterium bacteremicum. The sequence continues at coordinate 135,427 of NZ_MVHJ01000007.1, forward strand.
GGCGCGGCGCTTGTCGTCGCTGCGCCCCAGGGCCAGGACCTGATGGCCCGCCGCGGCCAGCCGGCGCACCATCGGTGCGCCCATCCGGCCGGTACCGATGAAGCCGACGCGTGTCACGACCGTGGATGCTGCATCAGCTGCAGGGCGGCATCGGCGGCGTCGAACACCGCGCCCTCGGGCGCCGACGCGTGGCCCGCCAGCGTCGCGGCGTGCCGACAATCCTTCTGCAGCAACGCCCCGGCGATCGGGGCCAGATTGTCCAGCGATCCGCCGAACGCGGCGATGCTGCCCAACGCCTTGCTGGTGGCCGAGCCACGGGTGATCACCTCGCAGAGCCGTTCCCGCGGCACACCCAGGGCCTCACCGAGTTCCAGTGTGCTCATCGCGGCGCCCAGGTTCGCGGTGAACAACAGATTGTTCAGGATCTTGGCAACCTGGCCGCTGCCCAGCGGGCCCAGGTGCACGATCGGATCGGCATAGGTGGCGAACACCGGTCGCACCTTCGCCACGTCCGCCTCGTCGCCGCCGATCATCACCAGTAGGGTGCCCGCCTCCACCGCCGGCCCCCCGCCGCTGACGGGGGCGTCGATCACCGAAACACCCTTGGCCTCGGCCAATTCGGCGATCTCCCGGCAGGTGTCGGGGTGGATGGTGCTGTGGATGGCGATGATGCCGCCGGACGCCATCCCGGCAAGCACGCCGTCATCGCCGGAGAGCACCTGGCGCACATCGTCGTCGCCCACCACGCACAGGCAGACCAGGTCGCTGGCCGCGCCGAGTTCGGCGGGGGTGCCGGCCACCTTGGCCGCGGTGTCGGCATACGGTTCCACCGAGGCGGGCCGGCGCGCCCACAGGGTCAGCTCGTAGCCGCCCTCGACGATGCGGCGGGCCATCGGCCCACCCTGACTGCCCAGTCCGATGAACCCAACGCGCATCAACCAGCCTCCGCTTCTTCCGCGCCGAGACAATCCTCGACGAACGACAACACCCGACCGTGATAGGTCTGCGCCGACAGGCCGACGCTCAGATTGTGCCCGCTGTCGGGCATGTGGTTGACCGTTACCTGCGGCGACGCGGCGAACAGCCCGGTGATGGCCGCCAGTGCCTCCGCCGAGGTGTCCCACACCCGCTCGTTCCCGGCCACGGTGTACTGCACCGGAACCCGCACGCGGGCGGCGAGGTCCGCGAAGTCGCGGCGGGCCCAGTCCGCGGTCACCGCGGCCTCGTAGGCGACGCCCGGGGCCGACAGCGCGCCGGTCAGAACCTCGGGCGGATACAGCTCGGCAGGCTCCCACAACAACTCGCGCAGACCCGCCGGCCGCCGCGTCAATGTGGTGGTGCTCAATATCTCGGCGGCCTCGGGGCGGTAGCGCAGCCCGGTGCCCGCCACCTCCACCCCGATGACGTCATCGCGGTCGGCTGTCATCCGCAGTGCCAGTTCACTTCCCAGCGAGTGTGCGAAGAGGAACAACCCGGCACCGCGCGGACCGTCGGCCAGGATCTTGTCCACCGCGCCGAAGGCCAGCGTGACCCGGCGGGCCGGGTCGTCGAGCTGATCCTGATAGAGCGCCGACGCGCCGTAGCCAGGGCGGTCCAGAGCGATGACGGTGTACCCCGCTGCGGCAGCGGCCCGCAGCAGGGACAGCTCCGGATGGTCCGGGCAGTCGAAGTACACCGACGAGGTCGCCCCGCCGTGGATGGCGATGATGACCGCGCGCGGATCCGGCACGGCGGCGACGCGGGCCGACATCGGCACCGCGTCGACCAGCACGATGCGGTTGGTTGTCATTGCTCGGCCGCCGTTGGCTTCGATCCTCGCTCGTGCCGCGCTGCGATCCGCACTCGCGCGGCTAGCCATCGGTGCGCAGCAGTAATACGCCCGACGGTGTCAGACCGCCGCTGCTGACGACGGCGACGCGGGCACCGGCGACCTGCCGTTCACCGGCCTCCCCGCGCAACTGGGACACCGCCTCGTGCACCAGTCCCATTCCGTGGGTGCGGCCGTGGGACAGCTGACCGCCGTGGGTGTTGAGCGGGATGGTCCCGTCCCGCGCGATGGCGCTGCCGCCGTCGAGAAAGTCCTTCGCCTCGCCGATACCGCAGAACCCCAGCGCCTCCAGCCAGGACAGGCAGTTGAAGGTGAACCCGTCATAGAGCTGGGCGACATCGACGTCATCGGGCCGCAACGAGGTGCGGGTCCACAGATGGGCGGCCTGGCCGAGCACCTGCGGCTCGTGGGTGAGTGTGGTCTGGTCCCAGTCCGTGCGTTCGATGATCTGGGTGCCGACGGCCTCGAAGTAGACCGGTTTCTTCGGGGCGTCCGCGGCGGCGTCGACGGCGGAGACGACGACCGCGACCGCACCGTCGCACGGTACGTCGCAGTCGTAGAGCCCGAACGGCGTGGTGATCGGCCGGGCGCTGAGGTAGTCGTCCATCGTCATGGGATCGCGATAGATGGCCGTCGGGTTGAGCGCCGCATTGGCCCGCTGGTTCAGCGCGATCCAGCCGAGGGTCTCCCTGGTGGTGCCGTACCGGTGAAAGTGCCGCTGGGCGTTGAGGGCGAGCGTGTGTGCGGCCGAGGTGGCCCCGAACGGCGCCTGCCAGTTGTTGACCCGGGCGCCGCCGGGCGGGGAGACCTTGCCCTCCTTCATCAGCTGGTTGAAGGTGGCCTCCCACAGCGTGCGGAAGCACAGCACGTGCCGCGCCATCCCGGTCGCCACCGCCATCACCGCGGCGATCACCGAACCACCCGGTCCGAAGGTGTCCATGCCGCCGTTGATCCAGGTGGGCCGCAGGCCCAGGGCGTTCTCCAGGGCCGTGCAGCCACCCTCGCCCATCCCCATCGCATCCACGGCCGGGTAGGTCGACAGACCGTCAATATCGGCCAGCGTCAGCCCGGCATCGGCGATGGCGGCCTCGGCCGCCTCGATGGTCAGCGACAACGGCGAAACCATCAGCCGGCGACCGAGTTTCGACGCCCCGATGCCCGTTATGGCCGCGGCGTCCTCGAACTTGTCCTCGGTCGGCCGGGGGCGGACGAAGGTGGCGAAGTCCTGCGGGGCGATCTCGTCCTCAGGCAGCGGTGCGGTCTCGGGCTCGGCGGTCGGACGGAACAACGGCAACCAGACGTCGTCATGCTGCTCGAAGACCACCTCCACGACGCGGCCGAGTTCCAGCTCGGCGGGCTCGGAGCCGATGATGTTGGTGGTGAGCCGGACGCGCGGATCCTCCTCGATCGCCACCTGCGCGACGACGTAGGGGGCGGGCAGCCCAGGGATGGAGAATCGCTCGTTGACGGTGAAGGCCGACAGCACGGCGCGACCGGACACCTCGTGCGGGCTCAGGTTGTGGCCGGCGCAGTACCGGCACACCGGCTGCGGCGGGTGGATGAGTGACTTGCAGTCGTCGCAGCCCAGGATCCGCAACACGCCGTCGGCGCCGGAGGTCCAGAAGAACTCGTTGTCGAAGGTCAGTTGCGGCAACGGAAGTCGGCTCATCGGGTCATATCCCACTGTGCGGCATCGGCATCGGTGCGCAGGTTGTCCAGATCGGGCTCCTCCAGCGTGGGCTGTGGCGGGTCATCGGGGCGCCGCTCGGCGATCTCCAGGATGGCGTGTACCGGACAGTCCAGCAGCGCCCGCTGTACGTCCGCGCGGTCCTGCTCGGGAATGATCCCGTCACCGACCAGCACGGCGTACCCCCAGTCGTCGAGCGAGAAGTACTCCGGGGCATGCCGGGCGCAGATGCCGAACCCGTCGCACAGGGTCCGGTCGAGTTTGATCCGCATCGGGTCGCTCACAGGGACTCCACTTCGAAGGGCCGCAGTGCGTCATACGGGGTGGCACCTCCGCGTTCACCGGCCAGCAGGCGGGTGACGTCGGCACCGAACATCGCCAGCATGCTCGCCGCGATGTTGCAGGCGGCATCCAGCGTCGCGCAGGCACCGCGCCCGCGCAGCACCGTCGACCAGCGCTGCAGCCGGGCCACATCGTCGGCGTCGGCGACGCCGTCGCGTAGTGCCCGGGCCGCCGCCGCCATCGCCGCGGTGCCGTTGAAGCACGAGCCGCACTGATCGGCATTCTCCCGGTCGTAGTACGCCAGCACCGCCGCGCCGACCGCGACGGGGCATTCCTCGGTGATGACCGAGACTGCGCCGCAACCGAGTCCGCTGCCGGCCGCCTGCAGCGACGCATGATCCAGGGTGGTGTCCAGGATGCGCCGGTCCAGCATGCCGGCGAAGTACCCACCCATCAACGCGCCGCGCACCTGGTCGATGTCGATACCGTGGGAGATCAGCAGGTCGGCCGCGGGCACGCCGAGGGGCAGTTCGTAGAGTCCGGGCGGGCGGCCGCCGCCGGTGACGGTGGCCAGGTATGTGCCGGGGGAGCTGTCGGTGCCGACCTCACGGTAGGCCGCCGCCCCGTGCCGGTGCACGAACGGGAGATTGGCCAGTGTCTCGACATTGCAGACCGCGGTCGGCAGGCCGCCCACACCCTCCTCGAAGACGCGCGGCGGTTTGTCGGTCGGCTTGGCAGGTCCACCGTTGATGGCGCGCACGGCCGCCGATTCCTCGCCGGCCACATACGCCGGTGCCACGGTGCGCACGCCGACCGTCACACCGTCGAGTTCGCCGGCCAGTTCGGCGAGTGCGGCGTGTACGGCCTCGGCCGACGCCGGATCCGAGACATAGACGTGGGCATGCCGGGCACCGACGATCTGTGCCGCCAGCCGCAGTCCGTCCAGCACCAGGTGCGGACGGTTGCGCAGCAACCAGCGGTCTTTCACCGAGGCGGGTTCGCCCTCCTCGCCGTTGGCCACCAGCACGGTGTCCTGTCCGCGTGCCGATGCCCGGCGCACCGTGCTGAGTTTGACGGCCATCGGGAAGGCCGCGCCGCCCCGGCCGAGAACGCCGGCGGCGCCGATGTCCCCGAGCAGGCCCTGGGCATCCGACAGCGGGCGGTAGCCGCCCGAATCACGGTACTGCGCCAGCGTTTCGCGCCCCTCGTCGGTGCGCAGCAGGCGCGCCGTCAGACCCGGCCAGACGGTCACGGTCAGTTCGGTGTGCATCGCCGTACTCATATCCGGCTACCCTTCCCTGCATGCGGACGGCGGTGGTGCGGATCGGGGTCGACCCGGCGGGCGGTCTGACCGCCGAGCAATTGCGCAGCGGCAAGGCCGAATTGGTCAGGCTGGCCGTCGATGCCGATGCCCGGGTCATCGACAACGGGCTGGAGTATTCGCGGGAGGCCGAGATCCTGATGGAGGGCACCGATGCCGCCGTCCTGCAGGAGCGGGCGCTGTCGATGTGCGCGGTGGCCTTCGGCACCGACCCCGTGGTGGGGGTGCTGACCTTTGTCAGCCATGGCACCGATGATGACGCGCACGGCGTGCTGGCGGGTTTCGGGTTGACGGGCGAGGTGCACCGGTATCCCAGCGGCCAGGGCTGGGACGTGGTGGAGGTGACGTTGAGCCGCGCCGATCTGCGCCGGGTGCCGGAGAGCCGGATCCACACCGCGCTGGAGGCCTCGCTCAACAGCGAGGTGCGCATCGTGGTGACCTGAGTCCATCAACGCAGGAAGTCCAGGATCGGCGGCGCGGCCTGCACCCAGGTGTCGAAGAGGCAGAATGTCTTTCCGCCACTGCGGGCGAACTTCTCGCCGGCCCGCTCCCAGGCGTCCTCCGGCCAGGGTGGGTCGATCAGCGTGGAGCCCTTGATCAGGCAGCTCACCTCCAGCGAGGTGCGCTTGGGATGGTCCCAGTCGTTCGCACCGCCCCGGATGATCAGCGTGGGCACGGTGATGTTGTCGAACATCTCGTCGGGCACCCCGGGAATGGTCTGACCCGGCTTGGGCACGAAGGCGTTCAGCCAGCGCAGCATGACCTTCAGATAGGCGTCGGCGTCCAGGGCGAGCAACCGCTGCCGGTTGTCCGGATTCTGCTCGATGCGCTCCCGCCATTCGGGCACGTTGAGCAGACCCTCGGTGCCCAGGCCGCGGACGGCCAGGATGCTGGGGATCACGTAGTGACCACCGAGCACGAACGATCCGTAGACACCGCCGACGATGTTCCACACCACCAGTTTTTGGACGATCTCCGGGTACAGCATGGTGGTGAGCATGGAGTCGCGGGCCCCGCCCGAGCCGCCCAGGATGATGACCGGGCCGTCGTGCACCGCGGTCACCAGCTTGTACAGCGTCTCGGCGCGCATGTGCGATTCGCTCTCGCCGTAGAACTGCACGGCGGACTTGCCGCAGTTGGGCCGGTCCCACAGCAGCACCCGGTAGCCGCCGGCCACCAGCGCCTCGGCAAGCGGCCGCAACCCCGGGATATCCTTACTGAAGCGGCCACCCGGGGTCAGCGCGATCAGTTCCCCGGTATCGCCGAGGATCTCGTAGACGACGTCGCCGCCATTGATCTCGATGGATTGCTCACCGGGCCCGAGGGCCAACCCACTCATGCCTGCACCAGGACATCGTTGCCGACCACCCGGACCGGGTAGGTGCGGATGCTCCACTCGGGCTTGACCGCCGTGGTGCCGGTGGCCAGCTCGAAGCCCCATTGGTGCCACGGGCAGAAGATGAACTCCTTGTCGCGCACCATGACCGAGTCTCCGGGCACGTTCTCGTCGACGATGTTGAGTCCGCGTGCGCGTCCGGCGCACAACGGGCCGCCCTCGTGCGGGCAGTAGTTGGCAATCGCATAGAACGTGCCGTTGACGTTGTACACCCCGACGCCGTGGCGGCCGATGGGGACCAATTTGTGTGAGCCGTGCGGGATCTCGTCGACCGTGGCGACGACGTGTTCACGCCCCTGTGCCAATCGCGGTGCCAGCCCCGGTGCAGGTCGGGGCGTCTTCTCTTGCTCCATCGGTCAGAAGACCCTGACCTGGCCCTCGAGTGCCGGGACGGTATCCGGCACGTTCCGGTAGGTGGCCTGGGCATTGCGGAACATGATGGGCTCGCGGGCGTGGTCGGGCAGATGCTTGACCAGCCAACGTGGATCGTCGAACGTCCAGTGCGGGTAGTCGCTGCTGAACAGCAGGATCTTCTCGCATTCCATCCATTCGAAGGCCCGGGTCAACTCGGTCTTGTCCTCCGGGTAGTCCAGCGGCTGCGTGGTGAACTTGATGTGGTCCTTGACGTACTCGCTGGGCTTGCGCTTGATGTCCACCCAGGACTTGCGGGCTTCGTAGAGAGCGTCCATCCGCCACATCAGCGGCAGGATCCAGGTGAAGGCGTGTTCGACGAAGACGATCTTCAAGCTCGGGTGGCGGTCGAAGGTGCCGTCGAAGATCAGGCTCATCACCTGGTTGGCCGCCAGCAGCGAGTAGGTGACCATGAAATCGTGGTTGTAGCTGGGTAATCCGACCGGGGGCATGGGCAGCTCGTCGTAGTGGCTGCGGGACAGATGGCAGCTGACCGGGATGTCGTGCTTGGTCGCCGCCGCCCAGATCGGGTCGTACTTGGGGTTGCCCCAGGACGGGCGTGGCTCGGCCTTGATCAGGATCTGCGACATGAACGGGTGGTCGGCCCAGTTCTCGATTTCCTCGACGCTTTTCTCCGGCTCTTCGATGGCCAGGCAGATCGACCCGCGCCACCGCTCGTGCCAGTTGTTCTTGCTGTCCAGCCAGTGGTTGGCCTGCCAGTGGTTGAGCGCCACCGACATCGCGTGCTGGGCCTCCGGGATGCGGGCCGGGTACGCGGCGGGCTCCAGGATGCAGACGTCCGCGCCGGCCTCCATGATCAACTGCTTGAAGGCGAGTTCGGGATCGCTGCAGGCGAATTCGCCGTCGGCGGGGAAGGCGTCCAGGCGCATCGCGTAGGAGTGCGCATAGTCGGGGGCATCGTAGTAGATCTGGTCGCCGACCTTGTGGGTGCCGAAGTACTTGCTGCGCCACGGCTCCGGGATGTACTGGCCGAGGTCGCCGGAGCGCGGCGCGGGATGGACATCGGAGTCGACGCAGCGCACCCCGATGCGCTCGGCGGCGGGCACCCGGGGATTGGCGGTGGTGGTCATAGGCGTGCCTCCTCGTTCGCGGTTACCCCGACTTCGATCCCGTACAGCGCAGCCGCATTGCGCCAGCAGAGCTTGTCGCGCTGCTCGGCGCTGTAGGCGCCGGGCACCGCCAGTTCGTTGAGCTGCCAGTGCGGGTAGCTGGAGCCGTACATCACCATGTCGTCTTTACCGGTGAAACCGGCCCATTCACCGGCGAATTCGACATCACCGGGGCCGTCGAGGCTGCCCTCGACGAAGAACACGTGTCCGGGCAGATAGTCACTGGGCATCTTCGGCGCCCACGGGGTCTGCTCCAGATGCGGACGGCCGAAGCAATCCATCCGCCAGATGAACGGGGTCAGCAGGTCGGCGGCGCCGTCGGCCCAGACGAACTTCAGCTCCGGCCACTTCTCGAACACGCCCTCGGCGATCATGTTCATCAGGTGATAGAGGAAGTTCAGCGCGGTGAAGCCGACGTACTGCTCGTAGGTGCGGGTGAGCCCGTTCGGGGTGGGCGGCAGCATCACCCCGGAGCCCACCTCGAAGTGCACGGCCACCGGCAGGCCCGCGTCCACGGCAGCCTCCCACAGCGGCCAGAACTGCGGTTTGCCATAGAGTTCGCGCGACTGCAGTGGGATGCCGAGTTGAACCACCCGCGGATGGTTTCGGTACTTGTCGATCTCACGCAGCGCGCCGGTGATGTCGTCCGGGTTGACCCGGATGGTGCCGCGGAAGCGCTCCCCGAACTCGGCATGCTCCAGCCAGCGGGTCACCATCATCTCGTTGTGCGCGGCGGCCAGCGCGGAGCCCAGATGACGGTCGGGCATGATGCCGCGGGTCATCGGATGCAGGATCGCGATGTCGACGCCGCGGTCGCCGAACAGGTGCTGGGCTGCCACCGCCGGGTCGGAGCCGGGGTACTGACCGTCGGGACCCTCTGTGCGCGGGGCATATTCGCCGCCGGGCGCGCCGTACCAGTCCATCTCGTAGTCCGGGAATCCCCGGCTGCGGAACGGTTCCTGCAGAAAGTTCCTGCGCAGGTCCTTGTTCGACTCGACGAAGATGTGCACGCTGGCATCGATCACGGGTGTGCGCACCACACCGCCCGCACCGTCCGGCAGGTCCCTCATGGACCCCAGTGTAGATCCTTGTTCTTCAATATCAAGAATATTGTTCTCCAGCGGATCGCTTACATCCGCGCTGGTGAGAGTGTCTGCTGGTCAGTTGCGTAGCGCCGGTGCGCTGGAACCACATAGTGAGAATTCGAGAATGGTGACGCCGCTGACGAGAATGGTATTCTCATGGCGACGGAACGAGGGAGAGGCGGGAGGTGCCGGATGCTTCTGGAGTTCGACGCTGATCAGCGGCTTTGGCAGGAGACGGTGCGTGATGCGGTGGGCAAACAGTGCCCCGCCTCGCTGGTACGCAGCATCGCCGAGGGGAAACACGACGGTGCCGAGCCGCTGTGGCGGTCCTATCTGGAGGCCGGCTGGACCGAGCTGACCGATCCGGACAACGCGGTCGAGCTCGCGATCGTGCTCGAGGAACTGGGCCGCGCCACCGACCCGACGCCGTTCCTGGCCACGCTGTCGCAGTTCGCGCCGTTGGCCGGTGACCGGTTCGATCCGAACACCGCAGGCGCCGCGGTCTACGACGGGGTCAGCGCGAACTGGTCGGTCGACGGCTGGATCCTGGACGGCACCTCGAAGTTCGTGCTCGACGGTGACCGCGCCGAGCGGCTCGCCGTGGTGACCCCGGCCGGGGTGTTCGTCGTCGACGCCGGCCTGGCCGTGACGCGGCGCCGCGACGTGTTCGATCCGGTGCTGCACGTGTCGGAGGTGAGTTTCGAGTCCGTGCGGGTCGAGGAATCCGACCGGCTGGACCTCGATCCGTCGGCCGCGCGCACGCTGGTCGAACGGGGGCGGCACATCGCCTTGATGGGCATGGCGATCACCATGGTCGGCGCCTGCCAACGGGTGCTCGATCTCGCGCTCGAACACGCCAAGAGCCGCTATCAGTTCGGGGTGCCGATCGGCTCGTTCCAGGCCATCCAGCACAAGGCGACCGATATGTACGTGGCGATCGAGCGGGCACGGGCGCTGTCCTACTTCGCCGCGCTCACCATCGCCGCCGACGACCCGCGCCGCCGGATCGCCGCCGCCATGGCCAAGGCCAGCGCGGGGGAGTGCCAGACCCTGGTGTTCCAGCATGGTCTGCAGACGTTCGGAGCCATGGGCTTCACCTGGGAGAACGACCTTCAGTTCGCGTTGAAGCGGGCCAAGGCCGGCGAGCTTCTGCTCGGTGGCGCCGCCCAACACCGCGCTCTCATCGCCGAGGAGTTTGATGCAACTCGAATTTGATCCCGACGTCGAAGAGTTCCGCGCCGAGTTCGCGGCCTTCCTCGACGAGCACCTGCCCTCTGCCGCACAGACTCTGGAGCGTCCGCGCTCGGTGTCGCACATGCCGCAGTGGGCCCGCGACTGGCAGCGACTGCTGTTCGACAACGGTTGGCTACTGCCCGCTCAGCCACCCGAGTTCGGCGGCCGCAACGCCACGGTGTTGCAGACCTACGTGCATCTGGAAGAACTGTGCCGTCGCCGGATCTACCACAGCTTCAACCCCCAGGGCGTCAACATCGTTGCCGCATCCCTGATCTCGTTCGGCACTGACGAGCAGAAGCAGAAGTGGGCTGTCCCGGTGCTGCGCGGCGAGAAGACCGCGTCGTTGGGCATGAGTGAGCCCAGCGCCGGATCGGACCTGGCATCGTTGCGCACCAAGGCAACTTTCGAGGACGGCCCAGAAGGCGGGGTCTTCGTCGTCAACGGACAGAAGGTGTGGACCTCCGGCGCACACGACGCCGATTGGTTGCTGACCTTCGTCCGCACCGATCCGGATGCGCCCAAGCACAAGGGAATCAGTGTCCTCATCATCCCGACCGACACCGAAGGGGTGGTGTGCCGGCCGTTCGCCGACATCTGCGGCGAGGACAACAAGGATTTCAACGAGGTCTTCTTCGCCGATGTCCGGGTGCCCGCCGAGAATCTCGTCGGGCCGCTCAACGGCGGCTGGAAGGTGGCCAACGGTTCCCTGGGCCACGAGCGCACCATGATGTGGCTGGGCTTCGCCGACCGGATCGCCAACTCCATCGGCGATTTCACTCCGTCCACGCCGCTGGAACGCGATCAGCTGGCCAGCACCATCATGGACTACCAGGCGCTGCGGTTGCTCGGGTCGGTCGGGCTGGCCAAGGCCGCCCGCGGTGAGGTCGACGTCGCGTCGGTGTCGGTGCCCAAGCTGCTCGGCGCCGAGGCCGAGTTGCGGGCATCGAACAATGCGCTCGTCGCGGCCGGTGCCGAGGGGTTGATCCATCCGTCGTTCAGCGGGCCGTACGCGCACATGAACCTGGACCACTACTACGCGAGCTGGTTCGAGCGGTATGCCCGCAGCTTCTCGGGCACGATCGCCGGTGGCACGTCGGAAATCCAGCGCAACATCATCGCCCAGCAGGTGCTCGGCCTGCCGCGCGGCTGAGTCCGCGCGACGACGTTCTCCCGACAACGAAAAACGTCCCGCCCTCCGGACCGGAGGGCGGGACGTTCTTTCGTTGAGCGGGTCAGTAGTTGTTGCAGGTACCCGCGAGGTTCTGCACGGCACCCAGGTAGCTCGCGGCGCCCGGGTAGGCGGCGATCTGGTTGACCGTATTCTGCCGCTCGGCCGGACCGGAGTTCAGGAAGGTCCGCAGCATGCCGAGCGCCATCGGCTGAGCGTTGAACTGGGCGGCCAGGTCGGGCTGCTGCGCGTTCATCGCGGCCATCACCTGGTCATACGTGCAGGTCGTGTTGACGACATTGCTGAGGTCGGGCTGGGCAGAGGCGATCCCGGCCGACATCGGCAGCGCGACCGCGATCCCGCCGATCACGACGGCCAGCTTCGTGCGCGACACCTTGAGCATGTGGTTTATACCTTTCCCCACCCGACTGATTCGGGCGACATCCTCCTTGTCGTGGAGGGCATCTAATTTGTTACACATCTTTGTGATCAAAAGGCTAACAGGATCGCCGTTGATCCATGCAAGTCCTTTACCCGGCAACAACGCTGCCAAAACGGCAGCGCATTCCCGCCGACGGTGGGGGCGGCGGCGGGTCACTTCCAGTCGATGACGGCCTTTTCCTTGCGCTCGGTGATCGGCCGGGCCAGTTCCTGTTCGTTGCAGATGCGCTGCAGATTGTCCAGCGTCTCGTCCAGGCCGGGGCCCTGTCGCTTGCCCGGGGTGAAGGTCGCCGGCAGGTTGCGCATGCCCTGGATCACGCCGATGGTGTCGTAGTGCACGGTGCCCTCGGGGTCGCACACATAGTCCGGCATCCGGTCCAGCACCGCGGTCAGCATCGACTTGAACACCGTGCGGGCGACGTTGGAGCCCACGCAGCGGTGTACGCCGATCCCGAAGCTGAAGTGCCGGTTGCCCTTGCGGTCCATGATCAGCTCGTTGGGCTGATCGAATACCGCCGGGTCGCGGTTGGCCATCGCCCAGGACAGCCACAGTCGCTCGTACTGCTTGAACTGCTGCCCCTCGACCTCGACGTCCTCGGCGAAGGTCCGTCCGTCGCCCGGCGCGGGGGTGAAGAAGCGCAGGAATTCCTCGGTGGCCGGGTTCAGCAGTGTGTCGCGGTCGCGGGAGAGCCGCTCGCGCTCGTCGGGATGCTCCCCGAGCCACTCCAGGGCGTGTGCGGTCAATGCGGTGGTGGTGTCGAATCCGCCGCCGATGACCAGGCCCAGGTTGCCCAGGATCTCCATATCCGGCGCCGGCTCGCCGTCGATGCGCAGCTGCAGCATGGCGTTGACCAACCCCGGCCGCGGGTTCTCCCGGATCTCCATCATGTTGTTGATGATGTCGATGCCCATCTCGCGGTGCTGCTCGTTGATCTTCTCGCGTTCCGGGGCATGCTCCGGGGTGTAGACCGAGGCGTGCGTGGGCTCGCTGTAGACCTTCCACTTCTTCAGGTCCAGGCCCATCATGGCCAGCGTGAACACCGCGGGCACCACGTTGGCCAGGTGGTCGACGAAGTCGATGCGGCCCGACTCGATGTGTTCGTCGAGGGCGGCGCGGGTGATCTCGTCGACGAACGGTTCCCAGCGCTTGATGGCCGCGGGGGACAGGTAGGGGTTCAGCGCGCCGCGGTAGGCGCTGTGCTCGGGCTCGTCCATCTCCAGGATGCCGCCGCGCACCACGGTGGCGCGGCTGGCCTTGGGGATGGTGATGCCCTTGAACGGCGTCTCACCGGAGATGTCGTGGTGGTTGGACACCACCGGGCAGCGGGCCAGTTCGAAGACGTGCTTGCTGTCGGCGGCGACCCAGTGCCCGTCGTAGACATCGGTCCACGCCAACGGGCACTTGGACTGCATCTCTTCGGTGATCTTCTCGAATTGCAGCCGGTATTCCGGGGTGTGCCGGTCGAAGTGGTAGGTGTTCTTCTTGCGGTCTTCGTCGGCCGAGATGTCATCGATGGTCATGGCTGGCTTTCTTCAGGCGCATTTCATGGCGTTGTCTGGCTGGGCGGCAGCGTCATTCGATGACGATGGCCTGTTCCGGGCAGGAGTGCACGGCCTCGCGCACCGCGTCCTCCTGATCGGCGGGGACCACATCCGAGGCGGGTGAGGCGTGGCCGTCGACATCGTCGAGTTCGAACGCGTCGGGCGCGATCATCGCGCACAGGGTATGGCCCTGGCAACGACTTCCGTCAACCGAAACCTTCACTGCGTCAACCTCTTTCGGTTCGTTCCTGGAAGCATCAGACGTGGTAGTCGTACCACTTGAGGTAGCCGCCGGCGTCGACGCGCAGCTGCATACCGGTGACGAAACGGGACTCGTCCGAGGCCAGCCACAGCACGGCGTTGCTGATGTCCTCGGGCTCGATGTAGTTGACCTTCATGGCCTGCTGCACGCTGAACACCGGTTCGGCGTCGGCACGTGTCGGGTTCTCCAGGTCCGGGCGGAACGAGCGGTACATCGGCTCGCTCTGCAGCATGTCGGTGTTGCAGTTGGTCGGGTGGATCACGTTGGCGCGGATGCCGCGCACGGCCAACTCGGTGGCCAGGTAGTGCACGTACTCCGAGATCAGCCGCTTGCTGACCATGTAGCCCATGCCGCCGGGGTCATTGCCCGGGTTGGGCTTGTTGTGCGCGTCCATCAGCGCCGCCGCGGAGGCCGTCGCGATGATGGAGGCGCCCTCGTTCAGGTGCGGCAACGCGACCTGGATGGCGTTGATGGTGCCGACGAAGTTGGTGTTGATCCCATCGGTCCACGCCTGCATGGCCGGCTGGCCCTTCATGGCCGCGATACCGGCCTGCGCGACGACGATGTCGACCTTGCCGAGCTCGGCCAGCCCGGCGTCCAGCGCGGCCCGCAGTTCGGCCTCGTTGCGGACGTCGGCCTGGGCGGTGACGATGCGGCGGCCGGTCTTCTCGACGTAGTTCTTGGTCTCCTCGAGATCCTCGGCGGTGGCCATGGCATAGCCGACGGTGTCGTAGTTCTTGCAGATGTCGACGGCAATGATGTCGGCGCCCTCTTCGGCGAGCCGGATCGCGTGGCTGCGGCCCTGGCCACGGGCGGCGCCGGTGATGAAGGCGACTTTCCCGGCCACCCGGCCTGCGCTGCTTCCTGTCGTACCCATGAATAGCCCTCTCGCTTCTAGGTGTTCCGGCCGCCGTTGACGCCCAGGATCTGTCCGGTGATGTAGCCGGCCTCCTCGGAGATGAAGAAGGCACAGGCCGCGGCGATGTCCTCGGGTTTGCCCATCCGGCGCACCGGGGTCTGCTCGATCTGCTTGGCGGTGTCGCCGAGGAAGCCGCGGTCTTCGGCCTTACGCAGCATCGGGGTGTCGATGAAACCGGGCGGGACGGCGTTGACGGTGATGCCCATGGGGCCGTATTCCAGCGCCAACGATTTGGTCAGGCCGTTGACCGCCGACTTGGCCGCGACATAGGGCGCCATGAACGGCTGGCCCGAATGCGTGCTGGACGACGAGATGTTCACGATCCGACCCCAGCCGGCCTCGATCATGCCGGGCAGCACGGCCTGGATGCAGTGGAAGGTGCCGTTGAGGTTCACGTCGATGACACGTTGCCACTGTTCGAAGGAGGTATCGGTGAACTTGCGGAAACTGTCCAGGCCGGCGGCGTTGACCAGGATCGTGACGGGACCGAGTTGGGCCCGGATGGCGTCGAGTGCGGAGTCCACGGCGGCCCGGTCGGTGACGTTGGCGATGAACGCATTCGGTGTATCCGACGGGTTCAGATCGAGAGTGGCAACGTGGTAGCCGTCGGCGCGCAGTCGGTCGGCGATGGCCCGTCCGATACCCGACCCGCCGCCCGTCACGACAGCATTCTTCACCTGCGAGCCTCCTAAGAATCGCCCTTCCGATTATGAGAACCGTACTCTCGGGTCGGTCGTTGTCGCAAGACTCGGCGTCTCGAATCCGGGAAACAAAAGTTCGGCGTCTCCATCGCGCTCGAACCATACGACTAGCGTGGCTACGCTTTCTTGCGTTCTCATCCACCGGATGTAGTATTCGCCGTTGATGAGAATGAAATTTCCATCACAGTGAGGAGCCCGATGTCCGAGACGTCCACGATCACCGCCAAGCGGATGCTGATCGACGGAAATTTGGTCGAGACGCCCAGCACCTTCGCATCATTGAACCCCGCCACGGGAGAGGTCCTCGGGCACGCCCCCGACGCCACGGTGGCCGATGCTGAGGCGGCCGTCGCCGCCGCCCGGCGGGCCTTCGACACCTCGGGCTGGGCCACCGATGTCGCGCTGCGCATCCGCTGCCTCGAACAGTTCCACGCTGCGCTGGTGGAACACCGTGACGAATTGGCCGCGCTGACCATCGCCGAGGTCGGCGCGACGCCGGCCCTGACCCAGGGTGCCCAGCTCGACCAGCCGATCGCGATCGTCAAGTACTACCTCGATCTGCTGCGTGACTATCCGCTCACCGAGGATCTCGGCAACGTCGAGGTCCGCGGGCAGCAGCACCACCGGTGGGTCGAGAAGGAGGCCGCCGGGGTGGTCGCCGCGATCATCGCCTACAACTACCCGAATCAGCTGGCACTGGCGAAGCTGGCTCCCGCACTGGCCGCCGGCTGCACCGTCATCCTCAAGGCCGCACCGGACACCCCGCTGATCACGCTGGCCCTCGGCGAGCTGATCGCCAATCACACCGACATCCCCGCCGGCGTGGTCAATGTCATCAGTGGCGCCGATCCGCAGGTCGGCGCGGTGCTCACCACCGCCCCCGACGTCGACATGGTGACCTTCACCGGCTCGACCCCGACCGGGCGCGCGATCATGGCCGCCGCCAGCTCCACCCTGAAGAAGGTGTTCCTGGAACTCGGCGGCAAGTCCGCGGCCATCGTGCTCGACGATGCCGACTTCGGCACGGCCGCGCTGTTCTCCGCGTTCAGCATGGTGACCCACGCCGGGCAGGGCTGTGCGCTGACCTCGCGGCTGCTCGTGCCGCGCAGCCACCACGACGAGATCGTGGAACTGGTCAAGACCAACTTCGGGCACGTCCGCTACGGCGATCCCAACGAGCCGGGCACCTATATGGGACCGCTCATCAGTGAAAAGCAGCGTGACAAGGTCGACGCGATGGTGCAGCGTGCCGTAGCGGCCGGGGCGACGCTGGTCACCGGTGGCGAGAAGAAGGGGCCGGGCTACTTCTACACGCCGACCCTGCTGACCGATGTCGACCCCGACAGCGAGATCGCCCAGGAAGAGGTCTTCGGGCCGGTGCTCGCGGTGATCGCCTATGACGATGACGACGACGCGGTGCGGATCGCCAACAACTCCATCTACGGTCTCTCCGGCGCCGTGTTCGGCAGTCAGGAGCGCGCCCTGGCGGTGGCCCGGCGGATCCGTACCGGCACCTTCTCCATCAACGGCGGCAATTACTTCAGCCCCGACAGCCCCTTCGGTGGGTTCAAGCAGTCCGGTATCGGTCGCGAGATGGGCAGGGCCGGACTCGAGGAATTCCTGGAGGCCAAGACCTTCGCCGTGCCGGTGGTGGGCTGATGTCCAAGCCACTCGACGGAATCCGGGTCCTCGAAGTCGCCATGTACGGCTTCGTACCGTCGGCCGGCGCGGTCCTGGCCGAATGGGGTGCCGACGTCGTCAAGGTCGAGCACGCCGTCACCGGTGATCCGCAGCGTGGTCTGCGGCAGACCGGGCTGTTGCGGGTCGACGGCGATCCCAATCCCAACATCGAGCACGCCAACCGGCTCAAACGCAGTGTCGGGCTGGACATGTCGGTGCCCGAAGGTCGGGAGGTGCTGCTGGAACTGGCCAAGCGGGCCGACGTGTTCCTGACCAGCTTCCTACCCGGGCACCGGGCCAAGTTCGGTATCGATGTCGACGACATCCGGGCGGTCAACCCGTCGATCATCTATGCGCGCGGCAGCGCGCTGGGCCCGCGCGGCGAGGAAGCCGGCAAGGGCGGCTACGACATGACGGCGTTCTGGTGCCGCGCCGGCACGGCCCGTACCATCACCCCGCCGGACATGCCGGGCATGATCGGCCCGCCCGGACCTGCCTACGGCGACACCATCTCCGGCACCAATCTGGCCGGAGGTGTCGCCGCGGCCCTGGTGAAGCGTGAGCGCACCGGGGAGCCGTCGGTGGTGGACGTCTCGCTGCTGGGCAGCGGGCTGTGGTCGATGGGGCACACCGTCGCACTGACCAACCACCTCAACGAGCGGATGGAGGCGTTCCCGCCGGGGACGCAGGGTTCGCCGTTCAACCCGCTGGTCGGGCTCTATCCGACCGCCGACGACCGCTACATCTCGTTCGTGATGATGCAGCCGACCAAGTTCTGGGCCGATGTCTGCCGGCACATGGAGCTCGAGGACCTGATCGACGACCCGCGCTTCGCGACGGCCGAGTCGATCGCCGAGAACACCGCGGCGGCCAACGAGATCCTCACCGCCGCGATGCAGAAGCGCACGCTGCCGGAATGGAGTGAGCGGTTCTCGACGCTGGCCGGGCCGTGGGCGCCCGTGCAGGACACCCTGCAGGCCGCGCAGGATGCGCAGATCCGGGCCAACGAATACCTGGTTCAGGCGGGAGATCTCGAACTGGTCGCCAACCCGGTGCAGTTCGATGTGGCCGCCCCCACCAGCGGTCCGGCCCCCGCATTCGCCGAGCAGACCGACGAGATCCTCCTGGAGCTCGGCCTGGACTGGGATCGCATCATCGAGCTGAAGACCGCAGGCGCCGTCACCTGACGGTTTCCCGGGAAGGTACGCAGACAGCCCATGCCCTACGTTTCGTCGATCGGCACCTACCTGCCGTGCTGGGGTACCCCCTGGCACCGGGTGCCCGGTGATGACGAGGACGCCATCACCCTGGCGGTGGAGGCGGGCCGGGCCGCGCTGGCATCGGGTGCGGCTGTCGAGCGGGTGGTGCTGGTGAGCCGCAACCTGCCGCTGGTGGAGAGCAGTAATGCCGCCGTTCTGCTGGCCGGGCTCGGACTGGACCCCGAACTGGAGGTCGACGAAAGGCTGGGCGGCGCACCGGCGGCCGCCGACGCCGTCAGCTCCGCGCGACCCCGCACCCTGATCATCGGGGTGGACCTGGACCCGGCGGGCGCGGCCGCGCTGGTGACCGCCGAACACGGCCTGCGGGTGCGCACCGCCGCCCGGGTGGCCCGCAGCCTGCCGGTCCGCATCCGTACCGAGGCCGGCGGTGTGCAGGACTACGGGGACCCGCGGCTGCTGCACGAGCGTGGGCTGATCGCGTCGTTGGAGGCCGCCTGGCTGGACACGCCGGTGGCAGTGGCCGGGGTCGGTCACGACCGCGCCGTCGAACTGTGCCTGCCCGGCCCGCCGCGGTTGCCGACCGTGGGTGCCAGTGCGGGCATTTTCGCCCTCGCCGGGATGGCCGAATCGGGCCGTACCGGTGCGCTGGTCGCCGTCGAACAGGCCATCCTGTCCGGGCTGACGGTCGGCGGCGGTACGGCGGTGACCCGTCGCCGTGAAACATCCGCGCGCCCGGTACCGACGTACTCCTATGTGAAGGGCACCGAGATCCCCATCTCGTTGGCCGCCTACGAGCGCGCCTTTGAGGCGAAGGTGCGTTGGGAGGCGGGAACCTTCACCGGCAGTGACGAATTGGATTTCCCGCCGCGCTTCCGAGTCGCCCGGGATGGCACGCTTTCCACCGACTACGCGTTGGTGCCGTTGCCGCGCACCGGCACCGTCTACACCGAGGTTACGGTGCACGTTCCGGTACCGGGGTTGCGGACGCCCTATTCGTTGGTGATCGTCGAACTCGACGGGGTGCGGGTGCGGGCGCTGGTCAAGGTGACCGGTGTCGAGCCCGGCGCCGTGGAGATCGGTGACCGCGGCCGGATGGCGCTGCGACGTGTCGCGATGCGCTCCGGGGTGCCCGACTACGGTTACGCGTTCGCGCCGGACGAGGCCGCGGCATGAGCGACGCGTGCGAGCTAACCATCGGTCAGGCCGGCGGCCGCCGGACCCGCGCGGTGACCGCATGACCGGATGCTGTGAGTTCGGCAAATATCGGCATCTTTACCGTAATCCATTCGATACGATCGCCGTCGCAACCGGGAGGAGGTCATGAGAAACGTCGCCGTCGTCGGCGCGGGAATGACCACCTTCGGGGAGCATTTCGCGCTCGGACTCAAGGATCTGCTGCCGCTTGCCTTCGCCGACTGTGTGCGCAGCATCGACAAGGGCCTGGACAAGTTCGATCTGCAGGCGGCCTGGTACGGCTCGATGGGCACCGCCGACGGGTTCCCGGCCGGGATCCTGGCGGACACCCTGGGGTTGCCGGACCTGCCCGTCACCCGCATCGAGAACTCCTGCGCCACCGGTAACGACGCGGTGCGCAACGCGTTGTTCGCGGTCGCCTCAGGGGCTTTCGACGTCGCACTGGTGATGGGTGCGGACAAGCTGCGCGATACCACGTCGGCGGACATGCTGTGGGAGTGGGAAGCGATGGCCAGGGACAAGGCCTGGGATTACCCGCTCGGATTGGTCGCCCCGGCGGGCTTCGCCCTGCACGTGCGGCGCTATCTGCACGAGTCGCCGGCCACCCGGGAGCACCTGGCGATGATCGCGGTGAAGAACCACCGGCACGGGGTGAGCAACCCCAAGGCCCGCTTGCGTTTTGAGATCACCATGGAGCAGGCCATGGCAGCGCCGGTGGTGGTCACACCGTTCCATGTCTACGACTGTGCCCCGCAGAGCGACGGGGCCGCTGCACTGGTGATCGCGGCCGAGGATGTGGTGGATCGTTTCACCGACCGCCCGGTGTGGATCCGCGGCGTCGGACTGGGGCTCGATTCGGTGATGCATCAGCACAAGGCCGACCTGACGACCTTCCCGGCGACGGTCCGGGCGGCCAAACAGGCCTTCGCGATGGCAAATATGACACCCGCGGATATTCATGTCGCCGAAGTGCACGATTTCTTCACGGGGATCGAGCTGATCAGCTATGAAGATCTAGGCTTCGCCGACAGGTTTGACGGATACAAACTCGCGGAGGCAGAAGTCACCAGCGTCGGGGGAGCGCTGCCGGTGAATGCCAGTGGGGGTCTGAAGACCAAAGGGCATCCGCCGGGTGCCACCGGTGTGGCACAGTGCGTTGAGCTGTTTGAGCAGTTGCGCGGCGAGGCGGCCAACCAGGTGGACGGCGCCCGAGTCGCGTTGGCGCACAACGTCGGCGGCCCGACAGCAGTAGCAGCGGTCACAATCCTGGAAGGACCCGGTGGGGATGGCAGGTAAGGGTCCGGACCGGTGGTCCCCCGGTATCTCGATAGCGCGTGGCGCCTCCGGGCCCATGCAGGCTGTCGGTGGTCTGTTCGCGATGAGCGCCGACGCCGTCAAGTATCTGTTCCAGCGGCCGTTCTTCTGGCGGGAATTCCTGGAGCAGGCCTGGTTCGTGGCGCGGGTGTCGCTGGGACCGACACTGCTGGTGGCGATCCCGTTCACGGTGCTGGTGTCCTTCACGCTCAACATCCTGCTGCGTGAGCTCGGCGCGGCTGATCTGTCCGGTGCCGGTGCGGCATTCGGCGCCGTCACCCAGGTGGGTCCGATGGTCACGGTGCTGATCGTGGCCGGTGCCGGCGCCACGGCGATGTGCGCCGACCTCGGCTCGCGCACCATCCGGGAAGAGATCGATGCGATGGAGGTGCTGGGCATCAACCCGGTGCAGCGCCTGGTCACCCCGCGGATGCTGGCCGCCGGCCTGGTGGCCCTGCTGCTCAACAGCCTGGTGGTCATCATCGGCATCCTCGGCGGCTACGTGTTCTCGGTGTTCGTGCAGGACGTCAACCCGGGCGCGTTCGCCGCCGGTATCACTCTGCTGACCGGCCTGCCCGAGGTGATCATCTCCTGCATCAAGGCCGGATTGTTCGGTCTGATCGCCGGTTTGATCGCCTGCTACCGGGGTCTGACCATCTCCGGTGGTGGCGCCAAGGCGGTCGGCAACGCGGTGAACGAGACGGTGGTCTACGCCTTCATGGCGCTGTTCGTGGTCAACGTGGTGGTCACCGCGATCGGCATCCAGATGACGGACAACTGAGTCATGGGAAACATCGCAGTCCTCAAGTCGACGTACCCGCGGCTGGCGCGCACAGTCCGACGCCCGATCCTGACCCTTGCCGGCCTCGGCGACCACACCCTGTTCTACGGGCGGGCCATCGCCGGAATCCCGCTGGCCGCCATGCGCTACCGCAAGGAGGTCATCCGGTTGATCGCCGAGATCTCCATGGGTGCCGGGGCGCTGGCGATGATCGGCGGCACCCTGGTGATCGTCGGTTTCCTGACCCTGGCCACCGGTGGAACGCTTGCCGTGCAGGGCTACTCGAGCCTGGGCAACATCGGCATCGAGGCCCTGACCGGGTTTCTGTCGGCGTTCATCAATGTGCGCATCGCCGCGCCGGTGATCGCCGGCATCGGGCTGGCGGCCACCTTCGGCGCCGGTGTGACCGCGCAACTGGGCGCCATGCGGATCAACGAGGAGATCGACGCGCTGGAGACCATGGCGATCCGCTCGGTGGAATACCTGGTGTCCACCCGCATCGTGGCGGGCATGATCGCGATCACCCCGCTGTACTCGATCGCCGTCGTGTTGTCCTTCCTGGCAAGCGAATTCACCACCACTGTGTTGTTCGGCCAGTCCGGCGGACTGTACTCGCACTACTTCAACACCTTCCTCAACCCGATCGACCTGCTCTGGTCGTTCCTGCAGGCGATCCTGATGGCGCTGGCGGTGCTGTTCATCCACACCTACTTCGGGTTCTTCGCCACGGGCGGGCCCTCCGGCGTCGGCGTCGCGGTCGGCAACGCCGTGCGCACCTCCCTGGTCGTGGTGGTCTCGGTGACCCTGCTGGTCTCACTGGCCATCTACGGCTCCAACGGCAACTTCAACCTGTCGGGCTAGGGGCAGTATGGCAAAGCAAGACAACGTACGCGCCCTGGCCGGGCTGGCCATGCTGGTCGCGATCGTGCTGATCGTGACGCTGTCGGTGGGGCTGTTCCGGGGCAGTTTCACCGAGACGGTGCCGCTGACGGTGGTCTCCGAACGCGCCGGCCTGGTGATGAATCCCGACGCCAAGGTCAAGATGCGCGGTGTGCAGGTCGGCACCGTCGCCTCCATCGAGTCGCGGCCCGACGGGGTGGCGGTCCTGCATCTGGCCATGGATCCCGCTCAGTTGCACCGCATCCCGGCCAACGTCCAGGTCGACATCGCCTCCTCGACGGTGTTCGGGGCCAAGTTCGTCCAGTTGCAGAGTCCGCCGGACCCGTCCGCGGAGCCGGTCCGGGCCGGGGCCACCCTGCAGGGTGATCACGTCACCGTCGAGATCAACACCGTCTTCCAACAACTCACCCAGCTGCTGGACTCGATCGATCCACTCAAGGTCAACGAAACCCTCGGTGCGATCTCGGATGCGTTCAACGGCCGCGGCGAGCAGTTCGGCCGCACGCTCACCGATTTCAACAACTTCCTGGCCAAGATCGAACCGAGCCTGGACAACATGGCCACCATCACCCGGCAGCTGCCGCCGGTGCTGACCGCCTATGCCGACGGCGCGCAGGATCTGGTCACCGCGGTGGACAACACCAGCACGCTGAGCAACAGCATCGTCGAGGAGCAGGACAACCTGGACGCGTTCCTCATCAGCGCAACCGGCCTGGCCGATGTGGGCATCGAGGTGGTCGGCGGAAACCGCCAGGCGCTGCGCGACCTGGCCCACATCCTGGTGCCGACCACCGAATTGCTGGCCAAGTATCACGAGGGGCTCGGCTGCGGTATCGGCGGCATCGTCCCGTTCTCGAAGTCCCCGCCGTTCAACGTGCCGGGCATCATCATCTCGGCGAGTCTGACCCTGGGTGCCGAGCGCTACCGCTATCCGCAGGATCTGCCGCGGGTGGCCGCCAAGGCGGACCGGTCCTACTGCAAGGAATACGGGCTGCCGGATGTGCCGCCGGAGTACCGGGTGCCCGCGCTGGTGGCCGACACCGGGGCCAACGGCTATCAGTACGGAAACCAGGGCATCCTGCTCAATTCCGATGGCCTCAAGCAGATGTTGTTCGGACCGTTGGGTGGCCCGCCACGCAACAGCGCACAGATTGGGATGCCCGGATGACGGGATCACGCGGAGTCATCATCAAGTTCGGCATCTTCTCGGTGGTGATGCTGGTGCTGACCGGTGCGCTGTTCGCGGTCTTCTCCGAGGTACGGACCGGTTCCACCCAGGGGTACTCGGCGGTGTTCACGGATGCCTCCCGGCTCAAAGCCGGTGACAGCGTGCGGGTTGCCGGCATCCGAGTGGGCACCGTGGACGGTGTGTCGCTGCAGTCCGACGGGACGGTGCTGGTCGAGTTCGACGCCGATCGGTCGGTGGCGTTGACGACCGGTACCAAGGCGGCCGTGCGGTACCTGAACCTGGTCGGCGACCGCTATCTGGAACTGCTGGACGGGCCGGGTTCGACCCAGCTGCAGCCGGCCGGCGCGCAGATCCCGGTGGAGCGCACCGCACCGGCGCTTGATCTGGACCTGTTGCTCGGCGGCCTCAAACCGGTGATCCAAGGGCTCAACCCGCAGGATGTCAACGCGCTGACCGCCTCGCTCATCCAGATCATGCAGGGCCAGGGCGGCACCATCGAATCCCTGTTGTCCAAGACCTCGTCGTTCAGCACCGAACTGGCCGACAACAATCAGGTAGTCGAATCGCTGATCGACGAGTTGCGCACCGTGCTGGACACATTGGCCAAGGACGGCGACCGGTTCTCCGGAGCCGTCGACCGCATCCAGCGGCTGGTGAGCGGTCTGCACGAGGATCGTGATCCGATCGCCACCGCGATCGAGGCGCTCGACAATGGCACCGCATCGCTGGCCGACTTCCTCGGGAACGCGCGCCAACCACTGGCCGGCACCATCGCCCAGGTGAACCGGTTGGCGGCCAACATCGATGCGGGCAAGGAGTCCCTGGACACCTCCCTGCAGAAGGCCCCGGAGAACTACCGCAAGGCGATCCGGCTGGGCGCCTACGGCGGCTTCATCCAGTACTACATCTGCGGCGTCGCGTTCCGCGCCAGCGATCTGCAGGGTCGCACCGTCGTGTTCCCGTGGATCAGGCAGGAGGAGGGCAGGTGCTCGGATTCATCATGAGGCTCTGCGAACCACGCCCGGCAATGAAGGGTGATCCTCGATGCTGAAGTATCGCGGCGGCCATCTGGTCCGCACCGGCATCATGGGCGTCGTGCTGATGGTGCTCGTCATCGCCGTCGGCCTACAGCCCGAACGCCTCTCGGAATGGGCGAGCTCGGTCCGGTATCAGGCCCGGTTCGCCGAGGCGGGTGGCCTGAGTGTGGGCAACGATGTCACGCTGGCCGGTATCAAGGTCGGGTCGGTGTCGGATATCGGCCTGGACAACGGTGACGCGCTGGTGCTGTTCACCCTGGAGGGCAAGTATGGGCTGGGATCGGATACCGAGGCCCACATCCGTACCGGCACTCTGCTCGGTGAGCGGGTGCTGGCTCTGGAGCCCGCGGGCAGCGGCCGGATGGGCGCGCTCGACGAGATCCCGCTGTCGCGGACGTCCTCGCCGTACTCGCTGACCGATGCGGTCGGTGAGCTGACCACCAACACCGCGGGCACCGACACCCAGTCGCTGAACCAGTCCCTGGACACGCTGTCGCAGACAATCGATCAGATCGCACCGCAGCTCGGTCCCACCTTCGACGGTCTCAGCCGGTTGTCGCGATCGCTCAACAGCCGCAACGAGAGTCTGGGGGATCTGCTCAGGAGTGCCGGTGACGTGACCGGTGTGCTGTCGCAGCGCAGCGAGCAGGTCAACACCCTGATCCTCAATGCCAACGACCTGGTGGGTGTGCTCAACGATCGCAGGCAGGCGATCGTGAGTCTGCTGGCCAATACCTCCGAGGTGTCGCGGGTGCTCTCCGGGGTGGTGGCCGACAACGAGGAACAGCTGAAACCTGCGCTGGATCGGCTGAATTCGGTCACCGCGGTGCTCGAGAAGAACCGCGACAACATCAGCAAAGCGCTGCCCGGGCTGGCCAAATACGAACTCACCCAGGGTGAGACGGTGTCCAACGGCTTCTACTACAGTGCCTTCGTGCCGAACCTGGTGTTCGGCCAGCTGCTGCAGCCGTTCCTGGACTACGCCTTCGGGTTCCGCCGTGGTGTCAACGCCGGTCAGCCGCCGGACAATGCCGGCCCGCGTGCCGAACTCCCGTTCCCCGTCAACGGGATTCCGCAGCCGGGTGACCTGCCGCCGCGGTCGTTCCCGCCGCCGGTCATCCCGCCGTTGCCCGGAGAGGCTCCGCGATGAGGACACGTAACAAATTGCTGACCGTCGTCGTGGTGGTGGCCGTGGTGGTCGCCGCCGGATTCCTGGTACGCCAGCTGTTCTTCAAGCCGACGACGATCACCGCGTACTTCCCGACCGCGACGGCGATCTACCCGGGCGACGAGGTACGGGTGTCCGGGGTGAAGGTCGGCTCCATCAAGGCGATCGATCCCGAGGGCCAGCAGACCCGGCTGACCCTGGAGGTCGACCCGGGAGTGTCGGTGCCCGCGCAGGCCAAGGCGATCATCGTGGCGCCGAACCTGGTCGCGGCCCGCTTCGTCCAGCTCACCCCGCCGTTCCGGGACGGGGATTCCGATGCCATGGCCGACGGGGCCGTCATCCCCGAGGAGCGGACCGCCATCCCCGTGGAGTGGGATCAGGTGAAGACGCAATTGGAGCGCCTGGCATCCGAACTGGGCCCGCAGAGTGGTGTCGACGGCACATCGGTGTCCCGCTTCATCGACAGCGCCGCCAACGCCATGGACGGCAACGGTGCCAAACTGCGCGAGACGCTGGCCCAACTGTCCGGGGTGGCCCGGGTGATGGCCGACGGCAGCGGCGACATCGTGGACATCATCAGAAACCTGCACGTGTTCGTCGACGCCGTCCGCGGCAGCAGCGAGCAGATCGTCATGTTCGAGAACCGGCTGGCGACGCTGACCAGCGTGGTCAACGACAGCCGCTCGAGCCTGGACGCCATGCTCAACGATCTGTCGGTGGCCATCGACGATGTGCAGCGTTTCGTGGCGGGCACCCGTAACGAAACCTCCGAGCAGGTGACCCGGCTGTCCAATGTCATGCAGAACCTGTTGGACAGCCGGATGTCGATCGAAAACATCCTGCACATCACCCCGACGGCCATCGCCAATACGCTGAACATGTACAACGTCTCCAGCGGTACGCCGTTGGGCTCGTTCGCCTTCGCGAACTTCAGCAATCCGGTGCAGGCGGTCTGCGGCATGATCGGAGCCGTCGAGAACACCACGGCGCCGGAGACCGCGAAGCTGTGCGAGCAGTACTTCGGGCCCGCGCTGCGGCTGTTGAACTTCAACGGCTTCCCGTTCCCGATCAACCCCTATCTGACCAAATCGGCCAGCCCGGACAAGCTGATCTACTCGGATATGCGGCTGGCGCCCAACGGTGGCGGTATCCCGCGTCCGCCGGAACCGCCGCCGACCGTCTCCGCCTACACCGGCGCCGGTGATGTTCCGCCGCCGCCCGGCTGGAATGCGCCGCCGGCGCCGGGCCGCGGGGCCTACGCGCCCAACGGACTGCCCGCGACACCGCACGCCCCGTTGCTTCCCGGTGCGCCCCAGCCGAGTCCGACCACCTTCGACGGCATGCTGCTGCCGGGGTACGGCGGTCCGCCGCCGGGTCCTGCGCCGGGTCCGGCACCCGACGCTCCGCTGTTGCCTGCTGAAGGGACACCACCCGCATGATCGGCAAGGGATCCGCACGTGCGGTGGTGCTGTGCGCCACGGTGGCACTGGCCGGCAGCGGCTGTGCCTTCCACGGGGTGAACTCGCTGCCGTTGCCGGGTGTGCAGGGCAACAGTGCCGACGCCCAGGAGTTCACCGTGCAGGTGGCCAATGTAGGTACCCTGGAGTCCAATTCACCGGTGCTCATCGATGATGCCGTGGTGGGCAGCGTCGGTGACATGACCGTGCGGGACTGGCATGCCGACGTCACGATCCGGGTCAACCCCGGTGTCGTGGTGCCCGCCAATTCGGTTGCCACCGTCGGACAGACCAGTCTGCTCGGTTCGATGCACCTTGCGCTCAACCCCCCGGTGGGCCAGGACCCGTCGGGACAGCTGCCGTCGGGCTCCACCATCGCACTGGCGGATTCGTCGACCTACCCGTCCACCGAGCAGACGCTGTCCTCGCTGTCCACCCTGGTCAACGGTGGTGGGCTGGGACAGATCGGCGACATCATCCACAACTTCAGCACCGCGATGTCCGGGCGGGAGACCGAGATCCGCGATCTGCTGATCCGGCTGGACAAGTTCGTCGGGGTGCTCGACACCCAGCGGGCCGACATCGTCGCGTCCATCCAGCAGCTGAATTCCGTGGCGGGCACTTTCGCATCGCAGAACGACAAGATCGACCGCGCGCTCAAGGATATCCCGCCCGCGCTGGACGTCCTGATCGACAGCCGGCCCCGGTTCACCGCCGCGCTCGATCGCCTCGGCGAGTTCAGCGACACCGCAACGGGTCTGGTCAACGATGCGGGTAAGGAACTGGTGGCCGACCTGACCAACCTCGAGCCGGCGCTGCGTGCGCTGGCCGACATCGGACCCGACATCAACGGCGCCGTCGCCTACGCGTCGGCATTCCCGTACGGACCCAACGCCATCGACCGCGCGGTCAAGGGCGACTTCCTGAACCTGTTCGCGGTCTTCGATCTGACCTATCCGCGCCTCAAGCGCACGCTGCTGCTGGGTACCCGATGGGGCGATGAGGACGCGAAACTGATTCCGGCACCCGGGGATCCGTGGTATCTGAACTACTCCTACGATCCGTTGTCGGCACCGCTGGCCCCACCGCCCGCCGCGCCCCCGCCGGCCGGCGCACCGGCAGCACCGTCCGCTCCGCCGCCGGCGACCGGACCGATCCTGCCGGTGTCACCGCCACCGGTCAGCCCGCAGAGCGCACCGCCGGTACCCACGGCATCCATCTTCGCCGGGCCATACGCGCCCGCCGGTTCCCAGGGAGGTGGTGGGTAGATGCTGACTCGCTTCGTCAGGACGCAGCTGATCATCTTCACCGTGGCGTCCATCGTCGGTGTCGCGGTGATGGTGTTCGGCTACATGCAACTTCCCACACTGCTCGGTGTGGGCCGGCTGACCGTCAGCCTCGACCTTCCCGCCACCGGCGGCCTGTACCGGTTCTCCAACGTGACCTACAACGGTGTCCAGATCGGTCGGGTGACCGGTGTCGCGCTCACCGACAGCGGCGCACGGGCGACGCTGTCGCTGGACCGGTCGCCGAAGATCCCGGCCGATCTCACCGCGCATGTGCTCAGTGTTTCGGCGGTCGGCGAGCAGTACGTCGATCTGCGCCCGAACACCGGAGCCGGTCCGTACCTGGAGGACGGCGCGGTGATCGCGGCGGACAACACCACCATTCCGCAGGAGGTCGGGCCGATGCTCGACCAGATGAGCGCGCTGGTCCAGTCGATACCCAAGGACCGGCTCAACGATCTGCTGGGCGAGACGTATCAGGCCTTCAACGGAGCCGGTTACGACTTCCAGTCACTCGTCGACTCCGCGGGCAAGCTGACCCGCGACGCCGACAGCGTGTCCGATGAGATGCGCTCGCTCATCGACAACAGCGTGCCGCTGCTCGACACCCAGGTGCAGACCACCGATGCGATCCGCACCTGGTCGCGCAGCCTGGCCGGGATCACCGATCAGGTGGTCGCCAACGATCCGCAGATCCGCACCCTGTTGCAGCGTGGTTCCGGGTTCGCGCAGGAGGTGTCGGGCCTGTTGACCGATATCAAGCCGACGCTACCGGTGCTGCTGGCCAACATGACGACGATCAGCCAGATCCTGCTGACCTACAACCCAGCGCTGGAGCAGTTGCTGGTGCTGCTGCCGAATTACATTGCCGCACAGCAGTCATTCGGTCTACCGAAAAACAATCCGACCGGTCTGCCGATGGGTGACTTCTCGATCACGATCGGAGATCCGAACCCGTGCACGGTCGGTTTCCTGCCGCCGTCGGCGTGGCGATCGCCGGCGGACACCACCACCATCGACACCCCGGACAACCTGTACTGCAAGCTGCCGCAGGACTCGCCGGTTTCGGTGCGCGGCGCGCGCAACATCCCGTGCATGGAGCATCCGGGCAAGCGTGCACCCACCGTCGAACTGTGCAACGACCCCCGGGGATTCGTGCCGATGGCGATGCGTCAGCACATCCTCGGGCCGTTGCCGTTCGACCCGAACTTGGTCGCCCAGGGCATCCCGCCGGATGATCGTGCCACTTTCCAGGATCAGATCTACGCGCCGACTGAGGGGACCCCGTTGCCTCCCGGGGCGGTGCCGTCGGGGGCGCCGCCCGGTGGCGCCGCCGGGCCGCCTCCGCCGCCGGTGGTGGCGCCACCCGCACCAGTTGCCCCGCCTGCCCCGCCGACGGCGTATATCCCGCCGCCCCCACCGGGTAACTCGGTCAACGGTGTGCCGGTGCCGCCGGTACCCGCGCCGGGAGGCGCGCTGCCGGTCGCGCCGAGTTCCACCGATGGCGGCGGTCCCTCGGTCGCGGTGGTGCCGTACGACCCGGAGACCGGCAAGTACATGACCCCTGACGGTCGCTATGAGCAGCAGACCAACCTCATCGCCGGAGGCGCACCGAAGTCATGGCAGGACCTGATGCCGACCTGATGGCGCAACGCCATCAGACACGGACATCCCCGGCCGTCGGGCCGGGGATGTCCGGTGTGTCCGCGGTGCGGGGGAGGGCGCTACACCCGGTCGAGGCGCAGCGGCATCTCGATGACCGTTGGCGTGTTGCGGCCGCAGGCGCCACCGGGTCCCTCGGTCCGGTCGAATCCGGAGAGCCGCTGCAGATTGTCGACGTCGACCTGGCCGTTGTCATCGTTGCCGAAGAACTGGAAACGCTGGTAGCCGGTCGCCCGGCTGCCGTCCGGGCACGGCAGCCAGTTCGGATGCTCGAGTTCGACGATCCAGCGGTTGATCCGGTACTGGGCCGGGGCCGTCCAGCCCTTGTCGCTGCTGACCGTGCCGTCGCACGTCTGGGCGTCGGTGCAACTGGTGGCGAACGTCCAGAAGGAGACCTGGACCGCCTCGTCCATGAAGACCTCGTTGGTCTTGGCCCACTCCCCGTTGGAGATGACGCGGTAGGTGCCGTTGAGCGCGATGTTGAGGTCGGCGTGCGCCGGCGGCGCGAGACCCGCCCCGGCGGCCGTGCCGATCAGTATCGTTGCTGCGCCTGCTGCAGTACGGAGTGCACGCATGACGTCTCCTCACACTCTTCGAGTTCTCTCGCGCTCCAGCGTAATGCCGAAGTAGAGCGACCCTCGCAGTTTGCGAGAACTTTGTTACCGCGATATGCAAAGGTGGGCATCATGCGCGTCTTCAAGGGTCTGCTGGCCGTGGCATTCGCTGTGGCGGCGGTGATTTCGGCGCCGGCGGTGGCGGTGATCTCGCCGCCCGCGGCGGCCGCGGACCCGGCGCCGCCGGCGCCGCCGGCCGTCGAACCGCCGATGCTGCACGACTGCAACGAACCCGCGTGCACGCCGGGTATCGCGCCCAACATCGTGCTCGGTTCCTATTGCACCAACACCACCTACTACGCGTTCGGCGTGACATCCTGGGGCCGGCTGGTCTTCTGTGGCTCGCCGCGCCGCTACGAGCCACGCTGGTTCCGGGCCACCGAGATGCACGGGGTGAAGGCCGAGGGGGCGCTGTGCTCGAGCTATGACGGCGAGATGGCACAGTCTCCCGACGGGCTGTTCCTGACCTGCGTGACAAAGAACGGTTTCAGCCGTTGGCTGCGCGGGGACGTCTCGGCATCCGATCCCATCCGATGAGGACCACCATGAAAAAGGCACTGCTGGCCGCCGCGCTCACCCCCATCGCCGCCGCGACCGTGGTGGCGGCCCCCGCGGACGCCGAGCTACGGCTGGGCAACTACGAGGTGTGGAGCAACCGCTGGACCGATGCGTCCTGGGTGTGGGCGGTCTATCCGTGCGAGGACTACGACCAGTACGACACACCCACTCCGGACTGCGTTTCGATACAGGCGATTCCCCGCCCGAAGTTCGGTGCGTACTACGGCGGGGAGGCCCATCTGGTGGACGGCCGATGGTCCTACACCACCGATGTTCCCGACGGACTGCGGTGCCCCGGCCACGTCATGCCCACCAAGGACACCTACAGCTGGGATGCCGTCACGTTGGCCGGCACCGTCGAATCACGCTTCGATGTCGGCTGTTTCAACGGTCCGCCCGGGATGAACGTCTGGACGTTCGCGCTGGTCCGTCTCTAGACCGGGTCGAAAGCCGAGATCAGCCAGGTATTGTCGCGCTTCTCCAGCACTGCCTTCACCGCGCTGGCCGAGTAGGAGCCGTCCGGGTTCTCCTTGCTCGTCGTCGTCTGGTTCAGGAACAGCAGCACCTCGGCGCGATCGGGTTCGATGTCGATGATCGCCTTGCGGACGACCGCGGCAGATGTCTGGACCTGCTTCTCCCGTGCCGCCGGTGCCACGATCTCATCGGTGAATTGCGTGTAGTACGACAGGAAGTCGCCGGTGAGGCGATCCTTGGCGTTGGCGAAATCCGCGTCGAGCGTGGCCGGTGAGTACGACAGCAGCGCCACGGCGCCGTCGTCGGCGGCGGTCAGGACGGCCTGTCTGGCGGTTGCGTCGACCTGTTGGTCGGCGCGGTAATCGGTGAAGTAGAGCCAGGCCGCCACACCGACGGAGGCCAGCAGCAGCACGATCAGCAATGCCGGCGCGAGCCACCGTTGCAGGATGGGATTGCGGGTGCGGGATGTCACGGTGCGAACTCGACTTTCGACATCTTGATCTGGTCACCGTCACGGGTCAGGTTCACCGTCAGGCGCCAGGTGCGCGGTTCCTGCTCGGCGCCGGAGGTGTTGGTGACGGTGGAGGTCGCGGTCACCAGGACGACGGCGTCGTTGTCGGTCATCGACTCGACGGCAGCGGCGGTGGCCGTTGCCTCGGTGACCACCTTGGACTCCTTGGCGACGGTCGCGAAGTCCTTGGCCTGGCCCTCGAACTCCTTGCGAAAATCGCCGGTCGAGTTGTCGATGATGCGCTGGACGTCCTCGTCGACGCTGTTGAAGTCCAAGGACATCAGGGTGACGACGCTCTGTTTCGCCGCGGCCGCGTACTCGGCGGCCTGGCGCTGCTCGTCTTCCACGTTGCGATGGTGCATGACCATCAGGACGCTGACGGTGACGAGTGCTCCGATGCTCAGCATGGCGATGGTGGCCGCCGCCCAGCGCAGAACGCGACCGGCGCCGCCGGCCCGGGGCGCGGGTGCGTCGGGTTCGTCCTCGGCGACCTCGTCGTCCTCGGCGACCTCGTCGTCCTCGTCGTCCTCGGTGGCCGATTCGGTGGCCGACTCCGTGGCCGGCTCGGTGTCGGACACCGCGGTGTCCCCGGCATCGGACTCCTCGACCTCGGCGCCCTGTTCGGTTGCCTCGGCCGGACTTTCGCTCTTGAGTCGGATCTCCTCGGCGCGGGCGCGGGCTGCCTCGGCGGTGGCCTCCGCAGCGGCGGCCTCGGCCTCGGCGAGCGCCAACGCGGTGTCCGGGTCGGTCGCGGTCTCGGGCTCCAATTCCTGGGCGGTGGTGGTCAACTCGTCAGGAGTCACCGATTTGCCGGACTTGCGGAAACGCATCGGACCTCCTGTCCGTCATGTGGGCAGCCATCGACCACTCACGCTACCCGAGCGCCGATGCGAGACGATGCTGCTACCAGGTGCGCAGTGAGCAGAGCGCGCCCTTGGGCCCGGCGTCGGTGGCGACCACGACGTCATCGACCCGTAATTCGCACACGAACCCGGGTTCGGCCAATGGAGGTGTGTGCGGGGGAGTGGTGGCCACGACCATGGCCCATTGGTTCGGGTCGGCCAGCATGGCCTCCAGCACCCACGGCTTGCCGGGACCCAGCTCCGCCTCGGCCTTCGGGCTGAAGACATACGGGTTGTGGCTGTAGTCCGCCCAGCTCGGCGGCTGGGTGTCGCGGTAGTAGATCACGGCCTGCATCGGCTCACTCGCGCCGACGGTGTACTTCACGTGGTGCAGAACGGGTTCGGCGGCGGCCGCGGGGGCACCGGCCAGACTGACGACCGCCGCGACGACCGCGGCGTGCACCACGACGGATTTCACAGTGTTCCTCCACGGTTCGGCGTCTTCGGCTGAGCATAGAACGCGTGCGCCGCTCGGCACCGGGAATCGACGATCTCTGCCTTGCTTAATCGGAGAATACCATTCTCCAAAACAGAAATCATGAGACGTGTTTGCTCGACCGACGACATCGGCGCGTCCACACTCGCTGGGCGAGCGTGGACGCGCCGAGGTCCCGAGGGGGTATGGGTGGGTCTCAGCCCAGCGGGGTGTAGGTGATGTTGAGTTCGGTCAGGCCGCGCAGCACGAACGTCGGCTCGTAGTTGAAGTTCTGGTCGCCGATGGGTCCGTGCTTCTCCGGGTCGACCGTGATGTCGCCCATCCGGTCGAGGATCCGCTCGATGGACACCCGTCCCTCCACGCGCGCCAGCGGTCCGCCGGGGCAGGAGTGCACACCGCGGCCGAACGCCATGTGCTCGCGCACGTTCTTGCGGTCCAACCGCAACTCGTGCGGATTCTCGAAGCGGCTGGGGTCGCGGTTCACCGCCCCCGGGAGCACCATCACCGGCGAGCCCGCCGGGATCCGCACCCCGGCGACCTCGGTGGTCTTGCGGGCCAACCGGAAGTCGCATTTGACCGGGCTCTCCAGTCGTAGCGATTCCTCGATGAAGGTCGGGATGAGGCTGCGGTCGTCGCGCAGCTTCTGCTGCACCTCGGGATTTTCGGCCAGCACCCGCATGGCGGCGCTGAGCAGCTTGGTGGTGGTCTCCTGACCGGCGGCGAACAGGAAGGTCGCCGAGCGCACCACCTCGATCACCGGCGGCACCGAGTCGTCGGGGTAGAGCGCGGTGGCCAGTGAGGTCAGCACGTCCTCGCGCGGGTTGGCGCGACGATCCTCGAGGTAGGCGATGAACTTATCGTCGAGGAACTGCAGCGGGTTCTCGTCGACGACCTCCTGCTCAAGTGAACCGACCCGCGCGCCCGGGCGGTCGGCGCCGAGCTTGGTGCGGAACTGCTTGTGGTCCTCCTCGGGTACGCCGAGCAGGTCGGCGATCACCAACAGCGAGAACGGCTTTGCGTACTCGGCGAGGAACTCGCACTTGCCGTTGTCGAGGAACTCGTCGAGCTGGACATCGGCCAGCTTCCACATGAAGTCCTCGTTCTCCTTGAGCCGGCGCGGGGTCAGCAGCCGGTTCAGCAGGGAGCGGGCCTTGGTGTGGTCGGGCGGGTCCATCGTGACCATGTGCTCGAACATCGGCAGTAGGTGGCGGTGCGCCTCGAGCTGCTCGGAGATGTCGTCACCCTCGGGCGTGAACGGCAGCGGCGGGAACGGTCCGCCGAGCGCGACCGCGTTGGAGAACGCATCGGTGTTCTTGTAGACCGCGACCGCTTCCTCGTAGCCGGTGACCGCGTAGCAGCCCCACGGCGGGACCTGCAGCACCGGGTTCTGCTCGCGCAGATAGTCGAAGTAGGGGTACGGGTTGGGCACCAGCGACTGGTCTGTCAGAAAATCCAGGGTCGCGTATTCGCTCATGGTGGGTGGTTCTCCCGGGCTGTGGGGTGGGGGCGGACGTTCGCCGAAACTGCTGTGCACCTGCTTAGCATGTGGGTAGAGTCGTGGTCAAGGTCACAACCGGCGGGTCGATACGATCTCAGTCGGCAGTTCAGGCAGACGAGCGACAAGTGAGGCGAGATGGCCACGACGCGCAGGATCGGTGCGCCGGATGCCAAGAACCGGGGCGTGTTGCTCGATGCCGCCGAGGTCTTGATGATCGAGGAGAGCTACGCGGCGGTGACATCACGTCGCGTCGCCGAACGAGCCGGCCTCAAACCGCAATTGGTGCATTACTACTTCCGCACCATGGACGAACTCTTCCTGGCGGTCTTCCGTCGCCGCGCCGAGCAGGGCCTGGTGGTGCTGGAGGCGGCGCTGAAATCGGCGCAGCCGCTGCGCGCCATCTGGTTGTTCAGCACCGATCCCGCCTCGACCCGGTTGACCATGGAGTTCATGGGTCTGGCCAACCATCGCAAGGAGTTGCGCGCCGAGATCAGCTATTACGCGGAGCGTTTCCGGGAGGACCAGCGGGTGGCGATGACGGCCGCGCTGGAGCGCTACGGAGTGGACCCCGGCGATGTGCCGCCGGTGGTCTGGGCCGTGATCGGTACCAGCCTGTCCTGGGCGCTGGTCATGGAGCAGGCCCTCGGGATGTCCGCCGGGCATGCCGAGACCCTGGAGTTCGTGGAGCGTTGGCTGCGCGAGCTGGAGGGCGAGGCGCTGCCGCTGGAGGAGATCTTCGGTGACCTGGCCGGCAGCGGGTTCGAGGCCGCATCCGGCAAGGTCCGCCCGAGCGCCCCGTCGTCCTAGAGTCCCGCAAAGTACAGGCCCAGTAACGCAGCGAACAGGACGATCACCCAGCCGGACATGGTGAGCCGCAACCACATCGGCGCGTGTCGGACCTCCATGAAATACCAGATCACCAGGTGGGCCTTGACGGCGGCGATCACCAGCACCACGACGGTGACGGTCGCATTCAGGGTGTGGGCGGCGCCGCCGTCGCGAGCGGTCAACCAGGACAGCACCGTCACCGCGGTGAGCACGGCCCATGCGATCGTCAACGGATTGCGGACATAGGACGTCACCGGCCTCACCTCATCACATAGAGCAACGCGAACAGTACGATCCAGAGCACATCGACCATGTGCCAGTAGGTGGCGCCGGTTTCGATCAACGACATCCGCGGTGCGGCAGACCCGTTGAGATCCCGGATGACGAACGACAGGATGACCAGGCCCAACATGACGTGACACAGATGTAGTCCCGTCATGACGAAGTAGTACATGAAGAACAGATTCGTTCCCGGTGTGTTGCCCGCCAGGATCTCCGGCACGTACTCACTCAGCTTGAGTACCGGGAACGCGGCCCCCAAGATCAGCGCGATCACGAACAGCCGCAACGCCTCTGCCGTCCGTGCGGCGCGAGCCGCCGCGGTGCCCAGGGCCACGAACAGCGAGCTGGTGAGTAGCACGATGGTGTTCGCCACTCCGATTCCGAGGTTCACCCGCGCCTGGCCGGCCAGGAACACCTCGGGCTGCTGGCCGCGGTACCAGACATAGGCCAGGAAGTAACCGCCGAAGATGATCAGATCGCCGATGACGAAGAACCACATACTGGATTCGCCCGGAATACGGTTATTCGCCGGCGATCTCGCTACGCTCGCCACGTCGGTCATGCGTTCTCGCCGGTGTCGTCGGGCTGGTTCCGGATGGATCGGTAGATGCAGACGTAGACGATGATCTGCCACGGTACGTAGATCAGCATGGCGAACCAGAACGTCATCAGACCGTTCCAGGCGAACGGGCCGGATTTGGCGATCCACACCGGTGCCGCCATCAGCTCGGTGACGTATTGCCAGACCGTGTAGTAGCCGAGCCATTTCGGCAGCACTCGATTGGTGTCGAGGATGATTGCGAGCCCGAACGCCATCCACATCACACAGAAGCAGCCCAGCGAGCCGATGTAGGCCAGATAACCGAAGTCGTAGAGCATCTGCAGGATTTCGGGATCGTATCCGGCGCGGAACGACCCGAGGCCGAAGCAGAACATCGGGAACAGCATCCCGACGATGGCTCCACTCGTGGATCCGACCAGCAGCGAGTACCGGAACACCGGGCTCACCGACATCCGCTTGATTTGGCTGAGGTACACCGCATTCGACAGCGGGGCCAGGCCGAAGCAGGCAGTCAGGATGGCGCAGGCGATCAGCAGGTTGGGCGACTGCATGAAGTCCACGACCTGGGCCTGGGGGCTGCTCGGGGACCGCGGCGGCATCATCCAACTCAGCGGGACGAACACGATGCCGAACAGGGTGAAGAAGACCGGCACCGTCCAGAAGGCGATCCACTGATCGCGCTTGCTGCGCCGCGCCGCGGCGCCGCGGGCCGGTGTTGCCGTCGCGACACCGCTCACAGGAGGATCGCCTGTTCGCTGCCCTGGCGGTTCACCACCCGCAGCAGCACCGGGAACATCACCACGAGATAGCTCGCGAGCACCGCGATCCGCAGCGTGAAGGTCGCCGTGCCGTCCCAGGCGAGCGGGCCCGTCGTGAACAGTACGGAGAAGGCGCCCGGCACCAGCAGGATGGCGGTGACGACGTTGAAATGCGCCGCCCAGCGCGGGAATACCGGATCCGCGCGCTCGTCGAGGTAGATGCTGACCGCGAAGCACAAGTTCTGCACGACGATGGTGCCGACCGGCGCGATGAAGAAGAACCAGGCCATGTCGTTGAGCAGACTGATCAGCTGAGGGTCACGGTCGGGCCGGAACGCGGCCACGCCCCAGCAGTAATCGGCGAGGATGAACGCCGTGGTGCCGACTCCGACGCAGATGACGTACGCGTAGCTGAACACACTGCTCGATGTCGCGGTGCGGGATATCTGCACGGCGATCACCGCGAACAGTGGCACCAGGGACCCGGCGATCAGATTGCACAGGATGACCACGCCGAGGATCCCGG
Source organism: Mycolicibacterium bacteremicum (assembly GCF_002086115.1). Taxonomy (GTDB): domain Bacteria; phylum Actinomycetota; class Actinomycetes; order Mycobacteriales; family Mycobacteriaceae; genus Mycobacterium; species Mycobacterium bacteremicum. The sequence continues at coordinate 173,673 of NZ_MVHJ01000007.1, forward strand.
TGGTGTGGTCGCGGAAGAAGGCCGCCACCTCGTCGGGGGTCAGGGTCGGCGACAGTGGTGGTGAAAAGACCGGGAACACAAGGAAAGCCAGCGCAAACAGGATTGCGGCCGGCGGGGCGGTCCACAACAGGATCCGTTGACCTCTGGTGTTCATCGGCACCCGCCCATCGCTTCCGCTAGCCGTTCGGCTAGCCGGGCATCAGGGTAGCCGATCGGCTAGTCGGCCTCAAGCATCTGGGTCAGGCCTGCTACGGCTTGACCTTCTTCATGACCCGGTCGGCGGCGTCCCAGTGCTCGTCGGAGACCCACAGCCGGGCGAAGGCGGACACCGCCTCGGTGGTGGTGGCCCCGTCGATGACCCGCTTGATCTCGCCGGCCGGGCGGCGGGCCAGCAGCCGCGCCGTCTCGCGCCAGGTGGCGTCGAACTCGGTGCGCGGCACCACCTGGTCGATCAGGCCGGCCCGTTCGGCCGCTGCGGCGTCCAGGATGCGGCCGGTGCCGGCGAGTAGCAGGGCGCGGCTGCGACCGACCAGCTTGCCCAGGCGTTCGGCGCCACCCCAGGCCGGCATGATCGCCAGGGAGATCTGGTTGAAGCCGATCTTGATGTCGTCGGCCGCGATACGGATGTCGGCGGCCACCGCCACCTCGGCGCCGCCGCCGAGTGCGTGCCCGTTCAGCGCGGCCAGCACCGGTCCGGGGAACCCGGCGATGCGATCACAGATGGTGCGCATCCGCCACGCCATCTCGGCGGCCTCGGCCTCGGTGCGCAACGCGGCGAGTTCCTTGAGATCGCCACCCGATACGAAGGCCTTGTCCCCGCCGCCGGTGATCGCCAGGGCCGCGGCGCCGGCGGCACCGTCGAGCGCCTTGCCGAGGGCATCCATGGTGTCCAACGAAATCGCGTTGCGGGCATGCGGACGGTCGATCGTGATGACCGCCAATCCATCCTCGACATCGAGGTCGACCATCAAGCATTCTCCAGATCCGATATTGGCATTCTCGTTGGCTGAGAATAGCATCACCAACGTGCGTCGCATCCCAGCTGAGCTGACCGAACGCTACGTCGAGCAGGGCTGGTGGCGCCCGGAAACGCTCGGTCAGATGTTGGCCGAGGGCCTGGCCGCCCACCCCGAGGCCGGCTTCTACGTGCACTCCGACGTGCGGCCGTACCGGGGCAGCTTCGCCGAGGTCGAACTGCAGGCCCGCCGGCTGGCGGCCGGGCTGCGCGACCGGGGCGTGGGCCCGGGCGACGTGGTCGCGATGCAGCTGCCGAACTGGATGGAAGCCGCCGTCGCATTCTGGGCGTCGGCACTGCTGGGCACGGTGACGGTGCCCATCGTGCATTTCTACGGCCGCAAGGAGCTGGCCCACATCATCGGCACCGCGAAGCCGAAGGTGTTCCTGTCCACCGAGCAGTTCGGCCGGATGGCCTTCCAGCCGGACCTGTGCGCCGAGGTTCCGATCGTGGGTCTCGTGGGACAGGCCGACCGGCGCGGGAACGTGCACGGCTTCGACGATCTGCTGGCCGACGAGCCGCTGGTGGGCACCCTGCCCGCCGACCCGGCCGCGCCGGCGCTGATCGCCTTCACCTCCGGCACGACCAAACAGCCCAAGGGCGTCATCCACAGTCACCAGACGCTGGCCTTCGAGACGCGGCAGCTGTTGGCCAACTACCCGCCGAATCGCGGCCGGCAGCTCACGGCCACCCCGGTCGGTCATTTCATCGGGATGGTCGGCGCCTTCCTCATCCCGGTCATCGAGGGTGCGCCGATCGACCTGTGCGATGTCTGGGATCCGGGCAAGGTGCTGGATCTGATCGAACGCGACGGGCTGTCCATCGGCGGCGGCCCGCCGTACTTCGTCACCAGCCTGATGGATCACCCGCGCTTCAGCGACGAGCATCTGGCCAAGTTCACCACCGTCGGACTCGGCGGGTCGACGGTGCCGGCGGCGGTCACCCGGCGGCTGGCCGACCTGGGACTGTTCGTGTTCCGCGCCTACGGCAGCACCGAGCATCCCTCGATCACCGGGTCCGGACCGACCGCTCCCGAGGACAAGCGGCTGTTCACCGACGGCAACGTGCGCACCGGCGTGGAGATCCGGCTCGGACCCGACGGCGAGATCTTCAGCCGCGGACCGGATCTCTGCCTGGGTTACACCGACGACGAGCTGACGGCGACGGCCTTCGACGCGGAGGGCTGGTACCGCACCGGCGACATCGGGGTGCTCGACGCCGACGGTTACCTGACCATCACCGACCGCACTGCCGACCTGATCATCCGCGGTGGCGAGAACATCAGTGCGCTCGAAGTCGAGGAGGTGCTGCTGGCGATGCCCGCCGTGGTGGAGGCGGTGGTGGTGGCCGCCCCCGATGACCGCCTGGGTGAGCGGGTGGCCGCGGTGCTGCGGATCAGGGACGGTGCGGCCATGCCGACCCTGCCCGAGGTGCGTGCGCACTTCGAGGGGGCCGGTGTCGCCCGGCAGAAATGGCCCGAGGAACTGCACGAGGTGCCCGCGGGCATGGACCTGCCGCGCACCGCCAGCGGCAAGGTGCAGAAGTTCCGGGTCCGACAGTCGTTGGTAACCGCATTACCCAGGGGCATTGCGGCGAGCAAGACATGAGAATATGATTCTCACGAACTGGAAGGGAGAATTCCATGGGGCAGCTGTCGCACAAGGTCGACATTCCATTTCCGCTCTTCGATGCGGACAACCACCTGTATGAGCCGCCGGAGGCGATGACCAAGTACCTCCCGAAGGAGTACAAGGACATCGTCCAGTACGTCGAGATCAACGGACGTACCAAGATCGCCATCAAGGGTCAGATCTCCAACTACATCCCGAACCCCACCTTCTCGGTGGTGGCCAAGCCGGGCGCGTGGGAGGAGTACTTCAAGTACGGCAACCCCGATGGCAAGAGCAAGCGCGAACTGTTCGGGGAGCCGATGAAGGCCATCCCGGCGTTCTTCGAGCCCGAGCCGCGCATCAAGGTGATGGACGAGCTCGGCGTCGACCGCAGCCTGATGTTCCCGACGCTGGCCAGCCTGATCGAGGAACGGCTCTCCGATGATCCGGTCGCGATCCACGTCATCATCCACGCGCTCAACGAGTGGCTGCACGAGGTCTGGGGCTTCAACTACCAGGGCCGTATCTTCACCACTCCGGTGATCACGCTGCCCATCGTCGAGAAGGCGATCGAGGAACTGGAGTGGGCAGTGGCGCGCGGTGCCCGGGCCATCCTGATCCGCCCGGCACCGGTACCCGGCTTCCGCGGGCCGCGCTCGTTCGCACTGCCCGAGTTCGATCCGTTCTGGGAGCGCTGCGTCGAACACGACATCTTCGTCGGCATGCACTCGTCGGACTCCGGCTACTCGCGTTACACCTCCGAGTGGGACGGCGTCGCGCAAGAGATGCTGCCGTTCCAGACCAACGCGATGAACATCCTCAACGAGTGGCGTCCGATCCAGGATGCGGTGGCGTCCTGGGTGATTCACGGCGCGCTGTTCCGGCACCCGAAGCTCAAGGTCGGCATCGTCGAGGCCGGCTCGAAGTGGATGTTCCCGCTCCTGGATTCCATGACCGAGGTCTACAAGAAGGCGCCGGAAGCCTTCCTGGGCAACCCGATGGAAGAGATCAAGAACCGGATCTACGTCAGCCCGTTCTATGAGGAGGGCATCGACGATCTGATCAACCTGATCGGCGTCGACCAGGTCCTCTACGGTTCGGACTGGCCGCACCCGGAGGGCCTGGCGGAACCGACGCACTATGTCACCGCGCTGGATCATCTCTCGGTGGAGGACCAGGCGAAGATCATGGGCGGCAACCTGGGTCGCCTCATCACGACGTAGTTCCCCTGGTGGCTTACCACCCACAGTGGGAGACCATCCCCGAGATGGTCTTGAGCGTCGGCGACCGCTTCGGTGATTCCGAAGCGGTCGTCGACGGGCCACTGCGACTCAGCTTCACCGAGCTGGCCGACCGGATCTGCCGCGCTGCCGGCGCCTTCGCCGACTTGGGGATCACGCGGGCAGACCGGGTGGCGATCTGGGCGCCCAACTCCGCGGCCTGGCTCATCGCCGCCTTCGGTGCGCTGACCGCAGGCGCGATCGTGGTCCCGGTCAACACCAGATTCAAGACCGAGGAAGCCGCGGACATCATCACCCGCAGCGGCGCCAAGGCGGTGCTGATCCAGAACGGTTTCCTGGGGCAGGATTTCAGCGTCCCGGCCGGGGTGCCGGCCATCGAGATCACCTCGGACTTCCTGAGCAGCGGGCGCCCTCATGTGGCGACCGGACTGCGCGGCACCGACACCGCCGACATCATCTACACCTCCGGAACCACCGGTCGCGCCAAGGGCGTGATGATGAATCACGAACAGACGCTGCGGCTTTACACCGAGTGGTGTGAGCTGGCCGATCTGCGCGAGGGTGACCGCTACCTGATCGTCAACCCGTTCTTCCACACCTTCGGCTACAAGGCCGGCTGCATCGCCGCGCTGATCCGCGGCGCGACCATCCTGCCGGTGCCGGTGTTCGATGTGCCCGCGGTGGTCGACCTCATCGAATCCGAGCGGATCACCATGCTGCCGGGCGCGCCGACGCTGTATCACGAATTGCTGGCGGTACCCGACAAGGCGCGGCTGGCGACGCTACGGGCCGGGGTCACCGGTGCCGCCGACATCCCCGTCGAACTCATCCGCCGTGTGCACCAAGAGCTTCCGTTCCAGACGCTGGCCACCGGTTACGGACTGACCGAGGCCGGCACCGTGACGCTGTCGCGGCCCGGGGACTCGTTCACCGACATCGCCACCACCGCCGGTCTGCCGTGCGACGGGGTCGAGGTGCGCATCGCCGACGACGGCGAGGTACTGGTGCGCGGCTACAGCGTGATGCAGGGCTATCTGAACGATCCGGAGGCCACTGCGCAGACCATCGACGCCGACGGGTGGCTGCACACCGGGGATCTGGGCACCTTCGACGATGCCGGCCGGCTCAAGATCGTCGGCCGGAAGAAGGACATGTTCATCGTCGGCGGCTTCAATGCCTACCCGGCCGAGATCGAGGGCTTCCTGCTCGAGCACCCCGCGATCCACCAGGCTGCCGTGATCGGCGTGCCCGACGACCGGATGGGCCAGGTGGGCAAGGCGTTCGTGGTCCTGCACCGTGGTGCCAACGGCGCCGACGGTGTCAGCGAGAGTGATCTCATCGATTGGAGCCGGGCGCGGATGGCCGGCTACAAGGTGCCCCGCACGGTCGAATTCCTCGACGAGTTACCGCTCAACGCGACCGGCAAGGTGATGAAGGATCGTCTGCAGGAGCTGGCGCGATGAACGGTATGGTCGGATCGATGGAGCGCGCCGAGGAGAACCTGACCGCGGAGGAAGCCGAGGCGCTGGCCGCCGAGGCGGCCGCCGCGGCCGAGGCCGCGCGCGCCAAGGTGGCGCGCTTGCGTCAGGAGGCCGAGTCGGCCGCCGCACCCGCCCCGGAATCCGACACCGAGGAATCCGACACCGAGGAATCCGTCACCGAGGGATCCGACGCCACCAGCGAGACAACCGAGGCCGACGACGCGGACGTCGACGGCGACGCGGGCGAGGCGGCGCCCGTGCCGGTGCGCCGCCGCCGGGTGATGTTCGCCGCCAAGGCCCTCGCCGTGATCATCGCGGTGCTCGGCATCGCGGGACTGGCCAGTACCAGCGCCTGGATCATCGTCAAACACCAGCAGGCCGAGCAGCAACGCAGCCTGAACGCCGAGTTCGCCGCCGCCGCCCGCCAGGGCGTGGTGACGCTGATGTCGTTGAATTTCAACAGCGCCGCCGACGACGTCCAGCGGATCGTGGACAACTCGACCGGACCGTTCAAGGAGGACTTCGAGGGCCAGTCCGCGGACTTCATCCGGGTGGCCGAGGAGTCCAAGGTCATCACCGACGCCACCGTCACCGCCACCGGCGTCAAGAACATGACCGAGGACACCGCCGATGTCCTGGTGGCCGCCTACTCGACGGTCACCAATGCCCAAGGGGCCGAGGAGGAACCGCGAACCTGGAGGTTGATCGTCAGCATGGCCCGCGACGGTGACCAGCTCAAGGTCGCGAAAGTGGAGTTCGCGCCGTGACCGCGGGCCCCGTGCAGCGGGTGCGGCGCACCCTGCGCCGGTTCTGGGTCGCCATCGTGCTGGTGGTGTTGTTGTCGGTTGCCGGTGGTGTCACCGGATGGCTGTATCAGACGCAGTATCGACCGGACCAGGCCACCGGTAGCGCCGCGGCCGACGCCGCCGTGAAGGCCGCCTCGGACGGAACCATTGCGCTGCTGTCCTATTCGCCGGAGAACCTCGAGACGGACTTCACCAACGCGCGCTCGCACCTCACCGGTGACTTCCTGAATTACTACAACCAGTTCACCGAGCAGATCGTCAGCCCGGCGGCCAAGAAGAACGCCGTCACCACCTCGGCGTCGGTGGTCAATGCCGCTGTCTCCGAGCTGTATCCGGACCGCGCGGTGGTGCTGGTCTTCCTGAATCAGTCCACCACCAGTACCGACAACCCGGACGGGTCGTTCTCCACCAGCAGCGTGAAGGTCGGGCTGTCCAAGGTCGACGGTGCCTGGCGCATCGCGGCGTTCGACCCGGTGTGACGCTACCCTGGCGGCCGTGAGACTCTGCGCGATCCTGCCGCTGCCCCCGGACGAGGACCCGGCCGCCGCCCTCACCCCGCTGGCGGGCGAACCCGCGGTGCGCCGGATCGTCCGATCGCTGGCCACCGCGACCGATCGGATCCTGGTGCTCGCCGGGGCGACGCTGGCCGCCCGGGTCGTCGCCGCGCTCGACGGGCTGCCCGCCGAGATCCTCGAGATCGACGAATCACACCGTCGTGCAGACTGTCTGACCGCGGCCGCCGGCCACCTGCGCCGGCACGACATCACCCATGTGTTGCTCGCCGATCACCGGCATCCGCTGCTGGCGGGCGATCTGATCGAGCGGGTCACCGAGGCGTTGGCCGGCGGCGCCGAGCTGGTGATCCCGGTGCTGCCGGTCACCGACACCGTCAAGGTCGTCGACGCCGGCGGCGCCATCACCGCCACGGTCGACCGCGCCACGCTGCAACTGCTGCAGTATCCTCGCGGTTCGACAATCGACCGCCTGACCGTCGACGACCTGGCCGGTGCGGTCACCGTCGCCGGCAACGCCGACGCCGTGGCCGCCGAACTGCCCGCGGACGCGGCGCTGCTGGAGGCCGTCATCGCCTGCCGGTGAGCAGATGTTCGGCGAGCCGGATGTCCGGGGGATAGGTGACCTTGAGATTGGTTGCCGCGCCCGGGAACACCCGCACGTCGACATCGGTGAAATGCTGCACGCAGGAGGAGGTGTCGGTGCCGTCGAAGGCCTCGGTGTCGGCCCTGCGGTAGGCAGCCAGCAGCGGCGCGGCGCGGAAGGCCTGTGGCGTCTGCACGCGTACGACGGCTTCGGTGAGCGGTGCCGGACCGCTCGCGGTGCACCGGGCCAGGCCGACCGCCTCGATGGCGGGTACCGCCCCGCCGAACCGACGCGCGGTGTCCAGGGCGGCGCGCATCATGGCGGGACCGGCCAGCGGCCGGGCCGCATCGTGGATCAGCACCACGTCGACGGCGCCGGAATCGATGTCGGGCGCGATGTGGCGCAGCATGTTGAACTCGGACTCGTGCCGGCTGTCGCCGCCCTCGACGAGTTCGATTGTGCGGTCCGGTAACTCCGTGCGCACCAGCTCGGCGGCCATGTCGTACTCACCGCGCCGGTACACCAGGATCACCCGGCCTATCTCGGTGGTGTCGGCGACCGCGCGCACCGACCAGGCCAGCATCGGCCGGCCGGCCAGCGTCAGATACGCCTTGTTGCCGTCGGCTCCGATCCGTGATCCGATGCCCGCGGCCAGCACGACGCCGACGGCGAGGGGCGGGTCACCGATCCGGGGCACGCGCTCACGCTAGCGTGTTGCATCCTGTCGTGATGCCGGCGTGTGCCGGTGGGGAGGGGATGTCAGGTGAACTTGTCGGAGACCGGGCCGTCGCGGCCGCGCGGGATCGTCGTGATGTCCGGGCGCGACCCGCATGAATCGCACCGGGTGGCGTCCCCGCTGGAACTGCTGTTCGACCTGACCTTCGTGGTCGCATTCGGAGTGGCCGCCTCGCAGTTCGCGCATGCGTTCGCTGCCGGGCACGTCGGCGCGGGCCTGGCCGGATTCGCGTTCGCGATCTTCGCGGTCTGCTGGGCGTGGATCAACTTCACCTGGTTCGCCTCGGCGTACGACACCGATGACTGGGTGTACAGGTTGACCACCATGCTGCAGATGGTCGGCGTGCTGATCCTGGCGCTCGGCCTGCCGGACATGTTCGCGTCACTGGAGCACGGCGGACACGTCGACAACGTCGTCATGGTGGCCGGTTACGTGGTGATGCGGGTGGCGATGGTGGCGCAGTGGTTGCGGGCCGCGCGGCAGGACCCGGCCCGGCGCCGCGCCTGCCTGACCTATGCCGGCATCATCTCCGTCGCCCAGATCGGCTGGATCGCGGTGATCCTGCTGCACACCGGGCTCGCGGTGACGGCGCTGCTGGTGGTGGCGCTGACCCTGTTCGAGATGGCGGGACCGGTGATCGCCGAACGCCGCGCGGGCGGCACCCCGTGGCACGCCCACCACATCGCCGAGCGGTACGGGCTGATGGCGATCATCGCCCTGGGCGAGGGGGTGGTCGGTACCGTCGCGACACTCACCGCGGTGGTGCACGACCACGGCTGGAGCACCGATGCGATCCTGGTCGCCGTCGCCGGGGTGGGCCTGACCTTCGGCATGTGGTGGATGTACTTCATGGTGCCCACCGGCGAGCTGCTGCACGCGCACCGCGAGACGTCGTTCTGGTTCGGCTATCTGCCGATCGTGCTGTTCGGTGCGATCGTGGGGACCGGCGCCGGTCTGCACCTGGCCGCCTACTACCTGGACGAGCATTCGGAGCTGGGATCGGCGGCCTGCGTGGCCACCGTCGCGGTGCCGGTCGGGGTGTACATCTGGCTGGTCTATCTGCTGCAGTCGCTGATGCTGAAGACCCACAGTGCGGTGCATCTCGGGCTCGGCGTACTGGCCACCGGGGTGCTCGCGGGCGCGGTGCTGCTCGCGGCGGCCGGGGTGGCCATCTCGGTGTGTCTGCTGGTCACCACGGCCGCACCGGTCGTCGTGGTGATCGGCCATGAGGTGATCGGGCACCGGCACACCGCCGCAGCGGTGGCGGCGCGGACCGGTTAGCGCGCGGGTTCGGGTTCGAACGTCTCCAGCAACGAGCGGTCCGAGGCGTTGCCCTGCAGACCTAGCTGGCGTCGCGTCTTGCCGCGGGTGATCAGGATGCCGACGACGGCCAGCGCCCACACCACGTACTGCAGCGTCCAGGCCAACCGGAACGACTCGGGGGAGTAGCCGCCCGCGGCGTCCAGGATCCACCCCATCGCCTGCATGAGCAGCAGCGAGGCGAGGAACCCGCCCATGTTGACCATGCCCTGGGCGGTTCCCAGCGTGGCACTGGGGTTGAAGGTGCGGGCGAAATCGAATCCGACCATCGACCCGGGGCCGCCTACCGAGATGATCACGATCAGCACGATCAGCAGCCACAGCGGAGCCCGCCCGGGCAGCGCCAGCACCACCGTCCAGATGACGGCGTTGCTGGTGATGATCGCCAGCACGAACCGGGACCGGCGGTGCGGGAAGCGGCCGCACAGGATGCCCAGCACGATTCCGGCGGCGATCGCGGTGACGACCGAGATGGTCAGTAACATCCCGGCGACGCCACGCGTCTGGCCCTGTGCGGTGGTCACGTACGGCACACCCCACATCAGCGCGAACGCCGTCACCGAGAACTGGGTGCCCATGTGGGTGAAGAAACCGAGCCGGGTCCCCGGACGCATCCAGACCGTCCGCACGCTGGCCAGCGTGCCGCGCACGCTCATCGACGAGGTGGTGGTCAACCGACCGTGTGGGGTGTTGTGCACCAATGCGGCCGCCAGCACCAGGGTGATCACGGCGAAGGCCGCGACCGACAGGTAGGCCGACGTCCAGCCCGCGACGCCCAGCAGGGCCAGGAACGGCACGGCGGACAGGATCTGTCCGAGCTGTCCGCTGATGCCGGTGAGCTGGGTCAGCAGCGGCACCCGGCGGGCCGGGAACCAGTGCGGCACCAGGCGCAGCACCGAGATGAAGGTGACGGCGTCGCCCAGTCCGACGACGGCGCGCGCGGCAAGGGCCAGAGGGAGTGAGTCGGTGACGGCGATGGCGAGTTGGCCGGCCGCCATCAGCGCGCCACCGCTGATGATCAGCACCTTGGAACCGAAGCGGTCCAACAGCACACCGGCCGGGACCTGGGCGCCGGCGTAGACGACGATCTGCAACACCACGAACGTGGACAAGACGCTGGGCCCGGCGTGGAACCGTTCACCGGCCTCCAGGCCGGAGACGCCCAGTGTGGTCCGGTTGAGCACCGCGACGATGTAGGCGAGCAATCCGGTGGCCCACACGATCCAGGGACGCATGACGTGCCCCTCTCGTCGCGGTGGATGAATGCGTCCATCGTTCCAAATTGGTGGGATGAATTGCGAATCCTTTTCCGGTGACATCCCTCACCCGCGTTGCGGCAGTTTGCATAGCCGCTGTTTCTCAGTGGTTTATCAGTTTGCTCAAATTGCACGTTCGCGCGCTAGAGTGTGTTCATGACTGCGATTCTCGGGGGCGATGGTGCGGTGGCGGCCGCATGGCGCTGACCGAGTACCGGCTGCAGGATCTCGCACGAGTCTCCGGGGTCAGCGCACGCAACATCCGGGCCTACCGCGAACGAGGCCTGCTGGATCCACCCCGGAGGCAGGGTCGGTCCGCCTTCTACGACGCCCATCACCTGGCGCAGTTGCAGACCATCAACGCGCTGCTCGCGCGCGGGTTCACCTCGGCGCACATCGCCGACTTCTTCGATGTCGTCCGCACCGGCGGCAGCCTGGCGGAATTCCTCGGTCTGCGACGGGCGGTGCTGCAGCCGCGTCCCGCACCGGGTGGTCAACCGCTCGTCGGTATCGACCCGCACAGCGCCGAGGGCGTGCGACTGGTGGCGTCCGGGCTGGCGCAGCGGTCCGGTGCGGGGCTGGTGTTCACCGATGACGCCGTCGACCGGGTGATCGCGCGCTCGGACGATCCGCGCGGCGACGCCCGGATCATGCTGGACCTGCTCGACGCCACCGGCGACCACGTGGCAGCACTGATTGCGCGGGCCGAGGGTGTCCTGCAGCGCGCGGCCCCCGTCATGCGCGATGAGATGGCCGGGCTGATCGTCGATCGGGTGAGCCGGGCCTTGCGACGCCGGCCGGATGTCCGACCCTGATCCCGGCAGTTACATCGGCTCGTCGGTCCGGCCGCCACGATGCAACCGGCCGGTGCGGCCCGCTGCGGCGCTCGATGTCGCGGCTGCGACTGCGTTGTCGCCGTGATCGGGTTCGCCATCGCCGCACCGGGCAACCGAAAACTTACCGATCAGTAATAATTTCCAGCAAACTCAATTCCGATCTCGGTACGTCGCGGCAGACACTTCGGTCCGATCTGTCACTTTTCGGACCGCCGTTGCGCGGCGCGTGAGAGTGGCGAAGACCACGGAATTCTTAGATAACGATTTGGTAACGGCATCGCGCTGATCTGGGAAGTTATAGCTACTCGACCGTAACCACCCGCATGCAGGACGTTTGTCCCGCAGCGGTTTGGGCGCCTCGTAGGGTGTTGTTACCCAACGTCTGGTTACCCGGGCGTAGAACTCGCCAGTAACCATTTAAGTACGAAAAACCGGCGCGATCCTTATGACACTCTTATGGGGTCGGACTGTCCGTTGGACACGCCTGGGCCGGATCGACTGATACCCGGACCGCCCGGACGTAAACCGACCACATGGTGTTTCAACGCTGAATCACCACCACAGACCACAGGACGAATCGGGCCAGTCGGGGATCCCGATTCGCATCCTCGCCGCGATGACGCGGCACACCGGGCACGACCAGTGATATTGCGCGACAAGACTGCACCGAGGGAGATAAAAGACGTGACGATCAACGAACACGACAGGGTGACAGCCGGCAAGAACGGCCTGAACGACGGTTCGTTGGGTGGCGCGCACGCACTGGTGGATCTGCTCAACGCCGGCGAGCCGTACGCCGTCGCGTTCGGCGGACAGGGCGGCGCCTGGCTGGAGAGCCTGGAGGAGCTGGTCAGCTCCGCGGGCATCGAGTCCGAACTGAGCGAACTCGTCGGCGAGGCCGCGCTGCTGCTCGAGCCGGTGGCCCGTGAGCTCGTTGTGGTCCGCCCGATCGGCTTCGAGCCGCTGCAGTGGGTCCGTGCGCTGGCCGCCGAGGAGCCGCTGCCCGATACCAAGCAGCTGACCACCGCCGCGATCTCGGGCCCCGGCATCCTGCTGACCCAGATGGCCGCCATCCGTGCGCTCACCCGCCAGGGCCTCGACCTGATGGGCACCCCGCCGGTCGCCATGGCCGGTCACTCCCAGGGCATCCTCGGTGTCGAGTCGCTCAAGGCCAAGGGCACCCGCGACGCCGAACTGCTCGCCCTGCTGCAGCTGATCGGTGCGGCCGGCTCGCTGGTGTCGCGCCGCCGCGGCATGGTCGGCCGTGGGGACAAGACCCCGATGGTGTCGGTGACCAACGTCGACCCCGACCGGATCGCCGAACTGCTCGAAGAATTCTCCACCGATGTGCGCACCGTGCTGCCCCCGGTGCTCTCGATCCGCAACGGCCGCCGCTCGGTGGTCATCACCGGCACCCCCGAACAGCTCGGCCGCTTCGAGCTGTACTGCTCCAAGATCACCGAGAAGGAAGAGGCCGAGCGGAAGAACAAGACGCGCGGTGGCGCGGTGTTCTCCCCGGTGTTCAACCCGATCCAGGTCGAGGTCGGCTTCCACACCCCGCGGCTGGCCGACGGCGTCGCCCTGGTCGACCGGTGGGCCGCCAAGTGCGGTATCGACACCGAACTCGCCCACGCGATGACCGAGTCCATCTTCGTCAGCCCGATCGACTGGGTCTCCGACGTCGAGGCGCTGCACACCGCGGGCGCCCGCTGGATCATCGACCTCGGCCCCGCCGACACCGTCACCCGGCTGACCGCCCCGGTCATCCGCGGGCTCGGGATCGGCATCGTGCCGGCCGCCACCCGCGCCGGCCAGCGCAGCCTGTTCACCGTCGGCGCCGTTCCCGAGGTGCCCGCGCCGTGGACCAGCTACGCCCCCTCCACGGTGACCCTGCCCGACGGTTCGGTGAAGCTGTCCACCAAGTTCACCCGCCTCACCGGTCGCTCGCCGATCCTGCTCGCCGGCATGACGCCGACGACGGTGGACGCCAAGATCGTCGCCGCGGCCGCCAACGCCGGCCACTGGGCCGAGCTGGCCGGTGGCGGTCAGGTCACCGAGAAGATCTTCGACGACCGCATCGCCGAACTGACCGAGCTGCTGGAGCCCGGCCGGGCCATCCAGTTCAACTCGCTGTTCCTGGACCCCTACCTGTGGAAGCTGCAGCTGGGCGGTAAGCGACTGGTGCAGCGCGCCCGGCAGTCCGGCGCGCCCATCGACGGTGTCGTCGTCACCGCAGGCATCCCCGAGCTCGACGAGGCCGTCGCGCTGATCGAGGAGCTCAACGAGATCGGTATCACCCACGTGGTGTTCAAGCCGGGCACCGTCGACCAGATCAAGGCCGTCATCAAGATCGCCGCCGAGGTTCCGGGTAAGGACGTCATCGCCCACATCGAGGGCGGCCGCGCCGGCGGTCACCACTCGTGGGAGGACCTCGATGATCTGCTGCTGAGCACCTACGCCGATCTGCGCAAGCTGTCCAACATCACCATCTGCGTCGGTGGTGGCATCGGCACGCCCGAGCGGGCCGCGGACTACCTGGCCGGCCGGTGGTCACAGACCTACGGCTTCCCGCTGATGCCGGTCGACGGCATCCTGGTCGGCACCGCCGCGATGGCCACCCTGGAGGCCACCACCTCCCCTGCGGTCAAGCAGCTGCTGGTCGACACCAAGGGCACCGATGTGTGGGTCGGCGCCGGAAAAGCCCAGGGCGGCATGGCCTCCGGCCGTAGCCAGCTGGGTGCCGACATCCACGAGATCGACAACACCGCGTCCCGTTGCGGCCGTCTGCTCGACGAGGTCGCTGGTGACGCCGATGCCGTGGCGGACCGCCGCGACGAGATCATCGCCGCGATGGCCGACACCGCCAAGCCGTACTTCGGCGACGTGTCCGATATGACCTACCTGCAGTGGCTGGACCGCTATGTGGAACTGGCGATCGGCGACGGCGACTCGACCGCCGACACCAAGTCCGCGGACTCGCCGTGGCTCGACGTCACCTGGCGGGACCGGTTCGAGGAGATGCTCAAGCGCGCCGAGGCCCGCCTGCATCCCAAGGATTCCGGACCGATCGACACGCTGTTCGCGGGCACCCCCGAAGGTGCTGCGCTGCTGGAGCATCCGGCCGCCGCAGTCGACACCCTGCTCAACCGCTACCCGGACGCCGAGACCATCAAGCTGCACCCGGCCGACGTCCCGTTCTTCATCACGTTGTGCAAGACGCCGGGCAAGCCGGTCAACTTCGTGCCGGTCATCGACAAGGATGTCCGCCGCTGGTGGCGCAGCGACTCGCTGTGGCAGGCCCACGACGCCCGCTACACCGCCGATCAGGTGTGCATCATCCCGGGTACGGCCGCCGTCGCGGGTATCACCCGCATCGACGAGCCGGTCGGCGAGTTGCTCGACCGCTTCGAGCAGGCCGCCATCGACGAGGTCGTGGCCAGCGGTGCCGATCCGGTGCCGGTCGTCTCGCGCCGCCAGGCCAACCCGGGCGCCACCGGACCCATTGCCGTCGTGCTGGATTCGCCCGATGTGCTGTGGGCCGGCCGCACCGCCATCAACCCGGTGCACCGCATCGGCGCGCCGAGCGAATGGCAGGTCAACGAGAACCGGGCCGCCACACACCCGTCCACCGGGTCGCGCCTGGAGCTCACCGACGAGGGTGTGACGTTGAGCGTCCCGCTCAGTGACATCTGGATCGACATCAAGCTGACGCTGCCGGCCGCCACCGTCAACGGCGGTATGCCGGTCGTCACCACCGAGGATGCCGCCGCCGCCATGCGCGCCGTGCTGGCCATCGCCGCCGGTGTCGACGGGGTGGACGCGCTGCCCGCGGTGTCGGACAACACGGCCACCGTCACCGTCGGCTGGGATCCCGAGGAGGTCGCCGACCACACCGGCGTCACCGCCACCTTCGGCGCCCCGCTCGCCCCGGGCCTGACCCTGGTGCCCGATGCCCTGGTCGGCAAGTGCTGGCCCGCGGTGTTCGCCACCATCGGCGCCGCGGTCACCGACGCCGGATTCCCGGTCATCGAGGGTCTGCTGAGCCTGGTCCACCTGGACCACGCCGCGCACCTGCTCGCGCCGATGCCCAAGGATGTCGCCGAATTGACGGTCACCGCAACGGCTTCGGCCGCGGTCGACACCGAGGTCGGTCGCGTCGTCCCGGTCAACGTCGTGATCAGTGACGCCGCGGGCACCGAATTGGCCCGTCTGGTCGAGCGTTTCGCCATCCGCGGCCGCACCGGTGCCGTCGAGCTGGAGGATCCGATCCGCGCCGGCGGTGCGATGACCGACAACGCCACCGACACCCCGCGCCGTCGCCGTCGCGACGTCACGCTGACCGCGCCCACCGACATGAGCGCGTTCGCCGTGGTGTCCGGTGACCACAACCCGATCCACACCGACCGGGCCGCCGCGCTGCTGGCCGGTCTGAAGGGCCCGATCGTGCACGGCATGTGGCTTTCGGCCGCCGCCCAGCACGTGGTGACCGCCACCGACGGCCGGGCCACCCCGCCCGCCCGGCTGGTGGGCTGGACCTCGCGCTTCCTGGGCATGGTGCTGCCCGGCGACGAGATCGAGTTCCGCGTCGACCGCGTCGGCATCGACCGCGGTGCGGAGATCATCGAGGTGACCGCCAAGGTCGAGGGCAACCTGGTGATGGCCGCCTCCGCGCAGCTGGCCGCCCCGAAGACGGTGTACGCCTTCCCCGGTCAGGGCATCCAGCACAAGGGCATGGGCATGGAGGTCCGCGCCCGGTCCAAGGCCGCCCGCAAGGTGTGGGACACCGCCGACAAGTTCACCCGCGACACGCTGGGCTTCTCGGTGCTGCACGTGGTCAAGGACAACCCGACCAGCCTGATCGCCTCCGGTGTGCACTACCACCACCCCGAGGGCGTGCTGTACCTGACGCAGTTCACCCAGGTCGCCATGGCCACCGTCGCCGCGGCGCAGGTCGCCGAGATGCGCGAGCAGGGTGCCTTCGTCGAGGGCGCGATCGCCTGCGGTCACTCGGTCGGCGAGTACACGGCGCTGGCCTGTGTATCCGGTGTCTACGAGCTGCCAGCACTGCTGGAGGTGGTGTTCCACCGCGGCTCCAAGATGCACGACATCGTCCCGCGTGACGAGAAGGGCCGGTCCAACTACCGGCTGGCCGCCATCCGGCCGTCGCAGATCGATCTGCCCGACGACGACGTCACCGCGTTCGTCGCCGAGATCGCCGAGCGCACGGGTGAATTCCTGCAGATCGTGAACTTCAACCTGCGCGGTTCGCAGTACGCGATCGCCGGTACCGTGCGCGGTCTGGAGGCGCTGGAGGAGGAGATCGAGCGGCGCCGCGAGATCAGCGGCGGCAAGCGGTCGTTCATCCTGGTGCCCGGTATCGACGTGCCCTTCCACTCCGAGGTGCTCCGGGTCGGCGTCGCCGACTTTCGCCGTAGCCTGGAGCGGGTCATGCCCGTCGATGCGGATCCCGAACTGCTGATCGGCAAGTACATCCCGAACCTGGTGCCGCGCCCGTTCACCCTGGACCGCGACTTCATCCAGGAGATCCGGGATCTGGTGCCCGCCGAGCCGCTGGACGAGGTCCTCGCCGACTACGACACCTGGCGTAACGAGCGTCCCCGCGAGCTGATGCGCAAGATCGTCATCGAGCTGCTGGCCTGGCAGTTCGCCAGCCCGGTGCGCTGGATCGAGACCCAGGACCTGCTCTTCATCGAGGAGGCCGCGGGCGGCCTCGGCATCGAGCGGTTCGTCGAGATCGGTGTCAAGACCGCGCCGACGGTGGCGGGCCTGGCGACCAACACGCTGAAGCTGCCGGAGTACTCGCACAACACCACCGAGGTGCTCAACGCCGAACGGGATGCCGCGGTGCTGTTCGCCACCGACACCGATCCGGAGCCCGAGGTCGAGGAGATCCCGGCGGTTGCCGCGGCTCCCGAGGCCGCACCGGCGGCGGCTCCCGCCGCGGCGCCGGCCCCGGCGGCCGCGCCGTCGGGCGGGCCCCGTCCGGACGACATCACCTTCGACGCGGCCGATGCCACGCTGGTGCTGATCGCGCTGGCGGCCAAGATGCGCATCGACCAGATCGAGCCGCTGGACTCCATCGAGTCGATCACCGACGGCGCGTCCTCGCGACGCAACCAGATGCTGGTCGACCTGGGCTCCGAGCTGAACCTCGGTGCCATCGACGGTGCCGCCGAGGCCGATCTGTCCGGTCTGAAGGCACAGGTCACCAAGCTGGCCCGCACCTACAAGCCGTTCGGTCCGGTGCTCTCGGACTCGATCAACGACCAGCTGCGCACGGTGTTCGGTCCGTCCGGCAAGCGTCCGGCCTACATCGCCGAACGTGTGTCCAAGACCTGGGAACTGGGACCGGGCTGGGCCAAGCACGTGACCGCCGAGGTCGCGCTGGGCACCCGTGAGGGCTCCAGCGTCCGTGGCGGCAACATGGGCGGTCTGCACGAGGGCGCCCTGGCCGACGCGGCCTCGGTCGACAAGGTCATCGATGCCGCGGTAGCCGCGGTCGGCGCCCGCAAGGGTGTCGCGGTCAGCCTGCCGTCCTCCGGTGCCGCCGGTGGTGGCGTGGTGGACTCGGCGGCCCTCGGCGAATTCGCCGAGCAGGTCACCGGGCCCAACGGTGTGCTGGCCAACGCGGCCCGCACCATCCTGGGCCAGCTGGGCCTGGACAACCCGGTCAGCGCCCCCGAGACCGTCAGCGACGCCGATCTGATCGATCTGGTGACCGCCGAGCTCGGGTCGGACTGGCCGCGGCTGGTCTCGCCGGTGTTCGACGCCCGCAAGGCCGTCGTCTTCGACGACCGGTGGGCAAGTGCCCGTGAGGATCTGGCCCGGTTGTGGCTGCTCGACGAGAGCGAGATCGACGCGGACTGGCAGAAGTGGTCGGAGCGGTTCGAAGGCGCGGGCAACGTCGTCGGCACCCAGGCGAGCTGGTGGCAGGGCAAGGCCCTGGCGGCCGGCCGCAACGTGCACGCGGCGCTGTACGGTCGCGCGGCCGCGGGTGCGGAGAACCCGGACAAGGGTGGCTACGCCAACGAGGTGGCCGTCGTGACCGGTGCCTCCAAGGGGTCCATCGCCGCGTCGGTGGTGTCCCAGCTGCTGGCCGGCGGTGCCACCGTCATCGCCACCACCTCGCGGCTGGACGACGACCGATTGGCCTTCTACCGCAACCTGTACCGCGACAGCGCCCGCTTCAACGCGACATTGTGGGTGGTGCCGGCCAACATGGCGTCCTACTCCGATATCGATGCGCTGGTCGAGTGGGTGGGCAGCGAACAGACCGAGAACCTGGGTCCCAAGGCCATCCACCTCAAGGACGCGCAGAACCCGACGCTGCTGTTCCCGTTCGCCGCACCGCGTGTCGGCGGGGACCTGTCGGAGGCGGGCGCGCGCTCCGAGATGGAGATGAAGGTGCTGCTGTGGGCCGTGCAGCGGCTCATCGCCGGCCTGTCGCACCTGGGTGCCGAGCGCGATATCGCCTCGCGCCTGCACGTGGTGCTGCCGGGCTCGCCCAACCGCGGCATGTTCGGCGGTGACGGCGCCTACGGTGAGGCCAAGGCCGCCCTTGATGCGGTGGTCACCCGGTGGAAGGCCGAATCCTCGTGGAGCCAGCGCGTTTCGCTGGCGCACGCGCTGATCGGCTGGACCAAGGGCACCGGCCTGATGGGTCACAACGACGCCATCGTCGGCGCGGTCGAAGAGGCCGGCCTGACCACCTACACGACCGACGAGATGGCCTCGATGTTGTTGTCGCTGTGCGATATCAACTCCAAGGTCGCCGCCGCCCGTGAGCCGATCCAGGTCGACATGACCGGTGGGCTCGGCGAGATCGAGATCGACATGGCCGAGCTGGCGGCCAAGGCCCGCGAGGACATGTCGGCCGCCGCCACCGAGGAGGACGCCGACGACCAGGCGGGCACCATCAAGGCGCTGCCCTCGCCGCCGCGCGGCTATCAGGCGGCCCCGGCTCCGGCCTGGGACGACCTGGACATCGATCCGGCCGACATGGTGGTCATCGTCGGTGGTGCCGAGTTGGGCCCGTACGGCTCGTCGCGTACCCGCTTCGAGATGGAGGTCGCCGGCGAGCTGTCCGCGGCCGGCGTCCTGGAGCTGGCGTGGACCACCGGCATGGTCAAGTGGGAGGACGATCCCAAGCCGGGCTGGTACGACACCGAGACCGGTGACCTGGTCGACGAGTCCGAACTGGTCGAGCGCTACCACGACGCCGTGGTCGCCAAGGTCGGCATCCGCGAGTGGGTCGACGATGGTGCGATCGATCCGGATCACGCTGCGCCGCTGCTGGTTTCGGTGTTCCTCGACAAGGACTTCACCTTCGTGGTGTCCTCCGAGCACGACGCCCGCGAGTTCGCGAAGTACGACCCGGAGCACACCGTCATCGCCCCGGTTCCCGACAGCGCGGACTGGCAGGTCACCCGCAAGGCCGGTACCGAGATCCGGGTGCCGCGCAAGGTGAAGCTGTCGCGCACCGTCGGCGCGCAGATCCCGACCGGGTTCGATCCGCAGGTCTACGGCGTCTCGCCGGACATGGCGACCTCGATCGACCGGGTGGCGCTGTGGAACCTGGTGACGACCGTGGACGCGTTCCTGTCGGCCGGCTTCAGCCCGGCCGAGCTGATGCGCTGGGTGCACCCCAGCCTGGTGGCCAGCACGCAGGGCACCGGCATGGGCGGCATGACCTCGATGCAGACGATGTACCACGGCAACCTGCTGGGTCGCAGCAAGCCGAACGACATCCTGCAGGAGGTGCTGCCCAACGTCTTCGCCGGGCACGTCGTGCAGTCCTACATCGGCAGCTACGGCTCGATGATCCACCCGGTCGCGGCATGTGCCACGGCGGCGGTGTCGGTCGAGGAGGCCGTCGACAAGATCCAGCTGGGCAAGGCCGATTTCGTGGTCGCCGGCGGTTACGACGACCTGACGCTGGAGGCCATCACCGGCTTCGGCGACATGTCGGCCACCGCCGAGACCGAGGTCATGCGGGCCAAGGGCATCAGCGATTCGAAGTTCTCCCGCGCCAACGATCGGCGCCGGCTCGGGTTCGTCGAATCGCAGGGCGGCGGAACGATCCTGCTGACCCGCGGTGACCTCGCGGTGCAGATGGGTCTGCCGGTGCTCGCGGTGGTGGGCTACGCGTCCTCCTTCGGCGACGGTGTGCACACCTCGATCCCGGCTCCGGGCCTGGGTGCCCTGGGCGCGGGCCGCGGTGGCGCGCAGTCGCGGCTGGCGCGCTCGCTGGCCAAGCTCGGCGTGACCGCCGACGACATCGCCGTGGTGTCCAAGCACGACACCTCGACGCTGGCCAACGACCCCAACGAGACCGAGTTGCACGAGCGCCTCGCCGCCTCGATGGGCCGTTCCAAGGGCGCACCGCTGTTCATCGTCAGCCAGAAGAGCCTCACCGGGCACGCCAAGGGTGGCGCGGCGGCCTTCCAGATGATGGGTCTGTGCCAGATCCTGCGCGACGGCGTCATCCCGCCGAACCGCAGCCTGGACTGCGTCGACGACGAGCTGTCGCATGCACAGCACTTCGTCTGGGTCCGGGAGGCGCTGCACCTGGGCGAGAAGTTCCCGATCAAGGCCGGTCTGGTGACCAGCCTGGGCTTCGGGCACGTGTCCGGTCTGGTGGCGCTGGTGCATCCGCAGGCGCTGCTGGCCGCCCTGCCCGCCGATCAGCGCGCCGACTACCAGGCCCGGGCCAACGCCCGCGTGCTGGACGGTCAGCGCCGGTTGGCCTCGGCCATCGCCGGTGGACCCGCGCTGTACGAGAAGCCGGCCGACCGCCGGTTCGGCAACGACACCCCGGAGAAGCCTCAGGAAGCGGCCATGCTGCTCGATCCCGAGGCGCGCCTGGGTGCTGACAACCACTACTCGAAGTGAGTGAGGGGACGTCGGATACCGTTTCGGGAATGGGCATCGTGGGAGTAGGGATCGATCTCGTGTCGATTCCGGATTTCGCCGAGCAGGTCGACCAGCCGGGAACGGTGTTCGCCGAGACCTTCACGCCGGGGGAGAGGCGCGACGCCGCGGACAAGAGTTCGTCGGCGGCGCGCCACCTCGCGGCGCGGTGGGCGGCCAAGGAGGCCGTGATCAAGGCGTGGTCGGGGTCGCGGTTCTCCAAGCGGCCGATGCTGCCCGAGGGTATCCACCGCGACATCGAGGTGGTCACCGACATGTGGGGCCGGCCGAAGGTACGCCTGACGGGCGCCATCGCCGAGCACCTCAAAGATGTGACGATCCACCTGTCGCTGACCCACGAGGCGGACACCGCCGCGGCAGTGGCCATCCTGGAGGCCTAGTCCCCGGCGAGCGTGCGTGTCTGCACCCAGACACGCCGCTCGCGGACGGGAGTTCGCGCACGCTCGCGGGTCATTAGCCTTGAGCCATGACCGATATTGCCGCGCGTGTCCGCGAGCTGCTGCCCTCGGTGCGGGCCGATCTGGAAGAGCTGGTGCGCATCGAGTCGGTGTGGGCCGACCCGGCCCGTCGCCCCGAGGTGTACCGCAGCGCCGAGCTGACGGCGACGCTGTTGTCCCAGGCCGGTTTCGAGGACATCCGGACCGTCTCCGAAGGTGGCGCGCCGGCGGTGATCGCCCGGCGTCCGGCACCCGAGGGCGCGCCCACGGTGCTGCTGTATGCCCACCATGATGTGCAGCCCGAGGGTGACCCGACCCAGTGGCATTCGCCGCCGTTTCACCCCACCGAGCGCGACGGCCGGCTCTACGGCCGCGGTACCGCGGACGACAAGGCCGGTATCGCAACACATCTGGCGGCCATCCGGGCGTTCGGCGGCGACCTGCCGGTCGGGGTCACGGTCTTCGTCGAGGGCGAGGAGGAGTCCGGTTCGCCGTCGCTACCGGCTCTGTTGGCCGCCCACCGCGATCTGCTGGCGGCCGACGTCATCATCATCGCCGACTCGGACAACTGGGCCGTCGACATCCCGGCGCTGACGGTCTCGCTGCGTGGCCTGGCCGACTGCGTGGTCGAGGTGTCGACGCTGGACCATGGGCTGCACTCCGGGCTGTGGGGCGGGGTGGTGCCCGACGCGCTGAGCGCGCTGGTGCGACTGCTGGCCAGCCTGCACGATGACGACGGCAACGTCGCCGTCGACGGTCTCTACGAGGCCACGGCCGCGGAGGTGGAGTTCGGCGACGACCGCGTGCGGGCCGACGCCGGGCTGTTGGACGGAGTGCGCCAGATCGGGAGCGGCCCGGTGGTGCAACGGATGTGGGCGCGGCCCGCGATCACGGTGATCGGCATCGACACCACCCCGATCGACAAGGCATCCAACACGCTGGTGCCCAGGGCACGAGCCAAGGTCAGCATGCGGGTGGCCCCCGGCGGCGATGCCCGCGCGCATCTGGCGGCCCTGACCCGGCATCTGCAGACGCATGCGCCGTGGGGCGCACACGTCACGGTGACACCCGGAGACGTCGGGCAGCCCTACGCGATCGACGCGACCGGGCCGGTGTACGAGGCTGCGCGACAAGCCTTTCGAACCGCCTGGGGACGCGAGCCGATCGATATGGGGATGGGCGGCTCGATCCCGTTCATCGCCGAGTTCGCGGCCGCGTTCCCGAATGCGGAGATCCTGGTCACCGGGGTGGAGGACCCCGGCACCCAGGCGCACAGCATCAACGAGAGCCTGCACCTGGGTGTGCTGGAACGGGCCGCTGTCTCGGAGGCGTTGTTCCTGGAAGCGCTCGGGAATATCGGGGGGTAGGAGCGCAGCGACCGGGGGTGTGATTCAGACCGATAGATCCCGGCGCAGCTTGGCGACGTGCCCGGTGGCCTTGACGTTGTACTGGGCGACCTCGATCGTGCCGCTCTCGTCGACCAGGAACGTCGACCGGATGACGCCCTGCACCGTCTTGCCGTACATGGACTTCTCGCCGAAGGCACCCCACGCGGTCAGCACCTTCTTCTCGGGGTCCGACAGCAGTGGGAACGTCAGCCCCTCGGCGTCGCGGAACTTGGCCAGCTTCGCGGGTTTGTCGGGGGAGATGCCGATGACGTCGAGGCCGGCATCGTTGAGCTCGGCGAGGCTGTCCCGGAAGTCGCAGGCCTGCTTGGTGCAGCCCGGCGTGGACGCTGCCGGGTAGAAGTACACGATGACCTTGCGGCCCTTGAAGTCGGACAGCGTGACGGTGTTGCCGTCGGCATCGGGGAGGCTGAAGGCGGGTGCCTTGTCGCCGACTGCCAACCGCGGGGTCTGTGCCATGCGTGGATGCGCCTTTCTTTCGCGACCGGGGCAACGTGGTCGGCTCCGGCTGCTCTAGGGTAATTCGGTACGCCGACGACATGGAGGACACAGTGGCTGATCGGGACCCCGAGGCGATCAAGAAGGACATCGACCAGGCTCGCGATCAGCTGGCCGCGACGGTGGACTCCCTGGCCGTGCGGGCCAATCCGCAGCGGATCGCCGATGATGTGAAGGCTCAGGTGCTGGCGTTCGTGACGAAGCCGCCGGTCCTGGTCTCGCTGGCCGGCGTCGGCACGGTGGTCGTCGTTCTGGTGATCCGCAGGATCACACGCCGCTGACGCTGCGCCGCCAACGCGGCCGCAGCCAGTCGGTGAGGGACCGGGTCGGCGGATTCGCGACCCGCCCGAGGCGGCTGCAGCTGATGACGTCGACGGCGGTATCAGCGGGCGCGGCGCCATCGTGGATGGCGGCCGGTGGCCTGGATGCGCTCTCGCTCTGCATCAGCTAATACCTCGTTTCGTCCCCCGACAAAGCGCCGACGCCTGATCTGGCGGCGTACAGCTAACTTGAGATTAGCACGATCGAGCGCCTGGCGGTCAACAGATGATTGCCGCTCGACCTGGCTTTTTACATTTGTCAGCAAGCATTTTTGATCCGGTCATGTGACCGAACCGCGCCGAACAGCGCAATCACAGCACATTCTTCGCTATACGGATGATCGAGCGGGAGGCAATTGACGTCCGCGTCGATCGCAACGGCGCCGGCGCGGTGACGGAGTTTGCCATTTGCTTCGTACAAGCTCGTTGCCCGAATCGGTTGCTGTTTACCCGCGACACAAGGTCTCAGGCGGGCCCGATCCCCGGCTGATACCAATATTCGCCGGTCCCGGTCAGCACCGCGTTGATCAATTCGTCTGTCACGACCAGGTCGGCGCTGACCGCGCGGTCGACGGGCGGCGCGGGCCTGGCCGGACCGTTGGTGCGATGCTCGCAATCGACAGCGAATGGGTCTTTGCCCAGAAGTCGATCGCTGATCCCGGAAAAAGCGTGCGGTCGACCGGCCCCGGGAATGCAGGGTGTGAATATCAGCCCGGCAGCCTCGGCCGGTCCGAAGGCCGCGACCGGCGCTGCGGGTAGCGGCGGCGGCGCGGCGATGGTCTCGAAGCGCACCCCGCACGCGCTGCTGACGAGGCAGGAGAAAACCAATGCGGACAGGGTAATTCGGCGCGCCAAGGCGGTATGAGATGGCATCGTCTCGGCTCTCCTTCCAGTACCCCGGCTGCTGTGTGAAGTTCACTGACGGTCACGGTCCAACAAAGGGTGGAAAAGCGAAGAATGGCGCCTTATTGAATTTACGAAGGTGCAAATTTAATTCGATGGTCATCAATTTGCTGCAAGGCAGTGATCTTTACACGGCCGGGCGGAATGTGCAGCCTTTTCCTGCCGGAAAACAAAAACGCCCCCTTCGAGGAAGGGGGCGTCTGCGACCAGAGGTCTGGTGCGCCGTCAGGGTTTCGAACCCCGGACCCGCTGATTAAGAGTCAGCTGCTCTACCAACTGAGCTAACGGCGCGGCGGGAGAAACAATAACAGGACTGCCGCGTATAGGTGAAATCCGCATGACAGAGGCGGTTTCGGGGCTCGCTGGGCGGCCGGCTGTCGGTCGTTCCCTTAGACTATCGCCAAGAAGTTGTGACCCCCGCGGGTCCGTGTCATGAGGTGGGGCAAGTAGATGGTGCAGGATTCGCCGAAGGTGGGCGCGCGTCGTGTCAAGACGTGGTCGACCGCGCTCGCAGTGGGGCTGATCGCCGTGATCACCCTCAGTGCCTGCAGCACCCAGCAGGCCCCCGAGCACCCCAAGACCATTGCCGACAAGGGCACGCCCTTCGGCGATCTGCTGGTGCCCAAGCTGACCGCGTCGGTGACCAACGGCGCCGTCGGCGTCACCGTCGACGAGCCGGTGACCGTCAGCACCGAGGGCGGCGTGCTCGGACCGGTCAGCCTGGTCGACGAGGATGGCGTCGCGGTGCCCGGTGAGCTCAGCAAGGACGGGCTCACCTGGTCGACCACCGACCCGCTGGACTACAACGCCAGCTACACCCTGACGGCCAGCTCGCAGGGACTGGCCGGGGAAGCGTCCAGCCGGATGAGCTTCGAGACGCACTCCCCGGAGAACCTGACCATGCCCTACCTGTTGCCCAACGAGGGCGAGGTCGTCGGCGTCGGTCAGCCGATCGCGGTGCGCTTCGACGAGAACATCACCAACCGGGCCGCAGCGGAGAAGGCCATCAAGGTCACCACCACCCCGAAGGTCGAAGGCGCCTTCTACTGGCTGAACAACCGTGAAGTCCGGTGGCGCCCCGCCGAATACTGGAAGCCCGGCACCAAGGTCTCGGTCGACGTGAACACCTACGGTGTCGAGGTGGGCGACGGGCTGTTCGGCCAGGAGAACGTCAGCACCGAATTCACCATCGGCGATCAGGTCATCGCCGTCGCCGACGACGCGACCAAGACGCTGACCGTCCGACGCAACGGCGAGGTCGTCAAGACCATGCCGATCTCGATGGGCAAGGACAGCACCCCGACCAACAACGGCGTGTACATCATCGGCGACCGGTTCGCCGAGCTGGTGATGGACTCGTCCACCTATGGCGTTCCGGTCAACTCGCCCAACGGATATCGCACCGAGGTCGACTACGCCACGCAGATGTCCTACAGCGGCATCTACGTGCACGGCGCTCCATGGTCGGTGGGCAGCCAGGGCTACAGCAATGTCAGCCACGGCTGCCTCAACGTCAGCACCTCCAACGCGCAGTGGTTCTACGAGAACACCAAGCGCGGCGATATCGTCGAGGTCGTCGGCACCGTGGGCTCCCAACTGCCCGGCACCGATGGTCTCGGGGACTGGAACATCCCGTGGCCGCAGTGGAAGGCCGGCAACGCCAGCGCCTAGACCGCCGAGCGCTCTTCATTATTACGTCGCTGAACGCTCCAGGGCGGCGAGGGACTCTTCGATGTACTGCTGCGGGAACGGCGGCATGCCACCGACCTGGTCGCGGAAGCTCTGTGGCGTGTCCGTCCAGTCGTAGGTGATGGTCACATCGGTGCCGTCGCCATTGGGCGTCAGGTCGTAGCGCCACCACCAGCCGCCCGGCTGATGGACGCCCGACTCGTCGAGTTGGCCCGGCAGCCAGGCGATGGTGCGGTCCTGCTCAAAGTCGGTCACCAGGTTGTGCATGACGTAATGGCCGCCCGCGAACTCCAGGAACATGTTGATGACGAAGATCTGGCCGGTCCCGGTGATGGGCTCCCGGCTGACGGCGTCGCGTACCCAGTCGCCGGGCTCGGTGTCCTGATGCCGCTGCGGGTCGGCCAGCACCGCGAACACTCGGCAGGCGGGGCTGCGATGGTGCGGGTGACGACGAAACGTTCACT
Organism: Mycolicibacterium bacteremicum; assembly: GCF_002086115.1. Classification (GTDB taxonomy): domain Bacteria; phylum Actinomycetota; class Actinomycetes; order Mycobacteriales; family Mycobacteriaceae; genus Mycobacterium; species Mycobacterium bacteremicum. The sequence goes on from NZ_MVHJ01000007.1 coordinate 200,740, forward strand.
GGACACGTGCGGAGTCCTTTCCGTAAAAGCGGGCGATATCGGGACTGTCCAGCCAACCCGAGTACGTCGGGCGCGACGGCCAGCCATCGGGGGAGTCCAGCCACTCCTCCTGCCTGCCCCATGGCAGCAGGTCGATGAGTGCGAACGAATGGCTGAGTTGTTCGGTGCCACGGCCGTTGGTGTGCCAGGTGCGGTACACGGTCTCCCCGTCGCGGAAGAAGACGTTCACCGCGAACCCCTCGCCGGGAGCGGCGTCCACATCGGCCCCGAAGCTGGTGCCTGCCGCGGAATACCAGTCCATCTTGTTGCCGACCCGCTCTCGGTAGGCCAGCGCCTCCTCGATCGGCCCGTTGGTGACGATGACGAAGCGGGCGTCGTAGTTCTGCAGGAACTCCAGACGGGTGAACTGTGAGGTGAATCCGGTGCAGCCGCCGCACTGCCACTGCGCGCCGTCGTTCCACATGTGGTGGTAGGTGATCAGCTGGGACCGCCCGTCGAACACGTCGGCGAGCCGGACGGGCCCGGCCGCGCCGGTCAGGGTGTAGGCGGGCAGTTCCACCATCGGGAGCCGGCGCCGCTGCGCGGCGATGGCGTCCAATTCGCGGGTGGCGGCCTTCTCGCGCCGGCGCAGATCGTCGAGTGCGGTGCGCCAGGTGTCCTGGTCCACCACGGGTGGTTTGGCTGTCATCGCGGTCTCCTTCTGCCAACACAGGGTCAACGGGTAGACCCGCCGTGCGGCCGTTACTCATCGCGCGCGGTACTGTCCGACACAACAAAGGGTGCCCTAAGACACGGTGGACGGAAAGCGAGTCGCACAACAATGAGTGGTGAAGGTTCGGATATCGCCGGCTTGCGACTGCTGGTGGTCGGCGCGTCGTCGGGGATCGGGCATGCGGTGGCGCGGCAGGCGGCCGAGCGTGGCGCCAAGGTGGCCGTCGCGGCCCGCCGCACCGACCTGCTGGCGACGCTGGCCGAGCAGATCGGCGGGTCGGCGCACGAACTCGACGTCGAGGTCCCGACCTCGATCCCGCGGGTGGTCGACGATGCCGTCGCAGCCCTCGGGGGCCTGGATGCGGTGGTGTTCACCAGCACCGTCGCCCCGATGGCGCACATCGAGGACACCGACCTGGCCACCTGGATCCACGCCTACAGCGTCAACACCCTCGGCGCGCACAATGTGCTGCGGGCAGTGCGCCCGCACCTGTCCGACACCGGCGTCGTGTTGATCACCTCCAGCCACGATGTGGGCCGGCCGCGCGCCGGGGTGGCCGCATACAACGCCAGCAAGGCCGCGCTCAACGAGATCCTGCATTCGTGGCGCAGCGAGCACCCCGACCTGGCGATCGTGCGGGTGGGCATCGGACCGACCGAGGACACCGAGATCCTGCGTGGCGCCGACCGCGAGCTGCTGTCGCTGCTGTTCAAGTCCTGGCAGGCGCACGGGCAGTTACCCGAACAGATGTCGGCGCTCACCGATGTCGCCAACACGCTGGTGTCGCTGGTCGGCACCGCCTATCTGAACCCCTCCGTGGTGCCCGAGGTGGTGCAGCTGGCGCCGCGGATCCGGCGCGGCTAGCGGTCGTCGCTGAACGCCAGGGCCGCCGACACCCCGCCCTCGGTGGCCGGTGGGCCGAGTAATACCCGCGATGTGCCGGCCGCCGGGTCGTAGGCCAGCAGCGCGATGCCCGGCCCGCACGATTCGGTGACCCGCAGCAGCAGCGTGGGCCCACCGGCCCCGACGACCACCACCGACCGGCCGGCATCCACCCCCGGCACCCGCAGGATCTCGTTGCCGCGCTGCGGATTACCCCGCGACAGGAACGTCGCCCCGCACGCCCCCAGCGACTGGACGAACGATCCGGTGGGCAGCCGCCAGGCCGCGACGTCGCCGTAGTCGTCGCGGCGTCCGGAACTGTAGGGCGTCAACGCCGTCGGCGGGCCGCCGTCGAGCGGCACCTGCCACAGCTGGGTGCCGATCTGGTCGGCATCCGAGCAGCGCGCCAGGACCGACCCGCTGCTCCACCACCGCACCGGCACACAGTTCGTGTGCGGGCCGGGCACGCTCAGATGGTCGCGCAGCCGGCCGTTGTTGCCCATCACCGCCAGGCCCCGGTCGCCGCCCAGCACCAGCAGCGTCCCGTCGATGCTGGCCAGGTGGTGGCCGTTGTACGTGCCCGCCGCGCCCAGCCGGTCGGTGGGATAGGAGAGTTGTTCGACACCGGTGAGATCGACCCGGCGCAGCGTCCTGCGGTCGATGTCCGAGACGAACAGCGCCTTGCCGGTCGGCCGTGTGTAGCGCGCGGTGACCCGACCCTCCATCGTGATGGTGTCGGTGGCCCCGGTGCTCAGATCGATCTCGGTCAGGGTGGTGGTGCCGTAGGTACCCGAGTCGTAGTCGCTCGCGCTGAACAGCGCGCGCCGGCCGTCACCGGACCAGTCGGTGAGCCGGTGCCGTTCGGACAGTTCGGTGATGGGATGCCGGTCCCCGGCCGGGCTGACCATCGTCAGCGTCGTCGTCTGCCCGACGGTCCAGGTGGCCAGCGTCCAGCCCGATCCGACCTGTGCCCAGGGGACGGAACGGTCGATCAACTGGGCGGGGGTGTCCTGCGCGGTGACCGGCCCGCTGGACACCGCCGTCGCGCAGGCGGCCGTCAGCAGCGCCGCGCACGCGACGGCGAGCTGGATCCTGGCGCCCGCGGTGCCGGCTCTCGGGGTGCCCACCTGCCAAATCATGCAGGTGAGACCCCGCGGCGTCAGGCGAACGCGCCGCATCGATCCGAAATACGAAAACGCCGCCCACGTGTGTGGACGGCGTTCCCGATCATCGGGGTGGCTGACGGGACTCGAACCCGCGACAGCCAGGATCACAACCTGGTGCTCTACCAACTGAACTACAGCCACCATCACCGCTCGCGCGGCGTTGACGATCTTAACCGCATGGAGGTCGTTACACCGAATCGGTTTCCTTCGGCGCGCTGCCTGCAGGTCCCAGCTCGGCGGCCACCGCGGCGATCTCGCTGGTCGTGGGCCCGGGCGCGGTCACGAACGCGGTGCGCCGGTAGTACTTGAGTTCCTGGATCGACTCGTGGATGTCGGCCAGCGCGCGGTGCGCCAGCCCCTTCTCGGGCTGCCCGAAGTAGATCCGCGGATACCAGCGCCGGCACAGTTCCTTGATGGAGCTGACGTCGATCATCCGGTAGTGCAGGTACTCGTCGAGGGTCGGCATGTCACGGGCGATGAAGCCGCGGTCGGTGGCGATCGAATTCCCGCACAGCGGCGCGGTTTTCGCCGCCTTGACGTGGCTGCGGATGTAATCGAGCACCATCGTCTCCGCGGTGGCCAGGTCCACGTCGGAGGCCAGCACCTCCTTGTCCAGCCCGGAGCTGGAATGCATCTTGGCAACCACCTCGACCATGCCGGACAGGTCCTCGGCATCGGCGTGGATCACCACGTCGATACCCTCGCCGAGGACGTTGAGGTCGGCATCGGTGACCAACGCGGCAATCTCGATGAGCTTGTCGGACTTCAGGTCGAGCCCGGTCATCTCGCAGTCGATCCACACCAGTTCTTCGCGCACAGCGATCCACAGTATTCGCACCCCCGCCGTTCAGCCGCCTGAACCCGCCCCGACAGTGCCGTTGTCAGTAAGGTCTGCGCCATGAGCACCGAACCGGCCGCTACCCCCGCGCAGCAGATCGCCGCAGGTTACGCCGTCCAGGGACAGGCGTTGGAGCTGGGCACCGTGGTGGTCGACGGCATGGTCGACGCGAGCGCCGCGGTGCGGATACCGCTGTCCATGGTCAATCGGCACGGGCTGGTCGCCGGCGCCACCGGGACCGGTAAGACGAAGACACTGCAGGTCATGGCCGAGCAGTTGTCGGCCGCCGGGGTGCCGGTGCTGATGGCCGATGTCAAGGGGGACCTGTCCGGCCTGTCGCGGCCGGGGGACAACAATGACAAGACAGCCCAGCGCGCGGCCGACACGGGGGACAGCTGGGCTGCGACCGCATATCCGGTGGAGTTCCTGTCACTGGGCACCGATGGGATCGGCGTTCCGGTGCGCGCCACGATCACCAGCTTCGGACCCATCCTGCTGTCGAAGGTGTTGGGGCTCAACGCCACCCAGGAATCGACATTGGGGCTGATCTTCCACTTCGCCGATCAGAAGGGACTGGCCCTGCTGGATCTGAAGGATCTGCGCGCGGTCATCGGCTACCTGATCAGCGACGAGGGAAAGCCCGAGCTCAAGGCGCTGGGCGCGGTGTCGACGACGACGGCCGGGGTGATCCTGCGGGCGCTGCTGAACCTGGAGGCCGAGGGCGCGGACACCTTCTTCGGTGAGCCGGAACTGGAACCCAAGGATCTGATCCGGGTGGACGCGCAGGGGCGCGGTGTGATCACCCTGCTGGAACTCGGCGCGCAGGCCGCCCGCCCGGTGATGTTCTCCACTTTCCTGATGTGGGTGCTGGCCGACCTGTTCACCACGCTGCCCGAGGTCGGCGACGTCGACAAACCGAAGCTGGTGTTCTTCTTCGACGAGGCGCACCTGCTGTTCGACGACGCGTCGAAGGCGTTCCTGGCGCAGGTCGAACAGACCGTCAAGCTGATCCGGTCCAAGGGTGTCGGCGTCTTCTTCTGCACCCAGCTGCCCACCGATGTCCCCAACGACGTGCTCAGCCAACTCGGCGCCCGGGTACAGCATGCGTTGCGCGCCTTCACTCCCGACGATCAGAAGGCATTGTCGAAGACGGTGCGCACCTACCCGAAGACGAAGATCTACGACCTGGAGACCGCGCTGACCTCGCTGGGCATCGGCGAGGCGATCGTCACGGTGCTCGCCGAGAACGGCGCCCCGACCCCGGTGGCCTGGACGCGGATGCGGGCGCCGCGTTCGTTGATGGACACCATCGGACCCGACGCCATCCGGGCCGCCGCCCAGGTCAGCCCGTTGCAGGCGACCTACGGGCGCACCGTCGACCGCGAATCGGCCTACGAGATGCTCAACGCCCGGCTGGCGCCGCCGGAGCAGGTCCCCACGCCGGTCCCGGACCTGCCGCCGCCGGTGTACCCGGACCCGGTATCGGCCCCGGATCTGCCGCCGCCGCCGGATCAGCCCGGATTTCTGGAGAAGATGGCGGCCAACCCGGCGTTCAAGAGTGCGATGCGCTCGGCCGGAACCGTGATCGGGCGGGAGATCACCCGCAGCATCTTCGGCACCGGCCGGCGTCGGCGCCGGTGATTTCGGTGAGGATACGTGCGCCCACCGCACGTTTCCTCACCGAAATCGCAAGGGGGCCTCAGTCGCCGCCGAGCTTCTTGTAGACCGCCCCGACGATCGGGGTGACGATTGCGCGGGGTGCGTACCCGCTGGCCACCGACATCGCCTTGGAGGTCAGTCCCGGCACCACGCGCATCTTGTTGGCCTCCAGCGCGTCGAGTGACACCTTGGCGGTGTACTCGGTGTCGATCCACAGGAAATCCGGGATCAGCCGCTCCACCAGCGACTGCTCGGACACGTCGGGCAGCTCTGTGCGCACCGGGCCCGGCGCGAGCAGCGTGACGTGCACGCCGTCCTTCTTGACCTCGCCGCGCAGCGACTCGCTGAAGGTGTTGGCGAACGCCTTGGTGGCGGCATAGGTGGCGTTGTTGGGGATCGGGGAGTTGCCCGCCGCGGACCCCGAGATGAGGATGCCGCCGGCTCTGCGGGCCAGCATGCCCGGCAGGACCGCGAGGCAAAGGTCGTGCACCGCAATGGCGTTGAGCTGAACCTGGGCCTTCTCGCCGGCGGGATCCAGCTTGGCCAGCGGTCCGAAGGTCGCGGTGCCCGCGTTGGCGCACAGGATCGAGATGTTGCGCCCGGAGAGTTCCTCGCACAGGACATCGCGGGCCGCCGGGTCGGCCAGATCGACTGCGCGGACCTCGACGGTGACGCCGTGGCGGGCGGTGATCCGCTCGGCGAGGTCGGTCAGCACATCGCCGCGGCGCGCGGTGATGATCAGGTGGTGGCCGCGTCCGGCCAGATCGAAGGCGAGTGCCTCGCCGATGCCCTGGGAGGCGCCGGTGACGACCGCGCGGGCATCGGGATGGGGTGCGGGTACAGGCATGGGGGGAATCGTAGGGAGCGTTAGGGTGGCGGCCATGAGCAGCCCCGGGTCGGCGCCCGATACGGCCCGGCGGTCCCAGGTCCGATCGTGGGTTCTCTACGACTGCGGGGCCACCGCGGTGAACGCGATCGTGGTGACCTTCGTCTTCTCCGTCTACCTCACCAATGCCGTCGGGGAAGGCCTGCCGGGGGAGACGACACCGTCGAGCTGGCTGGGTCGGGCGTTGACGGTGGCCGGCGTGATCGTGGCGCTGCTGGCGCCGGTCACCGGCATCTGGGTGGACGCGCCGCACCGGCGCCGGCGTGCGCTCGCCCTGCTCACCGGCGCGGTCGTGCTGCTGGTGGCCAGTATGAGTTTCATCCGCACCGACCACAGTTATCTGTGGGCCGGGCTGGCGCTGCTGGCGATCACCGCGGCCTGCAACGACCTGGCGACCGTGCCGTACAACGCGATGCTGAGCCAGCTGTCGACACCGGCGACATCGGGTCGGATCTCCGGAGCGGGCCTGGCCGTCGGGTACGGCGGCAGCGTGGGTCTGCTGCTGATCGTCTACGCCCTCTTCATCTCCGGCGACGGCGGCCTGTTGGGGCTGCCCACCGACGACGGACAGAACGTGCGGGCGGCGATGCTGCTCACCGCGGTCTGGTTCCTGGTGTTCGCGCTGCCGCTGGTGCTCCGCGGACCCAACCCGCCCGCCGATGCCGCGCACCGGCCGGTCGGCTTCTTCGCCTCCTACCGCAGGCTGTGGGACGAGGTGCGCAGCGAGTGGCGCCGCGACCGCAATGTCGTGTTCTACCTGGTGGCCAGTGCGGTGTTCCGCGACGGCCTCACCGGTGTGTTCACCTTCGGTGCGGTGCTCGGGGTCAACGTCTACGGCATCTCACCGGCCAGTGTGCTGTTGTTCGGCGTGTGCGCCTGCCTGGTGGCCGCCGCCGGCGCGGTCGTCGGCGGGCTGCTCGACGACCGGTTCGGGGCCAAGCCGGTGATCCTGGGCGCGCTGACGCTGATGATCGCGGTCGGGTTGACGCTGATGACGCTGTCCGGTCAGCTCGCGTTCTGGGTGTGCGGCCTGCTGCTGTGCCTGTTCATCGGCCCGACGCTGTCGGCGGCGCGGACCCAGATGCTGCGGATGTCGACCGAGGGCAAGGAAGGTGTCGCCTTCGGGCTGTACATGACGACGGGGCGGGCGGCCGCACCGTTGGCGCCGTGGCTGTTCTTCCTGTTCATCGACATGTTCGGCACCGACCGCGCCGGAATGGGCGGGTTGTGTGTGGTGCTGGCGCTCGGGTTGATCCTGATGCTGGGAGTGAAGACGCCGCGGACGGCCCGTTAGGGCAGCGGGCTGCAGATCGTGAGCCCGGACCCGGTGCGCTGCTGCACCGGTGCGCCCTCGATGTCGATCGAGCAGGTGACCTCGCGGCCGACGTTGATGATGCTGACGCTGGCGGACTGTTTGGCCGGCTCGGGCAGCGCCACCTCCTTGCTCCACGGCAGCACCACGTTGAACTCGGTCTGTAGTACGCCACCGTTGTCCACATAGGTGATGTTGATGGCGCGGCCCTGCCCGATGACGTTGTAGATGACGGTCTGGGTGGCACCGGGGGTGGCCGGGGCGGTCGTGGTCGGGGTCGACGGTGTGGTGCTCGGCGTCGGGGCGACCGTACGGGGAGTGGTCGTCGGGCGTCGGCTGGTGCTGGGCGGGGCGGGCGCGGCCGTCGGCTCGGTCAGCGAGGGGACCGGCGCGACCACGGTCTGCTGCTGGCTGCTGTTGACGATCACCAACGCAATGACGAGTCCCAGGACGGTGAGTACCGCTATGCCGGCGACGATCCACAGCCAGCGCGGTGCGCGGGGCGGTTCCGGGGGGCCGGGCGCGCCCGGCGGTGGGGGCGGAGTTCCGTACTGACCGGTGTAGGGGTCGTACCCGTAGGCCGGATAGGCGGGCATCTGCTCGGTGGGCCGCGCGCCATAGGGGGTCTGATCCGCGTAGGCGGGGTCGGAGTATCCGGGGTTGCCGTACGGACCACCGTCGAGCCGACGGGTCGGCTCGTCCCGACGTGGATATTCGGTCATGCCCACCTCATGAGCCCCACGGTACCCGCGCGGCTGCGGATTTCAGTGCGCAGCGGTCAGCGCTGCGACCGTCATCGCGCGCAGCACCGCGCGCGACGCGTGGGTGGTACTGGGCGCCTTGAGGCTGTACGGGGTGGAGTTGAGCAGGCCGAACGCGGCGTGCGCCTGCACCCGGGCGTCGGCCTCGTCCAGATCGGGGTCGATCCGGCGCAGCACATCGACCCACATCTCCACATACTGGCGCTGCGCTTTCCGGACCTGTCGTGCCGCTGCCGCCGGCAGGTGGGTGAGGTCACGATCCTGGATGCGGATCAGGTTGGACTCCCCGAGTGCGAAGTCCAGGTGGAAGTCGATCAGGCCGTCCAGCGCGGCGCGCGCGTCGGGGGCCTCGGCGACGACGGTCTGCGCACCGGCCAGCAGGCGGGTGCTGATACCGACCAGCAGTTCTACCAGCAGCGCCTCCTTGTTGGAGAAGTGGCGATAGATCGCCGGCCCGCTCACGCCGACGGCCGCGCCGATGTCCTCCAGCCGGACCGACAGATAGCCGTGTTCGGCGACCAACCGCTCGGCGGCGGCGATCAGTTGGCCGCGCCGGTCGGATTTGGCTCTGCTGCGCGGAGTCTCAGTGGACATGCCCGGCTCCATCTTCCCCGTAGACATTTGAGTTAATGCCAATTAACATCGTACGAGTTAATCATCATTAACTCAACTGGACGGGTTCACCGATGACGCATCGCGAGGCGCACACCGCGCTGGTGACCGAACTGCGCGAGAAGCTGGCCACCGCTGCGCGCGGCGGACCGGACAAGGCGCGGGAACGCCATGTGGGGCGCGGCAAGCTGCTGCCCCGGGACCGGGTGGACACCCTGCTCGACCCGGGCAGCCCCTTCCTCGACATCGCACCGCTGGCCGCCGACGGGATGTACGACGACGAATGCCCCGGCGCCGGCATGATCGCCGGCATCGGCCGGGTGAGCGGACGCGAATGCATGGTGGTGGCCAACGACGCCACCGTCAAGGGCGGCACCTACTATCCGATCACGGTCAAGAAGCACCTGCGCGCCCAGGAGATCGCCGCGCAGAACCGACTGCCGTGCATCTATCTGGTCGATTCCGGCGGCGCCTTCCTGCCGCGCCAGGACGAGGTGTTCCCCGACCGCGAACACTTCGGCCGGATCTTCTTCAACCAGGCCACCATGAGCGCGCAAGGGATCCCGCAGATCGCCGCGGTGCTCGGATCCTGCACCGCCGGTGGTGCGTATGTCCCGGCGATGAGCGACGAGGCCGTCATCGTCCGCAACCAGGGCACCATCTTCCTCGGTGGGCCGCCCCTGGTGAAGGCCGCGACCGGTGAGGTGGTCACCGCGGAGGAACTCGGTGGTGGGGACCTGCACTCCAAGACCTCCGGGGTGATAGACCATCTGGCCCACGACGACCGGGACGCACTGCGCATCGTGCGGCGCATCGTGTCCACCTTCGGGCCCCGCCAGGATCCGCCGTGGCAGACGCGGCCGGTCGTCGAGCCGATCGCCGACCAGTCCGAGCTCTACGACGTGGTGCCGGTCGACTCCCGGGTGCCCTACGACGTGCACGAGGTGATCACCCGGGTCGTCGATGGCGGCGAATTCCAGGAGTTCAAGGCCGAATACGGCACCACACTGGTCACCGGGTTCGCCCACATCCATGGTCATCCGGTCGGCATCATCGCCAACAACGGCGTGCTGTTCGGTGAATCCGCAGTCAAGGGCGCGCATTTCATCGAACTCTGCGACAAGCGCAACACGCCGCTGGTGTTTCTGCAGAACATCGCCGGGTTCATGGTCGGCCGCGACTATGAGGCCGGCGGTATCGCTAAGCACGGCGCCAAGATGGTCACCGCGGTCGCGTGTGCGCGGGTGCCCAAGCTCACGGTGGTGATCGGCGGCTCCTACGGCGCGGGCAACTACTCGATGTGTGGCCGGGCGTATTCGCCCCGCTTCCTGTGGATGTGGCCGAATGCCCGCATCTCGGTGATGGGCGGGGAGCAGGCCGCCTCGGTGCTGGCCACCGTGCGCGGTGAGATGACACCGGAGCAGGAGGAGGCTTTCAAGGCCCCGATCCGCGAACAGTACGAGCACCAGGGCAATCCGTACTACTCGACCGCACGGTTGTGGGATGACGGGGTGATCGACCCTGCCGACACCAGAACCGTTCTCGGGCTGGCGCTCTCGGTGACTGCACAGGCTCCGCTGGAGCCGGTGTCCTACGGCGTCTTCAGGATGTGAGGCACACGATGACTACACAGCTGTTCAGCGCCACGGGCGAGCACAGCGGCGGATTGTTCGACACGGTCCTGGTCGCCAACCGGGGTGAGATTGCCGTCCGCGTCATCCGCACACTGCGCGCACTGGGGATCACCTCGGTCGCCGTCTACAGCGACGCCGACGCCGGCGCCCGGCATGTCCGCGAGGCCGATATCGCGGTGCGCATCGGTCCGGCCGCGGCCCGGCTGAGCTACCTGGACATCGGGGCCATCGTCGATGCCGCCCGGCGCACCGGCGCCCAGGCCGTCCACCCGGGGTACGGATTCCTGGCCGAGAACGCGGATTTCGCGGCCGCTCTGGATGCCACGGGCATCGTGTTCATCGGCCCGCCGGTGAACGCCATCAAGACGATGGGCGACAAGATCGCGGCCAAGGCGGCGGTCTCGGAGTTCGATGTCCCGGTGGTGCCCGGCATCTCGCGACCCGGACTGACCGATGCGGACCTGATCGCCGGCGCACCCGAGGTGGGCTTCCCGGTCCTGGTGAAACCGTCCGCGGGCGGCGGCGGCAAGGGCATGCGGGTGGTGCACGACGCCGCCGACTTACCAGGCGCGCTGACCTCCGCGCGGCGCGAAGCGGCCTCGGCGTTCGGTGACGACACGCTGTTCCTGGAACGGTTCGTGTTGAATCCCCGGCACATCGAGGTGCAGGTGCTCGCCGACCAGCACGGCAATGTGATCCACCTCGGTGAGCGGGAATGCAGTCTGCAGCGGCGCCATCAGAAGGTCATCGAGGAGGCGCCGTCCCCGCTGCTGGACGCGGCCACCCGCGCCCGCATCGGCGAGGCCGCCTGCAACACCGCCCGCAGCGTCGATTACACCGGGGCGGGCACGGTGGAGTTCATCGTCTCGGCCGACCGGCCCGACGAGTTCTTCTTCATGGAGATGAACACCCGGCTGCAGGTCGAGCATCCGGTGACCGAGATGGTCACCGGGGTGGATCTCGTCGAACAGCAGGTCCGCATCGCCGCCGGCGACCCGTTGCACATCGCTCAACAGGACGTCACGTTGACCGGGCACGCCATCGAGGCGCGGGTGTACTCCGAGGACCCCGGCAGCGGGTTCCTGCCGACCGGCGGAACGGTCCTCGACGTCGTCGAACCGGCGGGCGATCACGGATACTGCACCGCGCGGGTCGATTCCGGGATCTATCCGGGCACGGTGGTCGGCAGCGACTACGACCCGATGCTCGCCAAGGTGATCGCCCACGGTCCGGACCGGGCCGCTGCGTTGCGGGGCCTGGACCGCGCGCTGTCGGGAACCGCCGTCCTCGGGGTCACCACCAACATCGACTTCCTGCGCTTCCTGCTCGCCGATGCCGATGTGCGGGCGGGCCGACTCGACACCGGGCTGCTGGATCGACGGCTGCCGGATTACGCCGCACCCCAGGCAGATGACATCGACCTGATCGCCGCCGCGTCCTACCGGTGGCTGCAGGCCTGGCAGGACCGCGACGACAATGTATGGTCGGTCCCGTCGGGCTGGCGTACCGGTGCGCACGCACCGACCGTCGCACGGCTGGGGGCGGGGGAGCGTGTCGAGCATGTCAGCCTCACGGGCGTGCCCGAATCGGCAACGGCCACCGTCGAACACGGGCAGACCTACGAGATCCGCGCTGCCCTGTCCGGTCGGGTGCTCACCCTCAACGTCGACGGGCTGCGCACCGAATATGTTGCTGCCGCCGACGGCGCCGATATCTGGCTGGCCGGTCCGGCCCGCACCGTCGTGGTACACGAGGTGCGTGAGGCACCGGTACGCGCCGACGACGAGCACGCGGGCGACGCCGAACTGCACAGCCCCATGCCGGGATCGGTGGTCGCCGTGGGTGTCGACGACGGAGCCGGTGTGACCGCGGGCGAGGTCGTCGTCACCGTCGAGGCGATGAAGATGGAGCACGCGCTCAAGGCGCCGGTCGACGGTGTCGTGGAGCTACTCGTCGCCGTCGGCGACCAGGTCAAGGTCGGGCAGCCGCTGGCCCGCATCACCGCAAGCAAGGAGTCCGAACAATGAGTGATTACCTGTCCACGGGCACACTGCCCGACGACTACGCCCAGCTGGCCAAGACCGTGCGTGACTTCGCGCAGAGCGTCGTGGCGCCGGTGGCCGCCAAACATGATGAGGAGCACAGCTTCCCGTACGAGGTCGTCGACGGTATGGCCGAGATGGGCCTGTTCGGCCTGCCGTTCCCCGAGGAGTACGGCGGCATGGGTGGCGACTACTTCGCGCTGTGCCTGGCGTTGGAGGAACTCGGCAAGGTCGACCAGAGCGTGGCCATCACCCTGGAAGCCGGTGTGTCCCTGGGCGCCATGCCCGTCTACCGGTTCGGCAACGACGCGCAGAAGCAGCAGTGGCTGCCGCTGCTGGCCAGCGGCAAGGCCCTGGGTGCCTTCGGGCTCACCGAGGCCGGCGGCGGCAGCGATGCCGGCGCCACCAAGACCACCGCCAAGGAGGACGGCTCGGACTGGGTCATCAACGGCTCCAAGCAGTTCATCACCAACTCCGGAACCGATATCACCAAGCTGGTCACCGTCACGGCCGTCACCGGTGAGACCGCGGGCAGGAAGGAGATATCGGCCATCCTGGTTCCGGTTCCGACCCAGGGGTTCACCGCCGAACCGGCCTACAACAAGGTCGGCTGGAACGCCTCGGACACCCATCCGCTCAGCTTCGATGACGTGCGTGTGCCGCAGGAGAATCTGCTCGGCGCCCGCGGCCGCGGGTATGCCAATTTCCTGAGCATCCTCGACGAGGGCCGCATCGCGATCGCCGCGCTGTCGGTGGGCGCCGCCCAGGGATGCGTGGACGAGTGCGTGAAGTACGCCAAGGAACGCGAGGCATTCGGCGCGGCGATCGGCACATACCAGGCGATCGCCTTCAAGATCGCCCGGATGGAGGCACGCGCCCACGTCGCCCGCACCGCCTACTACGACGCCGCCGCACTGATGCTGGCGGGCAAGCCGTTCAAGAAGGCGGCGTCGGTGGCCAAACTGGTGTCCAGTGAGGCGGCCATGGACAACGCCCGCGACGCCACTCAGATCTTCGGTGGCTACGGGTTCATGAACGAGTACTCGGTGGCCCGCCATTACCGCGACTCCAAGATCCTCGAAATCGGCGAGGGGACAACCGAAGTGCAGCTGATGCTGATCGCGCGGGGGCTGGGTCTGTGATGAGTGACCAGACGCCGAAGCGAACGGTCGAGCAGCGCGGGCTGTGGTTCGAGGAGTTCGAGACCGGGGTGCTCTACCTGCACCGCCCCGGCCGTACGATCACCGAGGCCGACAACGTCCTGTTCACCACCTTGACGATGAACACCCAGGCATTGCATCTGGACGCGGCATTCTCCGATGCGTTGCCCCCGTTCAACCAGCGGCTGGTGAACTCCATGTTCACCCTGTCGACGCTGGTCGGGCTGTCGGTGGCGCAGTTGACCCAGGGCACCATCGTCGGCAACCTCGGGTTCTCCGAGATCGCGTTCCCCAAGCCGCTCTTCCACGGTGACACGCTCTACGCCGAATCCGAGGTCGTCGACAAGCGGGAATCCAAGAGCCGTCCGGGCGAGGGGATCGTCACCTTCTCCCACGTCGGCCGCAACCAGCACGGTGACATCGTGGCGACCGCATCGCGAAAGACGATGGTGCGCAAGAAGCCTCAGGAGGATCAGTGACGATCGCCAGCAACGGTCCGGCGTGGATCTTCTGCCCGGCCGACCGCCCCGAACGCTTCGCCAAGGCGGCGGCCGCCGCCGATGTCGTCATCCTCGACCTGGAGGATGGCGCCGGTGACAAGCCCGCCGCGCGGAAGGCGATCGTCGACACCCCGCTGGATCCGGCCCGCACCGTCATCCGGATCAACCCGCACGGCACCGACGACCAGCGGCTGGATCTGGAGGCCCTGGGTCGCACCGGCTACACCACCGTGATGCTGCCCAAATGCGAGGCGCCCGATCAGGTGACCGCGCTGGCGCCGTTGGAGGTGGTCCTCATCGTCGAGACACCGCTGGGCGCGCTGAACGTGGTCGAGACGGCCGCCGCGGCCAACACCATCGGCGTCATGTGGGGTGCCGAGGACCTGTTCGGTTCACTCGGCGGCACCGCCAACCGTTTCCCCGACGGGACCTACCGGGAGGTCGCCAAGCACGTCCGGTCCCAGTCACTGCTGGCTGCCAAGGCCTACGGCAAGCTGGCGTTGGATTCGGTGTACATCGACATCAAGGATCTCGAAGGGCTGCGGCGCGAGACCGACGACGCCGTCGCCGTCGGCTTCGACATCAAGGTGGCCCTGCACCCGACGCAGGTGAGCGTGATCCGAGACGGGTACGCGCCCACCGGGGAGCAGGTCGAGTGGGCGCGACACGTTCTGGCCGCCGCGACGAACCACCGGGGTGCATTCGCCTTCGAGGGCATAATGGTGGATGCCCCGGTACTGCGGCGGGCGGAGCGGATAGTCCAGCTTGCGCCTCACCCCGGTAGCTAGCCGGCGCCCCTGACCAGGGGGTCGCACGACCGCCTCTGTGCCGAGCACCTCGAGGAAACGGCGGCCGAACATGCCGCCACCCTGAAGGAGGCGGTATGGCTGTCATTTCTGCACCCCTACAACTGGTCGGTGCCGATGGCGCCCCGACCTCCGAGACGCGCTATCGACGCGATCTGCCACCCGAGACGTTGAGTTGGCTCTACGAGCTGATGGTGCTGACCCGCGAGCTCGACACCGAGTTCGTGAACCTGCAGCGGCAGGGTGAGCTGGCGCTCTACGCGTCCTGTCGGGGGCAGGAGGCGGCCCAGGTCGGAGCTGCGGCATGCCTGCGTAAAACCGACTGGCTGTTTCCCCAGTACCGCGAGCTCGGCGCGTTCCTGACGCGCGGTATCGCGCCGGCGCAGATGGGCGCGGTGTGGCGCGGATCGTGGCACGGCGGGATGTCGTTCACCGACCGGTGCTGCGCGCCGATATCCATTCAGATCGGCACCCACGGACTGCACGCCGTGGGCGCGGCGATGGCCGCCCAGCGCCTCGGTGAGGACTCGCTCACGGTGGCGTTCATGGGCGACGGCGCCACCTCCGAGGGCGATGCGCACGAGGCCCTGAACCTGGCCGCGGTGTTCGCCGCGCCCACCGTGTTCTTCATCCAGAACAACCAGTTCGCCATCTCGACGCCGGAGCGCCGCCAGCACGCGGCGATCTCGCTGGCCGATCGCGCCGCCGGATACGGCATGCCCGCGGTGCGCGTCGACGGCAATGACGTGCTGGCCTGCTTCGCCGTGATGGCCGAGGCGGCCCAGCGGGCCCGCGACGGTGGCGGACCGACGTTCGTCGAGGCGGTCACCTATCGAATGGGACCACACACCACCTCCGATGACCCCACCCGCTACCGCGCCGACGCAGACGTCCAGGACTGGGCCGCCCGTGACCCGATCGCCCGGTACACCGCCTATCTGCGAGCGACCGGAGACCTGACCGACCGGCTCGAGGAGCGAGTTGGCGCCAAGGCGGCGCGGATGCGAACGGAACTGCGAGCGGCGCTGGTCGGCGCGCCCGACCCCGATATCGCCGAGGTGTTCGACACCGTCTATCACGACATCACCCCGGAGCTGGCCCGCCAACGCGAGGAGTTGCTCGTCGAACTGGGGAAGGAGTCCTGACATGACACAGATCATCGAACGACCGGCCATGGGCGACTTCGGAGAACCCCGACCGGCACTGCTCACGTTGACCGTGGCGCAGGCCATCAATCAGGGCTTGCACGACGCCATGTCTGCCGATGAGCGGGTCCTGGTGTTCGGCGAGGACGTCGCGCGACTGGGCGGGGTATTCCGGGTGACCGACGGTCTGGCCGAAACATACGGGGAACAGCGGTGTTTCGATACGCCGTTGGCCGAGTCGGCGATCATCGGTATCGCGATCGGGATGGCGATCCGCGGTTTCGTCCCGGTGCCGGAGATCCAGTTCGACGGCTTCTCGGCCCCCGCCTTCGACCAGATGGTCAGCCATCTGGCCAAGTACCGGATGCGTACGCACGGTGATGTCGACATGCCGGTGACGGTGCGCATTCCGTCGTTCGGGGGAATCGGTGCGGTCGAACACCATTCCGAGTCCACCGAGACATACTGGTTGCACACCGCGGGACTGAAGGTGGTCGTGCCGTCGACGCCGTCGGATGCCTATTGGCTGCTGCGACAATCGATCAGCTGCCCGGATCCGGTCATCTATCTGGAACCCAAGCGACGGTACTGGACCAGGGGAACCGTCGACACCGAGGCCGCACCGCTGCCATTCGGGCGCGCCGCCATCCGTCGCCCCGGTGAACACGTCACGGTGCTGACCTACGGCGGCCTGGTCGACACCGCCGTCAACGCCGCCGAGTTGGCGGCCGAGCGCGGTGTCGGCATCGAGGTCGTCGACCTGCGGACGCTGAATCCGCTGGACTTCGACACCATCGCCGAGTCGGTGCGCCGGACCGGCAGGTGCGTGGTGATGCACGAGGGTCCGCGCACGCTGGGTTTCGGTGCCGAACTGGCGGCGCGCATCTCCGAAGAGTTGTTCTACGACCTGGAGGCCCCGGTGCTGCGCGCCACCGGGTTCGACACCCCGTACCCACCGGCGCGGCTGGAAAAGTTGTGGCTACCCGGAGTGGATCGGCTGCTGGACTGCGTCGAGAAGGTGGTGGACCAGTGAGCGGCTACGAGTTCCGGGTTCCCGACCTGGGCGAGGGGCTGGAGGAGGCCACCATCACGGGCTGGGCCGTGGCGGTGGGTGACACGGTGGAGCTGAACCAGGTGCTGTGCACCTTGGAGACCAACAAGGCCGAGGTGGAGATACCCAGTCCACATGCCGGTCAGATCGCCGAACTCGGTGGCGCGGTCGGGGACACGCTGGCCGTCGGCGCACTGCTGGTACGGATCGGGGCGGACGAGTCTGCCGGGCCCGGGCCGGTCCTGGTGGGCTACGGCGCCGATGACCGGCTGGACGGATCCCGGCGGGTGCGCGCGAAGCCGTCCACCCGAAAGTTGGCTCGCACGAACGGTGTTGATCTGACCTCGCTGAAGCCGGCCGGGCCGGACGGCATCGTCACGCGCGACGACGTGCTGGCCGCAGCGGCAACCCCGGACATGATGGCGCTGTCCGGTGTACAGACCGAGATGGCCAAGCGGATGGTGCTCTCGCGCAGCAGAATCGCCGACGCGCATGCGTCTGTCCAGGTGGACGGAACTGCGCTGCAGCAGCTTTCGCACCGTCTGCAGATCACCCCGTTCGTCCTCGCATTGCGGCTGTTGGCGCTGGTGTTGGGGCGGCATCCGATGCTCAATGCGACGTGGGTGGACACCGCCGACGGTCCGCGGATCCATCGGCATGCGTCGGTGCACCTGGGCGTCGGGGTGGCTACGCCGCGCGGGCTGCTGGTACCGGTGGTCACCGACGCGCAGCAGCGCAGCACCCGCGCGCTCGCCGCAGAAGTGACGCGGCTGATCGACGGGGCGCGCGGCGGGACGTTGCGTCCGGGCGAACTGATGGGGTCGACGTTCACGGTGTCGAATTTCGGGGCGCTCGGCCTGGACTCGGGCGTGCCGGTGATCAACTATCCGGAGGCGGCGATCCTGGGCATGGGGTCGTTGAAGCCGCGGCCCGTGGTCATCGACGGTGCGGTGCTGGCCCGCCCGACGATGGAGCTGACCTGCGTCTTCGATCATCGAATCGCCGATGGCGCACAGGCGGCCGCGTTCCTGACCGATCTGCGGGACCTGATCGAGGCGCCCGAGATGGCGCTGGCCGACCTCTAGCGTTTCTTGGCCGCGGCGAGGCGGCTCTGGAACTCCGGGGACTCGATGGATCGCGCCTGCGGGGTGATCTCGACGTCCACGGCAATGGCGTGCTGCTCGCTGTCCACGACGCCTGGATTGGCGGTGGCGCGCATGGAGGCCTTGGTGGCGATCACCACGTCGCGCGGCGCGCCGGCCGGCCCGCCGGCCAGTTCACGGGCCGCGGCCACCGGGTCGTCGGCCACGTCGAGGGCCAGCCCATAGCGGACCGCCTCCTGCGCGTCGAAGCGCTTACCGAACAGCAGCGCGGCGCGGGCAACCTGCGGTCCGACCCCACGCTGCAGCATCCAGGTGGCGCCGCCGCCGGGATGAATGCCCAGCTTCTGGAAGCGTGGGTCGAAAAGTGCTGCCGGACCGGCGATCCGGACATCGGCGGCGAGCGCCAGGTTCAGGCCGGCGCCGACGGCGGCGCCGTTGACCGCCGCGATGGTCGGCAGGGTGCAGTTCGCGACGGCCAGGAAGCCGTCGTAGATGATGCGCAGTCCGTCCTCGGCTGCCTCGCCGAGGGCGGTCAGGTCGGCGCCGGCGCAGAACGCCTTGCCTGCGCCGGTGACGATGACCGCGTGCACATCGGCGTCGGCCTCGGCGGCCTGGACTGCGGCGCGCAGGCCGGCCGACATCTCGGCGGTGACCGCATTGCGCCGGTCGGGATCGTTGACGGTGATGGTCGCGATGCGATCGGCGATGTCGACGAGGACGAGGTCGGTCATGGCGTTCAGGCTACGGTCCGGGCGATATCGCGGGGCCGCGAGGTCGTGATCGGCGTAGGCCCAGCTTTCGGCCCGTTTCGGGGCCGTTCTGTCACGGGCCCGGATCTCCTTTGCATCGGAACGGTAACCGTCCCGTTTGGCGCGCCGGAGAGTTTCATCCGTGTCATTTACCTTCTTCCCTGACTGCAACGTCAATTTGAAAACGCTTGGGGATGACATGGTGAGTAGGTCAAATCGTTTGGCTGTCAGCATTTTTGCTGCGGCGGCTCTGTGCACGCCGCCGCTGTTGGCGATAGCGACGGCCGAGGCGCAACCTGCGTTGCAGTCGAGTGCGGGCGGTGTGCCCTGTGTCGGCATGGTGCAGAACCTCGCTGCGTCCCCGCCTGACCTCGGTCAGTCCCTGCAGGGCATCGCGGCACCGTTCACCGGTGGCGGTGCTGCTCCGGTGGTCGTGCCGCCGGCCACCGCAGCCGGGGCGTTCCCGGCGGCAGGCGTCACCGGTGGTGGTGCCGCAGGTGGTGCAGGTGGTGCCGGTGCTGCTGGTGGCGGTGCGGGTGGTGCCGGTGCTGCTGGTGGCGGTGCGGGTGGTGCCGGTGCCGCCGGAGGTGGCGCGGGCGCTGCTGGAGGTGCGGGCGGTGCCGGTGGCGGTGCGGGCGCTGCTGGTGGCGGTGCCGGGGGTGCGGGCGCTGCTGGTGGCGGTGCGGGTGGTGCCGGTGGCGGTGCGGGTGGTGCCGGTGCCGGTGGCGGTGCGGGTGGTGCCGGCGGCGCTGGCGCTCCCGTCGCGGGTGGCGCCCCCCTGATTGATGCCGCTGGTGCAGGTGCCCCGCTGGGCGGTGGTGCTCCGGGCGCAGCAGGTGCTCCGGGCGCAGGAATCGTGGACGCAGCGGGAGTGGCGCCGGGTGGTGGAGGTGCTCCCGGCGGGGCCCCGCTGGCGGACGCAGCCGCACGAGTCGGCGGAGGAGGTGCCCCGGGCGCCGGTGAAGGTGGTGGCGGAGCACCCGGTGGAGCGCCCGGTGGTGCCGCGATTCATCCGGCCGCGGGTGAGGCGGCTCCGGCGGGTCCGCCTGCCGGCGCACTCGTCGACGCGGCCGCTGTGGCGCCCCCGCCCGCGGTCGAGGTGCCTGTCCCCGCAGCGGCGGTGATCGACGGAGCGGCGGCCGCCCCGGCGGCTGCAGCGGCTCCCGTTGTCGGTGGCGGCGAAGCCGCTGCCCCCGCGGCAGCGATTGGTGGCGGAGACGCCGGCGGTGCGGGTGGTGCCGGTGGCGGTGGTGCGGGTGGGCGGTGCGGTGGTGCCGGTGGTGCGGGTGGTGCCGGTGGCGGTGGAGCTGCTGGCGGTGGTGCGGGTGGTGCCGGTGGCGGTGGAGCTGCTGGCGGTGGTGCGGGTGGTGCAGGTGGCGGCGGTGCGGCCGGTGGCGGTGCTGCCGGTGGTGGTGCTGTCCCGGTTGCCGGCGCCATCGAGGGTGGAGGAGCGGCCGGTGCGCCGGTCGAACTTGCCGTTGCGGCTCCGCCGGTCGAGGTCGCGGCACCGCCGGTAGAGGTGGCGCTGCCCCCGGCAGAAGTCACCGTGCCGCCGGTTGAGGTTGCGGCACCGCCGGTTGAGGTGCATGCTCCGCCGGTCGAAATCGCGGCTCCGCCGGTGGAAGTGGCGGCGCCTCCGGTCGAGGTGCACGCCCCTCCGGTGCAGGTTTCCGGTCCGCCGGCCCAGATTTCGTCCCCACCCGTGGAGCTGTCCGTTCCGATCGATCTCGAGGTTCCGAGCATCGGTGTTCCGGGCGGGATCGGTGTTCCTGGCGCGGTGGCGGGTGGCGCCCCCGGTGCTGTGGTCGGGGGAGCCCCTGGCGCGGTGATTGCTGACGCAGGCGCGGCGGCCGGCGGTGGCTCTGGTGCCGTCGTCCAGGCCGCGGGTGCGAGCGGCGCAGGTGCTTCAGGTGGTGCCGGTGCCGCGGGTGGCGGCGCCGGTGGCGCAGGCGGTGCTGGTGCCGGCGGCGCAGGCGGCGGAGCCCCCGCGGCGGGTGGCGCAGCCGGTGGTGCTCCCGCGGGCGGTGCGGCCGGCGGCGGAGCTCCCGCCGGTGGAGCTGCGGCCGGCGGCGCTCCGGCCGGTGGTGGTGCTCCCGCCGGTGGAGCTGCGGCCGGCGGCGCTCCGGCCGGTGGTGGTGCTCCCGTCGGTGGCGGTGCCCCCGTGGGTGGTGGCGCCCCGGTCGGTGGCGGTGCCCCGGTCGGTGGTGGTGCTCCGGTGGGTGGTGGCGCCCCGGTGGGTGGTGGTGCCCCGGTGGGTGGTGGCGCTCCGGTGGGTGGTGGTGCTCCGGTCGGTGGCGCTGCGCCTGCGGCCCTCGGCGCACCGCTGGCGGATGCGGCCGGCGGCGGCGCGCCGTTGATGGACACCGCAGGTGTCGGTCCCCTGCTGGCCAGCACCGGACTCAACGGCGACGGTCCCGCGGCAGCGTTGGTCGATGCGGCTGCCGCTGCAGGTGGCCCCGGTGCCGGTGTTCCCGGTGCGGGTGGTGGCCCCGGTGCCGGTGGATTGCCCGGCGCGGCGCTCGATGATGCCGCCGCACGGGCGGCCGGTGCGCCGGTGGGTGCGCCGATCGAAGACGCGGCTGCGGTCGCCGTGCCCGGTGCCGGAGGCGCCGGTGGTGGTGGCGCAGGCGGAGCCGGTGCAGGCGGTGCTGGTGCCGGTGGCGGTGGTGCGGCCGGTGGTGGCGCAGGTGGTGCCGGTGGCGGTGCAGCCGGTGGTGGTGGCGGCGGCGGTGCAGCCGGTGGCGGCGGTGCTGGTGCGGGCGGCGGTGGTGCGGCCGGTGGTGGCGCAGGTGGCGCCGGTGGTGGCGGCGCAGCCGGCGGAGGAGGCGCTGGTGGTGGTGCGGCCGGTGGTGGCGGTGCTGGGGCCGGCGGGGCCGGTGCGGGCGGTGCCGGTGGTGGCGGTGCGGCCGGTGGTGCAGGTGCCGCTGGTGGTGGATCCGCAGGCGGTGGCGCAGGTGCTGCCGGTGGCGGCGCGACCGGAGGCGCCGGCGGCGTGAACGCCGCGGCCGTCGGTCCGCTGATGGCCAGCACGGGTGGTCTCGGAGCCGTCCAGGCGGTGGCCGCTCCCGCGGTGGCCGCGGTTCAGGCAGCCGCGCCGGCCGGTGCGGTCGGTGTCGGAGCCCCGGCGGCGACGGCCGGCGGTGGAACGGCGTTCGCCGGTATCCCGGGCGCCATCGTCCCGGCAGCCGGGGCGGCGTCAGGTATCCCGGGTCTGGTGATGGCACCGCTGGCCGGTGTGACGGGTGTGTTGGCAGAGATGTTGCCGCAGCCCTCACTGGCGGCTCCCTCGGGTGTCGGCGGCGTCACCGGGCTGCTGCCCACCCCGCAACTGAACATGCCGGGCATCTCCGGGCTCGGCGTCCCGGTGCCCTCGCAGGTGTCGATGCCGACCGACCTGGTGTGTGAGGGAGTCGGCGGGTGGTCGCTCTCGACGCCGGGCACCGGCAGCGTCATGCCCGACGCGACGGCCGCCATCCGGTCCGACGACTGGTGACCGGTCCGGTGTCTCGGGTCCAGAACAACAGATAGCGATAGTAGAGGGCGCGCCGGATCTGGGCGCCAGGTAGCACGTCGCCGGCCACGCGCCGGATCTCGGCAAGAGATTCGCGCGGGTCGGCGACGGTTACGCCGACATCGGATTGCTCACGGTGCCAACGCGACCCGATGCGTACCGCAGGTAGGCAGAGCGCAGAGAACAGCCAGTCGGCCGCAGATGCGTTGGCGCTCAACCCGACGACTGCGATCGAACCGCCGGGGTTGAGCAGCTCCCGGGCGCGCACCAACGAGCCGCGCAGATCCATGTGGTGCAGGCTGGCGACGAATGTGATCAGGTCGAAGCCGCTGTCGCCGGGGTCGAACTCGTCGAATCGGCAGTGCAGCAGCGTAATCGAGGCATCGGGCCCGACCCGTTCGCAAGCCCGACGGACGGCCACCGGATCGGGATCGATACCGGTCACCGAATCTGCCACCTCCGCGAGACGTTGCACCAGCAAACCGTCCCCGCAGCCGACATCGAGCACGCGGCCCCGTCGGCGCTCGGCCAGTCCGAGCAACCACGGGTGGTAGGCGGTGTTGTGGTTCCAGTACTCGTCGGCCGCTGCCACGCGCGATCAGACGTCGGAGGTGGTGTACCGGGTCTTGTTCGGCGGCGCAGCCAGCAGGGGCGGCAGATCGGTCAGCTTGCCCTCACCGGCGCGGAAGGCGCGGTAAGCCTCGTCGTGATCCACCGACTCCCAGACTTCATAGATGATCCAGTGCGTTTCGTCGTCTTCGTCGATCAGCACATCGGTGACCACATTGCCGGCAAAGGCTCTGGTGTCGGTGAGCGCACGGCCCATCACCTCGCGCGCGCGATCCACGGCATCGGGCTGAAAACGAAGTTCGAGCAGCACTGTCACCGACATGTCATCTCCTCGGTCCGGGCCGGCACCGGCGTGCCGCGCCACCGCCGCCAACATAGCTTCTCAGCGACGGCGCAGGACAATGACGGTGACGTCGTCATCGGTGTCGTTGGGGGTCATCGCGGCGGAAACCTCTGTCGCCCTGGTGTCGGTGGCGGCCGCGAGCTCGGCGGACAACCGGTCCAGGCCCTCGTCGATGGAGGCCGTGCGACGCTCGACCAGGCCGTCGGAGAACATCACCATGCTCTGCCCGCGACCGATGGTGAACTCACTGGTGGCGTACGTTGCGCTCTTCAGGCCGATCGGCGGGGACAGCTGGATGGGGGCGGCGGCGGTCGCGACGCCCGTCTCGGTGAGGAAGGGCATCAGGTGACCGGCCGAGGACGCCTCGACCTGGCCGGTGTCCAGGTCGATGCGGGCCACGATCACGGTCGCGAACGTCCGCGGCATCAGGTGCACGCTGAACGTGTTCAGCTCGTCGATGGCGGCACCCGGGGAGGTGCCGGCAAAAAGGTTGGCCCGCAGGACGTTTCGGAGCTGCGCCATGGTGCCGGCGGCGGTCAGTCCGTGGCCGGCGACATCACCGAGCAGGACGACCAACTTGCCGTCGCGCAACTCGAAGGCGTCATACCAGTCCCCGCCGACGCGACCGCCGGCCGCCGGAAGATAATCCGCGGACAGCTCCCAGTTCGCGATCGTCGGGATGGAGTCCGGCAGCAGGCTGCGCTGCAGCACCTCGGCGACCCGTAGCGCGCTGCGGGTGCGGCGGTACAGCTCCTCGACCAGGTGGCTGCGCAATGCCTCCGCGGAGTCCAGCTGGATCGGCGCCCACGGCTCACTGCACTTGTCGACGACCTCGCGCCAGCGTTCGAAGGATTTGCGCGGGCTCAGCCGGACCTCATCGCCCTCCCGCACCGCGATCGCCTTGTTGTGCGGATCCCCTCCCCAGTCCACCGAGCGCAACGCCTCGTCCCGGAACCAGATCACGTACTGGTCGTCGGGCAGGTTGAGCGCGAGTGCGCCGGCGGCCACGTCGGGCTCCAGCGGTACCGAAGGCAGGTCGCGCGACAGGCATTCACTGACCGCGATCTCATCGCCGGTGCCACGGGCCCACGCCGCGACCGCGGCGACGACCGAGGGCGGCGGGGTGGAGCCCAACACCCGGTAGTCACCGCCCACGTTGACGGCGACGCCCGCGGCCGGCAGCAGGTCCAGCGCGCTGGGTGTGCCCAGTAGCGTCACAGCCAGCGGCTCGGCGTCGTTTCGGGTGGCGGCAGTCAAATGGTTGAGCAGCGATTGTGCGGCGAGCTGTTCGCGCAGCTGGTCCTCGTCGAATCGGTCGACCATCCGCAGCGACAGTGTGGAACCCAGGAATTCGGCGGCGGCGCGCGCGCCATAGGGCGGCAGATGCGGGCCGGAATAGTGGTGACAGGCGATCAGCCCCCACAGCTTGCCGTGTCGCAGCAACGAGATCGACATCGACGCGCGCACGCCCATGTTCTGCAGGTACTCGATGTGGATGGGGGAGACGCTGCGCAGGGTGGCGTGCGTCAGGTCGACCGGCGTTCCGCTGTCAGGGTTCATGGCCGGAACCAGCGGGGCGGGGGTGTAGTCGACGTCGGAGATCAGGCGTAGCCAGCTCTTCTCGTACATCGCGCGCGCCTGGGCGGGAATGTCACTCGCCGGGTAGTGGAGGCCCAGGAACGAATTGAGGTCCTCGCGCTTGTTCTCGGCGACCACCTCCCCGTTGTAGTCCCGGTCGTAGCGGTACACCATGACACGGTCGAAACCGGTGAGTTCGCGGACCGCTCGGGCCGCGGTGTCATACAGCGCTGTCAGCCCGTCGGCCCTGTTGAGCTCCTCGACGGAGTTGCGCACGGCCTGGTAGGTGTTCGGGAACGAGAACGGCCGCTCGCCGTATGCCATCTCGATCTCGATCAGCAGGACGCCGCCGGGTTCGCGGTGCAACAAGGCGTCGAACGGCCGGTTGAGACCGTCGACCGCCAGGGTCAGCTCCAGCGGATTGCGCTGCCGCAAGTCGCCGAACGCTGAGGCAGCCTGGCGGATCATCGAGGCCTGGTCGACACCGATCAGCGCCGACAGATCCTTGTTGAGAACCTCGGCGACGGGCTTGCCCAGCAGTTCCTCGACGTTCGCGCTGACCTGACGGATCTCGAAGCTCGGTTCCCGCACCACGGCCAGCACTCCGCGCGGCTGGACGCTGCCGGGGATGTGGATCGGCTCGCGGGCGCAGTTATCCAGGTCGATCACGGTGCCGGGCGGCAGCAGGCCCTCGACGGCGACGTCATCGGCGTCTTGACGCGAAATGGAAACCTCCCCGAATCTGTCCCCGACTGTCTGTTCACCAGCGTGCCAGGCCCCTGGAACCGGCTTCGCGCCGGTGCCGCGATACACCGGCGCCCGGGCGTTTACGTTAGGCTCGTGGTACTCGGCGTTCTAGCTTGTTTGGTTAAGAAGCAGCCCGCGAGACATTGCGCCCCGAGCCGAAGCTCCCGCGAGGTTTTCGATGTCCGACAAAGTTGAGCCCATTCCGTCGCCGATCGTGTGCTCCGAATCCTGGCACGATACGACGGTGGTGGTGAGCTGCGCCGGCCCGGTCGACATGGTGACCGCGCCGGACCTGCAACACGTGATCTCGGCGGCACTCAAGAAGCAACCCACGGCGATGATCGTGGACCTTACCGACACCGAGCTGCTGGCCTCCTACGGGATGTCGGTGCTGGTGGAGACCCATGAGCGGTTGGTGCCCGACGTACCGCTGGTCGTGGTGGCCGATGGGCCGATCACCCGGCGGCCGCTCGAACTGGTCGGACTTGCCAGTGTGCTGACTATCCGCCCCGATCTGGGCGCAGCCTTCGACGAGCTCCGCGGCGCGCAGGACTGATTTCCCTTCCGTGATCATGGCGGGGTTGGATATAAAGTAGTTACGCGCGTAACCTCACGCCCGAGGCGAAAGGACGCAAGGCCGACGACCCGGTCGTCGATGGGGTGTACATCGGTCTGACCTGAGCGTGGCGTCGCTTGTCAGAGGTCTGCGCTACGGTGCGGTCAACGAGGAAAGGCTGCCGTCGAAACCGCGCGGAAGAACTTCAAAAGTACCCCCGACAGGACTCGAACCTGCAACCTATCGGGTAGAAACCGACTGCGCTATCCATTGCGCCACGGGGGCAAGGTGGAACGTACGTAATTTACACCTCGCCGGCGGCTTTTCTCATCGCGGAGGGACCGCTGTGTCGATGCGCAGCGCTGACGGATGGGCGGCCGATGGCTCGACACCACACCAAGGACAAAGGCGACCTCGGTGTCGCGAAGGCGTACGCCGATCTGGTCTTCAAGGGCTTTGACGTTCTCATCCCAGCCACCGAGCATGCGCCGTTCGACCTTGTCGCTTACTCAGCGGGCGCATTCCACCGCATTCAGGTCAAATACCGGGCGATGCGGCGGGGGATGGTCACCTTGAAACTGAGTTCGAATTGGACCGACCGTCACGGCGTGCACAACACGCCCATGGACAAGACCGCCGTCGACGCCATCTGCATCTACTGCCCCGACACCGACGAGTGCTACTAGATCCAGCCCACCGACCACGGCGCGTCGGTCAATCTCCGGACCACCCCGACCAAGAACGGTCAGCACAAGCGCATCCTGGAGGCTGCGGCATTCCGCGATCTGCCGGACCCACCCGGCAAAACGCGAGCTTCTGCCTGAAGCCTGTGAGCTTCGGCGCTCCCCACGAAAGGGGCGTCACGCCCACGCCGCGCCGACTAGCGTGGACGCTGCACAAGCGGCGTTATCAGGAGGAGAGTTCGCGCGATGAGCAGAGTGCCGTTGGACGCGGCGGGGCTGCCCCAGAAGTTGAACGGCGTCGACACGCTACTGCACCGGGGCGAGGCGAATCCGCGGACGCGCTCGGGGATCATGGGCGTCGAACTTCTTGACACCACCCCCGATTGGGAACGGTTCCGCGCTGTGTTCGAACAGGCGTCGCGCAAGGTGCTCCGGCTGCGGCAGAAGGTCGTGATGCCGACGCTGCCGACGGCATCGCCGCGCTGGGTGGTCGATCCCGACTTCAACCTCGATTTCCACGTACGACGGGTCCGGGTCCCGGAGCCGGGTGGCCTGCGCGAGGTCCTCGACCTCGCCGAGATCTACCTGCAGTCGCCGATGGACATCACCCGTCCGCTGTGGAACGCCACCCTGGTCGAGGGCCTCGCCGACGGCCGCGCCGCGACCATCCTGCACCTGAGCCACGCCGTCGCCGACGGGGTCGGCACCGTCGAGATGTTCGCCCATATCTACAACCTGGAACGCGATGTGGAGCTCGGCGCCCTTGCGCCGCTGCCGATCCCGCAGGATCTGTCGTCGGCCGACCTGATGAAGCTGGGCATCAACCGGATGCCGATGAAGATCACCAACAGCGTGCTGGGTCTCGTCGGTGGGGCGGTACAGGCGGTCACCAATGTGGTGCGTGATCCCGCGTCGGCGGTCAGCGGTGTCGTCGACTACGCGCTGTCGACCACCCGGGTGTCCCGGCCGGTGGCCGATCACTCGCCGCTGCTGCGCCGGCGCAGCCTGAACTCCCGCAGCGAGGCGATCGACATCGTCTTCTCCGAGTTGCACCAGGCCGCCAAGGCGGCGGGCGGCTCGATCAACGACGTCTACCTGGCCGGCCTGTGCGGGGCACTGCGGCACTACCACGTCGCCAAGGGCATGCCGATCGACACGCTGCCGATGGCGGTACCGGTGAACCTGCGATCCGATGACGACCCGGCCGGCGGAAACCGCTTCGCCGGAATCAATCTCGCCGCACCCATCGGAATCGCCGACCCGCAGCGACGGATCAAGGCCATCCGCTCGCAGATGACGAGCAAGCGTGAGGAACGCGCCATCGACATGGTGGGATCCATCGCGCCGATCGCCAGCTTCCTGCCGGATGCCGTGCTGGAGTCGGTCGCCGGGTCGGTGGTCAACTCCGACGTGCAAGCCTCCAATGTGCCCGTCTACCCCGGCGATACCTTCATCGCGGGGGCAAAGGTACTGCGGCACTACGGACTCGGGCCACTGCCCGGGGTGGCGATGATGACGGTGCTGGTATCGCGCGGCGGGTACGTCACCGTCACCACACGGTATGACCGGGCCGCCTTCAGCGACGACGAGTTGTGGCAGCGCAGCCTGGTCCGGGGGTTCGACGAGATCCTGGCGCTCGGCGGCGATGGCCGGACCGTGGCCGCGTCGTTCACCGTGCCCGATGACATATCCTCGAATGGGAGTGCAGCGCAATGAGTCCCGCCGACGGCGAGTCCAAGGTCATGCGGCTGCCGGGCACCGTCGCCGAGATCGAGGCCAGCCCGCCGGGCCCGGAGGTCGGCGCGTTTTTCGATCTGGACGGAACCCTGGTGGCCGGCTTCACCGGCGTACTGATGACCCAGGACCGGTTGCGCCGGCGGCAGATGAGCGCAGGCGAGTTCATCGGCATGGTGCAGGCCGGCATCAACCATCAGCTGGGCCGATCGGAATTCGAGGACCTGATCGGCAAGGGCGCCCGCATGCTGCACGGGAACTCGCTCAGCGACCTCGACGAGCTGGGGGAGCGGCTGTTCGTCCAGCATGTCCGCAACCGCATCTACCCGGAGATGCGCGCCCTGGTGCGCGCACACCAGGCCCGCGGGCACACCGTGGTGCTCAGTTCGTCGGCCCTGACCGTGCAGGTCGAGCCCGTCGCCCGGTTCCTGGGCATCGACAACATCCTGAGCAACAAGTTCATCGCCGACGAGGACGGTCTCATCACCGGGGAGGTCGCCGAACCGATCATCTGGGGTCCCGGCAAAGCCCATGCGGTGCAGAAGTTTTCGGCCGAGAACGGCGTGGACCTGTCCAAGAGCTACTTCTACGCCGACGGCGACGAGGACGTCGCGCTGATGTATCTGGTCGGCAACCCGCGCCCGACCAATCCGGCCGGCAAGCTGGCCGCGGTGGCCGCCAAACGCGGCTGGCCGATCCTGAAGTTCAGCAGCCGCAGCGGCAGCAGTCCGATCTCTCAACTGCGCACCCTGGCCAGCCTGGCCACCATTCCGACGGTGGCCGCCGGTGCCATCGGTGTCGGCCTGCTCACCCGCAACAAACGGATCGGCGTCAACTTCTTCACGTCCAACTGGAGCAAGCTGCTGATGTTGACCACCGGCATCGAGCTTAACGTGCTCGGGCGCGAGAATCTGACCGCGCAGCGGCCGGCGGTCTTCATCTTCAACCACCGCAACCAAGCCGACCCGTTCATCGCCGGGCGGCTGGTCGGCGTCGACTTCACCAGTGTCGGCAAGAAGGAGCTGGAGAAGAACCCGCTGATGGGCCCGCTGGGCAAGGTGATGGACGCCGCCTTCATCGACCGTGAGGACACCCAGTCGGCGGTGGAAGGCCTGCAGAAGGTCGAAGAGCTTGCGCGCAAGGGCCTTTCCATCATGATCGCCCCCGAGGGGACCCGGCTGGACACCACCGAGGTGGGGCCGTTCAAGAAGGGGCCGTTCCGTATCGCGATGGCCGCCGGCATCCCCATCGTGCCGATCGTCATCCGCAATGCCGAAGTCATCGCCGCCCGCGATTCCAGCACCTTCAGCGCCGGCAAGGTCGACGTCGCGGTGTTCCCGCCGATCCCCATCGACGACTGGACCCACGACAACCTGTCCGAGCGCATCGACGAGGTGCGCGCGCTCTATCTCGACACCCTGCGGAACTGGCCCGTCGGTGATCTGCCGGACCACGCCATCTACCACCACGGGAAGGACGCCAGTGAAGCCGGTCGCTGAGGACTTCGCCAGCTTCAGCCCGACCGGTGACACCCTGGTGTTGGCCGCGGTCGGCTCACCCGCCGAGCAACAACTGCTCGACGACTGGTTGGCCCAACAGCACCGCGAACGGCCCGAGGCGCGCGTCGAGGTCCTGCTGCTGCCCGACCATTCCGACGATCCGCCGGCCACCGTGATGGCCCGGCTGGTCGAGCTGCTCTCCGCCGACCCGGACCGGTCGGTGGTGCCAGTACGCATCTTCTGGGTACCGGGCGGGCTGCCGACCCGGTCCAAGGTGGTGTCGCTGATCTCCGGTCGCGACACCTATCGCCCGCCCGAACTGCTGCAGCGCCGCATCCTGCGCAGAGACCCCGCGCGGGCCCGGGTGGTCGCCGGCGAGCCGGCCAAGGTCTCCGAGCTGCACCAACAGTGGCAGGACACCACCACCGCCGAAAACCCCCGCGAATTCGCGCGTTTCGTCATCCGGCGGGCGATCCTGGCGATCGAGCGGGTGGAACTGCGGCTGCTCGGGCCCGAGTACAAGTCACCCCGGCTGGTCAAACCGGAGATGTTGGCGTCGGCGCGGTTCCGGGAGGGGCTGGACCAGATTCCCGGCGCCACCGTGGAGAAGGCCGGTGAGATGCTCGATGAGCTGTCCACCGGGTGGAGCCGGTTCTCCGTCGACCTGATCCCCACCCTCGGCCGGGCCATCTTCAGTCGCGGCTTCGACCCGCACATCGACTACGACCGCACCGAGATCGAGGCCATGCGGGGGTCGCTGGAGGTCCATCCGGCCGTCCTGCTGTTCTCGCACCGCTCCTACCTCGACGGCGTGATCGTCCCGGTTGCCATGCAGGAGAACCGGTTACCACCGGTGCACACCTTCGCCGGGATCAACCTGTCCTTCGGGTTCATGGGTCCGATCTTCCGGCACTCCGGCGTCATCTTCCTGCGCCGCAAGCTCGACGACCCGCTCTACAAGTACGTGCTGCGCCAGTTCGTCGGCTACATCGTCGAGAAGCGGTTCAACCTCAACTGGTCCATCGAGGGCACCCGGTCACGCACCGGAAAGATGTTGCCGCCCAAACTCGGTCTGCTGTCCTACGTCGCCGACGCCTACCTCGACGGCCGCAGCGAGGACATCCTGCTGCAGCCGGTCTCCATCAGCTTCGACCAGCTCCACGAGACCGCCGAGTACGCCGAGTACGCCCGCGGCGGAGAGAAGACCCCGGAAAGCTTCAGCTGGCTCTACAACTTCATCAAGGCCCAGGGCGAACGCAACTACGGCAAGATCTACGTCCGCTTCCCCGAAGCGGTGTCGATGCGCCAGTACCTGGGTGAACCCAACGGGCCGATCGCTGCGGATCAGGACGCCAAACGCCTGGCCATGCAGAAGATGGCCTTCGAGGTGGCCTGGCGCATCGTGCAGGTCACCCCGGTCAACGCCACCGGGTTGGTGTCGGCCCTGCTGCTCGCCTCGCGTGGGGTGGCGCTGACCGTCGACCAGCTGCACCACACCTTCGCCGACTCGCTGGATTACCTCGAACGCCGCCAGATCCCGATGACCAACAGCGTGCTGCGGCTGCGCACCAAGGAGGGGGTGCGGGCCGCGGTGGACGCGCTCTCGGGCGGTCACCCGGTCACCCGGGTCGACGGTGGCCGCGAACCGGTGTGGCGGATCGCCCCGGAGAACGAACACGAGGCGGCGTTCTACCGCAACTCGATCATCTACGCCTTCCTGGAGACCTCGATCATCGAGCTGGCGCTGGCGCACGCGGCCACCGCAGGCTCGGATTGGCTGGACGCGTTCTGGTCGCAGGTGCTGCGGCTGCGCGACCTGCTCAAGTTCGAGTTCTACTTCGCCGACTCGGCCGCTTTCCGGGAGAACGTGACGCGGGAGATGTCGTGGGTGCAGGGCTGGGAGGAACGCATCGCGCAGGGCCCGGAGTCGATCCTGGAGCTGCTGCGCATCAAGCAGCCGCTGCTCGGTGCCGCGATGCTGCGCCCGTTCTTCGAGGCCTACGAGATCGTGGCCGATGTGCTGCGTGACGCCTCGGCCGAGATCGCCGAACCCGACCTGACCAAGCTCGCCCTCGGGGTGGGCCGCCAGCACGTCGCCCAGGGCAAGGTGCGCAGCGCCGAGTCGGTATCGGCGCTGCTGTTCGCGACCGCCCGCCAGGTGGTCGCCGATCAGAACCTGCTGCGTCGCGCGCCGGACCTGTCCGAACGGCGCGAGGCGTTCCTGCGGGAGATCCGCGGCATCCTGGCCGACCTGAACACCGTGGAGAAGACGGCGTTCAGTCAGTACCGCAAACGTGAGCGGGAGTTACGCCGCCCCGCGGCCGGCTGAGGCGCCCACATACCCTGGACGGCATGACTACCGTCGCGCCGCCGGTGCGCGCAGCCACCGTGTGGCCGACGCTGTGGGGCGTCGCGCTGCTGGCCGGAGCGGTCGCCGCAGGCGTCGGCGGCCTGTCGCTCGTCGACGCACTGGCCGCCACCGGCCTGCCCGATCCCGGCCCGGCCACCACCTACGGGCTGCCCTTCGTCCGCGCCGCCGGCGAGATCGCCGCCGCCGTCGCCGTCGGCTCCTTCCTGATGGCCGCGTTCCTGGTCCCGCCGCAACGCACCGGGGTGCTCGACGTGGCCGGCTACCGGGCGTTGCGCACCGGCACCGTCGCCTCCGGCGTCTGGACGGTGTGCGCCGTACTGCTGGTGCCGCTGACGGTCTCCGACATCACCGGCGCCCCGCTGAGCGACCGACTCAACCCGCTCGACGTCTGGACCGTGGCCAGCATGGTCGAGACCGCCGGCACCTGGCGCTGGACGGCCCTGCTGGCGGCCATCGTGACCGTCGTCAGCATCCCGGTACTGCGGTGGTCCTGGACGCCGGTGTTGCTGGCCGGATCGCTGCTCACCCTGCTGCCCCTCGCCCTGACCGGGCACTCGTCCTCCGGTGGCAGCCATGACATCGCCACCAACAGCCTGCTCATCCACCTGATCGCCGGCGTGGTGTGGGCCGGCGGACTGCTGGCGCTGTGGGCGCTGGCGGTCCGCGGTGGGGAGCACATCGACGTGGCCGCGCGGCGGTTCTCCGCGATCGCGCTGTGGTGCTTCGCCGCCATGGCGCTGTCCGGCATCGGCAATGCGCTGGTCCGCATCAGCCCCGCCGACCTGTTCACCCAGACCTATGGGTGGCTGCTGATCGGCAAGGCGACAGCACTGGTGGTGCTCGGCGCGCTGGGTTGGCTGCAGCGGCGCAGCAGCGTCACCGCGCTGGCGGCCGACCCGACCGACCGGCGCGCGCTGGTACGGCTGGCCTTCGTCGAATCGCTGGTCTTCGGGGTCGCCTTCGGTCTCGCGGTGGCGCTGGGCCGGACCCCGCCCCCGCCACCGGAGCGGCTGCCCTCGATCACCGAGGTCGCCATCGGTTACGACCTGTCGGGCCCGCCGACGCTGGCGCGGGTCCTGTTCGAGTGGCGCTTCGATCTGATCTTCGGCACCGCCGCGGTCGTGTTCGCCGCGATCTATCTCGCCGGGGTGGTGCGGCTGCGCCGGCGTGGCGACGCGTGGCCGACGGGCCGGATCATCGCCTGGTTGCTGGGCTGCGCGGCGCTGTTGTTCGCCACGTCATCGGGCCTGGGCCGCTACATGCCGGCCATGTTCAGCATGCACATGGCGGCGCACATGCTGCTCTCGATGCTGGTGCCGGTGCTGCTGGTACTCGGAGCGCCGGTGACGCTGGCGCTGCGGGCGTTGCCGACGGCCGGCAGAGAGCGTCCACCCGGCCCGCGCGAGTGGCTGCTGGCCGCGCTGCACAGCCGGGTGTCACAGTTCCTCACCAATCCGATCGTGGCGACCGCGATCTTCGTGGCCGGCTTCTACGGGCTGTATTTCGGCGGCATCTTCGGCGCGGCCGCCGACAGCCACGGCGCACACCTGGCGATGAACCTGCACTTCCTGCTCAGTGGCTATCTCTTCTACTGGGTGGTCATCGGTGTCGACCCGACACCGCGGCCGATCCCGCCGCTGGGCAAGCTGGCGATGGTGTTCGGGTCCCTGCCGCTGCACGCCTTCTTCGGGGTGGTGCTGATGGGGATGAACACCGTGCTGGCCGGCGACTTCTATCGCTCACTGCAGCTGCCGTGGCACACCGATCTGCTCGCCGACCAGAAACTCGGCGGCGGCATCGCGTGGTCGGCGGGCGAGGTCCCGCTGGTGTTGGTGATGCTGGCGCTGTTGGTCCAATGGCGGCGCAGCGACAACCGTGCCGCGAAGCGGCTGGACCGCGCCGCCGACCGCGATGAGGACGCCGAGCTGGCCGCCTACAACAACATGCTTGCCAAGCTCGCGCAGATCGAGGACCGCAACAAGACCACATAGCCGTTGTCGAGAGTGACGCTTCGGCGGTTGCAGCGTGCTGGTGACCGCCGAAACGTCACTCTCGCGGGTGAGTCCTCAGCTGCCGTAGCTGACCGTGATGGTGCCGTCGCGATTCACCCCGGTGCCCGGCGCCGGATCCTGGCGCACCACCCGCGCCCGGTTGTTCCCGCCGGCGTCGACGTCGGGGCCCTTGAGGAACGGGCCGGTATGACCGAGCGCCCTCAGCTGCAGCTGCGCATCGTTGTAGAACAGCCCCGTCAGGTCCGGCATCGGGAACTGGTTGCCCCGGGAGACCTTCAGCGTGACGGGCGCGTCGGTGGCCACCGAGGTCCCCGGGGGCGGGTCTGTCTCGGCCACCTGGCCGATCGGCAGCTCGCTGTCGGCGTCGGCCCGCAGGATGGTGGTGAAACCGGCGGTGTTCAGGTTCTGGGTGGCCTGCTCGACGGGCTGTCCGATGACATCGGGCAGCGGCCGCGACGACGGCCCGGACCCGACCAGGATGACGATCTCGTTGCTGGTCGCGGAGTCCTGACCGGCGGTCGGTTCGGTGCCGATGACCCGGTCGAGCTGTTCGGCCGAGGACGCCTGCGGTCGGCGCCGCACCTGCTCGAACCCGGCCTCGCGCAACG
Organism: Mycolicibacterium bacteremicum; assembly: GCF_002086115.1. Lineage (GTDB taxonomy): Bacteria > Actinomycetota > Actinomycetes > Mycobacteriales > Mycobacteriaceae > Mycobacterium > Mycobacterium bacteremicum. The sequence continues at coordinate 235,970 of NZ_MVHJ01000007.1, forward strand.
CGTCCACTGCTTCCTCGTAGGACATCGATGCGACGTCGGGCACGCGGCGCTGCTCTGGTCCGGTCGACACGTTGACGGTGATGTCGCCGCCCTCCGAGATCGACGAACCCGCCGCCGGATCCGTGCTTATCACCTGACCGGCCTGCACCGAGCCGTCCGGCATGGTGTCCACCGTGGGATTCAGGCCGCTGTCCTGCAGCTGGCTGACCGCGGCCGCGCGGTCGAGTCCCCGCACGTCGGGCACCGGGATCCGGTTCATCGCGCCGACGGCATAGATACCGCCGACCACCAGTGCGAGCACCGCGGCAAGTGCCCCCGCAATCGCCCATCGTCGCGACCGGGTGCGCGGACGCTGCGCGGGCAACGTCAGCGTGTGCGGGCCGGCGACGGGCGCGGTCTCATCGGTCTCGCCCGCTGCGGGAGCCGGTGCCAGTGGGGCGGTGCCCGCCCCGACCCGGCGCAGATCTGCCTGCATCTCCGCCGCGCTCTGGTAGCGCTTCTCCGGCTTCTTGGCCAGCGCGGTGAGCACCACCGCGTCGAGTTCGGGGGTGATGCCGGCATGGCGTTTCGAGGGTGCGACCGGGCGTTCGCGGACGTGCTGATACGCCACCGACAGCGGGGTGTCACCGGTGAACGGGGCCTGACCGGTGAGCATCTCGTAGAGCACGCATCCGAGCGAGTACACATCGGTGCGGGCGTCGACCTGCTGGCCGCGGGCCTGCTCGGGGGAGAAGTACGCGGCGGTCCCGACGACGGCGGAGGTCGCGGTCAGCCGGTCGCCGGTGGTGGCGTTCATGGACCGGGCGATCCCGAAGTCCATCACCTTCACCGCGCCACTCGGGGTGAGCATGATGTTGGCCGGCTTGATGTCGCGATGCACGATGCCCCGGCCGTGGCTGAACTCCAGCGCCGTGCACACCCCGTCGATGATCGAGATGGCCTGCTTGGCCGGCAGCGCGCCGTGCTGCTGGATCAGCTGGCCGACGGTGACGCCGTCGACGTACTCCATCACCAGGAACGGGAGCCTGCCGGTCGGCGTCTGCGCCTCGCCGGTGTCGTATACCGCGACGATCGACGGATGGTTCAGCGCGGCGGTGTGCCGAGCCTCACGCCGGAACCGCTGGGAGAAGTTCGGGTCGCGGGCCAGATCGGCACGCAGGATCTTGATCGCCACGTCGCGGTGCAACCGGACATCGCGGGCCCGGTGCACCTCCGACATGCCGCCGAAACCGAGCAGTTCGCCCAGCTCATAGCGATCGGTGAGGCGTTGCGGCATGGTCATCGCGCGCCTCCGATCACTGTGCTGCCCTCGTGTGCCACACCGTCGATCATGGCTCAAGACGTCGCCCGGGTGGGTGATGGGCTCTCCTACGAGCCGGTGGCGGGCTGTGTGCACAGTTGCCATTTCATCCACAGGCGGGCAGCCCGGACGGCCTCGGCGCGGGTGACCCGTCGGCGTCCGGACGGTCAATGGGCACAGACCGGTGGCAGGAAGTCCCCGCAGCCGGCGTCGTATCAACTGACCGAAAGGCACCGCAATGTTCGAGACCCCGTTTTCCGTCGTCGGCACCGTCGTCACCGATCCCGTCGCGCGTCGTGTCGGCGAACAGGACTACGTCCACTTCCGGGTGGCCAGCAATTCGCGTCGCCGCACGCCCGACGGCGACTGGGAGAACGGCAACACCCTGTACCTCAGCGTCAACTGCTGGGGCAAGGTCGCCGAAGGAATCAGCAGCGTGCTCTACAAGGGGGACCCGGTGGTGGTGATCGGCGAGATCTACACCAACGAATACGACGACAAGGAGGGCAACCACCGGTCCCGCGTCGAGGTCAAGGCCCATGCGGTGGGCCCGGACCTGTCGCGCTGCCGTGCCAAGCTGGAGCGCACCCGTCGCGTCGAGGAGCCGGCATCCCGCGACGACGGATCCGACGACGATGTGGCGTCCGTGCAACCCACCGAACAGGAGCTCACACTGTCGGCGTAACCGGGTGTTCGGCCGGTGCCTAGGATGGGACGCGAGTTTTACGCGATCTGCAGCCAGACGAAAGGCACGACGACGGCATGGCCGAATTCATCTACACAATGCGCAAGGTACGCAAGGCGCATGGCGACAAGGTCATCCTTGACGACGTCTTCCTGAACTTCCTCCCGGGAGCCAAGATCGGTGTCGTCGGGCCCAACGGCGCCGGCAAGTCGAGCGTCCTCAAGATCATGGCCGGCATCGACCAGCCCAACAATGGCGACGCCTTCCTCCAGCCCGGAGCGACGGTCGGAATCCTGATGCAGGAACCCGAGCTCGACGAGACCAAGACGGTCCGGGAGAACGTCGAGGCGGGCGTCGCCATCAAGGCCAAGCTGAACCGGTACAACGAGGTCGCCGAGCTGATGGCGACCGACTACACCGACGAGCTCATGGAGGAGATGGGCCAGCTGCAGGAGGAGCTCGACGCGGCCGACGCGTGGGACATCGACTCGCAGCTGGAGCAGGCCATGGACGCGCTGCGCTGCCCGCCGCCGGACGAGCCGGTCACCCACCTGTCCGGTGGCGAGAAGCGCCGTGTCGCGCTGTGCAAGCTGCTGCTGTCCAAGCCGGATCTGCTGCTGCTCGACGAGCCCACCAACCACCTCGACGCCGAGAGCGTGCTGTGGCTGGAGCAGCACCTCGCCGACTACAAGGGCGCCATCCTGGCGGTCACCCACGACCGTTACTTCCTGGACAACGTGGCCGAGTGGATCCTGGAACTCGACCGTGGCCGGGCCTACCCGTACGAGGGCAACTACTCGACCTACCTGGAGAAGAAGGCCGAGCGCCTGGAGGTCCAGGGCAAGAAGGACCAGAAGCTGCAGAAGCGCCTCAAGGAGGAACTGGCCTGGGTGCGCTCCGGTGCCAAGGCCAGGCAGGCCAAGAACAAGGCCCGCCTGGACCGCTACGAGGAGATGGTCGCCGAGGCCGAGAAGACCCGCAAGCTCGACTTCGAGGAGATCCAGATCCCGGCTCCGCCGCGGCTGGGCAACACCGTCGTCGAGGTCAGCCACCTGGACAAGGGCTTCGACGGCCGCATCCTCATCAAGGACCTGTCGTTCACGTTGCCGCGCAACGGCATCGTCGGGGTCATCGGCCCCAACGGCGTCGGCAAGACGACCCTGTTCAAGACCATCGTCGGCCTGGAGGCACCCGACAGCGGTGAGGTCAAGGTCGGCGAGACGGTCAAGCTGAGCTATGTCGACCAGAGTCGCGCCGGCATCGACCCCAAGAAGAACGTCTGGGAGGTCGTGTCCGACGGGCTGGACTACATCGAAGTCGGGCAGAACGAGATCCCCTCACGGGCCTACGTGTCCGCGTTCGGGTTCAAGGGCCCGGATCAGCAGAAGCCCGCGGGTGTGCTGTCCGGTGGTGAACGAAACCGGTTGAACCTCGCGCTCACCCTCAAGGAGGGTGGCAACCTGATCCTGCTCGACGAGCCGACCAACGACCTCGACGTCGAGACGCTGTCCTCGCTGGAGAACGCGCTGGAGCAGTTCCCGGGCTGCGCGGTGGTGATCTCGCACGACCGCTGGTTCCTGGACCGCACCTGCACGCACATTCTGGCCTGGGAGGGCGACAGCGACAACGAGGCGAAGTGGTTCTGGTTCGAGGGCAACTTCGGTGCCTACGAGGAGAACAAGATCCAGCGTCTGGGCGCCGAGGCGGCCCGCCCGCACCGGGTCACCCACCGCAAGCTGACCCGCGACTGAAAACCTCGGTTACAAGTACCGAAAACAACGAAATGGTTGCCGGATAGTGACGTCCGGCGACCATTTCGTCGTTCTGGCGGGGTTGAAACTGTGGGCCTCCGACCAAAGGCCGCGCCGTGGCGATAGGGTCGCTCATGTGTGTGCCCGCAGGGCAGAGTTCGATCCGAGAAGTCTCAGTGAGGAGCCTTCGCCCATGACGGTGAATCCCGGAACCACGGAGCAGTTGCAGCTGGGCCAGGACGCCCTGGCGCGGCTGACCGACGCCTACACCGAGACCCACCACGGCCCCTACGGTGATGCGCCCGCGGCCGATACCGCGATCACGGCTCCGATCGTCCGCGGTGCGCCGAAGCTGGTCTCCCCGGAGCTGTTGGCCGCACACGTCACACTCGGCCACCGCCGCAGCCCGGGGGAAACGCTGGTCGCCATCCACCCGGCCGACGACCCGAGTGGGTTCGGCCCGGCCGTCCAGGTGGTGACCGACCACAGCGCGATGCTGATGGACTCGGTGACGGTGCTGCTGCACCGTCTCGGCGTCGCCTACGCCGGGGTGATGAACCCGGTGCTGCGGGCGGATCGCAGCGCCGACGGCACCCTGGTGGCACTGGCCCCCGCCGGCGACCCGGAGGCACCCGCCGACGGGATCGACGAGATGTGGGTGCATGTCCGGCTGGCCCCGACGGCCGATCCCGACGCCGTCGCGCGGGTCGCCGCGCTGCTGCCCTCGGTGCTGGCCGACGCCCGCGAGGTGGCCACCGACTCGGCCGCGCTGAACGCGACCCTGATCGGGTTGGCCAACGCGCTGGACTCCGATCACGCCGGCCATTTCCTGGGTCCCGACCGCCGTGATGTCGCCGCCCTGCTGCATTGGCTCGGTGACGGTCACTTCGTGCTGCTGGGCTATCAGCGCTGCGCCGTGCACAACGGGCAGGCGACCGTGGATCCGGCCAGCCGCCTCGGTGTGCTCAAGCTGCGCACCGACGTGCTGCCGCAGCTGACCGAGGCCGACGACCTGCTGGTGCTCGCCCAGGCCACCATGCCCAGCTTCGTGCGCTACGGCGCCTACCCCTACATCGTGGTGGTCCGGGAGAACCCGGCAGGCCCGTCATCCAGCCAGGCGATCGAGCATCGCTTCGTCGGCCTGTTCACGGTGGCCGCGATGAACGCCAACGTCCTTGAGATCCCGCTGATCTCGCGGCGCGTCGATGAGGTGATGGCGCAGTCGCATTCGGATCCGAGCCACCCCGGCCAGCTGATGCTCGACGTCATCCAGACCATCCCACGCTCGGAGCTGTTCGCGCTGCACACCCCGGACCTGATGGAGATGGCGCGCGCCGTCGTCGATCTCGGCTCGCTGCGGCGCACCCTGCTGTTCCTGCGCGCCGACCAGCTGGGGCACTTCGTCTCGGCCCTGGTGTACCTGCCGCGCGACCGCTACACCACCGCGGTACGGCTGGCGATGCAGGACATCCTGGTTCGCGAACTCGGCGGCGCCAGTATCGATTACGCCGCGCGGGTCAGTGAATCACCGTGGGCCGTCGTGCACTTCACCGTCAAGATGCCCGACGGGTCGCAGCGCTCGGACATCGATGCCTCCTCCGAGAACGAAGACCGTATCCAGAACCTGCTCACCGAAGCCGCCCGCACGTGGGCCGACCGGCTGATCGGCGCGGTCAAGTCCGGATCGATCGCCCAGGGCGTCGCCGAGCACTATGCGACCGCCTTCTCCGAGGTCTACAAGCAGGCGTTCACGCCGCAGGACGCCATCGGCGACATCTCGATCATCGAAGAACTCGAGGACAACTCGGTCAAGCTGGTGTTCCGTGACGGCGGCGAGGACCGGGTCGACTGGCTGACCTGGTACCTGGGCGGACGCTCGGCTTCGCTGTCGGAGCTGCTGCCCATGCTGCAGTGCATGGGTGTCGTGGTGCTCGAGGAGCGCCCGTTCACAGTGACCCGCCCCGATGGGCTGCCGGTGTGGATCTACCAGTTCCGGGTGTCCCCGCACCAGTCCATCCCGACCACCCCGGACACTCAGGTCGAGGACGTCGCGCGCCGTTTTGCCGACACCGTGACCGCCATCTGGCACGGCCGTGCCGAGATCGACCATTTCAACGAATTGGTGCTGCGCGCCGGACTCACCTGGCAGCAGGTCACCATCCTGCGCGGGTACGCAAAGTACCTGCGCCAGGCCGGATTCCCGTACAGCCAGACCTTCGTCGAGGGTGTGCTCAACAGCAACCCGAGCACCGCCCGGTCGCTCGTCGAGTTGTTCGAGGCCCTGTTCACCCCGGAGGCCGACCTGGCCGATTCGGGCCGGACGCTGGACGCCCAGGCTGCCGCGGCCGCCGTCGCCGCCGATATCGATGCGCTGGTCAGCCTCGACACCGACCGGGTGCTGCGGGCCTTCGCCGGCCTGGTGCAGGCCACGCTGCGCACCAACTACTTCGTCGGCTCACCCGATTCGGCGCGCGCCCAGGATGTGTTGTCGTTCAAACTCAATCCGGGTCTGATCGACGAGTTGCCGCTGCCCAGGCCGAGATTCGAGATCTTCGTCTACTCACCCCGGGTCGAGGGTGTGCATCTGCGATTCGGGTTCGTCGCCCGCGGCGGATTGCGGTGGTCGGACCGCCGGGAGGACTTCCGCACCGAGATCCTCGGTCTGGTCAAGGCGCAGGCGGTCAAGAACGCCGTCATCGTCCCGGTCGGCGCCAAGGGCGGGTTCGTCGTCAAATCGCCGCCGCTGCCGACCGGGGATGCCGCCGTCGACCGCGACGCCACCCGCGCCGAGGGCGTGGCCTGCTACCGGTTGTTCATCTCCGGTCTGCTCGACCTGACCGACAACGTCGACAAGTCCACCGGTGCGGTGATCACCCCGGCCGGAGTGGTGCGCCGTGACGGTGACGATGCCTATCTGGTGGTGGCCGCGGACAAGGGCACCGCGACGTTCTCCGACATCGCCAACGATGTGGCCAAGTCTTACGGGTTCTGGCTCGGTGACGCGTTCGCCTCGGGCGGTTCGGTCGGCTACGACCACAAGGCGATGGGCATCACCGCCAAGGGCGCGTGGGAGTCGGTGAAGCGCCATTTCCGCGAGATCGGGGTGGACACCCAGTCGCAGGACTTCACCGTCGTCGGCGTCGGTGACATGAGCGGTGACGTGTTCGGCAACGGCATGTTGCTGTCCAAGCACATCCGGCTGGTGGCCGCCTTCGACCACCGCGACATCTTCCTGGACCCCGACCCGGATCCGGCCGCCTCGTGGGCCGAGCGGGAGCGGATGTTCGCGCTGCCGCGATCCAGCTGGGCCGACTACGACACCTCGCTGATCAGCGAGGGGGGTGGCGTGTTCAGCCGCGCCCAGAAGTCCATCCCGATCAGCCCGCAGGTGCGCCGGGTCCTCGGCCTGCCCGACGGGATCGAGGAGATGACCCCGCCCGCGCTGATGAAGGCGGTCCTGCTGGCCCCGGTCGATCTGTTCTGGAACGGCGGTATCGGTACCTACGTCAAGGCCGAGACCGAGTCCGACGCCGATGTCGGCGACCGTGCCAACGAGGCCGTGCGGGTCAACGGAAACCAGTTGCGCGTCAAGGTGGTCGGCGAGGGCGGCAACCTCGGCGTCACCCAGCGCGGTCGCATCGAGTTCAACCTCGCCGGTGGCCGGATCAACACCGACGCGCTGGACAACTCGGCCGGGGTGGACTGCTCCGACCACGAGGTCAACATCAAGATCCTGGTGGACTCGCTGGTGACCTCGGGCAAGGTGAGCGCCGATGAGCGCACCGAACTGCTGATGTCGATGACCGACGAGGTCGGCCGACTCGTATTGGCCGACAACATCGATCAGAACGATCTGATGGGCACCAGCCGGGCCAATGCGGCGAGCCTGCTGGCGGTGCACGCCCGCCAGATCCGCGAGTTCGTCACCCAGCGCGGCCTCAACCGCGAACTGGAGGCGCTGCCCTCGGAGAAGGAGATCCTGCGTCGCCGCGAGATCGGCATCGGGTTGACCTCACCGGAGCTGGCCACCTTGATGGCGCACGTCAAGCTGGCCCTCAAGGACGAGGTGCTGCGCACCGACCTGCCCGATCAGGAGGTGTTCGCGGCCCGCATCCCGCAGTACTTCCCGGTCGAACTGCGTGACCGGTTCGTCGGTGAGATCCGCTCACACCAACTGCGCCGCGAGATCGTAACCACCATGCTGGTCAACGATCTGGTGGACACCAGCGGCATCACCTACGCCTACCGGATGACCGAGGACACCGGCGTCGGGCCGGTCGACGCGGTGCGTGCCTACGCGGCCACCGACGCTATATTCAAGGTCGGCGAGGTGTGGCGGGACATCAAGGTGGCCGGTATCAACGGGTTGCCCACCGCGGTGACCGACCGGATGACGCTGGATCTGCGCCGGCTGATCGACCGGGCGGGACGCTGGCTGGTCAACTACCGCCCACAGCCGCTGGCCGTCGGTGCCGAGATCAACCGGTTCGCCGATCAGGTCGCCGCACTGACCCCGCTGATGCCGCAATGGCTGCGCGGTGACGACAAGGCCATCGTGGCAAAGGAATCCGGCGAGTTCGAGGCCCAGGGGGTCTCGAAGGAGCTGGCCTACACGGTGGCCAACGGCCTGTACCGGTACAGCCTGCTCGACGTCATCGACATCGCCGACATCGCCGACCGGGACGCCGTCGAGGTGGCCGACACCTACTTCGCGTTGATGGATCACCTCGGTATCGACGGTCTGCTGACCGCGATCTCCGGGCTGGAACGCGATGACCGCTGGCACTCGCTGGCGCGGCTGGCCATCCGGGATGACATCTACGGCTCGCTGCGCGCACTGTGCTTCGATGTGTTGGCGGTCGGTGAGCCGGATGAGACCGGTGAGCAGAAGATCGAGGAGTGGGAGCTGACCAACAGCTCCCGGGTGGACCGCGCGCAGCGCACACTGGACGAGATCCAGTCCGAGGGGCAACGCGATCTCGCAACGCTGTCGGTGGCCGCCCGTCAGATCCGCAGCATGACAAGGACTTCGGGAACGGGGACAAGTGGCTGAGCGTTTCGTCACATCGGTGCCGGTGCGATGGTCGGACATCGACATGTACCAGCACGTCAATCACGCCACGATGGTGACCATCCTGGAAGAGGCCCGGGTGCCCTTCCTGCACGAGCCCTTCGTCAACGACATCGACACCATCGGCCTGCTGATCGCCGAGGTCAACGTCAAGTACAAGGGGCAGGTCCGGTTGATGGATTCGCCTCTGCAGGTGACCATCTGGGTGAGCCGGCTGCGGACGGTGGACTTCAACCTCGGCTACGAGGTGCGCTCGGCCGGTGCCGACCCGGACTCCAAGCCCGCGGTCATCGGCGAGACCCAGCTGGTGGCGTTCAACATCGGCGAGCAGAAGCTGGTGCGGTTGCTGCCGCACCACCGGGAGTACCTGGAGCGGTACAAGCGGTGACCGCCCCCGAGCGTGGCCTCTGGCTCGACAATCCCGCCCACCGCGACGACCTCGCGACGTTTGTCGACCGCGCCCTACGCCTCGACGATGCGGCGGTGATCCGGTTCCGGGAACGCACCGGTACCGGTCAGCTGGTCGCCTGGGTGTCCACCGGGTTCGACGTGCTGGCCTGTCGGGTGGTGGCCGGCCGGGTGCGGCCCACCGACCTGTCCGCCGGCGCCGACACCCTGTCGCAGACGCTCTCGGCCATGGACGCAACGGGTTTCGTCGATCCGGGCTTCGCGATGGACTCTGCCTGGCGGGGCGCGCTGCCGCCGGACACCGGGTTCGCCCACTACGACGACGTGCCCGCCTGGGCGATCCTGGACCTCGCCGAGCGGGGCACCGCCTTGGCCAAGGAGCACGGCAGCGCGCACGGCCCGCCGGCCTCCCTGCTGGATCAGGAGGTGCTGGCCGTCAGCGCGGGGGAGTCCAGCGTAGGTATCCCGATGCGGTGCGTCCTGGCGTTGACCGCCATGGGTTTCCTTCCGCAGAACGCCGACGTTCTGGCCACCGACGAGATCGTCCGGGTGCGCGCGCACCCGGCGTGGCTGCGGGTCGACGCCCGGTTCGGCAGCGTGTACCGGCGCCATGGCGATCCGGCGCTGGTGCTGCGCTGAAGTCGGCGCGCTGACGCTCGCTCACCGAACGTGAGTGCGTCGGATTCACACCACCCAGGCGGCGGTGTCCGGGGGCAACGATCCGCCCGTCAGTGGCCCACAGGTGAGCAATACCTCGCCGGCCGGCAGCGGTATCGGCGCGTCTCCGGTGTTGAACACGCACGTCAACCCGCCCGGACGCCGGAACGTTTGGGGCCCGAGCCATTCGACACCGTCACCGCTGAACTCCGGGCGGGTGGAACGCAGGTGGATCGCCCGCCGGTACAGTGCCAGCGTCGAGTTCGGATCACCGGATTGCGCCTCGACCGTCAGCGGCGCCCAGTCGGCCGGCATCGGCAGCCAGGTGTCCGCTGTCGACGAGAACCCATACGGGGGAGCAGATCCGCTCCACGGGACCGGCACCCGGCAGCCGTCGCGGCCGCGCTCGGACCGACCCGAGCGTTCCCAGACCGGGTCTTGGAGCACCTCGTCGGGCAGATCCACGTTCGGCAGTCCGAGTTCCGCGCCGTTGTAGACGAATACCGATCCGGGCAGCGCCAGTTTCACCAGTGCCATCGCCCGCGCCCGGGCCAGCCCCTGAGAACCGTCGCCATAGCGCGAGACCTCGCGAACCACATCGTGATTGGACAGCGTCCAGGTCGGGGCGGCGCCGGCCAACGCGGCCGCGGCCAGTGAATTGTCGATGGCCGTCCGAACCGCCACCGCATCGAAATCGGCCTGCACCAACTGGAAGTTGAAGCCCAGGTGCAACTCATCCGGGCGCAGGTATTTCGCGAACTGCTCGTTGCCGTGCACCCAGATCTCGCCGACGGTCACCGCCTCGGGATAGTCGTCGAGCACCCGGCGGATGAACCGGTGGATGTCGTGCACCGCGTCGTTGTCGAACCGCGGATCGTCGGCCCTGTTGCGCAGCAACTGATTGTCGGTCAGATCCATATCGGGCAGGCCCGCCGGTTTGGCCATCCCGTGCGCCACGTCGATGCGGAACCCGTCGACACCACGGTCCAGCCAGAACCGCAGGGTCGCTTCGATATCGGCGAAGACCTCGGGGTGATCCCAGTTCAGGTCCGGCTGGGCCGAGTCGAACAGGTGCAGATACCACTGTCCGTCCGGCACCTGGGTCCAGGCCGGTCCGCCGAAGATCGACACCCAGTTGTTGGGCGGGCCGCCGTCGACGCCCGCACGGAAGATGAACCGGTCGCGCCGCGACGGGTCGGCGAGCGCCTCGACGAACCACGGATGCGCCGAGCTCACGTGATTGGGCACCAGGTCCATGGTGACCCGGATGCCGCGGTCGTGCGCCGCCGTGACCAACCGGTCCAGTGCGGCCAGATCGCCGAACAGCGGATCGATATCGCGCGGGTCGGACACGTCGTAGCCGTGATCGGCCATCGGCGAGACCATCACCGGGTTGAGCCACAGTGCCTGCACACCGAGGGCGTCCAGATAGTCCATCCGTGCGGTGATGCCGTCCAGATCACCGACGCCGTCACCGTCGCTGTCGGCGAACGACCGGGGGTAGATCTGGTAGAACACCGCCCGCGACCACCAGGGACTCTTCGGTCGGCTCATCAGAACGCGGAATTCACCATCGAGTCGGCGGCCATCTGGAAGTAGTCCAGCAACGCCTTGCGGTGCCGGTCGTCAAGGGTCTGCGAGTCGATCGAGGCGACCGCGGTGTGCATGCAGCGTAGCCAGGCGTCGCGCTCCAGGAAGCCGATCCGGAACGGCGAATGCCGCATCCGCAGCCGCGGGTGCCCGCGCTGATCGGAGTAGGTCCGCGGCCCGCCCCAGTACTGCTCCAGGAACAGCCGCAGCCGCTCCTCGGCCCCGTCGATATCGTCCTCGGGGTAGAGCGGGAGCAGGATCTCGTCCTCGCGCACCAGCTCGTAGAACTTGGCCACGATCGCGGTGAACGTCTCGTGGCCACCGACTTCGTCGTAGAACGAATGCTGCGGCTGGGTCACCGCACCCATTGTTCCCGATCCCGTCCGCGCAGTCCGCGCAGGCTGCCCCGAGCCCCGCTCAGAGGCCATGTCACCCGATGTTCACCGGACTGACCAGCCAACACCGCCGAAATAGCCGTGCGAGCGATCACAAATCGTGGTGGACTGTCCTCGGAGGACGAATGTCGCAGCGCAAGAAAAGCCCTGCTCGACGAGCGGGCTACCAGTACCCCACGGCCGTGGTCGCTTCTACTGCCGCGCGTTCCCTACAGGTCGCAGAGGCACCGCCCACCGTCGGACAGGGCTCGGTCTGGGGGCGACGACGGGTACTGCTGCTCAACTCGACCTACGAACCGCTGACCGCGCTCCCGATGCGTCGGGCGGTGATCATGCTGATGTGTGGCAAGGCCGACGTCGTGCACGACGACCCGTCCGGCCCGGTCATCCACTCCGCGACGCGCACCATCGTCGTCCCCTCGGTGATCCGGCTGCGCACCTTCGTCCGGGTGCCCTACCGGGCCCGTATCCCGATGACCCGCGCCGCGCTGATGCACCGTGACCGGTTCCGGTGCGCCTACTGCGGGGGCAAGGCCGACACCGTCGACCACGTCATCCCGCGCAGCCGCGGTGGCGAGCACTCCTGGGAGAACTGCGTCGCGGCCTGCTCGGCGTGCAACCACCGCAAGGCCGACCGGCTGCTCGCCGAGCTGGGCTGGTCGCTGCGGTCGGCCCCGATGCCGCCCAAGGGGCAGCACTGGCGGCTGCTGTCCTCGGTGAAGGAACTCGACCCCGCCTGGGTCAGATATCTGGGTGAAGGCGCGGCGTGAACGACGCTTGCGCTAGGTTTGCCTTGTGAGTACAGCACTTGCCCATGGCCTGATGGGTGGGATCCCCATCGTCATCTTCCTGGTGTTGGCCGCGCTGGCCTATCGCCACAAGGGACCGCACCCGGAGTCTTACAAGCTCGGCGACGAGTGGACCCACGATCCGATCCTGTGGGCAGCCGACGAGCCGGCCGATCATGGCCACGGCGGCCACGGCCATCACGTGACAGTGGGAGGTGGCGCAAGTGGCAAGTGGTAGCCATACCAACGAGATCGCCAGGACCAGCACCGATCTGGAGCTGCCCTACGGCTACGCGCTGACCAGCAGCGGCCGCATCTCCGGTGTCACCGAACCCGGTGAGCTGTCCGTGCACTACCCGTTCTCGATCAAGGACCTCGTCGCCCTGGACAACGCGCTCAAGTACGGGTCGCGCTACGCCAAGGCACGCTTCGCGGTCTTCATCGGCGACCTCGGCGCGGACACCGCGGCCACGGCCCGCGAGCTGCTGGCCAAGGTGCCGACCGCCGACAACGCGGTGTTGCTGGCCGTATCGCCGAACCAGAAGGCCATCGAGGTCGTCTTCGGCTCCGAACTCAAGGGTCGCGGCGCCGAAACCGCCGCACCGCTCGGGGTGTCCGCCGCGCTCGGATCGCTGCGTGAGGGCAATCTGATCGACGCCCTGGTCAGCGCCGTCAACGTGATGTCCGCGGCGATCTCGCCGGCCTGATCGACGCTGTACACCCGGCCCTGGTACCTCGGTACCGGGGCCGGGTGCATTTCAGGCCGCAGTCGCCGAGGTTCACACCAGGAGCGGATACCGCGCGCGGCAGACCCCTGACGTGCGCTCAGGCCAGTTGCGCGCGAATCGCGACGTAGCGCTCCAGGAACAGCCGCTCGTCGAGACGCTTGCGGCGCATCCAGCCGGTGACCTCGTCATTGCACTTGCTGGCGTTGCACGCCGCGCAGGCGGGCACCACGTTCTCGATCGTGTAGCGCCCGCCGCGCGAGATCGCCATGACGCAGTCCCGCTGCATCGGCTTGCCCGTCACCCCACAGTAGGCGCAGCCGCCCCAGGCATCCTGGATGGCCGCCCACTGCGCGACGGTGAGGTCGTTGACGACCGCCTTGACGCGGCGGGTGCGCCGCCGGGCGGCGCGGGCTCTGCGCGAGTTGCTGACGGCCACCGGGAAATCATGCGCGGCGAGGGTGCGATAACTCGGGTGCGCGAGCGGCGTGTCGGGGAGCAGACATGCACCCTCGGCGGGGAGGTCAGCTGATGTCGTAGGCGCGGGCCTTCAGCGACCGCTCCACCCCGGCCCGACCCTCGAGCACCAGGCGGCGCAGCGCGGGCGGCACATCCGGACCGGACAGGAACGCATCGGCGGCGTCCAGCCCGCCCTGGCTGATGTCCCACGACGGGTACAGCCCGATCACCACGGTCTGGGCGACCTCGCTGGAGCGGCGCTCCCACACACCCGGGATGGAGGCGAAGTACAGGTCCCGGAACCGGGCGAGCAGTTCGGCCTGCCCGGGCTGCACGAAGCCACCGACGATGGCGCGGGTGGTGATGTTGGGCAGCGTGTCGTCCTCGATCACCTGCTGCCAGGCCGCGTTCTTGACGGCCACCTGCGGGCGCGCGGCCGAGGCCGCCGCCGCGCTGCGCCGCCCGGCCGCGGTGCGGTCACCCTCGGCCTCGGTATCGATGAACGGCGTCTCGGCACCGTCGGCGTCGATCACGCCGGCCCGCGCGAGCGCGGTGACGATGCGCCAGCGCAGGTCGGTGTCGATCACCAGGCCGGTCAGGTTCACCGCCGCGGGCTCGTTGTCCAGCAGCGTGGACAGCACGGCGATGTGGTTGGGCGCGAGCACCGAGGTGGTCAGCGCGTTGACGAACGCCAGCTGATGATCCGAGCCGGGCGCCGACTCGCGGGCCAGGTCCAGCAGCGCGTCGCCGAAGGCCGGCCAGCCGTTCTCGGCGGCCCACTGCGGGTCCGCGTAGGAACCCAGCGCGGTCTGCGCCTGCAGCAACAGTCGTTGCGCCACACCGACTTCGCTTTCGGCGTGGATCCCGGAGATCACCAGCGTCACGAAATCGCGGGCCTTCAGCTCGGCCTCGCGGGTCATCTCCCAGGCCGCCGACCAGGCCAGCGTGCGGGGGAGCGGCTCGGCGATGTCGGCGATCCGGGTCAGTAGCGTCTGCAGCGATTCCGGGTCCAGCCGCAACGAGCAGTAGGTCAGGTCGTCGTCGTTGACCAGGATGAACTTGCCGCGCGAAACGCCTTCCAGCGCAGGCACTTCGGTGGCGGCACCCTCGACGTCGAGTTCCTCGCGGTGCACCCGGACGAGCTTGCCGGAGGCGTCCTCGTCGTAGATGCCGACGGCCAGCCGGTGCACGCGGGTCTCCCCGGCCCCCGGCGCCGCCCCGGACTGATGCACCGCGAAGCGGGTGAACTTACCGTCGGCGTCGACGTCGAAGTCGGCCCGCAGCGTGTTCAGCCCGGTGGTCTTGAGCCACTGCTGGCCCCAGCCCGACAGGTCGCGTCCCGAGGACTTCTCCAGCGCGCCCAGCAGGTCACCGAAGGTGGCGTTGCCGAACGCATGGTCGCGGAAGTAGTCGCGCAGCCCGGCGAGAAACGCGTCCAGGCCGACATATGCCACCAGCTGCTTGAGCACGCTGGCGCCCTTGGCGTAGGTGATGCCGTCGAAGTTCACCTCGACCGCATGCAGGTCGGGGATGTCGGCGGCCACCGGATGGGTGGACGGCAGCTGGTCCTGCCGGTAGGCCCAGGACTTCTCGACGTTGGCGAACGTCGTCCACGCCTGGGTGTACTCGGTGGCCTCGGCCTGGCACAGCACCGAGGCGAAGGTGGCGAAGGACTCGTTGAGCCACAGGTCGTCCCACCACTGCATGGTGACCAGGTCGCCGAACCACATGTGCGCCATCTCGTGCAGCACGGTCTCGGCGCGGCGCTCATAGGAGTAGCGGGTGACCTTGGACCGGAAGACATAGTCCTCCAGGAAGGTCACCGCGCCGGCGTTCTCCATGGCGCCGGCGTTGAACTCCGGCACGAACAGCTGGTCGTACTTGCCGAACGCGTACGGTTCGCCGAAGTTGCGGTGGTAGAAGCCGAATCCCTGCTTGGTCTCGGTGAACAACCGGTCGGCATCCATGAACTCGGCCAGCGATGCGCGGCAGAAGATGCCCAGTGGGATGTCACCGTGGTCATCGGTGTAGACGTCGTCCCAGCGGGCGTACGGCCCGGCGATCAGCGCGACCAGGTAGGTGCTCATCTTCGGGGTGGTGACGAAGGTGTGGGTGCCGCCCTCCACCGATGCGGTGGCGCCGTTGGAGATCACCTGCCAGTGCTCGGGAGCCTTCACCGTGACGTCGAAGGTGGCCTTCAGATCGGGCTGATCGAAGCAGGCGAACATCCGCTTGGCGTCGGCGGTCTCGAACTGCGAGTACAGGTACACCTCGTTGTCGACGGGGTCGACGAACCGGTGCAGGCCCTCACCGGTGTTGGAGTACAGGCAGTCGGCGTCGACGATGAGCTCGTTGTGTTCGGCCAGGCCGGTCAGTGCGATGCCGGCGGACTCGTCATAACCGGATACGTCGAGGCTGTGGCCGTTGAGGGTGGCGCTGCGGACGGTGTCGGCGGCGAGGTCGATGTAGGTCTCGGCGCCGGCGAGGGCTTTGAACGTCACGGTGGTCACGGACCGGAAGGTCCGTTCACCGGGTTGATTCCCCGGGTCGCCTTGCTCCTGCCCGCCGGAGGTGAGGTCCAGTTCGATGCGGTAGTTGTCCACGGTCACCAGCGCCGCGCGCTCGGCGGCCTGGTCGCGAGTCAGATTGGGAAGAGCCACGAGGCCTAACTTAGTCCCCTGGCGGGAACATATGCCGGGCGGCAATAGTTGTGCGGTCGAGAAGAGGACTCCGTCGCAATCGAGAGGATCATCTGTATGGCCGCCAAAGATGTCGCAGGATTCTGGTTCGACCCGCTGTGCCCGTGGTGCTGGATCACCTCGCGTTGGATCCTGGAGGTCGAGAAGGTCCGCGATATCGAGGTCAACTTCCACGTGATGAGCCTGGCGGTGCTCAATGAAGGCCGCGACCTGCCCGAGAACTACCAGGAGATGATGAAGAAGGCCTGGGGTCCGGTGCGGGTGGCGATCGCCGCCGAGCAGGCGCACGGGCCGGAGGTGCTGTCCCCGCTGTACACCGCGATGGGCACGCTGATCCACAACGAGGGCAACAAGGACTTCGATGATGTGATCAAGAAGTCGCTGGAGCAGGCCGGGCTGCCCGCCGAGCTCGCCGAAGCCGCCACCACCGACACGTACGACGAGGCACTGCGCAAGAGCCACCACGCGGGCATGGACGCCGTGGGTGACGATGTCGGCACCCCGACCATCCACGTCAACGGTGTCGCGTTCTTCGGCCCGGTGCTCTCCCGGATCCCGCGCGGCGAGGAGGCCGGCAAGCTGTGGGACGCCTCGGTGATCTTCGCGTCCTACCCGCACTTCTTCGAGCTCAAGCGCACCCGGCACGAGTCGCCCGAATTCGACTGACGGGCCCTGGAGCCCCTACTTCTCTGCCGATCGCGTAGCGCAATCCAGCGCGCATATCGACGCGCCAGTCGCTGTGTCCGACAGCGCATTTGTCGACGAACAGCAACCATCGGGCAGATGGATCCGCGGTGTACGGCGACGAAATCCGAAGGTGTGAGATTCCGTCGTTCCGGTTGCAAGCATGTGCCGGGCGCGTCAAAGTGCTCAGAATGACAGCGGCTGAACCCACCACCGACGGCACCTACCGGGACCGGATCGTCGCCGTCGAACCCGGCGGCAACGAGTTCATCGCCGAGGCCGACCGGCACGGCAGGCCCAGTCAGCTGCTGTGGACCTGGGCGTCGCCCAACCTGGAGTTCGCGACCATCTTCCTCGGTGTGCTGGCGGTCTCGTATTTCGGGATGAACTTCTGGCAGGCCGCCGCGGGCATCATCGTCGGCGCCGGGCTCGGGGCGGTGGCGCACTTCTTCCTGTCCGCCCGCGGCCCGCAACTCGGGGTGCCGCAGATGGTGAGCGGACGACTTGCCTTCGGCTACAAGGGCAATGCGGTGCCCTCGACGCTGATGGCGGTGACCGCCGGCGTCGGCTGGTTCGCCACCAACAGCATCAGCGCCGCCTTCGCGCTGTCCACCCTGTTCGGCATCGGTCCGCTGCTCGCGCTGGTGCTGGTCGTCGTCGTGCAGACCGCGCTGGCCTTCTTCGGGCACAACCTGGTGCAGGCCTTCGAGCGGTGGGCGTTCCCGGTGCTGGCGGTCATCTTCGCGATCACCTCGGTGCTGATCATGACCAAGGCCGATCTCGGTGCACCCGCCCTCGACGGTGGCGTCGGGGGACTCGGTGGATTCCTGCTGACGGTGGGCACCACGTTCGGCTACGTCGCGGGCTGGGCACCCTATGCCGCGGACTTCAGCCGCTACCTGCCCACCAGCGTCTCGCCGCTGCGCACGGGTCTTTTCGCCGCGGCCGGGTTGTTCGGCGCCTGCACCATCCTGGCCATCGTCGGCGCCGCCTCGGTCACCATCGTGACGGCGAGCGCAAGCGACAACCCGACCGATGCCTTCACCAGTTCGCTGCCCGGTTGGTTGGCCGCCGCCACCCTGCTGGCCATCGCGATCGGAGCGGTCGCGGCCAACGCCATCAACGTCTATTCGGCAGGCATGGCGTTCGTCACCACCGGTGTCCGGTTGCCCGCCCATATCGCCCGGGCGTTGGCCACGGCCTTCTTCGGGTTGGCCGGATTCCTGGTTGCCTGGTGGGCGCTGGCCGACGCCGCGACCAGCTACAAGAGCTTCCTGTTCCTCATCGCCTACTGGGTCGGCCCGTGGCTGGGTGTGGTGTTCGCCGATCAGTTCCTGCGCCGCGGCCACCGGGTGGACGGATTCCTCTATGACCGCAATTACTCGAACTGGCCGGGACTACTGTCGTTCCTGATCGGTCTGGTGGTGTCATTCCTGCTGTTCTGCAATCAGGAGCTGTTCGTGGGATATGTGGTGCGGGCGGTGCCCGAACTCGGTGACATCGGATTCTTCGTCGGGTTCCTGCTGGCTGCGGGCAGTTACCTGGTGCTCTGCCGATCCAAGATCGACGCAGCGAAGGTGACCGTATGACCCCGGAGCAGATGCTCGACGTCGCCGTCGACGAGGCACGAAAAGGTCTGGCCGAGGGCGGCATTCCGATCGGTGCCGCGCTGTTCACCACCGATGGTGTGCTGCTGGGCAGCGGGCACAACCGGCGCGTACAGAACGACGACCCGTCGGTGCACGGTGAGACCGACGCCTTCCGCAACGCCGGCCGTCAGCGTGATTACCGGTCCACGGTGATGGTGACGACGCTGTCACCGTGCTGGTACTGCAGTGGCCTGGTGCGCCAGTTCAACATCGGCGCCGTGGTGATCGGGGAGGCCAAGACGTTCTCCGGCGGGCACGACTGGCTGGCCGAGAACGGTGTGCAGGTCACCCTTCTGGAGGACGAGCGGTGCGTGTCGATGATGACGGAGTTCATCGCCGACCGGCCCGATCTGTGGAACGAGGACATCGGAGTGGCTGAATGAGTGCCATTGCAACGGTAGACCTCTCACGCTGGTACGCCGGCGGCACGGCTGCCGAGGAGTTGGCGGTCGAGGTCGACGAGGGGCTGCAGCGGGCGGGTTTCATCGTGGTCACCGGACACGGTGTCGACGCCGGTCTGGCGGCCCGGGTGCGCGCGGCGAGCCGCGAGTTCTTCGCCCTGCCCACCGAGGTGAAGCAACGGTATTCGGTGCCGGTCGGCGGGCACGGTTGGATCGGTCCCGGCGCGGAGGCCAACGCCTACGCCGAGGGCACCGAGACGCCGCCGGATCTCAAGGAGAGCTTCAGCCTCGGTGCGGAGACCGCCACCGGGGATCCCGAGGTGGATCGGATCTGGTTCGCCCCCAACGTCTGGCCGGCCGAGGTGGCACACCTGCAGGGCCTGGTCGACGAGTACACCACCGCCATGCGCACGCTGTCCGATGACCTCTTGGCGTTGTTCGCTGCGGCACTCGGCCTGTCCGACAACCCGTTCGCCGCCTTGGCGAGCCGGCCGACCTGGACGATGAACATCAACCACTATCCGCCGGTCAGTGTCGTCGGGGAGCCCGAGCCCGGTCAGTTCCGCATCGGTCCGCACACCGACTTCGGCACCGTCACGGTCCTCGACCGCGAACCGGGTGCCGGTGGGCTGCAGGTGTATTCGGAGGAAGCCGGGTGGGAGGACGCCCCGTGGGAGCCGGGCGCGCTGACGGTCAACATCGGCGATCTGCTGGAGTACTGGAGTGGACGGCGCTGGCCGTCGGGCCGGCACCGGGTGTTGCCGCCGCAGCCGCACGCACCCGAGGAGGATCTGGTCTCGCTGATCTACTTCTACGAGGCCAACCACGATGCGCTGGTCACCCCGCTGGAACCGCCGGTCGGCCGCGTCGGCGGCCTCGACCCCGTGACCTCGGCCGATTTCATCAAGGAGCGGCTCGACGCGATCACGGTCGGCTAACCCTGCACGGTCGGGCGGATCACCAGCTCGCCGATCTCGACCTCCCAGGGCTGATCGATCGCGAACTCGACCGTTCTGGCGATCGCGTCCGGATCGAGCGCGAACGTCTGCATCCCGTTTTCGATCTCGGCGCGGATGGCCGGGTCGGTGATCGAGTCGCTGAACTCGGTGCGTACATACCCCGGCGAGATCGCGGTCGTCTTGAGCGTCCCGTCGGTGGACTCCCGGCGCAGTCCCTCCAGCAGGGTGCGCACGGCGTTCTTGGTGGCCGCGTAGACCGCCATCGTCGGGGCGATCTGCAGGCCGGCCGTCGAGACGATGGTGACGAGGTGCCCGCGGCCCTGCCGCTCGAAAACGGGTAGCGCGGCGTCGATCCCGTGGAGCACCCCGCGCAGGTTGACGTCGATCATGGCGTCCCAATCGCCGCGGCGTCGTGCAGCCACCGGTGATATCGGACCGATCCCGGCGCTGCTGACCAGCACGTCGAGACGGCCGAACCGCGCCACCGCCGACTCGACCAGTCGTTGCAGGTCCTTGGCCCTGGTGACATCGACCGCGACGGTGCCGGCCCTGCCTCCCGCGGCTCGCAGCTCGGCGGCCAGGTCGTCGAGCCGGTCGGTGCGACGCGCGCCCAGCACGACGGCGCACCCGCGCGAGGCCAGCCTGCGGGCGGTCGCCGCGCCGATACCGCTGCTGGCGCCGGTGATGGCCACGACCTTGTCGGCGAGTGAGTCCATGATCTAGCCTTTCCAGAGATACGGACAAGTTGTCCGTTTCCATATAAGCGGACAAAGTGTCCGTTTTCAAGACGGGGGGGCGAATGTGTCCGAGCGCACCGATGCGGCGCGCAACCGGGCGGTCATCATCGAGGCCGCGCGCCGGCTCGTCACCGAACCGGGCGAACTCAAGCTCAGCGCGGTGGCACGGGCGGCCGGTGTCGGCCAGGCCACGCTGTATCGCCATTTCGGCACCCGGGATGATCTGATGCGCGCGCTCTACGACGACGAGATCGACGAATTGGTCTCCGCGGCATACGCGTTGCTGGATCAACAGCCACCCGTCGAGGCGCTGCGGCGGTGGTTCACCCACCTCGCTGCGTACGCCCGGGTGAAGTTCGGGGTGATGGCCGCAGTCGAGGCGTCCGTCTGGCGGGACATCGCCGCGCAGACACCGGGCAAGCTCGGTGACGCCCTCGGCGCCCTGCTCGCCGCCGGCCGAGACGCCGGGGTGCTGCGCGGCGACGTCGATCCGCGCGACGTCATCCTGCTGTCCTGGTTCCTGGCCCACGTCGAGGAGGACGAATGGGACGAGCGCACACCGCGCCTGCTCGGCGTCCTGCTCGACGGGTTGTCGGCTCGCTAGGTGCGCGATGTGCCGACGGGCGGGATTAGTAGGGTTACCGCCATGCGCGTGTACATCGGTGCCGACCATGCCGGTTTCGAGTTCAAGAAGACCATCATCGAGCACCTCACCAAGAGCGGCCACGAGCCGATCGACTGCGGCGCCTACAGCTACGACGCCGACGACGACTACCCGGCGTTCTGCATCGACGCCGCGGTCAAGACCGTCGCCGACCCCGACAGCCTGGGTATCGTGCTCGGCGGATCGGGCAACGGCGAGCAGATCGCCGCGAACAAGGTGCCTGGCGCCCGCTGCGCGCTGGCCTGGAGTGTCGAAACCGCGAAGTTGGCCCGCGAGCACAACAACGCCCAGCTCATCGGGCTCGGCGGCCGCATGCACAGTGAGGAGGAGGCGCTGGCCATCGTCGACGCCTTCCTGGCGACGCCGTGGTCGGAAGCCGAACGCCACCAGCGTCGCATCGACATCCTGGCCGCCTATGAGGTCGACCACGTCGCGCCGCCGGTGCCCGGCGCCCCGGCGTGACCGTGGCCTGACACATGCCTGAGGGGCACACGCTGCACCGGCTCGCCCGGCTGCACCAGAAGCGGTTCGGGAAGGCGCCGGTCACGGTGTCCAGTCCGCAGGGCCGGTTCAGCGATGGCGCGGCCGCGGTGTCCGGTCGGGTGCTGCGCCGCTCCGATGCCTGGGGCAAACACCTGTTCCACCACTACGACGGTGGCGCGGTGGTGCACGTTCACCTCGGCCTGTACGGCAGTTTCCGCGAGGCACCGCTCGGCGAGGACGGCGCACCGCCCGCGCCGGTCGGCGCGGTCCGGATGCGGATGATCGGCGCCGACTACTACACCGACCTACGGGGACCGACGGCGTGCGAGGTCATCGATGACGGGGGAGTCGACGATGTGATCGCGCGGCTCGGTCCGGACCCGTTGCGCCCCGACGCCGACCCGGAGCTGGCGTGGAAACGAATCTCCAAGTCCCGCCGCACCATCGGTGGACTCCTGATGGATCAGGCGGTGTTGGCCGGCGTCGGCAACGTCTACCGCAGCGAGCTGTTGTTCCGCCACCGGATCGATCCCTACCGGCCCGGCACGCACATCGACGGTGACGAATTCGGTGACATGTGGACCGACCTCGTCGCGTTGATGAAGGTCGGGGTGCGGCGCGGCAAGATCATCGTCGTACGGCCCGAAGACGACCGCGGTGCGCCGTCCTACCGCGAAGGCCGGCCGCGCACCTATGTCTACCGCCGCACCGGTGAGCCGTGCCGGGTGTGCGGTACTCCGGTGCGCACCGCGGAACTGGAGGCCCGCAACGTGTTCTGGTGTCCCACCTGCCAGAGCTGACCTGCGCGGTCGGCGGGTCCCAGGGCCGGCAGGGAGAATCGCAGCCGTGGAACTGATTCTCGTGGTCGTCGGGGCCATCGTCGTGACGGCCATCGCGCACCGGCGCGGCCTGGAACCGGCGTTGATCATCGTCGTCGTCGGCATCGTGGTGTCGTTCGCGCCGGATTTCGAACCGCCGGAACTGGACTCGCACATCCTGCTCACGGTGGTGCTGCCGCCGCTGCTCTACTCGGCGGCGCTGAACTTCTCCTTCCCGACGTTCCTGCGCAACATCCGCCCCATCCTCGGCCTGGGCGTCGGGCTGGTGGTGGTCAGCGCGTTCACCGTCGCGGCGGTGTCGGCGTGGCTGGTGGTGGTGCCCCTGACGTTCGCGACGGCGCTGGTGCTCGGGGCCATCGTGGCCCCGCCGGACGCGGTGACCGCCGTCGCGGTCGGCCGCAAGCTGGGGTTGCCCAGGAAGGTGATGGCCATCCTGACCGGGGAGAGCCTGATCAACGACGCCGCCGCGCTGACGCTGTTCAGCATTGCGGTGGCGCAGGTGGCCGGCACCCACACCTTCATCGCGAACCCGGTGCTGCTGTTCACCTACAGCGCGGTGCTGGGGCCCGTGGTCGGCGCCGTGCTCGGCTACATCACGCTGTGGATCCGGCGTCGGCTGGCCAATCCGGGACTGGAGACCGTGCAGGGCCTGGTGGTGCCGTTCGCCGCGTTCATCGTGGCCGAGGAGATGCATGCCTCCGGCGTGCTGGCCGTCGTGGTCGCCGGGTTCGTGGTGGGCAACGGGACACTCTCCGCGGGCTATCAGACCCGGCTGCAGGAGCGCTACGTGTGGAATTCGGTCGACGTGCTGCTGGAGGCCTTCGTCTTCGCCTATATCGGCCTGCACCTGCGCTTCGTGCTCGAGGACCTGCAGCAGGCACACGAATCGTTGCGACAGGTCGCGATCGCGTCGGCGATCGTGCTGCTGATCGTCCTGGTGATCCGCCCGCTGTCGGTGTTCCTGATGTTCGGTCGCAGCAAGCTGGCCCGCCATGTCGAGGCCAAGTGGAGTGTGCCGGCCCCAGAGAACGGTCGCGGTGCTGCACGCCGGCCGCTCGGCAGATGGCGGTCCCGGATAGACCGTCGCTCACTGAGCTGGCAGGAGAATGTGGTGGTCTCGTGGACGGGGATGCGCGGGGTGGTCACGCTGGCCGCCGCGGCCGCGATCCCGGCGACCACGGTGGACGGGGAACCGTTCCCGGAACGGGCCACGATCCAGGCGATCGCGTTCGTGGTCAGCGTCGGCACCCTACTCATCCAGGGATCCACCCTGCCCTGGCTGATCCGGCGCTTGCAGTTGTCGCGTTTCAACGATGACCACGCGGCCGACCGGGCCGAGGAGGTCAAGGCCGAGCAGGTCGTGCAGCAGGCGGCCGAGGGTGTGCTCGCCGAGTTCCGGGCCAACCCGCCGGCGGGGATCGACCAGGACCTGGTGACCGAGATCCGGGCCGTGATCGCGCGGCACGCGCAGGATGCCGACGAGATGCCCGATCCGGGTGCGCAGACCAAACGGGCCGAGGTGTTCTCGAGCATGTACCTCTCGGTGCTGGGCGCCCAGCGCGCGGCGCTGATCACCGAACGCGACGAGGGCCGCATCGAGGACGAGGCAGTGCGAGCGATGCTGGAGCGGCTGGATCTGCAGGAGGCCAGTGTCACGGCCCGACTGGAGAGCCGGCTCTGATTCGGCTGCCGCGAATGCGACGTTTCTGCGGTCATCCGGGCCTCGGGAGCGCAGAAACGTCGCACTCGTGAACTAGAAGTCGAAACCGCCGAAGTCGCCGCCACCGAAGTCGCCACCACCGAAGTCGCCGCCGCCATCCCAGCCGCCGGAATCCCAGCCGCCCTGGTCGCCGCCGCCCCCGCCGGGGGCGTCGCCGCCACCGTCGAGCTGACCCTGGTCGAGCCCGTCCTGGAATCCGTCGCCATAGCCGTTCTCGAAGGCCTGCGCGTCATAGCCGACACCGGACATTCCGCTGAACATCGCGCTGAACAACATGGCCGAGCCCAGGCCCCAGGCACCGGCGACCAGCGCCGGCTTCCACCACGGCTCGGAGTACCAGCCGGCCGGGACCGGTCGTCCGGCGACCCGGCCGCCCGGGTAGTAGTTGGGTGTGCGCTCCGACGGCGAGGGGGACGCCTCGATCTGACGGCCCTCGAAGTCGACGCGCCGATCCTCGGTCACGACACCCGCAGAGCGTTGTCCGGCAAGGGATTCCAGCTCCGGTCCGGGATCCATGCCCATCGCGGTGCGCGCCGCGCGGACGTAGTAGAGACCCTCGATGGCGCTCTCCTTGGCCAGCTCGGCCTGCTTGGCGGTGGTGGCCTGCTCGATCTGCGAGGACGCCGCGGTGTAGCGCTCGGAGGCGTCCGCCATCGCCTGCTTGGAGGCGTCGTCGTTGCCGGTGATGTTGAGCACCTGACCGCCCAGTCGCTCGATCACCCGGCGGGCATCGGCCTTCGCA
Organism: Mycolicibacterium bacteremicum; assembly: GCF_002086115.1. GTDB lineage: Bacteria > Actinomycetota > Actinomycetes > Mycobacteriales > Mycobacteriaceae > Mycobacterium > Mycobacterium bacteremicum. The sequence continues at coordinate 261,376 of NZ_MVHJ01000007.1, forward strand.
TCGGCGAGCGCGTCGGCGGCCTTGCGGCCGTTGGCCTGTGAGGAGTTGTAGACGACAAAGGCGATCGCCGCGATGACCAGGATGATGAGGATGACGAGAACGCCGTTCATGACGTCCAGCGTACCGACAGGAAACAGTGGCTTCCTGTGTTCGATCACAGCGAACAGCCGCGCGATCAGCCGACTTTCACACCGAGCGCGGAATACACCTCATTCGACAGCGCCAGCGTGCGCGGATCGGCATTGCACTTGGTCGCATCGAAATAGTTCATCACGTACGAGTAGCCGATCCGGTGTTCCAGATCCACGAATGCGAACGATCCACCGGAACCGCCGTGGCCGAAGATGGCGGTGTTCGGTCCAGCCGTCCCGCGCTGGTTGAGCATGTAGCCCAGACCCCAGCCGTGGTCGGCAACACGCGGGCCCAGTACGACGTCGGTGTCGAATCCGCCCTGGGACACCCGAACTCGCTGCATCACGTCGCGGCTCAGCAGCTTCTCCTGGGCCAGCGCGTTGTAGAACGTCGCGAGCCCGTGGGCACTGACAATGACTGTTGGTACCGGGAAATTCAGCAGTGCGCCAGCGGTCGATGTCGGCCGAGCCGAGTTCGTCGTCGGGCACGAATCCCATCGCCACCGACAGCCCGGCCATCGGATGCTCGTCGAGGCGCAGCGGGCGCCCGGGCGCGCCGCCGCCGGCGAGCACATCGCGGATGTGCGGCTTGTTGATCATCTCTGCGCAGCGATGGTGCTCGGCCGCGGGCAGGCCGACATGGACGTCGATGCCCAGCGGTTCGGCGATCTCGGTGCGCAGGTAGTGGCCGAGCGTGCGACCGGTGACCCGGCGGACCAGTTCGCCGAGGATGAACCCGAACGTCACCATGTGATAGCCCTGCGCCGTCCCCGGTTCCCACCACGGCGCCGAGGCCGCGATCTGGCCGCAGACCGAGTCCCAGTCGAGGGTCTCCTCGGGCAACATCCGGCGACGCGGCCCGATCACGCCCGACCGGTGCGACAACACCATCGCGACGGTGATGTCCTGCTTGCCGGCCTGCGCGAACTCCGGCCAGTAGCGGGCGACGGGGGAGTCCAGGTCGATCTCGCCGCGGTCGGCGAGCAGATGGATGCAGGTGCTCGTCAGGCCCTTGGATCCGGAGTAGATGCTCGCCAGCGTGTCCGCCTGCCAGGGGCGTAGGCCGGCCGCATCGGCGGTGCCGCCCCACAGATTGACCACCAGATCGCCGTCGACCCAGACGGCGACGGCCGCGCCGACGTCTCCACGGAGGGAGAAGTTCTGTTCGAATGCGTCGCGCACCCTGTCGAAATCGGGAACGCAGACACCGGCGACGGCAACAGCCAAGGCCGCACCTCCAGTCGCCGCGGATACCTGCCCGCCACGGTACGGCGTGTGGCGCCGGGCCGGGTTACGCCGCGATCGCGGTTGGGTGACGAAGCGCGCCAGAAAGTGGAAATCACCCGGCGTCGACGGCGATACGGTTGTCTTGGGGCAAGGGGGATCTGATGATCGGCAGATGTGTGGCGGCCGCGTTCGGCGCCGTCGCGGTGGCAATGGCGGCCGCCTGTGGTGGCAGCACATCCGGGATGGCCACCGCTCCCGATGACGTCACGCCGTACACCTCGACCACCTCGACGTCGAAGGGGCCGGAGAGAACCTCCGTGACGACGGCCCCGACCACCGACGCGCCGGCGGGCGTATCCGCTGAGGCGGTGGCCGCGGTGCGCTCCGCGGGAATCGCCGGCTCTGACAGTGCGATCGCCGATCAGCTGTCATTGGCCTGCATCATGGGCGACGGCAGCTTCAACGACACCCGGCAGGACGTGGTCGACGTGCTCGTGCAGATGGGGAGCGAACTGCCGCCCGACGCGCTGCGCACGATCGTGGACGTGGCGATCGAGTACGAGTGCCCGGAGCTCGCGGACAAGCTCCGTTGACCGGTGACAGCGTTTACCGCGCGGCGTAAATTCGGGATTGCAGTACTCGGAGGCGAAGCGACTCCGAACACGCGGGTCGGGGACCTTTCACGAGGGGGCCTGCACATGGTGATCACTGTGCGAAGCATCGCGATAGCCGGCGCGGGGGCGCTACTGCCGTTGGCGTACGCGACATTCGTGTCGATGGGCGATGCCCGGGCGGCCGAGTGCGGGCCGGGGACGTTCTATGACGCGCCGACCAACACCTGCCTGGCCGCGCCGTTGCCGCCCCCACCCCCGCCGCCGTGGAACGGTGACCCGACGCCCGGCTTCTCGATCGGAGTGTGTGCGCCGATCCCCTTCGTGTCGTTGTGCACCGGGATCTGAGTACGAAAAACGGCCCTACCAGCGTTTCCGCCGGTAGGGCCGTTTCTCTCGAGAGCGGGCGACGGGAATCGAACCCGCGTAGCTAGTTTGGAAGACTAGGGCTCTACCATTGAGCTACGCCCGCGTGCGGTGCATCGCAGACTGTACCGGCGAAGGCGCGATCAAATCCAATTGATGGCGCCGCGACACGTGCCCGTAGTATCTCGCGTGGTCGGCGTGCGTGCGTGCCGACCGAGGCAGGGCACGAACAGGCACGGGGTGTAGCGCAGCTTGGTAGCGCATCCGCTTTGGGAGCGGAAGGCCGCAGGTTCAAATCCTGTCACCCCGACCGCACGAGCAACACGGAACACACATACAAGGAGTAACGCAGTGAAGAGCACCGTCGAGAAGTTGAGCCCGACCCGGGTTCGGATCAACGTGGAGGTGCCCTTCACCGAGCTGGAGCCCGACTTCGACCGCGCGTTCAAGCAGCTGGCCGGCCAGGTCCGCCTGCCCGGCTTCCGTCCCGGCAAGGCCCCCCGCAAGCTGCTCGAAGCCCGCATCGGCCGCGGCGCCGTCCTGGAGCAGGTCGTCAACGACGCGCTGCCCAGCCGCTACAGCGAGGCCGTCACCTCCGCGGAGATCCAGCCGCTCGGCCAGCCCGACATCGAGGTCACCAAGCTCGAGGACAACGAGGAGCTGGTGTTCACCGCCGAGGTCGACATCCGCCCCGAGATCGAGCTGCCGGACCTGTCCGCGCTGAAGATCACCGTCGACCCGATCGAGATCGCCGACGACGAGGTCGACACCGAGCTGCAGAACCTGCGCGCCCGCTTCGGCACCCTCACCGGTGTCGAGCGCCCCGCCGCCGAGGGTGACTTCGTCTCCATCGACCTGTCGGCCACCGTCGACGGCAATGACGTCCCCGAGGCCGCCACCGAGGGCCTGTCCCACGAGATCGGCTCCGGCCAGCTCATCGAGGGCCTCGACGAGGCGATCATCGGCCTCAAGGTCGACGAGTCCAAGGTCTTCACGACCACCCTGGCCGCCGGCCCGCACGCCGGCCAGGAGGCCGAGGTCACCGTGACCGTCAAGTCGGTCAAGGAGCGCGAGCTGCCCGAGGCGGACGACGAATTCGCCCAGCTGGCAAGCGAATTCGACACCATCGAGGAGCTCAAGGAGAGCCTCGTCGAGCAGGTGAAGCGCGTCAAGCGCATCCAGCAGGCCGAGCAGATCCGCGACAAGGCGCTCGAGGCGCTGCTCGACGATGTCGAGGTGCCGCTGCCCGAGGCGATCGTGCAGGCGCAGGTCGACGACACCCTGCACAACGCCATCCACGGGCTGGACCACGACGAGGACAAGTTCAACGAGAGCCTCACCGAGCAGGGCAGCAGCCGCGAGGAGTTCGACACGAACACCCGCACCGAGGCCGAGAAGGCCGTCAAGACCCAGCTGCTGATGGACGCCGTCGCCGACAAGCTCGACATCCAGGTCGGCCAGGCCGACCTGACCGAGCGCCTGGTGCTGATGTCGCGGCAGTACGGCATCGAACCGCAGCAGCTGCTGCAGGTGCTGCAGCAGAACAACCAGCTGCCGGCCATGTTCGCCGATGTGCGTCGCGGGTTGACCATCGCCGCCGTCGTCTCCGGTGCCACCGTCACCGACACCGAGGGCAACGTGGTCGACACCGCCGAGTTCTTCGGCCCGGCCGGTGGTGAAGAGGCCGCCGACGCCGAGGCCGCCGAGGAGCTGGCCGTCGAGGACCCCGCCGCCGACGATGTCGACACCGAGTCCGCGGACGACGCCGACGAGAAGGCGGAGAAGGCCGAGAAGAAGGCCAAGAAGGACAAGAAGTCCGCGAAGAAGAAGTCCGCCAAGGACGAGGACGACGCCGACGAGTGACGCTGTGAGCGAAAGCGCGCCTGTTGGGGCGTGCTCTTCGCTGCGCGTTCGTTAATGTCGGTGAACGAGTACGACAACTCGAAGAAAGCAGGTATCCAGCCGTGACTGACATGCGTGGTGGCACGTCGGGGCTCAACCTCATCGATTCGGTATATGAGCGACTGCTCGCCGAGCGCATCATCTTCCTGGGCACCCAGGTCGATGACGACATCGCCAACCGGTTGTGCGCGCAGATTCTGCTGCTGGCCGCGGAGGACCCCACCAAGGACATCCACCTCTACATCAACTCGCCCGGTGGCTCTGTCACCGCGGGCATGGCCATCTACGACACGATGGTGTTGGCGCCGTGTGACGTGGCGACCTACGCGATGGGCCTGGCCGCGTCGATGGGTCAGTTCCTGCTGGCCGCCGGCACCAAGGGCAAGCGCTACGCCCTGCCGCACGCCCGGATCATGATGCATCAGCCCTCGGCAGGCATCGGTGGTAGCGCCGCCGACATCGCCATCCAGGCCGAGCAGTTCGCTCTGACCAAGAAGGAGATGAACCGGCTGAACGCCCAGTTCACCGGTCAGTCCCTGGAGCGGGTGGAAGCCGACGCGGACCGTGACCGCTGGTTCACCTCCTCGGAGGCCTTGGAGTACGGCTTCGTCGACCACATCATCACCAGTGTCAGCGTCAACGGCGAGGGACCAGGAGCAGGTATCAAATGAACCCGATGCAATCGCGCTACATCCTGCCGTCGTTCATCGAGCACTCCAGCTTCGGCGTCAAGGAATCCAACCCGTACAACAAGCTGTTCGAGGAGCGCATCATCTTCCTCGGCGTGCAGGTGGATGACGCGTCGGCCAACGACATCATGGCCCAGCTGCTGGTGCTCGAGTCGCTCGATCCCGACCGCGACATCACGATGTACATCAACTCGCCCGGTGGCTCTTTCACCAGCCTGATGGCCATCTACGACACCATGCAGTACGTCCGTGCCGACATCCAGACGGTCTGCCTCGGTCAGGCGGCCTCGGCCGCCGCGGTGCTGCTTGCCGCCGGTACCCCCGGTAAGCGGCTGGCGCTGCCGAATGCCCGCGTGCTGATCCACCAGCCCGCCGTCGGTGGGGCGATCCAGGGGCAGGTGTCGGATCTGGAGATCCAGGCCGCCGAGATCGAGCGCATGCGCAGCCTGATGGACACCACCCTGGCCCGGCACACCGGCAAGGATCCGGCCGTCATCCGCAAGGACACCGACCGCGACAAGATCCTCACCGCCGCAGAGGCCAAGGAGTACGGCATCATCGACACGGTGCTGGAGTACCGGAAGCTGTCGGCGCAGACCGCCTAGTTCCGCAGACCGTTCACGACCCCGGTTCGCCTCGGCGAGCCGGGGTCGTGTGCGTTCAGTAACTGAACGTGGTGGCCCCGTCGCCGATCCACTCCCACAGTTGCACCGTGCCGCCGGGCTCGGCGCCGTCGATGAAGCCGTCGGCGTCGAGCTTCTTGGATTCGATGCAGATCGGACAGACGAGGAAGCGTCCGTCGGCCTTCCGGTAGCGCTCGATCAGGCTCGCCAGCGGCGGGCACCCCTCGCAGGCGGTGGCGACGGCGACCCCGGGCACCACCAGGCGCACGGCTTCCTTGGTCAGGAACATCATGGTGGGTCTGCCGGATTCGGCCGCCCCGACGGCGACCAGGAAGGCCACCGTCACCTTCTCGGCATCCTCCAGTCCCGTGGTGAGACTGATCGCTGCCTTGTTCGTGGAATTGGTCATACCTAGATCCTCACGCCGGATCGGGTCGGCGTATATGGGGCATTTGCCCCACTTCCCCGATGCGGCCGTGCACCGATTGTTGACGTTTGCGTCAAAATGCCCTCGCCGCGAGTTGCCGAGTGCAACGCTGATGCCGGGTCGGGCGGGGCAGAGGGGAGATGTTGTGATGACGCATCGGATGACGCTGTTCACGGCGGGGTTGACGATCGGGAGCGGACTGCTGGCCGCACAGATGTTGCTGCCGCCGCTCGGCCATGCCGAGGAGCCGGCGTGCCCGCCCGGTACCTACTGGAACCCGGCGGTGGTTCAGTGCCTGCCCTACGGCGTCAACCCCGTGGTGGGGCCGGCCGGTCCGGTGGGCGTGGGCGGGGTCGTCGGTCCGGTGGGCGTCGGCCCGGTCGGTCCGGGACCGGTGGGGCCGGGCCCGGTCGGTCCGGGACCGGTGGGTCCCGGTGGTCTCGGACCGCGGTGAACAAATATCCCGATGTTTGCCGTCGGCCGCGGACGGTATCGTGGACAGCGGCGAACTGCGCGGCGCGACCTGGTTGTTTACACGGCAATCCCGTCACGGCGGCGACACGCCAGGGATACGGTCCGCGTGCCGCCGGGTGGCAAGCCACCGGGAGAGATATGTTCTCCTGCACGCGAACGAATACCACCGACGCGATTCGGCCCTTCGGTCGCACCGTGACGGAACGAACGGGTAGCGTCGGGTTAACCCCCGGGGCAACCCACATCTGACTGACTGCAAACAGGAAGTAGGACCCTCCCACATGGCGCGCATTGGAGATGGCGGAGACCTGCTGAAGTGCTCGTTCTGTGGAAAGAGCCAAAAGCAGGTCAAGAAGCTCATCGCAGGGCCTGGTGTGTACATCTGCGACGAGTGCATCGACCTCTGCAACGAGATCATCGAAGAGGAGTTGGCGGACGCCGACGACGTCAAGCTCGATGAGTTGCCCAAGCCTGCCGAGATCCGCGAGTTCCTTGAGGGCTACGTCATCGGGCAGGACACCGCCAAGAAGACCCTGGCGGTTGCGGTCTACAACCACTACAAGCGCATCCAGGCGCAGGAGAAGAGCCGCGACTCGCGGGCCGAGCCGGTGGAGTTGGCCAAGTCCAACATCCTGATGCTCGGGCCCACCGGCTGCGGCAAGACCTACCTGGCCCAGACGCTGGCCAAGATGCTCAACGTCCCGTTCGCCATCGCCGATGCGACCGCGCTGACCGAGGCCGGCTATGTCGGTGAGGATGTCGAGAACATCCTGCTCAAGCTGATCCAGGCCGCCGACTACGACGTCAAGCGCGCCGAGACCGGCATCATCTACATCGACGAGGTCGACAAGATCGCCCGCAAGAGCGAGAACCCGTCGATCACCCGCGATGTGTCCGGTGAGGGTGTGCAGCAGGCGCTGCTGAAGATCCTGGAAGGCACCCAGGCCTCGGTGCCTCCGCAGGGCGGCCGCAAGCATCCGCACCAGGAGTTCATCCAGATCGACACCACCAACGTGCTCTTCATCGTGGCCGGTGCGTTCGCGGGCCTGGAGAAGATCGTCTCGGACCGGGTCGGCAAGCGCGGGTTGGGGTTCGGCGCCGAGGTGCACTCCAAGGCAGAGATCGACACCCAGGACCACTTTGCGGAGGTCATGCCCGAGGACCTGATCAAGTTCGGTCTGATCCCCGAGTTCATCGGCCGCCTGCCGGTCGTCGCCTCGGTGACCAACCTGGACAAGGAGTCGCTGGTTCAGATCCTGTCCACCCCGAAGAACGCCCTGGTGAAGCAGTACACCCGGCTGTTCGAGATGGACGGTGTCGAACTGGAGATGACGCCCGAGGCGCTCGATGCGATCGCCGACCAGGCCATCCATCGCGGCACCGGCGCCCGTGGCCTGCGAGCCATCATGGAAGAGGTCCTGCAGCCGGCGATGTACGACATCCCCAGCCGCGACGACGTCGCCAAGGTGGTCGTCACCAAGGAGACCGTGCTCGACAATGTGCTGCCGACCATCGTGCCGCGTAAGCCGGCCCGCAGCGAGCGTCGCGACAAGAGCGCCTAGGCGTCCCGCTCACAGCGAAAGCCCCCGCCGACGGCGGGGGCTTTCGTGTTTCTCGGTCTGCGCGGACGGGTCGGCGAGGTCAGACGATCCGGTCCGGCCGGGAGTAGACGTTCATCGACTCACCGCGCAGGAACGCCACCAGCGTCAGACCGGACTGGCTGGCCAGGTCGACGGCCAGCGAGGAGGGCGCCGAGACCGCGGCCAGCACCGGGATGCCGGCCATCACCGCCTTCTGGGTGAGTTCGAACGAGGCGCGCCCGCTGACCAGCAGGACGGTGCCCGCCAGCGGGATCCGGTCGGATTCGAGTGCCCACCCGATCACCTTGTCCACCGCGTTGTGCCGGCCGATATCCTCCCGCACCACCAGCGGTTCGCCATCGGTGTCGAACAGGGCCGCCCCGTGCAGGCCGCCGGTGGCGGCGAACACCTTCTGCCGTCGGCGTAGCTTGTCGGGCAGTGCGGCGATGGTCTCCGCGGCGACGGTGGCCGGATCGTCACCGGGCCCGTGCTTACTGCTCAACCGGACGGCATCCAGTGAGGCCTTGCCGCATACGCCACACGATGATGTCGTGTAGAAGTTCCTGGTGACATCAACATCAGGCGTCGGGACATCGCCCGCCAACGTCACGTCGAGCACGTTGTACGTGTTGAGCCCGTCCGGGCCCGCGCCGCTGCAGTATTGAACGCAGACGATATCGGCCCGCCCGGCGATCAGCCCCTCGGTGAGTAGGAAGCCCTGCGCCAGTTCGACATCGGAACCCGGGGTGCGCATGGTCACGGTCAACGGCGTGCCGTTCACCCGGATCTCCAGCGGCTCCTCGACAGCCAGTGTCTCCGGTCGGGCAACCGCCTGATCGGCGGTCACGTGCTGCACCCGGACCCGGGTGGTGACCCTACCCATGGTCTTGTCCGTCGCTTCGCTCGGCCGGCCGGGCCTTCTCCAGGCGCACCACGATGGCCTTCGAAACCGGCGTATTCGACCGCGCCGCAACGTGATCGAGTGGCACCAGCGGGTTGGTCTCCGGGTAGTACGCCGCTGCATTGCCTTTCGGTGTCGAGTACGGTACGACCCGGAAGGCCTCGGCGCGGCGCTCCTGGAGATGTCCGTCGGCATCGGTGAATTCGGACACCAGGTCGACGATGTCACCCTCGGCGAGGCCGAATCCCGCGATGTCGGCGGGGTTGACGAACACCACCCGGCGACCGCCCTTCACCCCGCGGTAGCGGTCGTCGAGACCGTAGATCGTGGTGTTGTACTGGTCGTGGCTGCGCATGCTCTGCAGCACGAGCCGGCCGGGCGGCACCGGCACCCACTCCAGCGGATAGGTGGCGAAGTTGGCCTTGCCGGTGATCGTCGGGAATTCGCGCGAATCCCTCGGCGGGTGGGGGAGCTGGAAGCCGTCCGGGGCGCGCACCTTGCGGTTGTAGTCGGCACAGCCCGGGACGACGGCGGCGATGGCATCGCGGATGGTGTCGTAGTCGGCATGAAAGGTGCTCCACGGCACCGGATGCTCGCTACCGAACAGGGCGTGCGCCAGCTGGCAGATGATCGCCACCTCGCTGCGCACCTGATCGCTCGGCGGGTGCAGGCTGCCGCGGGACAGGTGCACCATCGACATCGAATCTTCCACCGACACCAACTGTTTGCCGCCGGCCTGGATATCGCGGTCGGTGCGGCCCAGCGAGGGCAGGATCAGCGCCATCCGGCCGTGCACCAGGTGGCTGCGGTTGAGCTTCGTCGAGACCTGCACGGTCAGCGTGCAATTGCGCAGCGCTGCCGCGGTGACCTCGGTGTCCGGGGTTGCGGAGGCGAAATTGCCGCCCATCGCGATGAACACCTTCGCCTTGCCGTCGCGCATTGCCCGGATCGCATCGACGGTGTCGTAACCGTGCTTGCGGGGGCTGACGATGCCGAAGTGCTCGTCCAGCGCGTCCAGGAACGGATTGGGCATCTTCTCCCAGATGCCCATGGTGCGGTCTCCCTGCACGTTGGAATGGCCGCGGACGGGGCACAGACCGGCGCCGGGCTTGCCGATCATCCCGCGCAGCAACAACAGATTCGAGATCTCGGCGATCGAGGGCACCGCGTGCTTGTGCTGGGTCAGGCCCATCGCCCAGCAGACGATGATGCGCTGCGCGGAGGCCATCATGTGCGCGACCCTGTCCAGCTGTGCGCGCTCGATGCCCGTGGCGTCCAGCACGGTGTCGAGGTTGACCTCGCGTGTCTGACGTTCATAATCGGCGAACCCGGAGGTGTGTTCGGCGATGAAGTCCCGGTCGATGATCTGGACATCTTGGCCCGCCGCATCCTGGGCCTCGAAGAGCAGCCGCCCCAGCCCGGCGAACAAGGCCATGTCACCGCCGATGCGGATCTGGACGAACTCGTCGGCGATCGGCACGCCGTCGCCGACCACGCCGTGTACCTTCTGCGGATCCTTGAACCGGATCAACCCGGCCTCGGGCAGCGGGTTGATCGCGATGATCTTGGCGCCGTTGGCCTTTGCCTTCTCCAGGATGGACAGCATGCGCGGATGGTTGGTGCCCGGGTTCTGCCCCGCGATGACGATCAGGTCCGAGACGGTGAGGTCCTCGACGGTGACGGAGCCCTTGCCGATGCCGATGGCGTCGACCAGTGCGGTGCCCGACGACTCGTGGCACATGTTGGAACAGTCGGGCAGGTTGTTGGTCCCGAAGCTGCGGACCAGCAACTGGTACAGGAAGGCGGCCTCGTTGCTTGTCCGCCCGGAGGTGTAGAACACGGCCTCGTCCGGGCTGGACAGGGCCTGCATCTCGCCGGCGATCAGCCGGTACGCGTCGTCCCAGCTGATCGGGCGATAGTGATCGTCACCCGGGTGCAGCACCATCGGCTCGGTCAGACGACCCTGCTGGGACAACCAGTACTCGGGTTCGTCGGACAGCTCGGCGATCGAGTGCCGGGCGAAGAAGTCGGCGGTGACGGTCCGCTTGGTGGCCTCCTCGGCGACGGCCTTGGCGCCGTTCTCGCAGAACTCGGCAACCTTGCGGCCCCCGTGCTCTTCGGGCCAGGCGCACCCCGGGCAGTCGAATCCATGCCGCTGGTTGAGCCGGGCCAGGGCTGCCGCGGTGCGCACCGGACCCATCTGCGTGAGGGCGCGCTGCATGCTGACCATGACGGCCTTGACCCCGGCAGCCTCGTCCTTGGCGCCGCTGACGACGAGATCGTCTTCGTGATACGTCGCGTCGATATCGGTCATCACTCCAACCTAGACCCGGCCGCGCCCGCCGCAGGTCAGATCATATTTGCTATTTCACATGCAGTGATAGACGCTTGCTATCGATGGCCAATGACATCCAATTGCAGCACCTGGACTATCTGCTGGCGCTGGCGGCCGAGCGGCACTTCGGCCGCGCCGCCGCACGGTGTCACGTGAGTCAGCCGACGCTGTCGGTGGCGATCCGGCGGCTGGAGAAGGATCTCGGCATCGTGATCGTGCAGCGCGGACATCGCTTCGAGGGGTTCACCGAGGAGGGCCGCCGGGTGGTCGCCTGGGCGCAGCGCATCGTGGCCGAGCGTGATGACATGCTCACCGATATCGAGCGGATGCGGGGGCGGTTGACCGTCACGGCGCGAATCGGCGCGATACCTACGGCGGTCCCGGTCAGCCCGTTCATCTCCGCGGAATTCCTGGCGCGTAATCCGGCGGCCTCGGTGCGGATCGAGGCGCTGTCGTCACGCGAGATCGCGCGGCGACTGGCCGATTTCGAGATCGACGCCGGCCTGACGTACCTGGATGATGAGGCACCTCCGGGAACCCGGTCGGTCGAGTTGTACCGGGAGCAGTATGTCCTGCTGGCTCCGCAGGACCACCCGCTGCTGCTGACCGCGGAGGTGGCGTGGTCGGACGCCGCCAAGCTCGATCTGTGCGTGCTCACCACGACGATGCGCAATCGCCGGATCCTGGATGCCAACATGGCCGCCGAGGGCGTGCAGTACCGCCCTGCCGTGGAGGCGGACTCCGTCGACGCGCTCTATGCGCATCTGGCCGGATCCGGACGGGCGACGATCGCGTCGACCGCATGGCTGCCGACGCTCGGTCTGCCGCAGGGCTTTTCCGCCCGGCCGATGGTGCAGCACGGCGCCCGGCCGGCGATCGGTCTGGTGGTGCTGGACCGGGTGCCGGCCTCCATCGTGGCGGCCGCGCTCGTCGAGGTGGCCTCCGGGTTGGACATCGGAGGCCACCTCGGCGGCTCGTGAGTCACGGTCCGCGCACACCGATGCTGCCGTGGTGATGGTCACCGGTGACCCACTCCCAGAAGTCGATGTCGGCAGTGAGTCGGCGGAATCGTTCGAGCAGCGCGGCGTCGGTGATGTCGTCGTCGGTGATGTCGTCATCGGGCCAGCGGGTCTCGTCGAACATGTACTCCGGCAGGTCGACGCTGACCTCGTGGCCCGGCCAGGGATCCTCGTCTTCCGGCCGTGGCGTCTCGTCGAATGCCTTGGCCCGCGGCGGGTTCTCGGGTGGGTGCAGTAGCCGGTCGAGTTGTCCGGCCCGGTCGGCCCATTGCGATCGGTCGTGCGGCGGGTGTCGGAGGAGTTCGGGGCGGTGGTGGTAGTTGATGCGG
>NZ_MVHJ01000080.1 GCF_002086115.1 Mycolicibacterium bacteremicum
TCGGTGAAGGTCAACTCATCACTGCCGTCCGGCATCGTGATGGTGACCGTCGCCCCGGACAGCAGCTCACCCGGTTCGTTGACGATCACAATGATCGGCGACACGGTCGTCGACTGACCGGTCGACCCGACCCCGACCGGCGTCGTGACGATCGTCGGCGCACCATTGAGAGTGGGTGTGACGGTCAGCAGCGTGACGCCGGGCAACACCGACTCCTGACCAGCCGCATCAGTGACCGCGAACTCGATCGTCCGCACACCCGCAACGTCAGTGCTCAGCGAAACCGACTGCAACACCGCCTGATAGGCCGCAGCCGAGGCATTACCTGTCAGCGTCAACACGCCATTCACATATGAGCCCGTAATCCCACCGGACTCGGTGAAGGTCAACTCATCACTGCCGTCCGGCATCGTGATGGTGACCGTCGCCCCGGACAGCAG
>NZ_MVHJ01000081.1 GCF_002086115.1 Mycolicibacterium bacteremicum
CTCTGCACGTCGGTGCCGGAGCCGTCGGGGTATGCGTCGACGTGGGAGCGTCGCCGCCAGCGTAACGTCACGGCGAAATTCGTCGCTGATTCTCGCAGTGGCGTCACGCTGGCGGGGCTACCCGCATCGCGTGATCCTTTGCCAGACACTGTCGTCGTAATATTCACGTGCACGTGGCCGCGGCATATGCCACAGTCGGATTCTGTGACTGTGACCCTGTGTAGCCCGACCGAGGACGACTGGCCGGGGATGTTCCTACTGGCCGCGGCCAGTTTCACCGATTTCATCGGCCCTGAATCAGCGACCGCCTGGCGGACCGTGGTGCCCACCGACGGAGCGGTGGTGGTCCGCGATGGTGCCGGCCCGGGTTCTGAGG
>NZ_MVHJ01000082.1 GCF_002086115.1 Mycolicibacterium bacteremicum
AACCAAGGACTTCCACATCGACCCGGGTGACGACTTCTCCGGCACACCGGACTATTCCTCGTCGTGGCCACCGCATTGCGTCAGCGGTACTCCCGGCGCGGACTTCCATCCCAGTCTGGACACGTCGGCAATCGAGGCGGTGTTCTACAAGGGTGCCTACACCGGAGCGTACAGCGGCTTCGAAGGAGTCGACGAGAACGGCACGCCACTGCTGAATTGGCTGCGGCAACGCGGCGTCGATGAGGTCGATGTGGTCGGTATTGCCACCGATCATTGTGTGCGCGAGACGGCCGAGGACGCGGTACGCAATGGCTTGGCCACCAG
>NZ_MVHJ01000083.1 GCF_002086115.1 Mycolicibacterium bacteremicum
AAACCAGATCCGGGTCGGCATGTCGCGGATGGAGCGGGTGGTCCGGGAGCGGATGACCACCCAGGACGTGGAGGCGATCACACCGCAGACGTTGATCAACATCCGGCCGGTGGTCGCCGCGATCAAGGAGTTCTTCGGCACCAGCCAGCTGAGCCAATTCATGGACCAGAACAACCCGCTGTCGGGGTTGACCCACAAGCGCCGACTGTCGGCGCTGGGGCCCGGCGGTCTGTCACGTGAGCGTGCCGGGCTGGAGGTCCGTGA
>NZ_MVHJ01000085.1 GCF_002086115.1 Mycolicibacterium bacteremicum
TCGCTCATACGCCCTCCTCGCAGGCTCGGACGCCGCATGAATACCGTCGATTCGCTCCGCAAGCGTCGCTCATACGCCCTCCTCGCAGGCTCGGACGCCGCATGAATACCGTCGATTCGCTCCGCAAGCGTCGCTCATACGCCCTCCTCGCAGGCTCGGACGCCGCATGAATACCGTCGATTCGCTCCGCAAGCGTCGCTCATACGCCCTCCTCGC
>NZ_MVHJ01000084.1 GCF_002086115.1 Mycolicibacterium bacteremicum
GCGCCGGGCTGGACCAGCGAGCAGATTGTCGAGCGGTTCGGGTTCTCCGAGATCATGCGATCGACGCTGGAGAAGGACAACACCGTCGGCACCGACGAGGCGCTGTTGGACATCTACCGCAAGCTGCGTCCGGGCGAGCCCCCGACCAAAGAGTCAGCGCAGACGCTGTTGGAAAACTTGTTCTTCAAGGAGAAGCGCTACGACCTGGCCCGCGTCGGTCGCTATAAGGT
>NZ_MVHJ01000008.1 GCF_002086115.1 Mycolicibacterium bacteremicum
CGCCCCGGCCGCGGTGCCTGCACCCGCCCCGGCCGAGGCCGGCAGCCAGGGCACCCCGCTGCCCGCCGGCGCGGCTCCGACCACCACCCCGGTGGTGGCACCGCCCGCCGCCTGAGGGCCCCTGCTGAGCTGAAAACAACGGCGCCCCGGTCCTTTCGGACCGGGGCGCCGTTGTCATCTGTCAGGTCGGGTCAGGAATGCGTGCTCCACCAGGCGTACAGATTGTCCAGGGTAGGTCCGCCCGGACGGCCCTGCGTCACCGCGAACAGCTGGGCGTCGAAGTTGGTCCACGCCAACATCGGATTGTCGTTCTGGATACCGCACATCAGCGTTCCGCTGACCTCGTGCAGCGAGGCGTTGTGCCGCCACGGCCCCGGCGACTGGATCCGGCCCGGGCAGTCCACCACCGTCGAGGTGGTCCCCAGGTCGTCGATGGCCGCCTTCAGCGCCGCGCTGTCCAACAGCAACGAGTAGGTCGCCGACATCGGACCACCGGGATCCCGGTTGACCGTGCAGGCGATGGTCGCCAGCGCACCCTCCAGCCGCGCCACCGGCTCGCAGGCACCCTGCGGGTAGCCCCTCGGCAGCGCCTTCATCAGCCGGGCGTTGGCATCCTCGCTCGGCTCACCAGACGGGGCGGCCGAAGACTCGGCGGCCACCGAAGTCTCCTGTGCGGCAGCCTCATCCGGTGACGAGGGCTTGAGCACGAAATAGGCGACCCCGGCACCGATGGCGATCACACCGACGGCGATCCCCACGATCGGCCCCACCTTCGGGCCACCGCGGGACGGCGGACGCGGGACGATCGGCGGAGGTCCTCCGCTTGAATTCCACGTGCTCACGCCACTCCCTCCTCAAGAACCCATCCGTAACACGCTAAGCGATGGACAGCGCAATTCCGTCCAGGATGTCGTGCTCGCTGACCACGAGTTCGCCGATACCGGCCCGCTCGGACATCACCCGGGCCAACTCCTGCACCACGATCGCGCCGCCGGCGATCACATCGGCACGCCCCTCGTGCATGGGTCCCAGCTCGAGGCGCTGCCGTGCGGTCATCCCCAGCAGATCCGAGCAGACGTCCAGCAGCGCGCCGAATCCGGTCCGGGACAGGTGAATCGCCGCCGGGTCGTATACCGGCAACCGGTGTGCCAGCGCGGCCAGCGTGGTGAAGGTGCCCGCCACCCCCACCCAGGTGTGCGCGCCCTCGACCGGGACCGCGCGCAGCGCCTCGTCGAGACGCTCGGCCACCACCGCGCGCGCCTGCTCTACCTCATCGGCCGTCGGGGGGTCGGTGTGCAGGCAACGCTCCTTTATCCGCACGCACCCGATGTTCGCCGAGAAGGACGCGCTCACCCCGTCTCCGTCGCCGAGCACCAGTTCGGTGGAGCCGCCCCCGAGATCGACCACGATGAACGGTGCCGCGGTCGGGTCGAGTTCACCGACGGCACCGCGGAAGGACAGTTGCGCCTCCTCGGTGCCGGTGATCACCTCGGCGACCGCCCCGTCGGCGACGGTCCCGAGCAACCGGGCGGTCATGGCGAAGAACTCGTCCCGATTGCCGGCATCGCGGGCCGCCGATGTCGCCACCATCCGCACCCGGGCCACCTCGTGCTCACGCATCAGCGCGACATAGTCGGCCAGCGCTGCCTCGGTGCGCGCCAAGGCTTCCGGGGCGAACTCGCCGGTCGCGTCGACCCCCTGCCCCAGCCGGACGATGCGCATCTCGCGGTGCACATCGGACAATCCGTCGGCACCGCCCTCGGCGATGAGCAGCCGGATGGAATTGGTACCGCAGTCGACCGCGCCGACCCTCACGTCCACACCTCACGATCCAGGATTCCGGCCATCGCCGGTTCGACGGCCAGTACCGCCAGCGCCTCGTCACCGAACGGGTTGACCCCCGGGCCCTTGGCCAGCGCGTGCGCCATCACGACGTGCAGGCATTTCACCCGGTCGGGCATGCCGCCGCCGGTGAAGTCGGTGCCCAACGGCTCGATGGCGTCCCGCTCGGCCAGATAGGATTCGTGCGCACGCCGGTAGGCGGCGGCCAGTTCCGGGTCTTCGGCCAGCCGTTCGGTCATCTCGCGCATCAAACCCGAGGATTCCAGCCGGCTGGCCGCCGCCGTCAGCGCCGGATGGGTCAGGTAGTACAGCGTGGGGAACGGGGTGCCGTCGGGCAGCTTGGGCGCCGTCTTCACCACGGCGGGTTCGCCGTTGGGGCAGCGGTAGGCGATCTCCAGGACACCGCGCGGTGCTCGCCCCAGTTGGCGGGCGACGGCGTCCAGATCGGCTTGGTCAACCACCGGCGGGTGCGGGGTCGGGCACCACGGGGGGTGCGGGCACCGGCGCGGGCGTGATCGCGGGCGTGGCGCCGTGCGGTGCGTCGGCGATGGTGTGCCACAACGAGGTGTACCAGGGGTCGGTGTTGACCGCGGTGGGCGCCTGCGGGCCGGCGTCGGGTTCCACCACCGCCGACGGTGGCAACTGCACCTGATACGGGATGTCACCGGGCATCACGAAGCCCAGTCGCTCGCGGGCCTGCGCGGCGATGAACACCGGATCGGCGAGCTTGATCTTCTGCTGCTCGAGATCGGCGATCTGTGAACGCAATTGTGCCTCAACCATTTTCAGCTGGTTCATTTCGGTGCGCTGGGCGAAGTAGGTGCGGACCGGCCCGGCGATGGTCAGCGTCAGCACACACACCACCGCGGCCAGGATCGCCGCCCGCCGGGCCGCCGACCCGAACCGCTGATCGGACTGCGCGTCGGTGGTCTCGGCGACCGAGCGGCGGATGGCCTCGGCGACGGTGTCCGGCGTCTCCGCCGGACCGGGCGCCTGCCGGGCCTCGCGGGCCTGCCGGCTCTCGATGGCCTTGGGTTCCCGACGCACCGACGACCCGCGCGGACGGCCCGCCCCACCCGCCTTGCCCGGCCTGCGGGCAGGGCCGCGGCTCGACTTCCGCTGCGGATCGGGCCGTTTCGCGTCGGGCATGAGCCGAAACTACTGGCTCGCAGGCGTGAACCGTGGGAAGGCCAGATCGCCTGCATAGCGTGCGGCGTCGCCGAGGGCTTCCTCGATGCGCAGCAGCTGGTTGTACTTGGCCACCCGCTCGCTGCGAGCCGGGGCACCGGTCTTGATCTGACCGCTGCCGACCGCCACGGCCAGGTCGGCGATGGTGGTGTCCTCGGTCTCACCGGAGCGGTGGCTCATCATCGTGCGGTAGCCGCTGTTGTGGGCCAGCGAGACCGCGTCCAGCGTCTCGGTGAGCGTGCCGATCTGGTTGACCTTCACCAGCAGCGCGTTGGCCGCACCCTTCTCGATGCCCTCTTCCAGGCGCTCGGGGTTGGTGACGAACAGGTCGTCACCCACCAGCTGCACCCGGTCGCCGATCGCGGAGGTCAGCGCCACCCAGCCGTCCCAGTCATCCTCGGACAGCGGATCCTCGATCGACACCAGCGGGTACGCGTCGAGCAGGCCGGCGTAGAACTCGGCCATCTGCTCGGCGCTGCGGGTCTCCTTCTCGAAGGCGTAACCCGTTCCCTGCGTGTAGAACTCGGTGGCCGCCACATCGAGTGCCAGCGCCACGTCGGAGCCCAGCTTCAGGCCCGCACCCTCGATGGCGGTGCCGATCAGGTCCAGCGCGGCCTTGGTGCCGGGCAGGTCCGGGGCGAAACCGCCCTCGTCGCCCAGACCGGTGGACAGACCCTGCTTCTTGAGCACCGACTTGAGCGAGTGGTAGACCTCGGCGCCCCAGCGCAGCGATTCCTTGAAGGTGGGTGCGCCGATCGGGGCGATCATGAACTCCTGCACGTCCACCCCGGTGTCGGCGTGCGCGCCGCCGTTGATGATGTTCATCATCGGCACCGGCAGGATGTGCGCGTTCGGGCCGCCCACGTAGCGGAACAGCGGCAGGCCGGCCGAATCGGCGGCCGCGCGGGCCACCGCCAGCGACAGGCCCAGGATGGCGTTGGCGCCCAGCCGCGACTTGTCCGGGGTGCCGTCCAGATCCAGCAGCGCCTGGTCGACCAGGCGCTGATCATCGGCGGACAGACCGATGACCGCCGGGGCGATCTCGTCGAGCACGGCCTCGACCGCCTTCTCGACGCCCTTGCCCAGGTAGCGGGGGCCGCCGTCGCGCAGCTCGACCGCCTCGTGTTCACCGGTGGACGCGCCCGAGGGCACCGCCGCGCGGGCAACGGTTCCGTCGATCAGGGCCACCTCGACCTCGACGGTCGGGTTGCCGCGCGAATCGAGGATCTCGCGGGCTCCGACCTGTTCGATGATGGGCACGGGTTCCTCCTGGAAATCGGTCTTGGGATGGCGTGCGGACGGTAAGAGCCTAGAGGTTGTGAATCAGCATGGCGTGATCAGAGGGGGTGGCCCTCGGCATAGGCGGTCGCCCAGTCACGCACACCGCGCGCGTACTGGTTGGACAGGTTGTAGGCGCGCAACGCCTCCATCCATCCGCGTGGGGTGGACAGGTCCTTGCCGCGCCAGCACAGGTAGCCGGCCGCCGACAGGGCCGCGTCGTCGAAGTTGTCCGGGCTGATGACGCCGTCGTTGTTGGCGTCCACCCCGTACAGCCGCCAGGTCTCCGGGATGAACTGCATGGGACCCATCGCCCGGTCCAGGGTCGGATCCCCGTCCAGCAGGCCCTGATCGGTGTCCAGGATCTGCATGTTGCCCATCGTCCCGTCCAACTGGACACCCCGAATGGGCGGGCGCACATCGCCATTGGCGGCGATCGTCGCCCCGTTGTAGGTGCCGTGGTGGCTCTCCACCATGCCGATGCCGGCCAGCGTGGTCCAGGCCAGATTGCACTTGGGGTTGACCACCTCGGCCACCCGCGCGGCATACGCGTAGGCCTGCAGCGCCTGCTCCGGGATGTCGACCTTCGGGGCCAGCTCGGCGGCCCACTCCCGCAGCTGGTCGGCGGGCCGGCCGTCGGCATTGGTGTCGATCGCCGGGACCGGGGCCCCGCGGGGTGGCGGGACACCGTCGGGGATGACCTCACCGCTCTGCCAGGAGCAACTGGACGCCAACAGCAGCAGCGCCGCCGCGAGCACCAGGGCCGCCCGTAACCAGCGGGCCCGCCAGAATGCGGCGAACGTGCGTCGCGGGGCCGACTGCACCGGATCGATGGTCGGCGCCGGGGAGGACACACTCCCAGCCCCACTCCGCACGTCCGACAAGGCACTCCCTCAAGGCAACGGGGGATTCCACACCCCCGAACAAGAGTAACGGTGGTGGCGACACGGGCAGTTGATCGCTCGTCTTGACCCAGGTATGCCTATCCAATCCTGGTCGAACATGTACTGTGCTCGAAGTCCCCCAAGGAGGTTCGATGACGCACCGTTTTGCCTGGCAGATCCCCGTTGTGGCAGCCGCCCTGATTCTCAGCGGATGTTCGGGCGGTGATTCGAACAACGGCGCAGAAAGCTCGACTGCCAGCGCCTCCTCGGGCGCGTCGACCAGCAGTTCGGCTGCCGCGGCGCCCAATCCGCTGACCGAGAAGGCGGCCGCCGAATACAAGGCCTACGCCGTCGCCCAGATCGACGAACTGGTCACCGCGGTGAAGGTGCTCACTGACGCGGTGCGCGCCGGCGACCTGAAGGCCGCCCAGGACGCCTATGCGCCCTCGCGAGCGCCGTGGGAGCGCATCGAACCGATCGCCGGGCTGGTCGAGGAGATCGACGGCAAGATCGACGCCCGCGTCGACGACTTCGCCGGTGTCGACGATCCCGAGTTCACCGGCTGGCACCGCCTGGAGTACCTGCTGTTCGAGAAGAACACCACCGAGGGCGGTGCACCGTTCGCCGACCAGCTCGACGCCGATATCGCCGAACTGAAGGCCCAGTTCCCGTCCGTCGAGGTCACCCCGGTGGACGTCTCCAACGGTGCCGCGGAACTGATCGAAGAGGTCTCCGAGGGCAAGATCACCGGCGAAGAGGACCGCTACGCCAAGACCGACCTGTGGGATTTCGACGCCAACGTCCAGGGCGCCCGCGACGCGATCGGCAAGCTGAACCCCGCACTGGTGGAGGCCGACCCGGCGCTGCTGGGCAAGATCGAGGCCGGCATCAACTCGGTGTTCGACACCCTGGGCCCGCTGCGCCGCGGTGACGGCTGGGTGCTGTTCTGCACCGAGAACGACCCGTACCCGTCGGCGCGCTGCCCCGAGGTCACCGTCACCCCCGAGGTGATCGACACGCTCAAATCCGAACTCGCGGGCCTTTCGGAGAACCTGTCCCAGGTCTCGGGAGTGCTCAAACTGCAGTGACGCGGATTTCTCGGCGCGGATTCGTCACCGGCGCCCTCGGAGCCGGTGCCGCAGCCGGTGCGGCGGCACTGGCCGGGTGCGCGCAGGACACCCCCGAGCAGCCGCAGAGCGCGCAGCGGTTCATCGACTTCGAGGGTGCCCACCAGACCGGCATCACCGCCCTGCCCATCCCGGAGCAGGGACTGGTGGCGTCGTTCAATGTGCACGCCCGTGACCGCGCCGAACTCCGGTCGACGCTGCAGGAGCTGACCGACGAGATCCGGGGCCTGATGGCCGGCCGCCCGCCCGAGCAGCGCGACCCGGCCTACCCGCCGGTGGACTCCGGAATCCTCGGCGAGCATCCGCCTGCGGACAACCTGTCCATCGTCGTCGGGGTCGGGGCCTCACTGTTCGACCGGCGCTTCGGGCTGGCCGACCGCAAGCCCCGCGAGCTGGAGACCATGCCGTTCCTGGCCAACGACCGGCTGGACCCGAAACTCTCGCACGGCGACATCTCGATCATCTTCGAGTCCGGCCACAACGACACCATGCAGTTCGCCCTGCGCCAGCTGATGCGCCGGACCCGCAGCGATCTGGTGTTGCGCTGGATGATCGACGGCTACGCCCGCGGCATCGGCGCCGGCAAGGCCGCCGAGGCGACCACCCCGCGCAATCTGCTGGGATTCAAGGACGGCACCGCCAACCTCGACGTCGCCGATGCGACCGTGATGGACCGGCACGTCTGGGTGGGGCCCGAGGACGTCGGCCCGGGCGGCGAACCCGAATGGGCGGTCGGTGGCACCTATCAGGCGGTGCGCATCATCCGGAACTTCGTCGAATTCTGGGACCGCACCCAGCTCGTCGAGCAGGAGGCGCTGATCGGCCGCGCCAAGGTCAGCGGCGCCCCGCTCGGGATGACAGGGGAATTCGACGACCCCGATTATGCGTCCGACCCCGACGGGTTGCGGATCAAGCTGAACGCGCACATCCGGTTGGCCAACCCCCGCACCCCGGAGACCGAGCAGAACCTGATCCTGCGCCGGGGATTCAACTACTCGCGCGGTTTCGACGGGGCGGGCCGGTTGGATCAGGGGCTGGCCTTCGTGGCCTACCAGCGCAGCCTGCGGAAGGGTTTCCTGGCCGTGCAGGAGCGGCTCAAGGGCGAACCGCTGGAGGAGTACATCATGCCGGTCGGCGGCGGCTTCTTCTTCGTGCTGCCCGGGGTGACCGGCGAAGACCGGTTCCTCGGCGATGCGCTGCTGGACTGAACGTCTACTAGCAGGCGTAGTAGAGTCCGCCTGGTGACGACGCCGACCGCACGCGCGCACGGGCTACGTGCCGTGCTCGTCGGCATCAGCGCGGCCGTCACCACCGTCGGCGCGCACGCCGCGGCCGCAGGCACCTTCCCCCATGGCGCCGCCCTGGTCGCCGCGCTACTGGTCTGCGCGACCGCCGGTGCCGCGGCCGGTTCCGTCACCGTCGCCAACCCGCACGCCCAGGTGGCCGTCCTGGCAGTTGCGCTCGGCGCGGCCCAGCTGCTCGGCCACCTCGTGCTCGCCGTGGCCGGCGGACACCACGGCGGCCTCGGGCTGACGCCGTCGATGCTCACCGCGCACGCCGCCGCCGCGGTGGTCCTCGGCATCGCGATCGCCGCCGTCGAGCATCTCTACCGGGTGTGCGCCTCGGTGCTGTGCTGGCTGCGCCTGTTCGCCGCCCGCACCGCTGCACCGACCGCGCCGCGAATCCGTCGGCGCACCAACAACGTTGTCGCCCAATCTGTTCTGCTGGCTCCCGGACTGGGCATGCGTGCCCCGCCGATGGGTGGCGTCGCGACCGCGTAGCGGTCCACACCATTGACCTCATGTACGCCCGCGGCCGAAAACCGGCCGGGGCGCTGTGTGCGTTCGCACCCACCCATCACCTTGAGCCGAAGGCTTCTCATGACCCTGCCCGACGACACCGTCGAATCCGCACCACCCACCGCCGAAGCACCCCGACGACACTGGCGCCCGTTCGTGCTGCGCCTGCACTTCTACGCCGGTGTGCTGGTGGCACCGTTCATCCTGATCGCCGCCCTCACCGGCGGGCTGTACGCGATGGCCCCCACCATCGAACGCGTCGTCTACAGCGACATCCTGACCGTCACCCCGTCCGGGCAGGCATTGCCACTGTCCGCACAGGCCGCCGCCGCACAGACCGCATTCCCGCAGTTGGCCATGGCCGGGCTGCGTCCGGCCGCCGAGCCCGGCGAATCCACCCGGGTGTACTTCGCCGACCCCGCCCTGGATGCGGAGCTGCAGCGGGCGGTGTTCGTGGATCCGTACACCGGCCGGGTTCTCGGCGACGAGGCCACCTGGCTGGGCTACCTGCCGGTGAGTACGTGGTTGGACGGCTTTCACCGCCATCTCAACCTCGGCGAACCGGGTCGCATCTACAGCGAGCTCGCGGCCTCCTGGCTGTGGGTCGTGGCACTCGGCGGGCTGGCGCTGTGGCTGACCAAGGCCGCGGGCGATCGGCGCCGGGGCCGGCAGGCGCGGATCTTCCGGGCCGGCGGCGGCAAGGGCCGTGCCCGCACCATGAACCGGCACGGCGCCACCGGCGTGTGGCTGCTGGCCGGACTGTTGTTCCTGTCGGCGACCGGCATCACCTGGTCCACCTACGCCGGAGCGCACGTCACCGAACTGCGCTCGGCGATGGAGTGGAAACGACCACAGCTGAACACCGACCTCACCCCGGCCGCCCCGGGCCGGGACGCCCACGGCGACCACGGCGACCACGGCGACCACGCCGGTCACGGCGCGTCGGCTGCCCCGGCCGGCGACCCGGCTGCGGTCAACTACGACGGGGTGCTGCGTGCCGCGGCCCGCGTCGGTGTGCACCCGCCCCTGGAGATCACCCTGCCCACCGAACCCGGCCAGGGTGTCGTGGTCACCGAGATCGACAAGCCCTACCGGCTGACCACCAACGCCGCGTCGGTGGATCCGGTGAACAACACCGTGCGCGGGTCGGTGGACTACTGGCGCGACTACTCGGGTGTGGCGATGCTGGCCGACTGGGGGATCCGCGGACACATGGGCCTGCTCTTCGGGCTGCTCAACCAGTTGCTGCTGCTCGGCATCGCGGTGGCACTGGTCGGGGTGATCATCGGCGGCTACCGGATGTGGTGGCAGCGACGACCCACCCGCGGATCGCGCTGGGCGGTCGGTCGGCCACCACTGCGTGGTGCGCTGAAGCGGTTGCCGCCGTGGGCCATCGGCGCGGTGGTGATCGGCGCGGGGGCGGTGGGCTGGTTCCTGCCCCTGCTCGGCGTCTCGCTGATCGCATTCATACTGCTGGATCTGGCCATCGGGTCCGCCACACTGCGCAAGGAGTCCGCCGATGCGTAAGCTGATGATTCTCGTTGCGGCCGTGCTGCTTTCGGCGTGCGGATCGCCCGCCGCCGACGAGCGTCCGATGGCCGAGCAGGTGTCGATCCACGATCAGTGGGCCGCCGCCACCGATGACGGCATGGCGGCGATGTTCGGGTCGCTGACCAACGACGGCGACCGCGAGGCGCGGATCACCTATGGCACCTCGCCCGCGGCGAACATCATCGAGATGCACGAGGTGGTGGGCGAGTCCGGCAGTAAGACCATGCGACCCAAGGACGGCGGATTCGTCATAGCCGGCGGCGGCAGTCACGACCTGGTCCCCGGCGGGGATCACGTGATGTTGATGGACCTCACCGGACCGCTGTCGCCGGGTACCGATGTCACCGTCACATTGGTCTTCGAGGACGGCTCCTCGCTGCCCGTCACCGCGCAGGTCCGCGATTTCGCCGGTGCCAACGAGGAATACCAGCCCGGCCACGGCAGCCATGGTTGAGGTGAACCGGCGGCGCCTGCTGACCGGGGGCGCCGCCGCGCTGGCCGCGGGCGCCGCGCTGACCCGGTGCGGCGCAGCACAATCCGCCACCGTCGAGGGCTTCGGTGGCGCCGTGGAGCCCTTCCACGGCGCCCACCAGTCAGGTATCGCCACGCCGGCGCAGGCGCACGCGTTGTTCGTCGCACTCGACCTGCGCGACGAGCCGGGACGTAGCCCGCGCGAGACGCTGACCGCGGTGCTGCGGTTGTGGAGTGCCGATGCCGCCCGGCTGACCCAGGGGCGCCCGGCGCTGGCCGACACCGAACCCGAGCTGGCGTTGCGGCCGGCCCGGCTGACGGTCAGTGTCGGTCTCGGCCCGGCGGTGTTCGATCGGATCGGGTTGGCGCACCGGAAGCCACCCACCGCGATCGACCTGCCGGCGTTCTCCACCGACCGACTGGAGCGGGCGTTCGTCGGCGGCGATGTGCTGCTGCAGATCTGCGCCGACGATCCGATGGTGGTCGCACATGCCAGCCGGGTGTTGCTCAAGAACGTGCGGGCGATGACCGTGCAGCGCTGGCGGCAGCGCGGGTTCCGCAATGCGCACGGCGCCGACGCATCCGGGTCCACCATGCGCAACGTGATGGGTCAGGTCGACGGCACCGCGAACCTGCGCACCCCTGCCGAGTTCGCCCGGCACGTGTGGGATGACGGGGCGGCCCAACCGTGGTTCGCCGGCGGGACCATCCTGGTGCTGCGCCGGGTGCGCGCGGAGCTGGACACCTGGGACGAGTTGGACCGGGCCAGCAAGGAATTCGCGGTGGGCCGCCGGCTGGACACCGGTGCACCTCTGACCGGAGCCCGGGAGGACGACGCGCCCGATCTGGCCGCCCAGGTCAACGGCATCCCGGTGATCCCGCCGAACTCGCATATCGCGCTGGCGCATCACCGCACCGAGGACGAGCGATTCCTGCGCCGGCCGTACAACTACGACGATCCGCCGCCGGCCGGGGTGACCACCGACAGCGGGCTGGTGTTCGCGTGTTACCTGGCCGACCCGGCGCGGCAGTTCGTCCCGGTGCAGGAACGGTTGGCGCAGGCGGATGCGATGAACCAGTGGATCACCACGGTCGGCTCGGCGACATTCGCCATGCTGCCCGGGGTGGCCGAGGGCGGCTGGCTGGGTCAGGGGTTGCTGGCCTGATCACGAGCGGTCAGGCAGGCCAGTGCGCGCGCCACTCATCGGCGCCGATGGGCTGCGGCGGGGTCGAGCCGATGGTGTCGGAGCCGCGGGCCGCCCGGACCGCCTGCTCGGCGGCGCGCACGGTGTCCATGAACGCCAACGTCGCCGTGCGCAAGAGGTTCTCGGCGTCGGTATCCGGCCCGATGCGCACCTCACGCAGCGTGTCGGGAATCAACTCGTCGGGCAGTCCCGCACCCGCCGCCCGCTCGAGCACCTTCTGGGTCAGGGCGAGTGCGGGCTGGCCGGTCGGTACGTCATCCATGCAGGAGTCGCGCACCTTCTCGGCCAGCTTGCGTTCCTCCCATTGCGCCAACTGCTCGGCAAGCGACACCGACTCGCCGGCCAGCACCCCGGCGGCACGGTTGCCGAGCTTGCGCACCAGCGCGTCGGCCACATCGTCGATGTCGAACGGATGCTCGGGTGCGTCCTGGGCGATGCGGGCGTGGAAAAGCACCTGCAGCAACACATCTCCGAGCTCGGTCCGCAGCTCCTCGGCGTCGCCGCTGCGCATTGCGTCGAACAGCTCGTAGGTTTCCTCCAGCAGATACCGGCGCAGCGAGTCGTGGGTCTGCTCGCTCTCCCACGGACCGTCGGTGCGCAACCGGTCCATGATCGCGACCGCGTCGACCAGGCGCTCCCCGACCTGCGGGCTCGGCGCCGCGATCAGCGTGGCACCGGCGGCCAGCCGGGCCTTCACCTCGGGATGCTCCGGGTCCGAGGACAGCAGCACCGGCGCGGGTTCGGAGCCGTCGCTGAACACCGGCCGCGCCGACGGCAGCGACCACGGCACCTTGATCGGCATCTCCTCGGTGTACTGCACCTGCCCGGCCAGCAGCGCGACGGCCTCCACCGGCACCAGCGAGGGCCGGCGCGGGTCCACCAGGACGACCGTCACCTGGTCCCCCCGACCTCGGAAGCCGCAGCGCCACCGGTGATGTCGACCTCGTCGGCGGGGCGGCCGTCCAGCGCGAGCAGCATGCCCGCCACGGCCTGCAACAGCTCCAGGTCGCGGATCCGCGGTGCGCCGACCCCGCTGCCGGCCCGCGGGATCGGGATCTGCACGGTCGAGGTGGTGGCCCGGTATGCCGCACCCGGATAGATCCGCTTCAGCCGCATCTGACCGGAGTCGAGCAGGGTCAGCGGCGAGACCTTCAGCGTGGTGTCGGACACGGTGGACACCTCGGTGACGCCGTACTCGCGGCACAGCAGCCGCAACCGGGCGACCGCCACCAGTCGCAGCGCGGCCTCGGGCAGCGGGCCGTAGCGGTCGACGAGTTCGTCGATGACGCGGGCGATCCCGGCATCGTCGGAGGCGGCGGCCAGCCGCCGGTAGGCCTCCAGGCGCAGCCGGTCGCTGGCGATGTAGTCCGGTGGCAGGTGCGCGTCCACCGGCAGGTCGATCCGGACGTCCTTCGGTTCCTCGTTGGCCACAACGGTTTTCCCGTCGACGGCCGCCCGGTAGGCCTCGACCGCCTCGCCCACCAGCCGCACGTACAGATCGAACCCGACCCCGGCGACGTGCCCGGACTGTTCGACACCCAGCACGTTGCCCGCCCCGCGGATCTCCAGGTCCTTCATCGCCACCGCCATACCGGCGCCCAGATCGTTGTTCTGGGCGATGGTGGCCAGCCGGTCGTGCGCGGTCTCGGTGAGCGGGATCTCGGGCGGGTACAGGAAATAGGCGTACCCGCGTTCGCGGCTGCGGCCCACCCGGCCACGCAGCTGGTGTAGCTGGGACAGCCCGAAGGTGTCCGCACGCTCCACGATCAGGGTGTTGGCATTCGAGATGTCCAGTCCGGTCTCGACGATGGTGGTGCACACCAGGATGTCGAATTCACGGTTCCAGAAACCTTCGACGGTCTTCTCCAGCGTCTCCTCGGCCATCTGCCCATGCGCCACCACGACGCGGGCCTCGGGCACCATCGCCTGCACCCGGGCCGCGGCCTGATCGATGGACTTGACCCGGTTGTGGATGTAGAAGGCCTGCCCGTCGCGCAGGAGTTCGCGGCGCAGCGCGGCGGCGACCTGCTTGTCGTCGTGCGGGCCGACGTAGGTCAGCACCGGGAAGCGTTCCTCGGGCGGGGTCAGGATGGTCGACATCTCGCGGATACCGGCCAGGCTCATCTCCAGCGTGCGCGGGATCGGGGTGGCGCTCATGGTCAGCACGTCGACATGGGTACGCAGGCTCTTGATGTGCTCCTTGTGCTCGACACCGAAGCGCTGTTCCTCGTCGACGATGACCAGTCCGAGGTCCTTCCAGCGCACCGCGGTCTGCAGCAGCCGGTGGGTGCCGATCACGACATCGACCGAGCCGTCGACCATTCCGTCCAGCACGGCCTTGGATTCGGCGGGGTCGGTAAACCGGGACAGCCCCTTCACGGTGACCGGGAAGCCGGCCATCCGGGCGGTGAAGGTCTGCAGATGCTGGTCGGCCAGCAGCGTCGTCGGCACCAGTACCGCGACCTGCTTGCCGTCCTGCACCGCCTTGAACGCCGCCCGCACCGCGATCTCGGTCTTGCCGTAGCCGACGTCACCGCAGATCACCCGGTCCATCGGGACCGGCTTCTCCATATCGGCCTTGACCTCGGTGATGGCGGTCATCTGGTCCATGGTCTCGGTGAAGCCGAACGCATCCTCCATCTCGGCCTGCCACGGGGTGTCCGGACCGAACGCGTGCCCGGGTGCGGCCTGCCGCTTGGCGTACAGCGAGACCAGCTCCCCGGCGATCTCGCGAACCGCCTTGCGGGCCTTGGTCTTCGTGTTGGTCCAGTCGCTGCCACCGAGCCGGCTCAGGGTGGGCGCCTGCCCACCGACGTAGCGCGACAGCTGATCCAGCGAGTCCATCGGCACGTACAGCTTGTCGGTGCCACCGCCGCGCTTGGCCGAGGCGTATTCCAGCACCAGGTATTCTCGCCGGGCCCCGCCGATCACCCGTTCGGTCATCTCCACGAACTTGCCGATGCCGTGCTGGTCGTGAACCACGAGGTCGCCGGCGGTGAGCGCCAGCGGATCGACGACGTTGCGTCGTTTGGCGGCAAGGCGTTTGCCGTCGGTGGCCGCGACCCGGTTACCGGTCAGGTCGGTCTCGGTGATGACGACCAGGTTCGCCCCGGGGATGATCACCCCGTCGTGCAGGGGCCCCTTGAGCACCCCCACCACGCCGGCGGTCGGCTGTGCGCCGGACTCCAACATCGTTGCGGGCGTGTCGGCTTCGCCGAGCTGCTCGACGACACGGTGCGCGGTGCCGGTACCCGGGGTGACCACCACCGCGTGACCACCGGTCGCGACGTGCGCGCGCAGCATCGCGAAGATCTCGTCGACCGCGTGCTGGCTGCGTGCGCTCGGCGCGGGGCGCACATCGAGTTCGACTGCCGACTCGGTGGTGAGCTGGCTCAGCGTCCACCACCGGCCCGCGGCGGCGCGCACCTCGTCGAGCTCGCGGAATCCGGAGCCGCCCAACGACTCGACGTCGATCGGCGCGTCACCGCCGACGGCGGCCACCGACCAGGACGCCTCCAGGAATTCGCGGCCGGTGCGGATCAGGTCCGCGGCGCGGGAGCGCACCTTCTCCGGGTCGCACACCAGCACCGGGGTCCCGGCCGGCAGATGGCTGGTCAGCAGTGTCAGCTCATCGGGCTGCAGCACCGGCAGCAGCGCCTCCATACCGTCGACCGGGATGCCCTCGGCCAGCTTGGCCAGCATGTCCCCGATCGACCCAGCGATGGTGTTGTCGGTCTGGGGTTGGGCGTCGAGGAGCTGGGCCGCACGCTGGGTGACCTCGTCGGTGATCAGGATCTCGCGACAGGCCACCGCGTCGACCCGGCTGATCTCGATCTCGGTGATGGAGCGCTGATCGGCCACCGAGAACATCCGCATCTCGGACACCTCGTCGCCCCAGAACTCCACCCGCACAGGATGTTCGGCAGTCGGCGGGAAGATGTCCAGGATGCCGCCGCGGACCGCGAACTCCCCGCGCTTGGCGACCATGTCGACGCGGGTGTAGGCCAGCTCGACCAGCCGCGCGATGGTGTCGTCGAAGTCGGACTCGGCGCCGACGGCCAGGGTGACCGGTTCGATGGCACCCAGGCCGGCCAGCATCGGCTGCAGCAGTGAGCGGGTGGTGGTGACCACCACCTGCAGCGGTGGCCCGAGGTGCTCGTCGTCCGGGCGGGCCAACCGGCGCAGCACCAGCATCCGGGCGCCGACGGTCTCCACACCGGGTGAGAGCCGCTCGTGCGGCAACGTCTCCCAGGACGGGAACAGGGTGACGGCCTCGCCGAGCACCGCCTTGAGTTCGGCGGTCAGGTCATCGGCCTCGCGACCGGTCGCGGTGACGACCAGCAGCGGACCGGTGCGTGCCAGCGCGGCGGCGGTGAACAGGCGTGCGCTGGCCGGGCCGACCATCGCCAGCGAGTCCGGCCGGCCCTGCGCGCGGTCGATCAGGTCGACGAAGGTGGGCGAGGTGAGCGCCAGATCGACGAGCCCCGCGATCGGGATCTGGACATGAGTGTGCCCCGGTGCGGTCATGATGCATCCATGGTAGGCGCCGGTCGGTAGTGACCGACGTCGCGCCCGGGCGCGCGCTACTCCTCGTGCAGCTGCGGGTCGGACTCCAGATGCGTCAGCCCGTTCCACACCACGTTGACCACGTGTGCGGCGACCACTTCCTTCTTCGGCTCCCGGACGTCGAGCCACCACTGCGCGGTCATCGACACCGAGCCGACCAGTGCCTGGGCGTAGAGCGGGGCGAGGTCGGGGTCCAGCCCGCGGCGGGAGAAATCCCCGGCCAGGATGGAGGCCACCTGGTTGACGGCGTCGTTGAGCAGGGTGGCGTAGGTACCCGAGGTGATGGCGGCCGGTGAATCGCGGATCAGGATCCGGAATCCGTCGGTGTGTTCCTCGACGTAGGTCAACAACGCCAGCGCGACCCGCTCGACCCGGACCCGCGAGCGGTTGTTGGTCAGCGAGGATGTGATGCCGTCGAGCAGTGCGGACATCTCCCGGTCGACGACGACGGCGTAGAGGCCCTCCTTGCCGCCGAAGTGCTCGTACACCACGGGTTTGGAGACGTTGGCGCGCTGGGCGATCTCCTCGATGGAGGTGCCGTCGAAACCCCGTTCGGCAAACAGCGACTTGGCGATCTCGATGAGCTGCTGGCGGCGTTCGCTGCCGGTCATCCGGGCGCGCGGCGCGCGGACGTCTTTTTCGGGAGCTGCCACGACGGCCAGCCTAGTCGGCTTGCACTAGAGTCTCGGGATGATCGGTCCGTCGTGGTGTAATCGGCAGCACCTCTGATTTTGGTTCAGATAGTTCAGGTTCGAGTCCTGGCGACGGAGCTCAACTGCCGCGAGCGACCTTAAACCGACAGCGTCGACGGTGTGTCCGCGGGCAGGCACTCCTCGGTCGCGGAGGAGGAAGACGTGTCCAGCACCGAAACAGCCGTGATCATCCTGGCCGCGGGCGCGGGCACCCGGATGCGCTCGGCCATCCCGAAGGTGCTGCACCCGCTGGGCGGGCGCAGCATGCTGGCCCACACCCTGCACGCGGTCGCCGCGCTGACCCCGCAGCACGTCGTGGTGGTGGTGGGCCACGGTCGCGAGCAGGTCAGCGCGGAGGTGCAGCGGGTCAACAGCACCGCGGTGGCCGTCGTACAGGAGGAGCAGCTGGGCACCGGGCATGCCGTGACCGTCGGGCTGACCGGGCTGCCCGAGGACTTCGCCGGCACCGTCGTCGTCACCACCGCCGACGTCCCGCTGCTCGACGGGCCGACGCTGGCCGGCCTGACCGCGACGCATGCCGACGCCGGCGCGACCATCCTGACCACCACCCTGGCCGACCCCACCGGTTACGGCCGGATCATCCGCGACGGCGAGGGCGCGGTCACCGCGATCGTCGAGCACGCCGACGCCGATGCCGCGCAGCGCGCCGTCGCCGAGATCAACTCCGGGGTCTACGCGTTCGACGCCGCCGCGCTGCGCGCGGCGCTGACCCGGCTGCGCACCGACAACGCCCAGGGTGAGCTGTACCTCACCGATGCGATCGCGCTGATCCGCGAGCAGGGCCTGCCGGTGCAGGCCCAACACGTCGCCGACACCGCGCTGGTGTCCGGCGTCAACGACCGGGTTCAGCTCGCCGCACTGGGCGCCGAGCTGAACCGGCGCACCATCGTCGCCCACCAGCGGGCGGGGGTCACCGTCACCGACCCGGCCACCACCTGGATCGACGTCGAGGTGGAGATCGGCCCGGACACCGTCATCGCCCCCGGCACCCAGCTGCTCGGGCCCACCGCGATCGGCGCGAACTGCATCATCGGCCCGGACACCACCCTGACCGCGATGGAGGTCGGCGACGGCG
The DNA here is from genome assembly GCF_002086115.1 of Mycolicibacterium bacteremicum. Classification (GTDB taxonomy): domain Bacteria; phylum Actinomycetota; class Actinomycetes; order Mycobacteriales; family Mycobacteriaceae; genus Mycobacterium; species Mycobacterium bacteremicum. The sequence continues at coordinate 17,700 of NZ_MVHJ01000008.1, forward strand.
CCACCGTCATCCGCACCCACGGCGAGCTGTCGGTGATCGGCGCCGGCGCGACCGTCGGGCCGTTCACCTATCTGCGCCCGGGCACCACGCTGGGCGCGCGGGGCAAGCTCGGCGCGTTCGTCGAGACGAAGAACTCGACCATCGGGGCGGGCACCAAGGTGCCGCACCTGACCTATGTCGGGGACGCCGACATCGGCGAGCACAGCAATATCGGCGCCTCCAGCGTCTTCGTCAACTACGACGGCGAGACCAAGCGCCGCACCACCATCGGATCGCATGTCCGGACCGGTTCGGACACCATGTTCGTGGCGCCGGTGACCGTCGGCGACGGTGCCTACACCGGGGCCGGGACGGTGCTGCGCGACGATGTCCCGCCCGGCGCGCTGGCCGTCTCGGACAATGCGCAACGCACCATCGAGGGCTGGGTGCTGCGCAAGCGCCCAGCAAGTGCCTCCGCCGAAGCCGCCCGAAAGGCCGGGGCACCCGAACCCGACGCCTGATGTTGGCAATCCGGTAACCCGGGGGCGCGCTCCGGTTACTGGCCCGTACGATTGCCCCGTATCGATCCCCGACCGGCTGGAACGCCGAACCGCGGAGGCACCACGCATGAGCCACGACTGGACCGACAACCGCAAGAACCTGATGCTGTTCTCCGGCCGGGCGCACCCCGAGCTGGCCGAGCAGGTGGCCAAGGAACTCGACGTCCCGGTGACCGCGCAGACCGCGCGGGACTTCGCCAACGGCGAGATCTTCGTCCGCTTCGACGAGTCGGTCCGTGGATCCGACGCCTTCGTGCTGCAGAGCCATCCGGCGCCGCTGAACCAGTGGCTGATGGAACAGCTGCTGATGATCGACGCGCTCAAGCGCGGCAGCGCGAAGCGGATCACCGCGATCCTGCCGTTCTATCCGTACGCCCGGCAGGACAAGAAGCACCGCGGCCGCGAACCGATCTCGGCCCGCCTGGTCGCCGATCTGTACAAGACCGCCGGCGCCGACCGCATCGTGACCGTCGATCTGCACACCGATCAGATCCAGGGCTTCTTCGACGGCCCGGTCGATCACATGCGCGCCCAGAAGCTGCTGACCGGTTACATCGCGGAGAACTACGCCGATGCCGACAAGGTCGTCGTCTCCCCCGACTCGGGCCGCGTCCGTGTCGCGGAGAAGTGGGCCGACTCCCTCGGTGGTGTGCCGCTGGCCTTCATCCACAAGACCCGTGACCCGCTGGTGCCCAACCAGGTGGTGTCCAACCGTGTCGTCGGCGATGTGAAGGGCAAGACCTGCATCCTCACCGACGACATGATCGACACCGGCGGCACCATCGCCGGCGCGGTGAAGCTGCTCCGCCAGGACGGCGCCAAGGACGTGATCATCGCCGCCACCCACGGTGTGCTGTCCGACCCGGCGGCCCAGCGTCTGGCCGACTGCGGCGCCCGCGAGGTCATCGTGACCAACACGCTGCCCATCGGCGAGGAGAAGCGCTTCCCGTCGCTGACGGTGTTGTCCATCGCCCCGTTGCTGGCCAACACCATCCGGGCGGTGTTCGACAACGGTTCGGTGACCGGGCTCTTCGACGGTTCCGCCTAGCGACGAGCGCGCCCGAGGAGTATCGGACATGGCGGCCGCCCGCATTCTGCACAACCCGAAGTGCTCGACCTCACGCAAGACCCTGGAAATGTTGCGCGACAACGGGATCGAGCCCGAAATCGTGCTGTACCTGAAGACCCCGCCGTCGCGCGACGAGCTGGTGCGGATGATCTCCGATGCCGGCATCGAGGTCCGCGCGGCGGTGCGCAAACGCGAATCGCTCTACGCCGAACTGCATCTGGCCGATGCCTCCGATGACGAACTGCTCGACGCCATGGTCGAACATCCGATCCTGATCGAGCGGCCGTTCGTCGTCACCGACAAGGGCACCCGACTGGCCCGCCCGATCGAGAACGTCCGCGACCTGTTGTGAAGAGGTTCGCGGCGGCTGTTCTGGCGTGCCTGACGCTGGCCGGATGCGGCGAGGCGACCCCCGACTACCAGTCGCTGCTGTCCACCACGCCGGCCCGGCCCACCCAGGAGATGTCCGACGAGACGGTCCCGCTGTCGGCATACCTGGAGGGTGTCGGGGTCAAGGGTGAACCGGTGGCCCCGGAGAAGCTCACCGATCTGGCCGTCACCGTGCCCCGGCCCGAGGGCTGGCAGGACTACGTCAACACCAACATGGCACCGGGCACCCGGGTGATCGCCGACGGCGAGACCTACCCGACGGCGATGCTGATGGTGTTCACCCTCGACGGTGATTTCGATACCGCCGAGGCTCTCAAGCACGCCGACGTCGACGCCGAGGTGTCACCGAACTTCAAGAAGCTCAACGGTTCCCGGGACGACTTCAAGGGTTTCCCGTCCTCGATGATCGAGGGCACCTATGAGATCAGCGGGCAGCGGATGCAGACCTACAACCGCATCGTCTTCGCCACCGGGACCCAGCCCAAGGCGCCCGCGCCGGGTCAGGCCGCACCCAAGGCCCAGAAGTACCTGGTGCAGTTCACGGTCACCAGCTTCGCCGACGATGCCCAGAAGGACGGTCCGGACATCGAGAAGATCATCTCGGGGTTCGACGTGCGGGCCACGTAGCTAGGGTGGCAGCCATGAGCTCATGGACCGCCGCCGATCTGCCGTCCTTCGCCGGCCGCCGTGTCATCGTCACCGGCGCCAACAGCGGCCTCGGCCTGGTCACCGCCCGCGAGTTGGCCAGGGTCGGCGCCGCGGTCACCCTGGCCGTCCGCAACACCGCCAAGGGCGAAGACGCCGCCGCGCAGATGACCGGGGATGTGAGCGTGCGCGCGCTCGACCTGCAGAGCCTGGACTCGGTGCGCGCCTTCGCGGCCGGCACCGAGGCCGTCGACGTCCTGATCAACAACGCCGGGATCATGGCGGTCCCCTACGCCCGGACCGAGCAGGGGTTCGAGAGCCAGATCGGCACGAATCACCTGGGCCATTTCGCGCTGACCAACCTGTTGCTGCCCAAGATCACCGACCGGGTGGTGACGGTGTCCTCGATGATGCATCTGCTCGGCGTCATCAGCCTCAAGGATCTGAACTGGAAGGCCAGGCCGTATTCGGCATGGCTGGCCTACGGACAGTCCAAGCTGGCCAACCTGCTGTTCACCACCGAGCTGCAGCGCCTGCTGACCGCGGCCGGTTCGCCGGTGCGCGCCGTGGCCGCGCACCCCGGCTACTCGGCGACCAACCTGCAGGGACAGACCGGCAACCCGACCGGTGACAAGATCTTCGTGGCCGCCAACAAGCTGGCCACCGACGCCGACTTCGGGGCGCGCCAGACGCTGTACGCCGCGGCCGCCGACATACCCGGGGACAGTTTCATCGGTCCCCGGTTCGGCATGCGGGGCGCCACCGGTCAGAGCCCGCGCAGCCCGCTGGCCCGCAACGCCGCCACGGCATCGGCGCTGTGGGCGCTGTCCGCGCAGCTCACGGGCACCGAATTTCAGATCTGAGGGGCTTGTCGGCTACCCTTTGCTGACGTCACGGCGAGGGTGGTTACCAAAACACCGTTATCGACGGGATCCCATTTCGTTGGACCCTGGCCGTGTGTGAACCGGCTACAGGAGAGACAACATGGCTGCCAAGAACTCGGCCCCCAACAAGCTGACCGCCACCGTGCGCGAGCGCACCGGCAAGGGCGCCTCGCGCCAGGCCCGGCGCGACGGCAAGGTCCCCACCGTGCTCTACGGCCACGGCACCGACCCGCAGCACCTCGAGCTCAATGCGCACGACTTCGCCGCCGTGCTGCGCCACTCGGGCACCAACGCCATCCTGACCCTGGACATCGACGGCACCGAGCAGCTCGCGCTGACCAAGGCCCTCGACATCCACCCGGTGCGCCGCAACATCCAGCACGTCGACCTGCTCGTCGTGAAGCGTGGCGAGAAGGTCCAGGTCGACGTGCCCGTGGTCGTCGAGGGTGAGGCCGCCGCAGGCACCCTGGTCACCCAGGAGGCCAACACCATCGCCATCGAGGCCGAGGCGCTGTCCATCCCCGAGCAGCTGACCGTGTCGGTCGAGGAGGCCGAGGTCGGCACCCAGATCACCGCCGGCCAGCTGGAACTGCCCAACGGTGTGACGCTCGTCGTCGATGCCGAGACCCTGGTGGTCAACGTCGTCGCGGCGCCGACCGCCGAGGAGCTCGAGGCCGAGGGTGCCGGCGAGGTCGACGAGACCGCCACCGAGGCCGAAGAGGATGCCGCCGAGGGCGAGGCCGAGGCAGACGCCGAAGCCGCCGAATAGCCACGGATCGACGTGGCCGAACCCCTGCTGGTGGTCGGCCTGGGCAACCCCGGGCCGAAATACGCCACGACCCGACACAACCTCGGGTTCATGGTGGCCGACATACTGGCCGAACGCATCGGTTCGGGTTTCAAGCTGCACAAGAAGTCCGGCGCCGAGGCGACCACTGGTCGCCTCGGCGGTCGGGCCGTCGTGTTGGCCAAGCCGCGCGTCTACATGAACGAATCCGGCCGCCAGGTGGGGCCGTTGGCGAACTTCTACTCGGTGGACCCCGCCGACGTGGTGATCCTGCACGACGAACTCGACATCGACTTCGGCCGGATCCGGCTCAAGCTCGGCGGCGGCGAGGGCGGCCACAACGGCTTGCGGTCGGTCGCTGCGGCATTGGGCACCAAGAACTTTCAGCGCGTGCGCATCGGCGTGGGCCGGCCGCCCGGGCGCAAGGACCCGGCCGCATACGTGCTCGAGCCGTTCAGCTCCGCCGAGCGCCCGGAGGTCGGGCTGGTGTGCGAGCAGGCCGCCGATGCGACCGAACTGCTGCTGTCTCAGGGCCTCGAACCGGCCCAGAACATCGTCCACGCCTGGTAACTCCCGCCTCTCCCCTCTTCCCGGCGAGCGTGCGTGTCTGCTGCCCGACACGCCGCGTCAACTGCGGAGTTCACGCACGCTCACCAGACGAACGGGGCTTTCAGATCCAGCGTCCGCTCCGCGGTGTCGTACCACCCCTGCGGGGCGTACTGGTCGGTGTGCAGATAGCACTGCACCCGCAGCCGTGAACTACCCGGCGTGAACGTCAGCAATCGGCTGATCGGCAGCGTCGTGATCGGCATGTGATACCGACTCAACGATGCCACGTTCATGAAATATGTTCCGCCGTACCGCTTCTCGATGTGAGTCTTGCCGCCGCGGTCGTCGTCCGGGTGGGTGTGGGTGTGCCCGCCGATCCACAGCGCGACCGCACCGGGGTGATCCTCCAGATACCGTTCGAACGCCCCGCAGTCCGGCTTCGAGCCCACCCAGTACAGATACGACGCGCCCTGCGGGGTGCCCTGGGCGAACGGCCGGTGGTAGTGCTCGTGCAGGGTGCCGTCATCGTCGATGCGCACCCCTTCCCACTCCCCCGAGGCCACCGTGGTGTCCTTGAGGACGTAGTGGTGCACCGTCACGATCAACGAATCACGATGGCGCTCAACCATGTCCACCCACCAGTCGAACGTCTCGGCACTGACCACGCCACCGGGGTTACCGCCGAGCGTGCCGCGGCCGACGGTCTGGGACGGCTCGTTGATATCGCTCATCATCAGGAACAGCAGGTTGCCGACCCGAAAGGAGTAGCGTTCCCAGGTGCCCTCGACCGGGTAGCGCCGCCGTGATGCATCGACGCCGGAGAACGCCGTGTGCTCCCCGGTCGGGTCGATCCACTTGCGCCACCACGAGGCCTGTGGTTCGTCGAGGCCGTTGCGATCGTGGTTGCCGCATACCGAGTAGATGTCCTCGCGGCGATGGCTGTTCAGCGCTCCCAGTTGCCTTCTGACCTCTGAGCCCTCGGCATCATCGGGCAGGCTGTGATGCGCGCCGGACATGTCGCCGGCGTCGATCGCGATATCCCAGCCGAATTCCTCGGAATGCCGGATCGCGTCGGCCAGGCTCTCGCGGCCGTGCTGGAGGTCGGTGCCGACGTGCGCGTCGCCGAACGCCCAGATCCGCAGGTCGCGCTGCACCGTGCCATTGTCGGGCACGGCCGACCACGCTGTGCAGCATTGGCCTCAGCCGGATTCCAACCGCTTCTCGACGTGGAACTCCCCGCGTATCAACCAGACTCCCAGCGCGATGAGGGCCGCGACCTCGAAGGCGACGATGCCGCGTTCGACGATGCCCAACGGGATGATGCGATACCAGCGCAGATCGGTGACCATGGCGACCGCGATGGCGCCGAACAGGATCGACAGCCAGGCGATGGAACCGTAGGCGAGCCAGACGGCCGGGCGGGCACCGCGGTGGCGCCGGGCGATGGCCAGCACCGCCGCGGGCAACGACACGAACGCCAGCAGGGTGGCCGCCCGGTGGATCGATCCGCTTGTGCTGGGCCCGATCTCCCAGTTGTTCTTGGGGAAGGCGGCCACACCCACCAGGCCGGTCACCCACAGCGACATCAGGATCGAGCCGGGCGACCACGGTCTCACCAGCCCGGCGCCGATCAGGCCGACCAGCAGCAGGACCGACCCGAGGGCGAGGGCCAGCACGCCGGTCAGGAACGCCCAGTCGCCGGTGGTGTAGATGTACTCGGAGATGGTCGCCATGCGCAGGGTGCGGCCGGGCCGGTGCGACTCACCGCCGAGGATCGCGTCCAGTGACAGGATGGCGACCACCGAGATGGCGGCCCCGAGCACACCGAACCAGCCGAGCACGACGTGTGAGGACCGTTCCATCACACCACGATACGGATTGCCTTCGGCAGCCGAGCGTGCGCACACTCGGCGCGGGTGGCGGCGTGTTGCCCGCAGACACGCACGCTCGCCGGGAAGTCCAGGGGGAATCTAGCCGGTGACGAGAGCGACCGAGTTGGCCCGGCGCAGCTTGCCCGACGGCGTCTTCGGGATGGTGCCCGGCCCGAGCACGACCACGTTGCGCGGCCGCACGTCGACCTCGGTCACCACTTCGTGGGCGACCTGGTGCTCGATGCGACGCACCTCGGCCGGGTCCTGGTAGGCGTTGGATTCCACTGCGACGGCGAAGGTTTCGCGCGAGTGGCCGGCATCCAGGCGCACCGCGACGGCGCAACCGGGGCGCACACCCTCGACGCGGCCGGCGGCGCGCTCGATATCGGTCGGGTAGATGTTGCGCCCGGCCATGATGATGACGTCCTTGACGCGGCCGCAGACCACGACGTTGCCTTCCTCGGTGATGTAGCCGAGGTCGCCGGTGTCATACCAGCCGTTCTCATCCTGGGTCGGCAGGAAGCCGGCCATGGTGATGTAGCCCGGGGTGACCGACTCACCGCGCAGCTGGATGACGCCGACGCCGCGGACCGGCAGCACGGCACCGTCCTCGTCGACCACGCGGGCGTCCAGGTCGCGCAGCAGCGGACCCAGCGAGGCCAGCCGGCGGGTGTTGCCCTTGCTCGCCGGCACCGCCCGGCGCAGCGCGGCCAGCAGGTCGGCGTCGACCTCGTCGACGACCAGGCCGGCGTTGCACGGGGAGAACGACACCGCCAGGCAGGTCTCGGCCATGCCGTAGGCGGGCAGGATCGCCGAGGCCTTCAGGCCGAACGGCTTGCCCGCGTCGATCAGGTCCTCGACGTCGGCGGGCTCGACGGGCTCGGCGCCCGACAGCGCGAAGCGCAGGGTCGACAGGTCGAACTCGCCCGGCTTGGCCTGGCGGCGCAACCGCTTGGCGAACAGCGCGTAGGCGAAGTTCGGCGCCGCGGTCATGGTGCCCTTGTACTTGTCGATCAGGCGCGCCCACAGCAGGGTGTCGCGCAGGAAGTCCATCGGGGTGACCTTGACCAGTTCGGCACCGAAGTACATCGGGATGGTCAGGAAGCCGACCATGCCCATGTCGTGGAAGCAGGGCAGCCAGCTGACCATGACATCGGTGTCGACGTCGTACTCGGCGCCGATGAACATGGCCTCGGCGTTGGAGTGGATGTTGCGGTGGGTGATCTGCACGGCCTTCGGGGACCCGGTCGAGCCGGAGGTCAGCTGCATCAGCGCCAGATCGTCCTCGCCGGTCTCGACGGGGTCGATCGGTTCGGCGGCCAGCAGGTCGGCCACCTTGAGGACCTTGATGCCCTTCTCCTCGAGCACCGGGATGGCGACGATGAAGGGCTCGGAGACGATGACGGCCTTGAGTTCGATCATGCCGATGACGGTCATGGTGTCCTCGGCCCAGACGGCGAGGTCGGTGCGCGGGGTCGGCTGGTGCAGCATCGTCAGGCTGCCGCCGCGCATCCACACTCCCTGGGCGGTGGGTGCGATCTCGACCGGGAAGCCGGCCAGCACGCCGACCGAGTCACCGTGTCCGATTCCGGCGGCGGCCAGACCACCGGCCACCCGGCGGGCGCGCTCGTGCACCTCGGCCCAGGTGTGCCGCACCGGCTCGTAGGGTTCGCCGGTGACCATGCCCCGCGTGCTCTCCCGGGCGCTGCGGTACATCTTGTCGGTAAAGCGGCTCACGGCAACCTCCTGGGGTGACTGGGGCCGAAGCGACGTCGTCGTCGGCTCCAGGTTCCTCGCGCGTTTCCCTATATTCCGCCTGCAGGTGCACTCTTCAGCAGAGGCGCGCACACACAATTGGGAAGCAGTTGTGTCTCATTTCGGTGGTCACCGGCCTTTTGCTCGCCGGCCAGTTTCCACCGAGCCCATCTTAAAGAACCCTTAAGTAACTGCCAAACCATCGCGCCGATTGAGGCATGTGTCACACGTGCGGAGGTTTAACCGGCGCACCGTCGGTGTCAGCGCACCGGCTCGGGCACCACGCGTGCGCCGTGCACCGGACCGCTGGCCACCCGCACCGTGCGGCACACGCCCGCCCCCGACAACGCGGTACCCACATCGACGGCATGGGCGGCCGAGGTACACAGGAAGGCACATGTCGGGCCGGACCCGGAGACGATGCCGGCCAGCGCGCCGGCCTCGGCTCCGGCGCGCAACGTGCGGCGCAGATCCGAGCGCAGGCTCAGCGCCGCGGGCTGCAGGTCGTTGCCCAGCAGCGGCGCCAAAACGTGCGGATCGCCGGTGGCCAGCGCGGCCAGCAGCGGTTCGGCATCGTCCAGTCGCGGCGGCCCACTCCACTGCGGATCGTCGCGGAGCCGGTCGATCTCGCCGAACACCGCCGGCGTGGACAGGCCGTCGTGGGCAAAGGCGAAGACCCAGTGGAAGGTGCTGCGCGCCAGCACGGTGGCCAGTTCCTCACCGCGGCCGGTGCCCAGCGCGGTGCCGCCGTGCAGGGCGAAGGGCACGTCACTGCCCAGCTGGGCGGCCAGCGCGTGCAGATCCCGACGCGGCACCCCGAGTTCCCACAGCGTGTTCATGGCGACCAGCACGGCCGCAGCGTTGCCGCTGCCGCCGGCCATCCCACCCGCGACCGGGATGGACTTGGTGATCGTGATGGCCACCTCCGGCGCCCGGCCGACATGCTCGGCCATCAGTTCGGCGGCCCGCCAGGCCAGGTTGCGGCCGTCGACGGGCAGGCCCTCGGCGCCCTCACCGAGCATCTCCAGCGTCAACATGTCCGCCGTACGGACGGTCACCTCGTCGAACAGCGACACGGCATGGAAGACGGTGGTCAGTTCGTGGTAGCCGTCGTCACGACGGTCCCCGACCGCAAGATAGAGATTGACCTTGCCCGGAACCCGTACGGTCACCGAACCCGAGGCCACCCATTCGGTGGCGGTATCTCCGTCAGAAGCAGACACCGCACGACACTACCGCTGTGCCGCGAGCACCGAAGGCACAAGTGGTGAGATACCCCTCGTCGATCCCGCCGCTGTGCACCGACACTAAGGTTTGCCACAGCGGTGTGTCAAGGATCACATTCGACGGATCCAAGCGGCGCTCACCGGGTTGAGTCCGGAGATCCGGACGGTGATTACGCCTGCACGGAGTTAGCCGAGGACTCGGTCTCGGCGATCTGCTCGGCCGGGGCCGGCTTCGGCGCCGGTGCCAGCTCACCTGAGCGCTCCAGCAGGGTGACGAAGTTCTTGATCGACAGCGTCTCACCGCGCCGGGCCGGATCGATGCTCGCGGCCAGCAGACGCTCGGCCGAGGCATTACCGGAACCGGCCCATTCGGCGAACGCGTTGCGCGAGGTCTTGCGACGCTGCGCGAAGCCGATGTCGATCAGGTTGAACACCTGCTCGCGGAACTCGGCATCGGTGGGCCATTCGGACGTCTCGTACCGGTCGATGCGGACCAGTCCGGAGTACACCCGGGGAATCGACCAGAAGACGGTCGGCGAGACCATGCCGTACCGGCGCACCTCACCGTAGAAGCGGATCTTCGCGCTCGGGACGCCGTAGTCCTTGCCGCCGGGCTCGGCGGCCAGCCGCTCGGCGACCTCGGCCTGGACCATCACCATGACGGTCTTGATGGACGGGAATTCCGCCATCAGGTGCAGCAGCGCGGGCACCGCGATGTTGTAGGGCAAGTTGGCGACCAGCGCGGTGGGCTGCTCGTCCAGGTCACCGGACTTCAGGGTCAGGATGTCGCGGTTCAGCACGGTCAGCCGGCCGATCTCGCTGTGCGAGTGGTTCGCTATGGTCTTCGGGAGCTGGCGGGCGAGCACCGGATCGATTTCGACGGCGGTCACGCGGGCGCCCCGGTCGAGCAGGCCGAGGGTCAGCGAGCCCAGGCCGGGACCGACCTCGAGCACACAGTCCTGTCGGTGGATACCGGAGGCGGACACGATACGGCGGACGGTGTTGGCATCGTGGACGAAGTTCTGTCCGAAAGCCTTCCTCGGACGGAAGTCGATCTCCCGTGCCAGGTGCCTGATCTCGGTACGCCCGAGCAGTCGGATGGTCACCTTGACCCCAATCTCGCGCTACATGTCGGCCAGGCGCCCCAACCCTGACGCGCCCTCGTTACTTCAGCAATCGCGATCTGCTCTTCTCGAGTCGCCAGATCCGCGCGCTGAGCATACCTCAGACCGCCCTGTCGCTCCCAGGTGTTTTGATCAAATTGGACACCACCGAAATATCCGTTGCCGGTGTTGATGGCCCAGTTACCTCCGGATTCGCATCCGGCGAGGGCGTCCCAGATGTGGCCCTGCGACACCGGGGGCACCTCGGTCCCCGGTTTCGTCCCGACTCTCAGCACAGCTTCGCGCGCCGGATTCACGACGACATTGGCTACTGGCAGCCTGCCGGTCTCCTGGCCGTTGACGCGCGCGACAGCAAAGGTGACATCCTGCAGGCCCGGGGTGCCCGGATCCTCCACGATCTGCCGGCTCTGATTCAGCGTCGGGTCCTCGATACGGTTGCTGACCGGGGGCAGCGGCACCTGCTGGGTGACCTTCTCGATCCGCACCCTGGTCACGTCGATCCGCATGCCGTCGACCACCGGGGCGGAGGCCGCCGGAATCACGGTGTCACGTTGCTGGAGCGGCGCCCCGGCGGCTTCGAGCAGCATGCCGACGTTGGGGGCGGCCAGCCGCACGGTGCTGACCTTGCCGCCGTCGTTGAGCTGCACGGTCTTGGGCGTGACGACGGGCAAAGACATGCCCGCCAACGGAACACGGGTGCCGCGGGAGGCGGCGGCGGGGGCGGTGTCGGTCATGGACAGCTGCGCCAGCGCCTCCTGCACGGTGGCCGCGGTGGTCCACACCTGCGTGCTGCCCTGGCCGTCCTTCGAGATCTGCAGGGGCCGGCTGCGGCGCAGGACGATGATGTCGGCGTCGTGTACCTGCGCGTCGGCGACGGGGTAGAGATCGTCGCGCTCACCGACGGTGAAACCGTTCTCCTCGACGACGTCGATGACCCGCGTTTTCATGGTCGCCACGGTCAGCGGGGACCCGTCGACATTGAGCGTCACGGTCTTGTGCGAGGCCACCGCGACGCCGCCGGCAAACACCAGGGTGAGCAGGAGCGCGCCGACCAGGAGCCGCAATGCGGGCGAGCGCGTTTCATGAAGTTTGTTCAGTACGTTCAAAGCTTTGATTCCCGACGTGTGAGCGCGGCACCGGGCGGCCGGCAAGGCGAGCCACCGCTGTCCCAGGTTCGATAACAGGACGGTAACGAAGTTACGTCAACCGCGCCAACTCGTGAGGGTACCGAAGCGGTATGTCCGGAGCGCATTCGTGAAGGTCGTCTGGGCCACCTCGACCGCCGGGCGGTCCAGGATGTCGGCCAGCGCCCGCACGGTGTAGGGCAGGCAGTACGACTCGTTGGGTGCGCCGCGGAACGGGTGCGGGGTCAGGAACGGGGCGTCGGTCTCCACCAGCAGCAGTTCCGGCGGGATGACGGCGGCGGCCTCGCGCAGGGCATGCGCATTGCGGAAGCTCACCGTGCCCGACAGGCTCATCAGCCACCCGTGCCCGGCGCAGGTGCGGGCCATCTCGGCGTCGGAGGAAAAGCAGTGGAAGATCACGGTGTCCGGGGCACCCTCGGCGGCCAGCACGTCGAGCACCTCGGCATCGCCGTCCCGGTTGTGGATCATCAGCGGCTTGCCGGTGCGCTTGGCCAGGTCGATGTGCCAGGCGAAGGCCTCGCGCTGCTGCGCGGGGTCGGCGCAGCCGTCGAGGCGACCCGGCCAGTACATGTCGATGCCGGTCTCCCCCACCGCCACCACCCGCGGATGCGCGGCCAGCGTCTCCAGCTCGGCCTTGGCGGCATCGTCGAGGGCATCGGCGCGGGTGGGGTGCAGCGCGACCGCGGCATAGACCCGGGGGTCCCAGTCGGCGGCCTGCGCGGCCCAGCCGGCGGCCTCCAGATCGTCGGCGATGGTGACGACGGCCTGCACGCCGACCGCCCCGGCCCGGTCCAGGATGGCGGTGACGTCCGCGGCGGTCCGCGCGCCACACGCATCGAGGTGGGTGTGCGCGTCGATCAGCGGGGTCAGCGGCTCCGGAGCGGGCGGCTTCTCTCTCTTCGAGCTCACGACCACACCCTAAGGTGAGAGCCAAATGACTGACTCTCGCACCGGCGCGGGGGCGCGCACCCCGGCCCCCGCCTACTACATCACCACGGCCATCGCCTACCCCAACGGCGACCCGCACATCGGCCACGCCTACGAGTACATCGCGACCGACGCCATCGCCCGGTTCAAGCGCCTCGACGGATACGACGTGCGCTACCTCACCGGCACCGACGTGCACGGCCTCAAGATGGCCGAGACGGCGGCCAAGCTGGGTATCACCGCCGCCGAGTTGGCCACCCGCAACTCCGATGTCTTCGAACGCATGCAGGAACGCCTCGGCGCCTCCTACGACCGCTTCATCCGGACCTCCGATGCCGACCACTACGAGGCGTCCAAGGAGATCTGGCGCCGGATGAACGATGCCGGTGACATCTACCTGGGTAGCTACCAGGGCTGGTACTCGGTGCGTGACGAACGCTTCTTCAACGAGGACGAGACCCAGCTGGCCGCGGACGGCACGCGCACCGCTATCGAGACCGGCACCGAGGTCACCTGGACCGAGGAACAGACCTATTTCTTCAAGCTCTCCGAGTACACCGATCGGCTGCTGGCGCTCTATGAGGAGCATCCCGAGTTCATCGGGCCCGATGTGCGCCGCAACGAGATCGTCAGCTTCGTCTCCGGAGGGCTGCGCGACCTGTCGATCTCACGGACCACATTCGACTGGGGTGTGCCGGTGCCGGACCATCCCGATCACGTCATGTACGTGTGGGTGGACGCGCTGACCAACTATCTGACCGGTGTCGGCTTCCCGGACACCAGCTCGGAGGACTTCGAGAAATACTGGCCCGCCGACCTGCACATGATCGGCAAGGACATCATCCGGTTCCACACGGTGTACTGGCCGGCGTTCCTCATGTCGGCCGGACTACCGCTGCCGAAGCGGATATTCGCCCACGGGTTCATCAACGTCAAGGGCGAGAAGATGAGTAAATCGCTGGGCAACGTGGTAGACCCCCTGGTGCTCGTCGACGAATTCGGTGTGGATGCCGTGCGCTACTTCTTCCTGCGCGAGGTGCCGTTCGGCCAGGACGGCAGCTACAGCGAGGAAGCGATCATCGGCCGCGTCAACGCCGATCTGGCCAACGAACTGGGCAACCTCGCGCAGCGTTCGCTGTCGATGGTGAACAAGAACCTCGATGGGGTGGTCCCGCTGCCCGGCGCGTTCACACCCGAGGACAACGACCTGTTGGCCGCCGCCGATGCGCTGGCCGACCGGGTGCGCGAATGCTACGACCAGCAGGCCATGCACCTGGCGCTGGACGCCATCTGGTCGGTACTCGGCGCGGCCAACCGGTACTTCTCCGCGCAGCAACCGTGGGTGCTGCGCAAGACCGATACCCCCGAGGCGCAGGACCGTTTCGGCACCGTGCTGTACACGACGCTGGAGACGGTGCGCATCGCCACCCTGCTCACCCAACCGGTGATGCCGACCGCAACGGCCAAACTGCTCGACCTGCTCGGCCAGGCACCGCAGGCCCGCGACCTCACTGCGATCGGCACCCGGCTGGTGCCGGGCACTGCGCTGCCCAAGCCCGAAGGGGTGTTCCCGCGCTACCAGGTGGATGCGCCATGACCAGCCTGCACGAGCGGCTGCACGACATCTATGACGAAGTGGCGCAGCGCAATCCGGGCGAGACCGAGTTCCACCAAGCCGTCTACGAGGTGCTCACCAGCCTCGGACCGGTGGTGGCCAAACACCCCGAGTACGCCGACAACGCAGTGATCCGCCGGCTGTGCGAGCCCGAACGGCAGATCATCTTCCGGGTGCCGTGGATCGACGATTCCGGTGCGGTGCAGATCAACCGGGGCTTCCGCGTCGAGTTCAACTCCGCGCTGGGACCCTACAAGGGCGGCCTGCGCTTCCACCCGTCGGTGTACCTGGGCATCGTCAAATTCCTCGGCTTCGAACAGATCTTCAAGAACTCGCTGACCGGGCTGCCCATCGGTGGCGGTAAGGGCGGATCCGATTTCGATCCGAAGGGCCGCTCCACCAACGAGATCATGCGGTTCTGCCAGTCGTTCATGACCGAGCTGTACCGGCACATCGGCGAGCACACCGACGTCCCGGCCGGCGACATCGGCGTCGGGACACGCGAGATCGGTTACCTGTTCGGTCAGTACAAGCGGATCACCAACCGCTGGGAGGCCGGCGTGCTCACCGGAAAGGGGTTGAGCTGGGGCGGATCCCAGGTCCGTACCGAGGCCACCGGATACGGCACGGTCTTCTTCGTCGACGAGATCCTGCGGGCCACCTCGGATTCGTTCGACGGCAAGAAGGTCGTGGTCTCGGGTTCGGGGAATGTGGCCGTCTACGCGATCGAGAAGGTGCAGTCCCTCGGCGGCATCGTGACCGCCTGCTCGGATTCCAGCGGCTACATCGTCGACGAGGCCGGGATCGACCTGGAACTGCTCAAGGAGATCAAAGAGGTGCGCCGGGCCCGCATCGGCGAGTACGCCGACGCCCGCGGCGGGTCGGCCCGGTTCGTGACGCAGCACAGTGTGTGGCAGGTGCCCTGCGATATCGCGCTGCCGTGCGCGACCCAGAACGAACTGAACGGCGCCGACGCCACCGCGCTCATCGAGTCGGGCTGCCGCATCGTCGCCGAGGGCGCGAACATGCCGTGCACCCCCGAGGCCGTCAAGCACTTCGGGGAGGCCGGGGTGACCTTCGCACCGGGCAAGGCCGTCAACGCCGGCGGGGTGGCGACCAGTGCGCTGGAGATGCAGCAGAACGCGTCCCGGGACTCCTGGACGTTCGACGACACCGAGGCGCGCCTGGCCGGGATCATGGGCCGCATCCACCACACCTGCCTGGCCACCGCCGACGAGTACGGCCAGCCCGGCAATTACGCGGCCGGCGCGAACATCGCCGGATTCATCCGGGTGGCCGATGCGATGCTGGCCCTCGGTCTGATTTAGTGATCTGAGCCACACTTGCCGTGGCGGTGTCACACATCCTGCGGCGCCGGTGTCTTGAGGGCATGACCCGCCCAGAACAAGGAGACATCATGACCGAGATCACGGCTCGCATCGTCATCATCGGCGGCGGTTACGCCGGCGCGCTGGCCGCCAACCACCTGTTGCAGCGCGACGACGTCGACGTCACCCTGGTCAACGCCCGCCCGCAGTTCGTCGAGCGGATCCGGCTGCACCAGCTGGCGATCGGCAATGACGACGCCGTCGCCGACTACGCCGAGCTGCTCGGGGCACGCGTGCGGCTGGTGGTCGACACGGCCAACCGGATCGACACCGCGGCCCGCCGGGTCGAGCTCGCGTCCGGCGCTGCGCTCGACTACGACCAGCTGATCTACGCCGTCGGCAGCACCGGCGGTTCAGCACCCGAATTCGCCTACGCGGTCGGCGAATTGGAGGATGCCCAGCGGCTGGCCGCGCGCCTGCTCGGCGTACCGGCCGCCGCGCCGGTCGTCGTGGTCGGCGGCGGCCTCACCGGGATCGAGGCCGCGGCGGAGTTCGCCGAAGCCGGCCGCACCGTCACACTCGTCGCCGGGCCGGTTCTCGGGCCCTCACTGAGTGCGCCCGGGCGCCGGTCGGTGGCCAAGCAGCTCGCCAAGCTCGGCGCAACGGTCATCGAAGGGCCCACCGTCACCGCCGTCGGCGCGGCCGACGTGACGCTGTCCGACGGCCGGGTCCTGCCCAGTGCCGCCACCGTCTGGACCGCCGGATTCGGCGTGCCCGCGCTGGCCGCGGCGAGCGGTCTGCGCACCGACGACCTGGGCCGGCTGCTCACCGACGAGACGCTGACCAGCATCGACGACGACCGTATTGTCGCCGCCGGGGACGCGGCCGCCCCGTCCGGGGTGCCACTGCGGATGAGCTGCCAGGCCGCGCTGCCGTTGGGCGCCCAGGCCGCCAACACCGTGCTGGCGCGCATCGCCGGGACCGATCCGGCCCCGATCAGCCAGGCCTTCACCGGCCAGTGCATCAGCCTGGGCCGCGCCGGCGGCACCATCCAGCTCGCGCGCACCGACGACACCCCGATCCGGCTGTACCTCGGCGGCCGGGCCGCCGCCCTGGTCAAGGAGCAGGTGTGCAAGGGCACCCTGGCGTTCCTGCGCAAGGAGGCCCGCAAGCCCGGTGCCTACTTCTGGCTCAAGAGCGCCAAGCGCGCCAAGGCGCTGCAGCTGGAGACGGCGTGAGCATGAGCGAAGCTTGCGAGCGAATCATCGGCACGGCATGCGGGAGCCGAGCCTGCGAGGCAACCGCATGAGCGAGCACGCCGAGCGCTTCACCGCGCTGCGCCCGCTGCTGTTCACCATCGCCTACGAAATCCTGGGCTCGGCAACCGAATCCGATGATGTGCTGCAGGAGAGCTATCTGCGCTGGGCCGAGGTGGACCTGGACACCGTGCGTGACACCAAGTCCTATCTGGCCCAGCTGGTGACCCGGCAGTCGCTCAACACGCTCCGCGCGCAGGCCCGCCGGCGCGAGGAGTACGTCGGGCCGTGGCTACCCGAACCGCTGCGGGTGGACGCACCGGACGCCGCCGCGGACATCGTGCTGGCCGAATCGGTCTCGATGGCCATGATGGTGGTGCTCGAAACGCTGTCCCCGGACGAGCGCGCGGTGTTCGTGCTGCGTGAGGTGTTCGGCTTCGGTCACGACGAAATCGCCGCGGCGGTCGGCAAATCCGCGGCCGCGGTGCGTCAATTGGCGCACCGCGCCCGCGAGCACGTGCACGCCCGGCGCAAACGCTACGAACCGGTCGACAGCTCGGTCAGCGAGCAGCTCACCACCCAATTCCTGCTCACCGCGGCCACCGGCGATGTCGCCGGCCTGGTCGAGATGCTGGCACCCGATGTGGTCTGGACCGCCGACAGCGCCGGCAAGGTCAGCGCCGCCCGGCGGCCGGTGCACGGCGCGGACCGGGTGGCCCGCCTCATCATCGGGTTGTTCCGGTTGTCCGGCGAGCAGGGCCGCGTCGAATACACCACGTACAACAACGCTCCCGCCCTCAACCTCTACCTGGGCGAGAGCTTCGAGGGCGTCATCACCGTCGAGATCACCGAGGGCAAGATCTCGCACTTCTACGCCATGCGTAACCCGGACAAGCTCACCACCGCGGCTATCCCGAGGGCCATCGGCCGCTAGCCTCTGGAAAGCTGGACCGGTGCGCATCGACCGGCTCGGCAACCTGGGCAACGCCCCCGAGGTGTTGCGCTGGGTCGCCGATGCCGCTGCCCGGCACGGCATGGCGCCGCCGGCCGCGCTGATCGGCGACTGGTTCGGCTCTCGCGCGGTGATAGCGCCGTCGCTGGCCGCCGAACCCGCCGCGGAGCTGTTCGAGGCCTACCCGGGCACCTCGGACACGGTCGGCGGCGGCTGGTTCGGCTACCTGTCCTATCCCGACGGGCCGGGGCCACCGCGTATCCCGCAGGCCGCCGGCGGCTGGTCGGACTCGGTGCTGCGCCAGGACGCCGACGGCCAGTGGTGGCACGAAAGTCTCACCGACAAAGAACTTCCCGACTGGCTCTCCGGCATCTCCGGCACGCCGGCGCGGCCGTACCGGTTGGCCTGGACCGCACCCGACCGCGACCGGCACCTGGTCGGCGTGACCGCCTGCCTGGACGCGATCGGCGCAGGCGAGGTCTACCAGGCCTGCGTGTGCACCCAATTCCGGGGCCGGCTCACCGGTGATCCGCTGGATTTCTTCGTCGACGCCGTGGCGCGCACCGCCCCGGCGCGCGCGGCCTTCATCGCCGGGCCCTGGGGTGCGGTGGCCTCGTTGTCGCCGGAGCTGTTCCTGCGCCGCCGCGGCGAGGCGACCTCGTCGAGCCCCATCAAAGGCACACTGCCCCTTGATGAATCACCCGCGCTGCTGCGCGCCTCGGTCAAGGACGTCGCCGAGAACATCATGATCGTCGACCTGGTGCGCAACGATCTCGGCAGGCTCGCCGTCACCGGATCGGTCGCCGTGCCGGAACTGCTGCGGATCCGTCCCGCACCGGGGGTGTGGCATCTGGTCTCGACCGTCACCGCGCGCATCCCGGTCGCCACGCCCATGTCCGCGGTGCTCGAGGCGACGTTTCCGCCCGCGTCGGTGACCGGGACGCCCAAGGGCCGGGCCCGGGAGCTGCTCGGCGACTGGGAGCAGCATCATCGCGGAATCTATTGCGGCACGGTGGGACTGGCCTCGCCTTCGGCCGGTACCGAACTGAACGTGGCCATCCGGACCGTCGAATTCGATGCCGCCGGCAACGCGGTCCTCGGCGTCGGGGGCGGCATCACCGCCGATTCCGACCCGGCCGCCGAGTGGCAGGAGTGCCTGCACAAGGCGGCCTCCATCGTCGCGCTGGGTCAGGGTGCCGGCTGTAGCCCGGTCAGTGCGGTGACCCACGCCGCGTTGCCGGAGAAGACGTAGAACGCGATCTCCCCCGCGGCGGTGTCGATGATCAGATGGGTCTGTCCGCCCACCACCGACCCCTTGAACACGGTCGACTCCCGCACCCCGGTGATCTCGGCGACCGGGACCTCGATGGTCTTACCGGTCAGGGTGCGAAACAGCAGCCGCCGCGGCGTCAGCGCGATCAACCCGGCGTTCTTCACGGTCGGATAACCCGGTGCGGTGGCTCCCCGGTATGACCCCTTCTCCGGTCCGCGCACCAGGGTCTCACCGGCCAGCTCGGCACCGAACTGTGCGCTGACGGCCGCGCTGCGACGCGGCAACCACCACAGCAGCGGAATGGCGATCAGTGCGCCGACGGCAACCAGGATTCCGACCACCAGCAACACCACGAACATCGTCGTACTCATACCGAACACCCCCGCAGGCTCAGTCGCGCGACTTCAACACCGCATCGTAGAGCTCACGCTTGGACGGCGCGCCCGGATTGGCCGCAACGACCTGCGCGCACGCATCCTTGACCCGCATACCGTCGGAGACGAGGTCGGTCACCTGTGCCACCAGGGTGTGCAGATCGGCCGTCGGCCGCGCACCGGCCAGCACGACCGTGATCTCACCGAGCACCCCGGCGGCCGCCCAGTCCGCCAGCCCGGCCAGCGTCCCGCGCCGGACCTCCTCATGGGTCTTGGTCAGCTCCCGGCACACCACGGCGCGCCGGTCGCCGCCCAGGGTGGCCACGGCGTCGGCCAGCGTGTCGGCCAGCCGCCGCGGCGACTCGAAGAACACACAGGTGCGCTCCTCGGTGGCCAGCCCGCTCAGCCAGCTGCGCCGGGCGACCTGTTTGCGCGGCGCGAACCCCTCGAAGCAGAACCGGTCGGCGGGCAGCCCGGAGACCGCCAACGCCGTCGTCACCGCCGACGGACCCGGCAGGCAGCTGACCGTCAACCCGGCCGCCACGCAGGCCGTCACCAGTCGGTAGCCCGGATCGTTGATCAGTGGCATCCCGGCATCGCTGATCAGCAGCACGGTGGCGCCGGCGGCGATCTCGTCGACCAACATCGGCACCCGCGACGCCTCGTTCTGGTCGAAGAGGCTGAGCACCCGCCCCGCGGGTGTCACCTCCAGCGCGGTGGCCAGCGACCGCGCCCGCCGGGTGTCCTCCGCGGCGACGATGTCCGCCCCGGCCAGGGCGCGGATCAGCCGGGCCGAGGCGTCGCCGGGCTGACCCAACGGGGTGGCCCCCAGGAGCAGTCGGCCGGCCGATTTTTCGGCGGGTAGGAGCGTAGCGACCGGGGGTTCCACAACTGCAAAGCCTACGATCGTCGGTGATGACCGCTCCTGACACCGTGCAATCGGAGCGCGCCGCACCCGTGATCAGTCCCGGACCGCTTGTCCCGGTCCCCGACTTCGGGCCCGTCGACCGGCTGCAGGGCTGGGTGATGACCGCGATCATCGGGGCGCTGGCCGCGCTGACCCGGTTCCTGAACCTGGGGTCGCCGACCGACGGCGGCACCCCGATCTTCGACGAGAAGCATTACGCGCCGCAGGCCTGGCAGATGCTGCACAACAACGGCATCGAGGACAATCCGGGCTACGGCCTGGTGGTGCACCCACCGCTGTCGAAGATGCTGATGAGCGTCGGCGAGTGGCTGTTCGGCTACACCGGTCTGGGCTGGCGGTTCAGCGGCGCGGTGTGCGGCGTCGTCATCGTGATCCTGGTCGCCCGCATCGTCCGCCGGATCACCCGGTCCACCCTGATCGGTGCGATCGCCGGGCTGCTGATCATCGCCGACGGTGTCAGCTTCGTCTCGGCGCGCACCGCCCTGCTGGACGTGTATCTGGTGGTGTTCGTCGTCGCGGCATTCGGCGCGCTGATCGTCGACCGGGACCAGGTGCGCGAGCGGTTGCACATCGCGTTGCTGGAGGGCCGCGCCGCGGACACGCCGTGGGGACCGCGTCTGGGTGTGCGGTGGTGGCGGTTCGGTGCCGGGGTGCTGCTGGGCCTGGCGTGCGCGACGAAATGGTCCGGGCTGTACTTCATCGCGTTCTTCGGGGTGATGACGCTGGCCTTCGACATCGCCGCCCGCCGCGCCTACCGGGTGCCGCGGCACTGGCTGGGGGCGTTGCGCCGCGATGCCGGGCCGTCGGTGTACGCGCTGGTGCTCATCCCGTTCGCGGTGTATCTGGCCTCCTATGCGCGCTGGTTCGCCTCCGAGACCGGCGTGTACCGGCACGAGGTGGGCCGCACCATCGGCGAGGGCGGGTTCCTGCCCGATGCCATCCGCTCGCTCTGGTACTACACGGCGTCGGTGTACCGCTTCCATTCCGGGCTGACGAACGCGGCGGGCAATCACCATCCGTGGGAGTCCAAACCGTGGACCTGGCCGATGTCGCTGCGCCCGGTGCTCTACGCCATCGACCAGCAGAACGTGCCGGGGTGCGGGGCCGAGTCCTGTGTGAAGGCGGTGATGCTGGTCGGCACGCCGACCATGTGGTTCATCGCGGTGCCGGTGCTGCTGTGGGCGTGCTGGCGGGCGTTCGTGCGCCGCGACTGGCGCTACGCGGCGGTACTGGTCGGCTACGGCGCCGGTTTCATCCCGTGGTTCTTCGCCATCGACCGGCAGATGTACTTCTTCTACGCCACCGCGATGGCGCCGTTCCTGGTGATGCTGATAGCGCTGATCCTCGGCGACATCCTCTACCAGCCACGGCAGAATTCCGAACGACGGACGCTGGGTCTGATCGCGGTGAGTTGTTATGTGGCGCTGGTGATCACGAACTTCGCCTGGCTGTACCCGATCCTGACCGGGCTACCCATCTCGCAGGCCACCTGGCATATGCAGATCTGGCTGCCGTCCTGGCGGTGAGGTTCTCGCGCGTCTGTACTGCGCGGTGAGCGTGCGCTTTCTCTGCTGCGAACGCGGCGTGTTGGGGTGCAGACACGCACGCTCGCCGGGTTGGAGAGTTACCTGATGGCTTCGTAGCGGCGCAGCGCCTCCTTGCGCTCGGCGCTGTGGTCGACCATCGGCTCGGGGTAGTCGTCGCTGCCGTACTCGGGGACCCAGCGCTGCACATACGCGCCGTCGGGGTCGAACTTCTTGCCCTGGGTGTCGGGGTTGAACACCCGGAAGTACGGGGCGGCGTCGGTGCCGCAGCCGGCGGCCCACTGCCAGCCGTGCTGATTGCTGGCCATGTCCCCGTCGACCAGCTGCTCCAGGAACCAGCGCGCACCCCACTGCCAGGGCAGGTGCAGATCCTTGACCAGAAACGACGCGGTGATCATCCGGACCCGGTTGTGCATGAACCCGGATTCGGACAGCTGGCGCATGCCGGCATCGACGATCGGGAAACCGGTCTTACCGGCCTTCCACGCCGCGAAACGCTTCTCGGCGTCGGCGTCCTCGTCGACGGCGATGGCGTCGAAGGCCTTGTTCCAGTTCCACCACACGCTGCGCGGCCAGGCGTGCAGCACGGTGGCGTAGAAGTCGCGGAACGCCAACTCGCGCAGATAGGCCTGCGGGCCCTCCCCCGACGTGAGGTCGGCGGCCATGGTGCGCGGATGGATGGCGCCGAACTTGAGGTGCGCCGACATCCGGCTGATGCCGTCGATGTCGGGTCGGTTGCGGTCATCGCCGTAGTCGGCAATCTTGTTCTTGACGAACGATTTCCACGCCTTGTGCGCCGCGGTCTCGCCCGCGGGCAGGTCCAGTTCGGCCTCGCCGGCGGGGATGTCGGTGCGCTTGGCGCCGCGCCCGACGTCCTTGGGGTCGACCCATGTCGCGGTGGTGGGTCCGGTCTTGGCCGGGGCCCGCCAGCCGTGTTCGCGCCAGGCCCGGAAGTACGGGGTGAACACCTTGTAGGGAGTGCCGTCGTCCTTGGTGACCCGTCCCGGCGACACCAGATACGGTGAGCCGCTCTCCTCGAGCGGGATGTCGCCGAGCGCGGCGCGCACCGCCTCGTCGCGACGCACCCCGAACGGCGAGAAGTCCCCGGAGACGTGCACCGCCGACGCGTCGATCGCCTTGGCCAGTGCCGGGATTCGTTCGTCGGGGCGCCCCTCGGTGACCAACAGCCTGCCGTCGAGCTGATCGGCGACGTCACGCAGCGCGTCGTAGAGATATTGCAACCGCCGCGGTCCGGAACTGGCGTGCAAGCGCGGATCGAGCACATAGCAGGCCAGCACCTGCCCGTCGGCACCGTCGGATTTCGCGGCGTCCAGCAGGGCGGGCAGATCGCGTAACCGCAGGTCGCGCCGGAACCACAGCAGCGTTGGCATGTACTTCATGCTGCCCCATCCCAGATCGGGGCAAACATATGCGTTCAGAGCAGGTCGCGCGCCGCCGGGCAGGACATGCAGCGCGGACCGCCGCGGCCGGTGCCCAACTCGGACGCCGCGATGGGCAGCACCTCGATACCGGAGTCGGCCAACCGGGTGTTGGTCTCGGTGTTGCGCTCGTAGGCCACCACCACGCCCGGCGCCAGCGCCAGGGTGTTGTTGCCGTCGTCCCACTGTTCGCGCTCGGCCGTCACCGGGTCCAGCCCGGTGTCGATGACGCGCAGCTTGCCGATGCCCATCGCGTCGGCGGCCGCCGCCACGAACGGCGCCGCCCGGTCGATCTTCACCCCGCCACCGGACACCTTGTGGATGGTGAAGGCGGACAACGAGTCCACGATGTTGGGGTACATCACCACGGCGTCGACGTCGACCATGGTGCAGACGGTGTCCAGGTGCATCTGGGCACGCTCCTGGGCGATCGGCACGGCCAGCACGGTGTGTGCCAGATCGTCGTCGAACAGGCTGCGCGCCAGCGCCTCCGCGCCGGCGGGGGTGGTCCGCTCGCCGACACCGACCGCGACCACCCCGGGCGACAGCAGCAGCACATCACCGCCCTCGACGGGGGCGGAGCGGGACTCGTAGGCCCGCCGCACCCCCAAAAACCGCGGGTGGTGGGCGTAGATGAGGTCGGTCAGCGAGGTCTCGCGGACCCGGGCGGGCAGCGCCAGCGAGGTGATGGCCACCCGCGGCCCGATCCAGAACGACGAGTCGCGGGTGAACAGCAGATTGGGTAGCGGGTCGATGACGAAATCGCCGCCGTGGTGCATGCGGCGCACCAGCGAGAACTCGGTGGACGCGAACGGCAACTCGTCGAAGGTCATGCCCGCCATCAACAGGTGCGCCAGGGTGGCCGGGTCCACCGTGCGCAGATAGGCCGAGAGCTCGTGGGCCAGCGGCACTCCCAACCGTCGGGGGTCGACGGCGGCGGAGATTCCGTGCATCCGGGCCGCCCCGGAGGCCAGCGCCTGGGCCAGCAGATCGCCCAGCAGTAGTACCTCCACCCCGCGCGAGGTGAGCAGCGCGGCGAAGGCGTCATGCTCCTCCTGGGCCTTGCTCACCCAGGGCAGCCCGTCGAAGAGCAGGGTGTCGTTGTTGCGCGGGGTCAGCCGCTGCAACTCCGCGCCGGGGCGGTGCAGGATGACCGTGCGCAGCCTGCCGACCTCCGAGTTGGAACCCAGCGGTATCGCTTCCACGAAGGCAACGTTAACTCAACTATGGTTGAGGTGTATGGAGACGCATGAGCTCACGCCCGGTGAGATGTCACTCCGCAGCGGAGTGGCCGTCTCTGCGCTGCACTTCTACGAGCGCGAGGGCCTGATCGTCTCGCGGCGCACCTCGGGCAACCAGCGTCGCTATCGCCGCGAGACGTTGCGCCGGGTCGCGTTCATCCGGATGTCACAGCGCCTGGGCATCCCGCTGGCCCGGATTCGGGATGCGTTGGCCACCCTGCCGGATGACCGCGTCCCGACCAGCAAGGACTGGGCCCGGTTGTCGGCGGGTTGGCGCCAGGATCTCGACGACCGCATCCTGCATCTGGAGCGGTTGCGCGACAACCTGGCCGGCTGTATCGGGTGCGGATGCCTGAGCCTCAGGTCCTGTCAGCTGGCCAATCCCGAGGATGTGCTGGCCGATCGGGGACCCGGCGCCGCCAACCTGTGATTTCGAACAGGTGTGCGATAGTCTCGTGTCGTGTCTCTGGCCGTCCAAGGGTCGCTCTTCGACCATTCGGAACGTCGAGATCTGGGCGCGGGTGCCTGGATCGACGTGCGCGCCGGCTGGCTCAACGGCTGGCTGGACGACGACAAGACGCTGTTCGACGAGCTGTCGGCGGCGGTGCCGTGGCGTGCCGAGCGCCGGCAGATGTACGAACGGGTGCTCGACGTGCCGCGCCTGGTGAGCTTCCACGATCTGTCCGCCGGACCCGCCCCGCACCCCGCGATCGCCCGGTTGCGCGTCCGCCTCAACGACATCTATGCCGGCGAACTCGGTGAACCGTTCACCAGTGCCGGACTGTGCCTGTACCGCGACGGCAACGACAGTGTGGCCTGGCACGGTGACACCGTCGGCCGCAGCAGCACCGAGGACACCATGGTGGCGATCGTCAGCCTGGGCGCCCGCCGGGTCTTCGCGATGCGCCCGCGCGGCGGCGGGCGCAGCCTGCGCCTGCCCCAGGCGCACGGCGATCTGCTGGTGATGGGCGGATCGGCGCAGCGCACCTGGGAGCACGCGGTCCCCAAGACGGCCCGGCCGACCGGGCCGCGGATCAGCATCCAGTTCCGGGTGCGCGACGTGCGTTAGCCGGGCTGGCGCAGATCCGGGTCAGCCCCGTACCGCGGCGACCGCGGCAGTCAGCAGCTCGCGCGCCTTGGCGGTGTCCACCGGCGCGACCGGGGTGTTGGGCACCACCAGTGGGTTGGCGGTCACGATCACCAGGTAGGAGTCGAAGCTCGCGACGTAGTTGAACAATTCGCCGCTGTGCGGTTTGCCGTCCATGGTGGTCTGCACCACGCGGTGGGTGCCCAGCACCCGCGCCCCCTCGATCTGTGGGGATTCGACGACCTCGACCAGCCCGCGCACGCCCGGCCCGCCGAACGCCACCATCTGGCAGTTGGGCCCGGGATCGTTGGGCGGTACCGGCTCGGAGGTCTCGACCGCGATGGCGATGAAGCGGTTGCCCTTGCCCTCGGCGGTGGTGGCGGCCATATTGCCTTGCGCACCTTGGGGAATGGCCAGGCCGGCGGCGAACTTCGCGCAGTCGGCCGGCTCGATCTTCACCCCGGCGGGCACCGTCTGCGGCGCCAGCAGCTTCGGGTCGATCCCGGTGGGCCCGGACGTGGTGACCTGGAACCCGGAGTCGAAGGTGGACTTGACCTCGAAGACGTTGGCGATGTCGGTGTGCCCGGCGTCGGATGAGGTGCACGCCGTCAGCGCGGCGGCGCAGGTAACCAGGGCGAGGGCCCGTGACGTCAGCATCGCCGCCAATCTACCCGGGCCGGCCACTGATCCCGGCCACCGCCGAGACCAGCAGCCGGGCCGCCACATCGGGCCCGAGCGTGGGCAGTGCCGAGCCGGGATCGGTGACGACGGTGACGAAGACGACGTAACCGGAGTGCAGGAAGGCCGTGGCGGTGTCGGCGTGCGAGCGGGTTTCGGTGCCACCCTCGACGACGGTGGTGGCGACGGCCGCCATCGCCACCGTCGGCGTGTCGGCGATGTCGGGGCCGCCGACGGCGCTGACGGCGGCCGTGGTGCGTCCGCCGGTCAGCGTCCAGGCCGCGCACCCCGGCGGGATCGGAGGCCTCGCGCCGGGCCCGGCCACCACCGCGTGGATGATGCCGCCCGGACCCGACGCCGACCAGCCGTGGGTGGGCGCCCCGGCGCCGGGATCGGCCAGCACCGCGCACTGGGGCGGATCGGCGGTCCAGTCCGGCTTGACGCCCCAGAAGGCCGCGGGCGCAGCATTTCCGGGCAGCTCGGCCACCTCGTAGCCCGGCGGTAGGTCTGAGCGGACTCGTTCGATCGCGGCCGGGTTCGGCGCGGCCGACGTGGCCGCCGGTGTCGTGGCCCCGGTGGGTTCGGGCTGCGGACCGGCGCCACATCCGCTGACCACCAGCACCACACCCAGGCACATCGCGTAGCCACGCACACCGCTGTGGTACCACACCGCAGCGGGCGCGCCGGCGTTCTGCGGGCGCATTTCCGGACAGCCGGTCGGTTCCTGTCCAGCCCTGTAACGTCCCGAGCGAGATCGCCCACGACAGGAGAACCGATGAACAAGCAGACCACCGCCCGCGGTGCCGCCGTCGCGGCTGCGGTGCTCAGCCTGGCCCTGGCCGGCTGCGGATCCGACACCAAGACCGAATCGGATTCGGCCGCCGCGGAAACCACCTCCTCGGCGGCCGCGGCCGAGGAGACCAGCACCGGTGCCGCCGCGCCCGCGGACGCGGCCAATCTCACCATCGCGCAGTACATCCAGGAGAACGGCATCACCGAGGCCCAGGTGAAGCGCGGCGATCCGGGCACGCCGTCGGTGAACCTGCCGACGCCGCCGGGATGGATCGACGCCGGCCCGTCCACCCCGGAGTGGGCCTGGAGCCAGATCGTCTACACCGATCCGTCCATGCCGCCGCCCCCGCCGACGATCACCGCGATCCTGTCCAAGCTCACCGGCGATGTCGATGGCGCCAAGGTGCTGGAGTACGCACCTAACGAGCTGAAGAATCTGCCGGAGTACAACGGCGGCAACGACGGTGAGCCCGGCAAGTTCGGCGGCTTCGACGCCGTGCAGGTCGGCGGCACCTACGTCAAGGACGGCAAGACGCTGCTGGTGGCGCAGAAGACCACGATCATCCCCGCCGACGACGGGTTGTTCGTGCTGCAGGTCAACGCCGAGGGCACCGAGGAGCAGATGGGCCCGCTGATGGACGCGACCGCCGCACTCGATCAGGAAACGACGATCACGCCCTAGAGATGGCGGAGGCGGCGGCGATCTGTTCGGCGGTCGGCCGCACCCCGGTGTAGCGCTCGAACTGTTCTGCCGCCTGCAGCGCGATCACCTCGGCGCCGGTGATCACCTGCACGCCCGCCGCCCGGGCCGCGGTGATCACCGGGGTCTCCGAGGGCATCGCCACCACGTCGAACACCGCGTAGGCGGCGGCGATCGCGTCGTCGTCGAAGGACTGTGCGGTCTCCTCCGGACCCCCGGCCATCCCGATCGGGGTGACGTTGACCAGGATCGGTGCCCGCAGCGACCCGACCTCGGCGGCGTAGTCCCAGCCGATCCGGTCGGCCAGCGCCCGTCCGGTCTGGCCGTTGCGGGCCACGATGTGACCGCCGGTGAAGCCGGCCCCCGCGAACGCGGCGGCGACCGCGTTGGCCATCCCGCCGCTGCCGCGGATGATGACGGCGTCATCACCGTCGAGCCCGTGCTGGGCGATGAGTTGTTGCACGGCAAGGTAATCGGTGTTCGAGGCGGTCAGGTGCCCGTTGTCGTTGACGATCGTGTTGACCGACTCGATGGCCCGCGCCGAGTCTTCGATGTCGTCGACGAGGGCCATGACATCGCTCTTGAACGGCATCGACACCGAGCAGCCGCGGATGCCCAGCGCCCGCACCCCGCCGATCGCGGCGACGATGTCGTTGGTCGTGAAGGCCTTGTAGAGGAAATCCAGGCCGAGTTCGTCGTACAGGTAGTTGTGGAACCGGGTGCCGATGTTGCTGGGCCGGGCGGCCAGCGAGATGCAGACCTTGGTGTCCTTGTTCAGGGCGGGCCTCATCCCATCGACCGCATCACGCGTCGCGCCAGGTCGGCGATCTCGTCGTAGATCTCGGGTCGAAGGGACAGCGCCGCGGCGGGCGGGACATCGATCTCGGTGATCACCACGTTGAGATCATCGCGCACCCAGTGCGCCCCGGCGCGGTCCAGGATGGCGCGCATGGCGTAGTTGTCGGTGAGCACCCGCGCCGAGAACCGGGTGACACCCCCGACGTGCGCAGCGACGGCCAGCGCGTCCATCAGGAATGTGCCGATGCCGTGGCCCTGGTAGATGTCGGCGACGATGAACGCCACCTCGGCGGTGGGAGCGCCATGACCCTCCCGGACGAACCGGGCGTCGGCGACGACGGGCCCGTCCGGGCCGGCGGTCATCACCCAGACGAAGTGGTCGACGTAGTCGACCTCGAACAGGTAGGCCATCAGCGACGGGGTGGGCACCCGGGTGCTCTGGAACCGTCGATAGAGCGTCTCGGCGGAGAACTCGATGGGACCGTCGATGGTGCGGACATTGTCGCCGGGTAGTACCGGGCGCAGGTGCAACACCAGGTGGTCGCGCAATGCGATCTCGATCGGGGTCAGGTAGGCGGCCAGCCGCTGACGCGCGGTACGGACCACCCGTGGCATCACACCCGGCAGTTCGAGCAGCGCGGCGAACGCATCGGTCCCGCCGACCCATCCGGTCAGCGGCGTGGCGGCGACCACGGTGGCGGTGCGCGGCTTGTTGCGCAGCAAGGCGATCTCGCCGACGACGACACCCGGCTCGAGGGTGACGGTGATCGTCTCCCCGTTGTCGCCGACGTGGGTCACCTCGGCCCGCCCGGTGCCGATCAGCAGGAAGGTCAGTGCCGTCTCGCCCTGGCGCATCAGGACCTGCCCGGGTTCGGCCGCCAGCGGTTGCAGCTGCGCGGCCAACGGCCCCAGCGCAGCCACCGAGCAGCCGGCGAAGAACTCCAGGGAGGCCAGTTCGTCGGCGCGCACAGCGGTCACTCCGGACACCCCACGAGGCTACGGCGCGCCCGACGGGCCCGGCAACAAACATCAAGATCACATTTGCTATGGAACGCGCAAAAACAGCAGTTCGTGGCGTTTTCTACGCACAGGTCAGTAATCTGTGGCAAACTCCGCGTATGACACAAGCGCTGCGCCGCACTCGGGGGCGCCCACGAGCAGCCAACGGAGCGGAAACCCGCGAGCGGATCATCTTCGCGGCCCGGCAGGTCTTCAGCGAGCTCGGCTATGACGCGTCGACCTTCCAGGAGATCGCAGAACGGGCCGATCTGACCCGTCCGGCAATCAATCACTACTTCACCAACAAGCGCGATCTCTACCAAAATGTGCTGGACACGACCAATACCGCATTGATCGAGGCGGGCGTGGCAGCGGCCGCCGGCCAGACCACCCTGCTGGACAAGTTGTCCGCGTTGATGAGCGGCATGCTGGCCGCGCACCGCGAGATCGACTCGGCCGCGGCGTTCCTGGTGACCTCGATGCTGGAGGCCTACCGCCACCCGGAACTGAAGAACGACGACTACGCCCCGCGCGACGGAATCCGCACCTTTCTCGCCGATGCCGTCAGCGACGCCATCGCAAACGGCCAGCTGGCCGACGAAACCGACGCCAACGCGCTCATCGAGATGTTGCTGGTGCTGATGTTCGGGATGGGCTTCTACGCCGGTTTCGTGGGTACCGATGACGAGGTCGCGGCGGTCATCGACAGGTTGCAGCGACTGCTGGCCAACGACCTCTGGAAAATGCAGGCGCCCGCCGCGAGCTGAGGCGACCGAGCACCGCTTCGGCGAATGCGACGCTGTTGTTGGTCCTGACATCCCGGGAACGGCAGTAGCGTCGCATTCGCCGTTTCCGGGATCGTTGTGCAATCTTTGGAGAACGCCGTTACCGGCCGTGCCAGCGCAACGAGAGGATGCCGCTTTCATGACCCGTGTTGACCCGCTGCCACCGAAACAGTGGCCGGCCGAGATGCGCGACGCCCTC
Source organism: Mycolicibacterium bacteremicum (assembly GCF_002086115.1). Taxonomy (GTDB): domain Bacteria; phylum Actinomycetota; class Actinomycetes; order Mycobacteriales; family Mycobacteriaceae; genus Mycobacterium; species Mycobacterium bacteremicum. Next base: position 48,599 of record NZ_MVHJ01000008.1, read on the forward strand.
GCAGCGATGAACCCGCCGGTGCGCCGCCATCCCCCGCTGCCCACCGAGGGGCGCCCGAAGGGCCTCAACGTGCTGGGCGCCATGGCGCATCATCCCGAACTGGCGCACGCCTTCTTCACGTTCAACGGACACCTGCTCGCCGCGACGTCGCTGACCCCGCGGCAGCGGGAACTGCTCATCCTGCGCACCGCGGTCCTGCGGCAATCGGAGTACGAGTGGGCCCAGCACGTGGTGATCGCCGGAGATGTCGGCATCTCCCGCGACGAGGTCGCCCAGATCGCCTGGGGACCGGACTCCTCGCTGTGGTCGACGGCCGATGCCACGCTGCTGCGCTGCGCCGACGAACTGGTGCACGACGGGGTCGTCTCCGAGACCACCTGGGCGAGGCTGACCGGGTTCCTGGACACCACGCAGATCCTGGACGTCATCTTCACCGTCGGCGCGTACGAGACGCTGGGCTGGATGCTGCGATCGTTCGGGGTCGAGCTCGACGAGGACGTCCGGGCACACCTGACGGGCCGGTCGGGCGAACCCAGCTGAGAGGGCCGCCGCGACGCCGTTGTGAGCCGGCTCTCATGCCCTGGGCGGGGCGGTCTCCTACCACGGTCGGACATCAAGATCGCCCTCGGGCACGATGCCCGGGCGGCGCGGGATTCGTAGCGTCGAAGCATGACTCAAGCACAACCCCTGAGGGGATCACCGGTCGCGGCGATACCGTTGCCGCGCATCACGTTCCGAGTATGGCTGGCACGCATCAAGGCGACGTTGCTCACGGAATCTGCGCCGCGGCGGCACAAGTCCAGCCATCGCGCCGTGGCCCGCGAGGCGTTCATCGAGGACGCCGCGATGGCACGCGAGATGTACCGGCTCTAATCACCTGGGGTCTGCAGCACGGCCACGAACTCGCGCAGTGGGTCCGGTGTGGTGGCCGCATCACCGATGAACGGGTGCGACAACTGCAGCACCAGGAACAGATTGGTGGCCACCAGTACGCCGACGATCGCCACCATCGGATAGTGCATCGAGGGCTTCTCGACCCCGTAGATGATCGCGGTCCCCAGCACCAGCGTGCTGGTCAGAAAGATGACGCCCCACAGCGGCCAGGGCGCGCCGTCATCGTCGCGGGCCTGCAGCGTCCGCACCGTGCGGGCCTGGCTGACCTTGTCCAGATTGCTCAACGAGGTTGCCAGCCTGCTCTTCTGGCTGTCGGTGGTCACCACCACCTGCTCGTAGGCCCGGTACACCTCGGCCAGCGCCCGGTCCGCATCGGTTGCGCCGCCACCACCGCCGGGCCATTCCGCCAGCGCCGCCCGCCCGTAGGCGGTCAGCGCCGCGCGCACCCGCGCGGCGTCGTCATCGGCGAAAGCCGCCGCGTCCCTTGCCAACTGCACTGCCGCAGCGCCTTCGGCGCGGGCGTTGGCGTCGGCGGTGTTGATATGCCCCCACATCGAGGACACCACGAAGCCGATGAAGAAGGCGTAGACGAAGCCGATCACCCCGTAGGTGAACCTGGTGACGTCGTTGTGATCCTCACCCTGCAGGTGCGGGAAGCGCCGGCGCACGGTCCGTTGCAGCAGCACCGCACCACCGGCGATCAGCAGGATCAGCAGCACGAGCAGCAGACCCGCGGGGATGTGGCCGACAAGCCAAGCGCTCATGGGCTGACTGTAGAGCGATCCGGCACCGCCTCCGGGGAGGTCACTGCATCGTGTTCACTCGCCGGAGTCTCGGCTACCGCATGCCGATCTGATCCAGGAACCGATGGGTGACGTATCGGTCCAGCTCATCCTCCGGCCGGTAGGGCGCCGGCCGCAGCATCACCGTCCGGTGCCGGAAACGCTCGTCGGAACCGTCGAGGACCTGTACCCCGGCCGGATCGGTGACACAGAATCCGTCCGTCGAGATGGCCAGACCGTCGAACGCCGCTTCGGTACCGGCATACCGTCCCGGACCGCCGTTGCGCCGTTCCAGCAGCATCAGCGCCTGCAGTCCGTCCAGCGAGAACAGGTCGGTGCCGTCGATGAACAGCGGGCGCTGCCCGATGGCCGGCATGATCTCGACCAGCCGGTCGTGCTGGTAGCGGAGAACCAGGCCCGGCTCGCCGCGGGTCTCGGTCACCATGCCGTCGGTGTCGACGGCGACCTCGGCGTAGGCGGCGATGAGTTCCTGCTTCTCCGCCGCACTGAGCCCGTCGCCGAAGGTCTCCAGGGTGTCGCGCAGCATATCGTCGGAGATCGTGTCGTCCATCCGGGTGGTCACCTCGCCATACGTGGCCGACAGAGCGTCCACCTGCGCCGCGGACATGCCGAAGTGCAGTGCGCCCAGCGCTTTTCGCGGGTGAACCAGCCAGTCCGGTGACACCGACCCCATCCTAGTTCGCCCCCACCACCGACAGCAGTTGCAGCTTCTCGTAGCTGTCACTGCCGGGGGCGGCGGTGAAGACCAGCAGCGTGTGCGATTCCTCCGGGTCCAGCAGGATCTGACAGTTCAGTTCCAGCGCACCGACCTCGGGATGGTTGTAGCGCTTCACCTCTCGCGGTTTGACACCGATCTCGTGCCGGCCCCAGTAGTCGCCGAACTCCGCACTCTGCGCGTGCAGCAGTTCGGCCAGCTGCGCCGCCCTGGACTCCGGGCCGCGAAGTGCGATCAGGCCACGCAATCCGGAAACATACATCCGCGAATAGAATTCGTGATCCTCGACCGGATGGATGTCGCGGGCCGCCGGGTCGGTGAACCACCGGTACCCGATACTGCGCGAGGGTCCGGTGTGCCGGGTCAGATCGCCCATCAGTGCGATGCCCAGCGGCGTCTGGCGCAACGTCTCCCCCAGTTCGGTGACGATCTCGGCCGGGGTGTCGGTCAGTCTGTCGAAGATGCGAAGCATGCCGGGGCTGATATGGTCACCGACCGAGCCGCGCGGGGGTGGCCGGTGCCCGGCGAGCCGGAACAGGTGATCGCGTTCGTCGCGGGACAGGTGCAGCCCCTGGGCGATCGAGGCGATCATCTGCTCCGACGGTTGCGGGCCACGTTCCTGCTCCAGGCGCGAGTAGTAGTCGGCCGACATGTGGCACAGCGCGGCCACCTCTTCGCGGCGCAGCCCGCTGGTGCGGCGGCGGGCTCCGCGCGGCAGGCCGACATCCTCGGGTTGCAGGGCACTGCGACGTCGGGTCAGGAAGTCCGCCAGCGCCGCTCGATCGATCATGTCAGCCATTGTGCTGCCCGCGCGCCCACTCATCCACGGATCGACAGTCCGTGGTTACGGGTGTACCGGCCGGGCAGTGTCGTGGGTATGCCACGTGAAAAGTTCGAAGTGTCCCTGCCCGATCTGACCGGACGCCGCGCGCTGGTGACCGGGGCCAGCGACGGTATCGGAACGGTGATCGCCACCCGCCTCGCCGGAGCCGGCGCTGAGGTCATCATGCCGGTCCGCAACACCGCCAAGGGTGAAGCCGCCGCGGCCGCCATCCGGGCCCGCCATCCGCAGGCCCGGGTGCGGCTGGAATCGCTGGACCTGTCCGCGTTGTCGTCGGTCGCCGCGCTCGGCGAGCGGCTGCGCGACGAGGGCGCACCCATCCACCTGTTGATCAACAATGCCGGCGTGATGACCCCACCCGACCGCCAGTCCACCGCCGACGGGTTCGAATTGCAGTTCGGCACCAATCATCTCGGGCACTTCGCGCTGACCGCACAGTTGCTTCCGCTGCTGCGGGCCGGGCGGGCCCGTGTCACCTCGCAGACCAGCGTCGCCGCGCGCAGCGGTGCGATCAACTGGACGGACCTGAACTGGGATCTGACCTACGACGGCATGTCAGCCTATCGGCAGTCGAAGATCGCCTGCGGACTGTTCGGTCTGGAACTCGCGCGCCGCAGCGCCGCCGAGGGCTGGGGCATCACCAGCAACATCTCCCACCCCGGCGTCGCGCCCACCAGTCTGCTGGCCGCGCGTCCCGAGGTCGGCCGCGCCGAGGACACCACCGGCGTGCGGATCATCCGCTGGCTGTCGGCGCGCGGTCTGCTGGTGGGCACCGTGGAGACCGCGCCGCTGTCTGCGCTGCTGGCGGCCACCGCGGCCGACCCCGGCGTGTTCTACGGACCCCAGTGGCCCGGCAACGCCGGCGGGCCGCCCGGGGCGCAGAAGCTGTGGAAGCCGTTGCGTGACAGTCCGGGCGCCGCGCGGTTGTGGGAGGTCTCAGAAAAGCTCACCGGGATGTCGTTCGGCTGAACCGCGACGCCGACGTTTGCCGCGCCGGCCCTCGGGTACGCCGCGATCATCGTCGGGCATCCTCAAGACAGCGGGAGTCAGCGACTCGGCGAGCCGCCTACCGTGAGGAACTCCCGTGACCACCCCCCACTCGCGCACGTCCACCGCACCCACCCGCACCCCGGTCCAGAAGGCGGCGCTGGCTGTCGGCGCCGTCTTCCTGCTGGTGGGCATCCTCGGATTCATCCCCGGCATCACGACGAACTACGACCAGCTGACGTTCGCCGGGCATCATTCCGAGGCCGCCCTGCTGGGCATCTTCAACGTGTCGGTGCTGCACAACCTGGTGCATCTGGCGTTCGGTGTGGCCGGCATCGCGTTGGCCCGGACATTCAACGCCGCGCGCGGGTACCTCATCGGCGGTGGCGCGATCTACCTGGTGCTGTTCCTGTACGGACTGGTGATCGACCACCACAGCGCGATGAACTTCGTTCCGGTCAACGACGCCGACAACTGGCTGCACCTCGGGCTGGCACTCGGCATGCTGGGCCTCGGCGCCATCCTGGGCCGACGCAACGAGAACAGCCTCGGGCTGGTGTGACCTGTTCAAACTCTGTGGAGCTAAGGGGAATCGAACCCCTGACCTTCTCGATGCGAACGAGACGCGCTACCAACTGCGCTATAGCCCCTTGACCGGATAGGAGGCTACCAGGAACACCCGCGGCAGCCGAAACCGGTGGCTATTGTCCGGCCGCGCGGGGCAGGTCGTAGTGCCGGGAGAAGGACGTGTACTCGAGGTGTTCGAAGATCGGGTCCTCGTCGTCGATGTCGAGCACGGCGGCACCGGGCCGGCGCAGCCGCGACGGCACGACGTCGAAATCGCCGTCCTCGGTGTTCTCCACGCCCAGCCGGGACCGCATCATCCGCTGTGCGCGTCGACGGCGCAGCTGCTCCTCGATGCGCGTCTGACGGCGCAGGTAGGCCAGGTAGAGCACGGTGACGGCACCGGTCAGCCCGGCCAGCCACCACAGCGTCGGCGCGACCACGAGCGCCAGCACGACCGCGAGCAGCAGCGTCACCGACATGCCGAGCAGCATCCGCTTGCGGAACGTGTACTTGCGGGCGCTGACGGCCTGCGCGGTCTTGGACTCGTAGCGGTTGCGGCGGGCGGCGGCCATCGACTCGGCCAGCGCAGGCTCATCGTCGTCGACCAGACCGTCCTCGGCCTCCAGCCCGGAGGTGTCCTCGACGTACTCGTAGTCGTCGTCGCGCAGGTCGTCGGCTGCGGCGGCCGGCTCGGCAACCTCATCCTCGGCCACCGTCGCGGGCGCCGGCTCGGGTGCTGCCTCGTCGGCGCCGAAATCCAGTGTCAGCTCGTCGGTCTCGGGCTCATCGGCGGTGTCGGCGCGCAGCGAGCCGACCGGCAACGCGCCGGAGTCCTCATCGACGACGTCGACGTCCAGGTACGGCGACTCGGCGGGCTCCTCGGTGGCGGCGGCCAGCACGACGGCCCGCTTGCGCGCCTTGGGCTCATCGTCGAGCTCGGCCTCCAGGTCGGCGTCGAACTCGTCGGCGGCCGCCGGCTTCCAGTCCGGATCGCTGACGTGACCGGCGCTGGCCCGAGGGCGGCGCAGTCGCGCATTGCGGCCCGAATTGAGCACCCGGGTCGCCAATGCGACATCGCTTGTGCGCCGGACGTTGTCGCGCTTGCTCACCAACATCGGCACCAGCACGAAAAGCCAGAGAACGACGAGCGAGATCCACAGTAGAGATTGGGGGATGCTTGGCATGATGCCTGCTCCTTTCCCCTTCAGGCTAGGTCCGTGACCTGCGCATCCATCTGCGGCGCGCCGAGGTCAATTACACACCTGTAATTCTCTGGATACAAGCACCATCAGCCACATAAGTCACACGAGTAACAATTGGTATCGCTGGATCACGCAATTTCGGGGTATTTGCCCCCGCGCGAACCCCGGGTACGCGAGTTTCGCCGAAATGTCAGGCCCAGTTGGCCCGGCCGGCCCGCACCAGCATCGACGCGACCGACCCGTCGACCTCCTCGATGGTGATACCCACCAGCAGATGGTCGCGCCACGCGCCGTCGACGTCGAGGTAGCGCTTGAGCAGGCCCTCCTCCCGGAACCCGGCCTTGGCGAGCACCGCCCGGCTGGCCACGTTCTCCGGCCGCACGGTGGCCTCCACCCGGTGCAGCATCACCGGGCCGAACGCATGGTCCAGCCCGAGCGCCAGAGCGGCGGTGGCCACCCCGGCGCCGTTGAACTGCTTGGTCACCCAATAGCCGATCCACGCCGAGCGCAGCGCGCCGTGCGTGACGTTGCCGATGGTGAGCTGGCCGGCGAACTGCCCGTCCAACTCGATGACGAACGGCAGCATCCGACCGCGGCGTGCCTCCCCGCGCAGACCCGAGCACACCGCGGGCCACGACGAAAGAGCATGCCGCGCTTCCCAACTCACCTCCGAGCTGGGTTCCCACGGCTCCAGGTGGGCGCGCTCGGCGAGCCGCAGCCTGCTCCACTGGGCGCCGTCGCGCAGCCGCACCGGGCGCAGCGTCACCACCCCGGCCGGCACGCGGAGCGGCCCCACCGGGACCGGCCAGCCCGGGTGTGCGGGACTGGTACGCCAGCGGTTCACGCGCCCACGGCCGTCAGCCGCGTTGCGCCAGGAAGGCGACGTCGACGACCTCGCCGGTACGAACCTGCTCGGCCTCACTGGGCACGATCACCAGACAGTTCGCCTCGGCGAGCGTGGCGAGCAGATGCGAGGACGCGCCCGGCGCGCCGCCGAGTGCCTGCACCAGATACTCCCCGGTGTCCTGGTCGCGCATCAGCTGGCCGCGCAGATACCCCTTGCGACCGGCGACCGAGGTGATCGGCGCCAGCGTGCGGGCCTGGATGACGCGGCGCAGCGGCTGGCGCTTGCCCAGCGACATCCGGATCAACGGACGCACCATCACCTCGAAGACCACCAGCGCACTCACCGGGTTGGCGGGCAGCAGGAACACCGGCACACCGTCGCGACCGAGCTGCCCGAAGCCCTGCACCGACCCCGGGTGCATGGCGATGCGGGCGACCTCCATCTCGCCGAGTTCGGCGAGCACGGCCCGCACCGATTCGGCCGCCGCTCCCCCGACCGCACCCGCGATGACGACCACCTCGGATCGACTGATCTGGCCCTCGACCACCTCACGCAACGCGGCGGGATCGGTGTCGACGATCCCGACCCGGTTGACCTCGGCCCCGGCATCGCGACCGGCCGCGGCCAGCGCGTAGGAGTTCACGTCGTAGACCTGGCCGTTGCCGGGCGTGCGCGACACGTCGACCAGTTCACCGCCGACCGAGAGGACCGACATCCGCGGCCGGGGGTGCACCATGACCTTGTCGCGTCCGACCGCGGCCAGCAGACCGACCTGCGCGGCGCCGATGATCGTCCCGGCGCGCACCGCGACATCGCCGGGTTGCACGTCATCGCCGGTGCGCCGGACGTAGGCCCCGGACCGGACCCCGCGCAGCACGCGCACCCGGGACTGGCCACCGTCGGTCCAGCGCAGGGGCAGCACCGCATCGGCCAGGGTGGGCATCGGCGCGCCGGTCTGCACCCGGGCGGCCTGGCGCGGCTGCAGCCTGCTCGGGGTGCGCGCGCCGGCCTCGATCTCGCCGACCACCGGCAGGCTGACCTCCCGGTTCAGCCCGTCATCATCGGTGCCACCGACCGACAGCACATCGACGCTGCGGACGGCGTATCCGTCGATCGCGGCCTGATCGAACCCGGGCAGCGGCCGTTCGGTGACGACCTCCTCCGCACACATCAGACCCTGGGATTCGGCGATCGCCACGCGCACCGGCCGCGGAGCCACCGCAGCGGCCGCTACTCGAGCCTGCTGCTCCTCAACCGAACGCACTGCATGCCTTTCTCCGCTTCGAAGACCCGCCGTGCGTCGTCAGTTCCCGGCCAGGCCCAATCGCTCGACCAACCAGCGCCGGAGTTCCGGTCCGTAGTCGTCGCGCTCTAGCGCAAAGTCAACCGCAGCCTTGAGGTAGCCGCCGGGATTTCCCAAGTCGTGTCGGGAGCCGCGGTGCACCACGACGTGGACCGGATGGCCCTCCTCGATCAGCAGCGCGATGGCATCGGTGAGCTGGATCTCGCCGCCGACGCCCCGGTCGACGCGGCGCAGGGCGTCGAAGATCGCCCGGTCCAGCACGTAGCGCCCGGCCGCGGCGTAGGGCGAGGGCGCATCCTCGGCCTTGGGCTTCTCGACCATGCCGTTGACCTTGAGCACATTGGGGTTGGCCGCGTCGGGCACGACCTCGACATCGAAGACGCCATAGGCGCTGATCTCGTCGCCGGGCACCTCGATGGCACACAGCACCGAACCGCCACGCTTGGCGCGGACCTTGCTCATCGTCTCCAGCACGCCGGTCGGCAGCACCAGGTCATCGGGCAGCAGCACGGCGATGGCGTCCTCGTCGGGCGCCAGCTTCTCCTCGACGCAACCGACCGCATGGCCCAGGCCCAGTGGCTCGGCCTGCACCACCGACTCGACCTTGATCAACGCCGGCGCGCGACGCACCTTCTCCAACATCACGTGCTTGCCGCGGGCCTCCAGCGTGCCCTCCAGGATGAGGTCCTCGACGAAGTGCGCGACGACGCCGTCCTTGCCCTCGGAGGTGATGATGATCAGCCGCTCGCCCCCGGCCTCGGCCGCCTCGGCGGCCACCAGCTCGATGCCGGGGGTGTCCACCACCGGCAGCAGTTCCTTGGGGACCGTCTTGGTCGCCGGGAGAAAACGGGTCCCCAGACCGGCCGCGGGAACGACTGCCGTCCGCGGAATCGGTACCTGTGCCTGTGTCATCGTTGACACAGTAATGCCCGTTGGAGGTTCAGGCGAAGGGTGTGGGCGCAAACGTGGCAACTCTGCCGAAACCGGCACTGCGATCGAAGATCCTCGCGGCTCGCCGGGCCCTCGCCGACCGTGACCGCGAGCGCGAAACGCGGTCGCTGCAAACGCAAATAACCGAACTTACCGCCGGCGCGGACACCGTGGTCGCCTACATCCCGGTGGGGTCCGAACCCGGTGCGGGCAGCGCGGGGGTACCCCTGTTGGACAACCTCACCGGCGTGCGGATCCTGCTGCCGATCGCGCGCACCGGCCGGCCCATGCAGTGGGCGCCGTACCGGCCCGGCGAATTGGTGTCCGCACCGTTCGGGTTGCGCGAACCAGCGCGGCCGTGGCTGCCACCGGAGGCCATCGCCGAGGCACACATCCTGCTGGTGCCCGCGCTCGCCGTGGCCCGGGACGGCACCCGACTGGGGCGCGGTGCGGGTTTCTACGACCGCGCGCTGGGGCTGGCGGACCCGGCCGCCCGGCGGATCGCGGTGGTGCGCGACGACGAACTGCTCGACGCGCTACCCGTCGAACCCCACGACGTGCCGATGACGCACGCGCTCACCCCCGGCCTCGGCCTGGTGCCCGTCGGGGGCGCGGGCCGGGAATGACCGGGGCCACATAGCGGTTCTGGCACTTGAGCCGGTAGAGTGCCAATTAGTTTGACTGTCTCGGAGGGTGTCGTGCCTACCTATTCCTATGCGTGTACCGAGTGTGACAATCGGTTCGACGTGGTCCAGGCGTTCAGTGACGATTCGCTGACGGCCTGCCCCAAGTGCAACGGACGGCTACGCAAGTTGTTCGGCAAGGTCGGCGTCGTCTTCAAGGGCAGCGGGTTCTACCGCACCGACAGCCGCGATTCGTCGTCGTCGAGCAGCAGCTCCAAGAGCAGTGACAGCTCCTCGTCGACCTCGTCGACATCGTCGTCGAGCTCCTCGGACTCCGGATCGTCGTCGAGCTCGAGCACGTCCTCGACGTCGTCCTCGTCCTCCTCGTCTCCCAGCTCCACGCCGGCCGCCGCGTCCAGCTGATCGAAGTTATCCACAGGCGGTAGAAGTCCTGCTGCCGTCACGCCCCGCACCGGCCTAGCGTGGCCGGATGGGGGAATCGCTGAATCCGAGTGCGCTGTCGCGGCTGCGCGCGGCGCTGCGTCCCGACTGGACACGGACGGTCGCCGCCCGCCGGGTCGCCGCCGGACTTCTCGTGCTGCTCGCCGCCGTGGCCGCGCTACGGCCCGACCCGGCCGGTGAGCGCGCCGATGTGGTGGTTGCCGCGGGCGACCTGGTCCCCGGGATTCCCCTGACCGCGACCGACGTGATGCTGGAATCACGTTTGGCGACAACGATTCCCGAGGGCGCGCAGACCGAAGTAACGGAGGTGCTCGGCGCCCACCTGACCGCGCCCGCCCGCCGCGGGGAGGTGCTCACCGACGTCCGACTGCTCGGCAGCAGGCTGACCGAGGCCACCGCGGGACCGGACGCGCGCATCGTGCCCATCGCACTGGCCGATGAGGCGCTGGTCGAGCTGATCCGTCCCGGCGACGTCGTGGATGTGCTGGCCGTCGGTGACGCCGATGCCCGACCCGAGGTGATCGCCACCCGGGCGGTGGTGGCCATGGTCTCCGCGGAACCGGGCGGGCCCGCCCAGCGGGTGGTGCTCGTCGTCCTGCCCCGGCCGGCGGCCAACGCGGTCGCCGGCGCCGCCCTCACCGGACAGATCACGGTCACATTTCACTGAGCCGCCGCCGGTCGGGTGCTCGGTTAGTGTTTTCGCTTACTGGCTGAACCGCACACTGCTGGAAGGGTCCCCGCAATGCTCAAAGGTTTCAAAGAGTTCCTGCTCCGCGGCAACATCGTCGACCTGTCGGTCGCGGTGGTCATCGGCACCGCCTTCACGGCGCTGGTCACCAGCTTCACCGACAGCATCCTGCAACCGCTGATCGACCGCATCGGAGCGGGCGAGGGTTCAGATTACGGCATTTTGCGCATCCCCATCGGCGGTGAGCAGACCATCGATCTCAACGTGCTGTTGTCGGCGACCATCAACTTCGTCCTGGTGGCCGCCGTCATCTACTTCGTGATCGTGTTGCCGTTCAGCAAGTTCCGCAAGAAGGAAGAGGAGACGGTCGAGGCCGAGGTGGTGCTGCTGACCGAGATCCGCGATCTGCTGGCCCAGCGGCCGGGCCCGACGGCCGGGCAGCGCCTGGACCCCGACGTGCCGAACGCCACGACCTGAGCGTCCAGAAACGCGAAACGCCCGGCTGATATCAGCCGGGCGTTTTGCGTATGTCGGTCAGATGATGATCACCAGTCGCCGATCGGCGGGCTGAAGATGAACGCGCCGTTGGCGGCCAGGTTGAACGGTGCGGCCTTGGTGCCGGGCACCGCCTTGACCGTATCCACGTGCACCCCCTCGCCCTGCGCGTGCACGATGCCGGCGTCGGCATTACGGGTGTCACCGAACCCGCGGGCCTCGCCGTAGTCGGCGACGCGCAGCGCGTCGTCGTCGATCAGGATGGCCTGCCGGCTGGTGACGTACGGCGAGGGAGCCGACTCCTGGACCTCGGCCCCGACGGTACCGGCTCCCAGCCCGGCGAGCACCATCGCTCCCGCGAACGAACCGACACCGAGCACCGCGAGCTTCTTCGACGAGGCCATGTCCACCACTTTCGACAGCTGTTTCCCAGAGTTAACATCTGGTACCCAAATAGTAGCGCGCGTAATACACCGAGGTTGCCGCTTGGGCGGCAACAGCAAAGCGCCCGGCCGGATGGTCCGGCCGGGCGCTCGCTGTGTAAGTGGTGTCGCTACGCGGTTGTCACCAGTCGCCGATGGGCGGGCTGAAGACGAATGCGCCGTTGGCCTCCAGGTTGAACGGCGCCGCGGTGGTACCCGGCACCGCCTTGACGGTGTCGACGTGCACCCCCTCACCTTGGGCGTGCACGATGCCGGCGTCGGCACTGCGGGTGTCACCGAAGCCCCGGGCCTCGCCGTAGTCGGCGACGCGCAGCGCGTTGTCGTCGACCAGCAGCGCCTGCCGGCTGGTGACATACGGCGCCGGTGCGGACTCCTGCACCTCGGCGCTGGCCGTCCCGGCGCTCAGACCCGCGAACGCGGCGCCCATGGCGGCGGCGCCGAGCGCAACGGCGGCCGGCTTCTTGACGTTCCGAAAGCGCCCGATCGTATGCGTGGCCATTCGGCTTTCCTCTCTGCTGTGCAAGTGTGTGGTTCGAGATGGGCCGGTGTGCGGCTCATGGGTTGAAGACCCAGTACGCCGACGATCCTTACATGTCGGCTCGTGGTCTGCAGTGCAACGTGGCTGCGAGACGAAACAGGCGACCCCCTGGTCATCTCCAAGAGGCCGCCTGTTCCACAGCCAGTTACTACAGGGCGAACGTCAGTTCATGTTCCAGGGCTCGCCGTAGGTGGTCACGCTGTCACCCTCGGCCGCGATCAGACGAGCGTAGGGACGCAGCAGCACACCACCGGCAGCACCGGTCACCGTGCCATGAGCATTCGACACCGCCACAGCACCCTCGGCACCGGCCACCTCAGCAGAGAAGGTCGCCACTTCCTGGATACCGGGGCCATTGCCCAGATCGGCACTGATCGACGCACCCGGGAACAGCGGCGGGGTCACGATCGCCGGAATCACATCGAAGTCCAGGCCCGCGGGGCCGAGCGTGCCGTAGTCCTGACCGTCGAACGCGATGTTCGGAGTGGTGTAGCTGAAGTTGATACCCACACCCAGCGACCACGGGAAACCAACCTGGTAACCCAGCTCCAACGTGCCCTCGAAGTCCTCGGCACCCGGGCCGGCCACGATGTACTTCGCCTTACCCGAGTGGAACCACTCACGGGTCAGCCGGTTGCGATCCAACGGGAACACACCATTGAGGAACGTGTCCCACTGCTGAATGGTCAGCGTCCGGTCCTTGCCATCCACGAGGCTGAGCTCGTTGTCCAGACCTGCGTTCGAGGTGCCCGTGCTCACGAACATCGCCGCGATAGCCGCGATCATCGCGAGAAACACCCGACTGAATGCCTTCATGTTCTCCCTAACTCGGCGAGCCCGTTGAGAGCCGATCGTGTGAGCGGATCTGAGAAATCCACACGCTGTTCTCACCGTTCGCTAATTGTTGACGGGTGAAATTTAGCGGGGCGGCACCGGCCCGGCAACGCGTGCGGTGATGTGTCACCTACGTGCGGGTGGCGGGATCAAAGTTTGCTGGCTCGGCGGGGTCGACGACGACGGGCGGGAATGTAACGGTTGTCGGCCGGAAGCGCGCGCGCAACCTCGAATACCGTCCCAGGACCAACCACGCGGCACCGCCGGTCAGATAAAAGTCCTGGTCAAACCGACAACGTACGTGATCCGCAGCGCCGTGTACGCGCCACTGGTCAGTGGCACTGTCACCAGCAGGGCACCGTTTCCGAGTCGGAGCGGACCACCTACGCGTTAGCCACGCTCCATCCGACCGTGTCGTTACAGTGACAAAGACCACATTTTTCCCGGGAATTGTTCATCCCGCGTTTACTTTCACCACTGAGAACAATGCGGTGACCTGCATGGATAAGCCTGTCAGACGGACGCGCGAAAACTGTGTGGCACCCGGGCGTCCTGGCTCGTCAACATCGACCGGGCAGGCCACCGCGGGCTGCGCAAGCGGTTATCGGACATCGCCGGACCGTCGTTTGCCGACCAGCCCGGATTGCTCCTCCGACCGGGTGCCGGGCGCTGCGCAGCAAAACACCCGGCCGGTGAACCGGCCGGGTGTCTTTGTCGAAACGAGGTTATCGCGTTGTCACCAGTCGCCGATGGGCGGGCTGAAGACGAATGCGCCGTTGGCCTCCAGGTTGAACGGCGCGGCCTTGGTGCCGGGCACCGCCTTGACGGTGTCGACGTGCACACCCTCGCCCTGCGCGTGCACGATGCCGGCGTCGGCGTTGCGGGTGTCACCGAACCCGCGGGCCTCGCCGTAGTCGGCGACGCGCAGCGCGTTGTCATCGATCAGGATGGCCTGCCGGCTGGTGACATACGGCGCGGGCGCCGACTCCTGAACCTCGGCACTTGCGGTGGCGGCGCCGAGGCCGGCCAGCAGTGTGGCGCCGGCGAACGAACCGATGCCGACGACCGCGATCTTGGTGAATGCAGCCATGAATTTCAGCCTTCCGTTCTTGTGGGGTCCCGGTGGCACCATGTGGCCCGCCTGCCGGAGCGCGGACCACATGGTGACGTCGGATCAGGGGCGAACGGTCAGTTCATGTTCCAGGGCTCGCCGTAGGTGGTCACGCTGTCACCCTCGGCCGCGATCAGACGAGCGTAGGGACGCAGCAGCACACCACCGGCAGCACCGGTCACCGTGCCATGAGCATTCGACACCGCCACAGCACCCTCGGCACCGGCCACCTCAGCAGAGAAGGTCGCCACTTCCTGGATACCGGGGCCATTGCCCAGATCGGCGCTGATCGACGCACCCGGGAACAGCGGCGGGGTCACGATCGCCGGAATCACATCGAAGTCAATGCCCGCAGGACCGGCGTAGCCGTAGTCCTGACCGTCGAACGCGATGTTCGGAGTGGTGTAGCTGAAGTTGATACCCACACCCAGCGACCACGGGAAACCAACCTGGTAACCCAGCTCCAACGTGCCCTCGAAGTCCTCGGCACCCGGGCCGGCCACGATGTACTTCGCCTTACCCGAGTGGAACCACTCACGGGTCAGCCGGTTGCGATCCAACGGGAACACACCATTGAGGAACGTGTCCCACTGCTGAATGGTCAGCGTCCGGTCCTTGCCATCCACGAGGCTGAGCTCGTTGTCCAGACCTGCGTTCGAGGTGCCCGTGCTCACGAACATCGCCGCGATAGCCGCGATCATCGCGAGAAACACCCGACTGAATGCCTTCATGTTCTCCCTAAGCTGTGCCGACGGTTTTGTCCACCGTGTTGTTGATGTGCCACCCCGGCCCTAAACCGGAACTTCACACCTCGCAAGAGCTGCATGTGATCGGAATTAGAAACTCCACATTTAGTTCTTACGATTTACTCATCGTTGACATCGAGCAACATAACGGTGCGGCATCCACGCGGCAATGCGTGCGGGTTTTCGGCTCGGCACCCGGCCACACTTCCTGCCGGTTTGCTGGGATTGCAGTGCCGGTGACCTGTGAACCGCGCCGGCAGCGGAGCAAGATACTGCTCTCAGCTTTGCCGCGCATGTCGGGACAAACACCGAGAACGGCTGGAATCAGGAAGATTCCAGCCGTTCTCGGCGAAAACACTGCTCAGCCGTGGTGGGGCGGCACGTTGTCGCGCAGCCAGCGATCCCGGTCGCCGCTTTCCTCGCGATGATCGCTGTCGCGCTCATCCCGGGTGGTACTGGGAAGTTCCTCTCCGAAGACCGCGTTAACTGCATCGCGCGACGGACGTCCAGACGCGGTCACAGCAACCCGAACCCTGTGACGAACGTCACTTTTTCGATGGGAAGGATGTTCACCTGGCTGTAACCCGGCCACCCGGGGAAGGGTGCACGGACCTGCATGATTGCCATATTTCGACCATGCACCCGGGCGTCAGATGTCCAGTCGGGACAGCTGGCCGATCACCTGAACCGCGAGCGGGCCGAGCGTCGCCATCCCGTCGCGCACCGCGGCTCGCGAGCCGGCGATGTTCACCACCAGCGTGCTGCCCGAGATACCGGCCAGACCGCGGGACACGCCGGCGTCCACAATGCCGGCGGACAGCCCCGATGCGCGCAGCGCCTCGGAGATGCCGAGCAGCTCACGATCGAGCAATTCGACGGTGGCCTCCGGGGTGACATCGCGCGGACTGACCCCGGTACCACCGACCGAGATCACCAGGTCGACCCCGCCGATCACCGCGGTGTTCAACGCGTTGCGGATCTCGACCTCGTCGGCCGACACGACGACCACGCCGTCGACCAGGAATCCGCTCTCCCCGAGCAGCTCGGTGACCAGCGGTCCGCTGTGATCTTCTTCGTCCCCGTGCGCCGTGCGGTCGTCGACGACGACCACGAGCGCGCGACCGACCAAATCCCCTGCCTGTTCCATGCCTGCCACCGTATATCCGGACGACGACAGGGTTGCAGACAAGGTCGCCGCCAGCTCGGTGACCGTCTCCGGCGGCAGCGTCACCTCGCGGGTCACTGGGCGGCCTTACCGAGCGTCACGTCCATCGTCTGGGAGCCGCCGGGACCGTCGAAGGTCAAGGTCACCTTGGTGCCGGGGGCCTTGGAGCGCACGGCCGCCACCAGCGCGTCGGCGCTGTTGATCACCCGGTCGTCGACCTTGGTCACCACGACGCCGCTGGGCAGGCCGGCGGCTGCGGCCGCACCACCCTGGGTCACCTCGACGATCTTGGCGCCGTCCACCGAGGCGTCGTTACCGACCTGCACGCCCAGCGAGGCGTGCGAGGCGGTGCCACTCTGCACCAGCTCGTCGGCGATGCGCTTGGCCTGATCCACCGGGATGGCGAAGCCCAGCCCGATCGAACCGCTCTGCGACGCACCGGACTCCCCGCCCAGGGTGGCGATCGCCGAGTTCACGCCGACCAGCTCACCGTTCATGTTGACCAGCGCGCCACCGGAGTTTCCGGGGTTGATGGCGGCATCGGTCTGGATGGCGTCCAGCACGGTGTTCTGATTGCGGCTGTCCCCGCCGGCGGCCACCGGTCGGTTCAACGCGCTGACGATGCCGACGGTGACCGTGCCCTCCAGGCCGAGCGGCGAACCGATCGCCACCACGTCCTGGCCGACCCGCAGATCCGCCGAGGAGCCCAGCGCGATCGGGGTCAGATCGGAGACGCCCTCAGCCCGGACCACGGCGATGTCACTGCTCGGATCGGTACCGACGACCCGGAACGGCGCGGTGCGGCCGTCGGCGAAGGTCACCTTGGTCTGCGGCCGACCGCCCGGTGTGTCCCCGGTGGCGACCACGTGGTTGTTGGTGAGGATCAGCCCGTCGCTGGACAGGATGATGCCCGACCCCTCTTCGGAGGCCCGGCCCAGGTTGGTCTCCAGCTTCACCACGCTGGGCACCACCTTGGCCGCGACCTGCTCGACCGATCCGGCCGGCACGCTGGCCGCCGGCTGGCCGGGGGTCGCGCCGCTGCTGCTGGAGAAGCTGGTGGTCGGCGAATCCGGGGCGGCCAGCAGGGCCACCCCGCCACCGATACCCGCCGACACCACCGCGATGGCGACCGCACCGGCGGTCAAAACGCCTGCGCGGGAACGCTTCTGGGGACCCGCCGGCGGAGTCTGCGCCGGCCGGTACGGATCGTACTGCGGCCGGGGCTGCTGGCCGTGCTGCTGATGGGGTTGGGGCTGCTGGGCGTACCGCCAGTCATAGGGCTGCGAGTAACCACCGGTGTAGCCCGTGGACCGCGCCTCATAGCCGGGCTCATAGCCGCCCGGTTGGGACGGAGGCGGGGTGTACCTCGGGTGGTTCGTCATAAGTCTCGGCGCTCTCTCTTCTCAGCGGTTCGGTTACTACGTACAACGCGTCGGCCAGGCTCACAGTGCCGAATCGGGCTGAGAATCCACTTAGAGAAATACCCGCCTGACCCCCGTGAATTACCCAAGAATTCCCCCCACGGTTTCGTCCGCACCGTCAATTGTGGGTGCCCACACCCGCCGCGTCCAACGCTCAGTCCCCGCGTGTCGGCACCGGGGCGGTCGCCGCACCACCGTCACCGTCGGGCAACACCCGCCGGCCGGGCAGCACGATGCGCACCGAGGTGCCGGTCGGGTCACCGCCGGGCACGGCCTCTTCCACGGAGAGGGTGCCACCGTGTTTGAGCACAACCTGTTTGACGATCGCGAGCCCGAGGCCCGATCCCGGCATGGCCCGCGCCGAGGTGGACCGGTAGAAGCGCTCGAACACCAGGTCGCGTTCGTGCGGCGGGATTCCGGGTCCGTAATCGGTGATGGCCAGTTCGGCATGCAGGGCGTCACGCTGCCACAGCCGGACCAGCACCCGGCCATCGGGCGGACTCCACTTGGCGGCATTGTCGAGTACGTTGAGGACCGCCCGCGACAGGCCGGCGGCGTCACCGTCGACCTGCCAGTCGATCAACTGGACGTCGAAGTCAATGTCGTTGCGGCGGCGCCGGACTCGCTCCAGCGCCCGGTCCACCACATCGGGCAGGTCGACCTTCTCCCGGATCAGCACACCGGCATCGTCGCGGGTGAGGTCCACCAAATCGCCGACCAGCGTGGACAATTCCTCGATCTGGGCGATCACGTCGGCCTGCAGCTCGGCCATCTCGCCGTCGGGCAACCGCGGCGCCCCCGGGGCCATCGCCGCCATCAGCAGCTCGACATTGGTGCGCAGCGAGGTCAGCGGGGTACGCAACTCGTGCCCGGCATCGGTGACCAGGCGGGCCTGGCGCTCCCGGGATTCCGCGAGCGCGCGCAACATCATGTTGAAGGCGTCGGTGAGCCGGGCCAGCTCATCGGTGCCGACCACCGGGATGGGGCGCAGATCATCGGTCCGGGCGACGCGTTCGGCGGCCTGGGTCAGCCTGGCCACCGGCCGCAGCCCCGCGCGGGCCACCATGCCACCGGAGATGGCGGCCACCGCCATGCCGGAGGCACCGACGATCGCCAGCACCGTACCGAGGCGGTTGAGCAGCGCCAGGGTGGGTGCCAGGCTCTTGGAGATCAACAGCGAATTACCGTCGGCCAGGTGCACGGCCAGTACCCGCTGATTGTTGGCGGTGCGCAGCGACATCAGCAGATCGCCCTGCACCACCGCCTTCTCGGGCGCCCCCAGCGGAAGCGTCTGCCCCTGTTGGTTGGCGGTGTAGATGTAGCGGCCCGGGCTGACCAGCATCGCGTTCACATCGGAGTAGGCGGTGCCCTCGATCGCCTTACCGGGATCGGCGGCCAGCGAGCCACTCTCGATCAGCAACTGGGCCCGGCTGTGCAGCTGGGTGTCGATATCGTCGTAGACCGAGCGCGACACCACGGCGTACACCGCGACGGCCATCAGCACGACGACCATGGCCACCATCGACATCGCCAGCAGCATCACGCGCCAGCGCAGCGAGACCGCGCTGACGTTGCGGGTGTAGCGGCGCGGGGTCGGGCCGTCGGCATCTCGCCGGGGTAGCGGGCGCAGCCTCAGTTTCACGGCGGAGTTTCGCGCAGCACGTACCCGACGCCGCGCACGGTGTGGATCAACCGGGGTTCACCCTCGGCCTCGGTCTTGCGACGCAGGTAGCCGACGTAGACCTCCAGCGCGTTTCCCGATGTCGGGAAGTCGAAGCCCCACACCTCTTCCAGGATGCGACTGCGGGTCAGCACCCGGCGGGGATTGGCGATCAGCATCTCCAGCAGCGAGAACTCGGTGCGGGTGAGGCTGATGGCGCGATCACCACGGGTGACCTCGCGGGTCACCGGGTCCAGGCTCAGATCGGAAAAGGTGAGCGCGCGGTTGTCGGCGGTCTCCTCCGGGGCCGCCCGCCGGCGCAACAACGCCCGCATCCGCGCCAACAGTTCCTCCAGCGCGAACGGCTTGGGCAGATAGTCGTCGGCTCCGGCGTCCAGGCCGGCGACCCGCTCGGACACCGAATCGCGGGCGGTCAGGACCAGGATGGGCAGATCGTCACCGGTGCTGCGCAGATGCCTGCACACCTCGAGGCCGTCCAGCCTGGGCATCATGACATCGAGAACCAAGGCGTCCGGTCGGTCGCTGGAGATGGCCTCCAGGGCTTCGACACCGTCTTGCGCGAGCTCGACGGAGTAACCATTGAAAGAGAGCGACCGGCGCAGGGACTCGCGCACCGCGCGATCGTCGTCAACGACAAGAATGCGCACAGCCACAGTGTCGCCCCTCCATCTGAGAGCGACCTGAGAGGCGCGCCGTCCTACTTGCGGTCGAGGTCGACCAGACCCAGGCGGGCGGCCTTGAGCAGGCGACGCGGCACCTTGCGCTGGGCGCCGGCGACGGTGACGTTGACCAGGCCGGTGGCCTCGGTCTTCCACTGCGCGCGGCGGCTACGGGTGTTCGAGCGCGACATCCGGCGCTTGGGCACAGCCATGTTCGAGATCTCCTCTTGCGGGGTTTCCGCCGCGCAGCAACAGCGACGGCAATGTGCAGTACAGGATAGCCCGCACCGCGGGATGCCTCCAAACCGCCGAATCGGCGCCACCGGCTGAGCCAGACTGGGGCGGCGGCCGGATCGGGCCCGACCCCTTGACTCGATACCGCCGGTACCGACTAATCTACTGACCGGTTGGTCGGAGAAGCGATGGGAGTGCGGGTGGCGTCGGAAGCGGTGCGGATCGGCAACTGCTCGGGCTTCTACGGGGACCGCATGTCGGCGATGCGCGAGATGCTCGAGGGCGGCGAACTCGACTATCTGACCGGCGACTACCTCGCCGAGCTCACCATGCTCATCCTGGCACGTGACCGCGCCCGCAACGCCGACCTCGGCTACGCCAAGACGTTCCTGCGCCAGCTGGAGGCCAATCTGGGGCTCGCGCTGGACCGCGGGGTGAAGATCGTCGCGAACGCCGGCGGGCTCAACCCGGCCGGCCTGGCCGCCGCCGTCCGCGAACTCGCCGGCCGGCTTGGACTCACGGTGAACGTCGCCCATGTCGAAGGTGACGACCTGGTGGGCCGGGCCGAGGAGCTCGGGTTCGGAAGCGTGCTCTCGGCCAACGCGTACCTCGGCGCCTGGGGCATCGTCGACTGTCTGCAGTCCGGGGCCGATGTCGTGGTCACCGGCCGGGTCACCGACGCCTCGGTGATCGTCGGCCCGGCCGCCGCCCACTTCGGCTGGACGGCCACCGACCACGACGCGCTGGCCGGTGCCGTCGCCGCCGGACACATCATCGAATGCGGCACCCAGGCCACCGGTGGCAACTACGCCTTCTTCCCGCCGGATCTGGACCACCCGGGGTTTCCGATCGCCGAGATCGGCGCCGACGGCTCCGCGGTCATCACCAAGCATCCTGGCACCGGCGGGCTGGTCGACACCGGCACCGTCACCGCCCAACTGCTCTACGAGATCACCGGCGCCCGGTACGCCAACCCCGACGTGACACTGCGGATGGATTCGGTGACCCTGCACCAGGACGGGCCCGACCGGGTGCGGGTCTCCGGTGCGCGCGGCGAGGCCCCACCGCCGACACTCAAGGTGTCACTGAACAGCATCGGCGGCTTCCGCAACGCGACCACGTTCGTGCTCACCGGGCTGGACATCGAGGCCAAGGCCGCGCTGGTGCGCCGCCAGCTCGAAGGAGCGCTGAAAACCCTTCCGGCCGAACTGGAATGGACGCTGGCGCGCACCGATCACGCCGATGCCGACACCGAGGAGGCGGCCAGCGCGCTGCTGCACTGCGTGGTCCGCGACCCCGACCCGGCCGTCGTGGGACGCCAATTTTCTTCTGCCGGTGTCGAACTCGCTCTCGCCAGCTATCCGGGCTTCACCGCGACCGCGCCCCCGGGCGACGGCCAGGTGTACGGGATCTTCACCCCGGGATACGTCGACGCCGCCGAGGTGCCCCACATCGCGGTGCACGCCGACGGCACCCGCGTCCCGATCGCCCCGGCGGCCGACACCCGCGAACTGGCCGCGGTGGCCGATCCCGCACTGCCCGCCCCGCCCGCCGTCGGCCCCACCGTCCGCGCACCGTTGGGCCGCATCATCGGCGCCCGCAGCGGTGACAAGGGCGGATCGGCGAATGTCGGCGTCTGGGTGCGTACGCAGGAGCAATGGGCTTGGCTGGCGCACTTTCTGACCGTCGACAAGGTGCGCGAACTGTTGCCCGAGACTTCCGCCCTGCCGGTCACCCGGCATGTACTGCCCAACCTGCGTGCCGTGAACTTCGTCATCGACGACATCCTGGGGCGCGGCGTGGCCTACCAGGCACGGTTCGACCCCCAGGCCAAGGGTCTCGGCGAATGGCTGAGATCCCGATATGTCGACATCCCGGAGGAGTTGTTGTGATGAGGACGAGCCTGTGACCAGCATCTGGCACGGCCCCGAACGCGAGGATCTACGAAAGACCGTGCGGGCCTTCGCCGAACGCGAGATCCTGCCGCACGTCGACGAATGGGAACGCGTCGGCGAACTGCCCCGCGAGCTGCACCTGGCGGCCGGTGCCGCGGGACTGCTCGGCGCGCCGTACCCCGAAGCGGTCGGCGGCGGCGGTGGTGACAGCGCCGACGCGGTGATCATCTGCGAGGAGTTGCACCAGGCCGGTGTGCCCGGCGGGGTGTTCGCCTCGCTGTTCACCTGCGGCATCTCGGTACCGCACATGATCGCCTCGGGCGACCAGCGGCTGATCGAGACCTACGTGCGTCCGACGCTGAGCGGCGAGCTCATCGGATCGCTGGCCATCACCGAACCCGGGGGCGGATCCGATGTCGGGCATCTGACGACGAGGGCGGTGCGGGACGGCTCAGGAGACGAGTTCGTGGTCAACGGCGCCAAGACCTACATCACCTCCGGCGTGCGCGCCGACTATGTGGTGACCGCGGTGCGCACCGGCGGCCCGGGTGCCGCGGGGGTGTCGCTGCTGGTGGTCGACAAGAACTCCGAAGGCTTCGAGGTCAGCCGCAAGCTGGAGAAGATGGGCTGGCGGTCCAGCGATACCGCCGAACTGTCCTACACCGACGTGCGGGTGCCCGCCGCGAACCTGGTGGGCGCGGAGAACACCGGCTTCCTCCAGATCGCCGGCGCGTTCGTCAGCGAGCGGGTCGGACTGGCCGCGCAGGCCTACGCCAGTGCGCAGCGCTGCCTGGACCTGACCGTGCAGTGGTGCCGCGACCGCGAGACGTTCGGCAGACCGCTCATCACCCGGCAGGCCGTGCAGAACACGTTGGCCGACATGGCCCGTCGCATCGACGTCGCCCGCGTCTACACCCATCGGCTGGTGGAACGCGAGATGGCCGGTGAGTCCAATCTGATCACCGAGGTGTGCTTCGCCAAGAACACCGCCGTCGAGGCCGGCGAATGGGTGGCGAACCAGGCGGTCCAGTTGTTCGGCGGGATGGGCTATATGGCCGAATCCGAGGTGGAGCGCCAATACCGCGATATGCGCATCCTGGGTATCGGCGGGGGCACCTCCGAGATCCTGACCTCGCTGGCCGCCAAGACGCTGGGGTTCCAATGACACGCCTGAAGTCCACCCTGGACCCGCGCTCGCCGGCCTACGCCGAGGCCGCCGAGGCGATGACGACCAAGTTGACCGAACTGGCGACCGAGCACGAGCGCAGCCTCGCCGGCGGTGGCGCCAAATACGTCGACCGTCACCACGCCCGCGGCAAGCTGACCGCGCGGGAACGTGTCGAGCTGTTGGTCGACCCCGACTCCCCGTTCCTGGAGCTGAGCCCGCTGGCCGCGTGGGGCAGCGACTTCACCGTCGGCGCCAGCGTCGTCACGGGTATCGGCGCCGTCGAGGGCACCGAATGCCTGATCGTCGCCAACGACCCGACGGTCAAGGGCGGCACCAGCAATCCGTGGACGCTCAAGAAGATCCTGCGCGCCAATCAGATTGCGATGGAGAACCGGCTGCCGGTCATCTCCCTGGTGGAATCCGGTGGTGCCGACCTGCCCACCCAGAAGGAGATCTTCATCCCGGGCGGGCAGATGTTCCGCGACCTGACCCGGCTCTCGGCGGCAGGCATCCCGACCGTCGCGCTGGTCTTCGGCAACTCCACCGCCGGCGGCGCCTACGTCCCGGGCATGTCCGACCACGTCGTGATGATCCGGGACCGCTCCAAGGTGTTCCTGGCCGGCCCGCCGTTGGTCAAGATGGCCACCGGCGAGGAATCCGATGACGAGTCGCTCGGCGGGGCCGAGATGCACGCCCGCACATCGGGTCTGGGCGACTACCTGGCCAACGACGAACTGGATGCCATCCGCATCGGTCGCCGCGTCGTGGCGCGGCTGAACTGGCGCAAACAGGGACCGGCGCCGCGGCCGGTCACCGAACCCGAGTACGACGCCGAGGAACTGCTCGGCATCGTCGGCGCCGACCTGCGCATCCCCTTCGACCCGCGCGACGTGATCGCCCGTATCGTCGACGGCTCCGACTTCGACGAGTTCAAACCGCTGTACGGCTCGTCGCTGGTCACCGGATGGGCCACGCTGTACGGCTACCCGGTCGGCATCCTGGCCAATGCGCGCGGGGTGCTGTTCTCCGAGGAGTCCCAGAAGGCCACCCAGTTCATCCAGCTGGCCAACCGGTCCGACACCCCACTGCTGTTCCTGCACAACACCACCGGCTACATGGTGGGCCGGGCGTACGAGGAGGGCGGGATGATCAAGCACGGATCGATGATGATCAACGCCGTCTCCAACTCCACGGTGCCGCACATCTCGCTGCTGATCGGCGCCTCGTACGGTGCCGGGCACTACGGCATGTGCGGGCGCGCCTACGACCCACGATTCCTGTTCGCCTGGCCGAGTTCCAAGTCCGCGGTGATGGGCGGCACCCAGCTGGCCGGTGTGCTCTCGATCGTCAGTCGGGCCGCCGCCGAGGCGCGCGGTCAGCAGGTCGACGAGGCCGCCGACGCCGCCCTGCGCGCCGCGGTCGAGGCGCAGATCGAGGCCGAGTCGTTGCCGATGTTCCTATCCGGGCGGCTCTACGACGACGGGGTGATCGACCCGCGCGATACCCGCACCGTGCTGGGAATGTGCCTGTCCGCCATCGCCAGTGGCCCGATCGAGGGGACGTCGAACTTCGGCGTCTTCCGGATGTAGGAGGTTGCGATGAGCGCCTGCGCGAAGAGCAGAGAGCACAGCGATGATTCATAAGATTCTCGTCGCCAACCGTGGTGAGATCGCCCGCCGGGTGTTCACCACCTGCCGTCGCCTCGGCATCGGGACCGTCGCGGTGTACACCGATCCCGACGCCGACGCCCCGCATGTCGCCGAGGCCGACGTCCGGGTCCGGCTCGAGGGCCGTAACGGCTATCTCGATGCCGCCCAGCTGATCACCGCGGCGCGCACCGCCGGTGCCGACGCGGTGCACCCGGGTTACGGGTTCCTCTCCGAGAACCCCGATTTCGCCGCGGCGGTGCAGGACGCCGGGCTGACCTGGATCGGACCGCCGGTGCCCGCCGTGCAGGCCATGGGCTCCAAGATCGAGGCCAAGAAGCTGATGGCCGCCGCCGGTGTGCCGGTGCTAGCCGAGCTGGACCCCGACTCGGTCACCGCCGACCAGCTGCCGGTGCTGATCAAGGCGTCCGCCGGTGGCGGCGGCCGCGGCATGCGGGTGGTGCGCGACCTGTCCGCGCTGCCGGCCGAGGTGGCCGCGGCCCAACGCGAGGCGCAGTCGGCATTCGGTGATCCGACCGTCTTCTGCGAGCGCTACCTGACCGCCGGTCATCACATCGAGGTGCAGGTGATGGCCGACGGGCACGGCACCGTGTGGGCCGTGGGTGAGCGGGAGTGCTCGATCCAGCGTCGGCACCAGAAGGTGATCGAGGAGGCGCCGTCCCCGCTGGTCGAGCGGACTCCGGGCATGCGGGACAAGCTCTTCGATGCCGCCCGGCTGGCCGCCGGCGCGATCGGTTACACCGGCGCGGGCACCGTCGAGTTCATGGCCGACGGACACGGTGACTTCTTCTTCCTGGAGATGAACACCCGGCTGCAGGTGGAGCATCCGGTCACCGAGGAGACCACCGGCCTGGACCTGGTGGCGTTGCAGATCGACGTCGCCGACGGCGCCCGCCTGCCCACCCAGCCCCCGCCGGCCCGCGGGCATGCGATCGAGGCCCGGCTGTACGCCGAGGATCCGGCCAAGGACTGGCAGCCCCAGGCCGGCGCGCTGCACCGATTCGCCGTGCCGGCCGCGCGCGCCGAGTTCGACACGCTGGGCCGCACGGGCGTGCGACTGGATTCCGGTGTGGTCGACGGATCGGTGATCTCGGTGTTCTACGACCCGATGCTGGCCAAGGTGATCTCCTTCGCCGCCACCCGGGAGCGGGCCGCCGCCGTCCTGGCCGAGTCGCTGTCCCGCGCCGTGATCCACGGCCCGGGCACCAATCGCGACCTGCTGGTCAACGTGTTGCGCCATCCGGCATTCATCGCCGGCGACACCGACACCGCCTTCTTCGACACCCACGGGCTGGTCCAACTGGCCGCCGGCAGGGACATCAGCGCGCTCGCGGCACTGGCCGCCGCAATTGCCGACGCCGCGCACAACCGGGCCACCGCACGGGCTTTCGGCCCCGCACCGAGTGGATGGCGCAACCTGTTCTCCGGCTACCAGTCCCGCACATTCCGCGATGCCGATGACCGGGAGCACCTGGTCCGCTACCGCTTCGGGCGCGGCGGGGTCGAGGTGCCCGACCGCGATGACGTCGCCGTGGTGTCGAGCGGCCCGGCGCGCGTGGTGTTAGCGGTCGAGGGCGCCGAGCACGCCTTCGACGTCGCCCGCTACGGCGCAGAGGTGTTCGTCGACTCGGCGCTGGGCACGGCCCGGCTGACCGGGCTGCCGCGGTTCCCCGATCCGGATGCGGCGGTGGCGCACGGATCACTGCTGGCCCCGATGCCCGGATCGGTGGTCCGGGTGGGCGCCGCCGCCGGTGACACCGTCACCGCGGGCCAACCGTTGATCTGGCTGGAGGCGATGAAGATGGAGCACACCATCGCCGCACCGGGTGACGGCGTGCTCGCCGAACTCAATGTGCAGGCCGGCCAACAGGTCGAGGTCGGCACCGTGCTCGCCCGTATCCACGGTCCGGAGTCGGGCCCAGAAAAGGAGATGTCATGACCGGATTCATCGAAACCGAGGAGCAGCAGGCGCTGCGCAAGGCCGTCGCCGCGATGGCCGCCAACTACGGCCAGGACTACTACCTGGAGAAGGCCCGCGCCGGACAGCACACCGACGAATTATGGTCGGAGGCAGGCAAACTGGGCTTCATCGGGGTGAACCTGCCCGAAGAGTACGGCGGCGGTGGCGCCGGCATGTACGAGTTGTCGATGGTGATGGAGGAGATGTCGGCGGGCGGTTGTCCGCTGCTGATGATGGTGGTCTCCCCCGCCATCAACGGCACCATCATCTCCAAGTTCGGCACCGAGGAGCAGAAGAAGCACTGGGTCACCGGTATCGCCGACGGTTCGATCACCATGGCGTTCGCCATCACCGAACCCGACGCCGGGTCCAACAGCCACAAGATCACCACCACCGCGCGCCGCGACGGCAGTGACTGGATCCTGTCGGGTCAGAAGGTCTACATCTCCGGTGTCGACCAGGCGCAGGCCATCCTGGTCGTCGGCCGCACCGAGGACCACAAGACGGGCAACCTGAAGCCGGCCCTGTTCGTGGTGCCGACCGACACCCCGGGCCTGTCCTGGACCAAGATCGAGATGGAGATCCTCAGTCCCGAATACCAGTTCCAGGTCTTCCTCGACGAGGTGCGCCTGCCGTCGGACGCACTCGTCGGCTCCGAGGACGCCGCGATCGCCCAGTTGTTCGCCGGGCTGAATCCCGAGCGCATCATGGGGGCGGCCAGTGCGGTCGGGATGGGCCGGTTCGCCATCGGCAAGGCCACCGAGTACGTCAAGACCCGCCAGGTGTGGAAGACGCCGATCGGTGCGCACCAGGGCATCGCGCACCCGTTGGCGCAGAACCACATCGAGATCGAGCTGGCGAAGCTGATGATGCAGAAGGCGGCCGCGCTGTACGACAGCGGTGACGACTTCGGTGCCGCCGAGTCGGCGAACATGGCCAAGTACGCCGCCGGTGAGGCGTCGGTGCGCGCGGTCGACCAGGCCGTGCAGTCCCTGGGCGGCAACGGGTTGACCAAGGAGTACGGCATCGCCTCGGTGCTGACGGCGTCCCGCCTGGCGCGTATCGCGCCGGTGAGCCGCGAGATGATCCTGAACTTCGTGGCGCAGACCTCGCTCGGCCTGCCCAGGTCGTACTGACGAAGGGACCTCAAGCGATGTCGGTCGATTACGCGGTCGAGGGTCGGGTCGCGCGCCTGACACTGAACTCCCCGCACAACCACAACGCGCTGTCCACCGCGCTCGTCGAACAACTCCACCAGGGATTCGCCGACGCCGCGGCCGCCGATGTGCGGGCCGTGGTGCTCGGCCACACCGGCACGACGTTCTGTGCGGGCGCCGACCTGTCCGAGGCGGCCGGCCGGGATCCGGGTGATGTGGCGGTCGACCGGGCCCGCGAGATGACCCGGCTGCTGCGCGCGATCCTGGAGCTGCCGGTCCCGGTGATCGCGGCCGTCGACGGGCACGTGCGGGCCGGCGGCATGGGCCTTCTCGGCGCCTGCGATATCGCGGTGGCCGGGCCGTCGAGCACATTCGCCCTGACCGAGGCGCGGATCGGGGTGGCGCCGTCGATCATCTCGCTGACGCTGCTGCCGAGGCTCTCCGCGCGCGCCGCCGGTCGGTACTTCCTCACCGGGGAGAAGTTCGGACCGGCCGAGGCTGCGGACATCGGACTGATCACCATGGCCGCCGATGACGTCGGCACCACCGTCGCCGGACTCACCGCGAACATCGCGAAGGCCTCGCCGCAGGGGCTGGCGGTGTCCAAGGCGCTCACCACCGCGGCGGTGCTGGCCGACTTCGACGCGCACGCCGAGCGGCTCACCGAGCAATCTGCGCGGCTGTTCGTCTCCGACGAGGCGCGCGAGGGCATGCTCGCCTTCCTGCAGAAACGTCAGCCGTCGTGGGCGTGACGGCGCCGCGACCGTTTGCCAGACCGGCACCCCAGCGGGGATGTTTGCCGTAGCAGTTTTGCCCACGAGCTTGCATTCAGCAGTATGCGTCGTAGGCTCGTCACCGATGAGCACCTCAGCCGCCGAACCCGGTTCGCCCCGAGCCGGCGATGCCGATCGGGCGCAGGCTGCCCAGCTGCTCACCGATGCCGCCGCGCAGGGTCGGCTCAGCATCGACGAGTACGAGCAGCGCTTGGCCAAGGCCTATGCCGCCACCACGCACGGCGAGCTCGCACGGCTGTCGGCGGACCTGCCCGACTTCGCGACCACCTCGAATTGCGGACCCCGCAAGCCCGCGCCATCGACGCTGCTCCTGGCCATTCTGAGTGGGTTCGAACGGCGCGGCCGGTGGAACGTCCCGAAGCGGCTGACATCGTTCGCGTTGTTCGGCGGCGGTGTCATCGATCTGCGGTATGCCGACTTCACCTCACCCGATGTGGAGATCCACTCGATCTCGATCTTCGGCGGTCAGACCATCCTGGTGCCGCCGGAGGTGAACGTCGCGATCCGGGGCCACGGGGTGATGGGTTCCTTCGATCACGTCGGCGAGCAGGGCACACCGGGCGCCCCGCGGGTCACCATCCGCGGCTTCTCGCTGTGGGGCAGCGTCGGTATCAAACGCAAGAAGCGCAAGAACACCTGAACACCCTTTGCTGAAATCGCGCGCGCAAGCGCAGTGACGGGAAACCCTCAGCGCTTGCGGGCCCGTAGATAGTCCCCCACCACCGCGGCACCCAGGCCGTCCAGATCAGGGGCCACCACGCGGCCGCCGACCCGGCGGGCGACCTGGTCGATGAACCGGGCCAGCCCCGGGTCGCTGCCCAGACGGAAGATCGTGAGCTGCGCGCCGAGTGCGGCGAGATCGTCGAAGCCCTTGACGGTCAGCCCGATGGTCCGCGGGTGCGGCGGGTAGTAGAAGAATGCCTCGGCCCCGTCGCCGAAGTCCTCCAGATGCGCGGTCGGCTCACCGTCGGTGACCACGAGCACCACCGGTTGGGCGTTGGGATGCCGCCGCAGGTGCCGGGTCGCCAGCGCAAGCGCGTGGTGCAGGTTGGTGCCCTGGTCGCGCACGCCCTCCAGGGCGGTCAACTCGGCCGCGCTGATGGTACGGGCGTGCCTGCCGAAGGCGATGATCTCCAGCGCGTCGGAGCGGAACCGGGTGCTCACCAGATGGTTCAGCGCCAGCGCGGTGCGCTTCATCGGCAGCCAGCGGTTCTCCATCACCATCGAGAAGCTGGTGTCCACCAGCAACGCGACGGCCGCCTGGGTGCGGGTCTCGGTCTCGGAGATCTCGACGTCGTCGACACTGATCCGCACCGGCCGCTCGACGCTGCCGGCGCCCGCTGTGCGCAGCACGGCGTTGGTGATGGTGCGGGTGACGTTCCACGGCTCGGTGTCCCCGAAGGCCCACGGACGGGTGGCGCCGGTCAGCTCACCCGCGGCACCTGCGCGACGGGTGTCGCGTTCCCCGTGCCGGCCGGAGAGCTGTTGTGCCACATCGCGTAGCGCGGTCTGGCCGAGTTGGCGCATCGCCTTGGGTGAGAGCCGGAACTGGCCGTCGGAGCCGCGGTCCAGGAAGCCCTGTTCGGTCAGCGCGCGTTCCAGCTCGGTCAGCGTGCGGGCGTTCACGGCGGCCTCGTCACCGAGCTGGCGGGCCAGCATGTCGAGGTCGACATCCTCCATGGTCGCCCCGGCGTAGCTCTGCGAGAGTTGTTCGGCCAGCTGCTCCAGCTCGGCGATGTCGGCCAGCGCCTGGGTGCCCTGACCCATTCCCAGCGGGTCGTTGCCGCTGAACTCTTCCGAACCGCCCCAGTCCTCCCCGGGCCGGGCGGCCTGCAGATTGGCGTCGAGCCGGTTGAGCGCGCTCATCAGCGACGGCGACCCGAACGCCTGCTGCGCCAGCTCGTCCAGCTCGGCGCGCTGGGATTCGGAGAGGCTGTTGCGGAAGCGCTGGGCGGCGGCGGCACGTTTGGCCAACGAGTCCATCAGTTCGTCGACGTTGCGGGGGTTGTCCGGGAAATGTCGGCCGTGTTCGGCCATGAACTTCTCGAAGTCCTCGTCGGTGTCCTCACCCCTGGCGTGCTTCTCCAACAGGTCGTTGAGGTCGTCGAGCATCTTGTTGACCGCTTGCCGGTCCTCGTCGGTGGCGTTCTGCAGCGCCTCCTTCATGCCGGCGAAGCGCTGGTCCAGCATCTCGCGGCCGAGCAGATCCTTGATCTGGTCGTACTTCTGCCGTGCTTCGGCCGAACGCCAGTCGTAGTCGGCGAGCTCCTGCACAGCCTTGGCCGGTGACGGCGACAACGCCTCGATCTGCATCTCACCGAACCGGGCGTCATCGTCGAGCGCGCGCGCGAGTTCCTTGCGCTCGGCCAGCACGGCCTCGTCGAGCAGCTTCTTGACCTCGGCGAGCGTGCCGTCGAGATTGTTGCGCTGCAACAGTTCCCGGCGACGACGGTTGGCCTCGGCGGCCAGCCGGTCGGCGCCGGGCATGTTCGGGGTGCCCCGGCGCATCAGCTCCTGCAGGGCGCGACGCGGCGAGGAGCCGGACATCACGTCCTCACCGATCTGGTCCAGCGCCTCGCGCAGATCAACCGGCGGCGCCAGCGGGTCGGGCCCGCCGGTGTACCGCGAGTATCGCGAACTGCGTTTAGCCATAGACGGTTTCACCGTCATCGGAGGTCTTGTCGATGCGCTTGGCCAGGTACAGCCCCTCCAGGGCCAGCTCGACCGCGGCGGCCCGCTGCCCCTCGCTGTGCGCACCGAGGCGTTCGGCGATCTGGTCGATGACCGGCAGGTCGGGCAGTGCGGCCAACACATCCTTGGCGCTGACCCGCTCCCCCGTCGTCACCGGCGAGCCCTCCTCCACGGCGGCGACCAGCGGGCCGACGTCCAGTCCGCCGAGGGCGCGGGCCGCGGTATCGGCGGTGGCCCGGCGCAGCAGGTGTTCCATCACCACCTGCTCGCGGCCCTCCTCGCCGGATTCGAACTCCAGCTTGCCGCGCAGCACGTCGATGATGGTGCCCAGATCGACGACGCGGGCGACCGGCTCCTGTTCCCCGAGGATCGCGCCCCGGTGACGGGCGGAGGCGGCGACGGTCTCGGCCGCGGCGATCGCGAACCGCGCCGACACCCCGGAACGCTGGTCGACGGCGGTGGATTCGCGCAGCGCGCGGGCGAACCGGGCCACCACGGCGAGCAGGTGTTCGGGCACCTCGGCGCTCAGGTGTGCCTCCTGGGCGATGACACCGACCTCGGCATCGAGTTCCAGCGGGTAGTGGGTACGGATCTCGGCACCGAAGCGGTCCTTGAGCGGGGTGATGATGCGGCCGCGGTTGGTGTAGTCCTCCGGGTTGGCGCTGGCGACCACCAGCACGTCGAGCGGCAGCCGCAGCGTGTATCCGCGCACCTGGATATCGCGCTCCTCCATCACGTTGAGCATCGCGACCTGGATGCGCTCGGCCAGATCGGGCAGTTCGTTGACCGCGACGATGCCGCGGTGCGAGCGCGGGATCAGCCCATAGGCGATCGTCTCCGGATCGCCCAGGCTGCGCCCCTCGGCGACCTTGATCGGGTCGATGTCACCGACCAGGTCGGCGACGCTGGTGTCGGGGGTGGCCAGTTTCTCGGTGTAGCGCTCGCTGCGGTGCACCCAGGCGACCGGCAGATCGTCACCGGAGGTGGCGGCGCGGCGGATCTGCTCCGGGGTGATCGGCGAGTACGGGTGCTCGTGCAGCTCGGAGCCCTCGATCACCGGGGTCCACTCGTCGAGCAGGTTCACCAGCGAGCGCAGCAACCGGGTCTTTCCTTGCCCGCGCTCGCCGAGCAGGACGAGATCGTGTCCGGCGATCAGCGCGCGCTCGACCTGTGGCAGCACCGTGTCCTCGAAACCGAACAGGCCGGGCCAGATATCGTCACCATCCGCGAGCCGGGCCAGCAGGTTGGTCCGGATCTCCTCCTTGATCCCGCGCTCGGTATGACCGGAGGCGCGCAGCTCGCCGAGAGTACGGGGCAAGTCGTTAGGTGATGTCACGACCTCCACGCTACGACTGCCGGCGGCCCCTGGCATGGTCACCCGGCGAACGGGCGCTTTCGCCCATCGCGAACTACCCAGTACCATCGGTACCGTGAATTTGCTCGAATGGCACAACCGGCCGATGACGATGCACTTCGGACCGGCGTCCTGGCAGTCGCGCTTGCTGGGTGTGCTGACCGCCCTCACGCTGCGGCCGCTCCTGGGGATGGCCACCCTGCTGGGCCTTGCGGTCAACCGCGTCTGGCCGGATGGCGTGCAACGCGCCCACCTCGACGTCATCGACCGGCCGCTGTCGGTGATCGGTGCACTGCCCGGCACCACGGTCACCCGCGAGGCGCTGCCGAACTGTCCGGCCGAATGGGTGGCCGCCCCGGCCGCGCGCGACTCGACCGACCTGATCATCTACTTCCACGGCTCGGCCCTGGTCACGCTCGGGCTGAACTCCCATCGCCGATTCGTCTCCAAGCTGTCGGCCGAAACCGGTTCCCGGGTCCTCAACGTCGGCTACCGGCTGGCGCCGCAGGCCACCATCGAGGAGGCTGTCGAGGACGGTCTCGACGCCTACCGGCGCGCCCTGGATCTCGGCTTCGCGCCGGGGCGCATCGTGTTCGCCGGTGATTCGGCCGGCGGACTGATCGCCGCCGACACCGCACTGGCCGTACGCGACGCCGGGCTACCGGTGCCGGCCGGGCAGATCCTGTTGTCGGCCTTGACATCGGCGGACATGGATCTGAAGTACCGGGCGCTCAAGCAGCATCGCGACGTGCTGTTCCCGTTCATGACGGTGAAGTTCATCTATGACGTGTTCGCGACGGTGAACGGGACCCGGCCGGTGCCGGTCATGCCCGCCGAGTCCAACGCCGCCGGGCTCGGACCGTTCCTGTTACAGATCGGCACCAACGAGATGCTGCGAAACGACACCTTCGTCCTTGCCGACCAATTGGAGGCAGCCGGCGTGCCGGTGTGGGTCCAGGTGTGGGACAAGGCGATGCACATGTTCCAGCTGTCCTTCGACGTCAACCCCGATGCCCGGCGCGCCATCGCCGAGATCGCCTCCTTCGTGGAACACGTCACCGGCAAGGCCAGCAAGGCCGCTTAATCGGTTGGCGCGGCACCACTGTCGGCGAGCGCGCGGTCGCGGCGCTGGACGAACCACCACAGCAGCACACCGAAGGCCAGGATCGAGACCGCGATACCGAGTTCGAGGATGCCGCCGTAACCGGTGATCGAGAATCCGGTGGCACCGACGACCAGCATCACCACGAGCACCACCGTCAGCGCGATGGACAGCGGCACGAACGCATCCGGCAGCCGGATCGGGCGCGGCGCGTCGGGGCGATCCTTGCGCAGCAACGCAAAACCGGACACCGCCAGGACATGGGCCAGGATGTAACCCAGGTTGCCGGTCACGATGATGGCCAGCGGCTGCTGGAGCACCACCAGCAGCACGACGTTGAGCACCAGCATCACGTTGAGCGCCCGCACCGGAACGCCACGGCCGTTCAGCTTGCCCACCGAGCGGACCGTGATGCCCTCCTTGCCCATGTTGAACAGCACCCGCGAGGCATCCGCGACGGAGGTCAACATGACCAGCAGCAGCGAGCCGATCAGGCACAGCACCATGACACTCGCGCCCGCGCCGGTCAGCCTGGAGAAGCTCTCGACGAAGAAGGTGGACGGGTCGGCCTCGATGGCGGCCTCCCCGGCGAAGCCACCAAGGGTGAGCGGGACGATGAAGAACACCCCGAGACAGAACAGCGCCGAGGCCCGGATGGCCCGCGAGGTGTCCTTGACCGGGTCGCGATACTCCGAGGCGAATGTCGCGCACACCTCGACCCCGAGCGTGGTCCACGCCATCACGTACAGCCACACGATCGCGGTGTGCAGCCCTTCGAATCCGCTGAGCTTCCAGGTGAGATCCATCGGCGCCCAGTCGGCATTGAACAGCGGGAAGATGACGAACACGGTCAGTGGCACCATCAGGATCGCCGCGGTCACGTAGACGAAGGCCATCGTCACCCGCACGCCGATGATGTTGATGCCGTACAGGATGAAGATGACGGCCAGGCCGATCAGGATCGGGAAACTCAGGTGTACCGGGCCCATGTCGTAGGTCCACTGCTGGTCGGGAAACCACTGCGACTGCACCAGCAGACCGGTCAGCGAACCGTAGGTCGCCAGGTTCGAACCCCAGGGCAGCCAGTACCCGACCCCGGCCAGCGGCGCCAACCACGGCACCCGCCGCTTCCACGCCTCGGCTGCGTAGCCCGATATACCGCCGGACGCGTCGGGGAACATCGCCGCCAGCTCGATGTAGATCCAGTTCACCCCGAGCGCGATCACCATCGAGATGGCCCACAGTACGGCCGCGCCCCAACCGCCCAGTCCCGCAATCGACGCGCCCAGGGTGGCCACCAGCGCGGCCGGCATCGTCATCGCCATCGCGAATCCGTCGAACCAACGCATCTTGCGCGGCAACACCTCGGTCTGTAGCGGTGCGGGTGGACGGTTGTCCGTTGTCATGGAATCGAACCTCCGAAAAGGGTTGAGCGAGTCGTGATCTTGCTCGGCTGGAAGCGCCGATTCGGCAGTGAACCGTGCGGTGGAAGTCAGACGCCGTGGCGGACCGGTGATCCGGCGACGTGGCGTCGATCACAGACGTTAGTGCGGTGGCAGCGAACTCGCAACCGCTACAACATATTTCGTTCATCGGCGGCGATCTGGTCACACGCCTCTCACCCGCCGCAGCAGCGGCGGGTGACACTCCTGTCAGCTATGAAGTTTCAGGCGGGACGGAATGACGTGTTCGCCGCCCGCGCAGCGTGTTTGACCATGATGTGGCGGGCCACGGTGTACTCCGCGACCGCAGCCTGGCTCATGTCCTTGCCGAAGCCACTGGCCTTCACCCCGCCGTGCGGAGCCTCCGACGCGATCGGCAGGTGATCGTTGACCCAGGTCACCCCGGCCTCGATGGCATGGGCCACCCGCAGCGAGCGGGCACCGTCAAGGGTCCACACCGAGGACGCCAGACCGTACCGGCAGTCGTTGGCCAGTTCGATCGCCTGCTGTTCATCGGCAAAGGGCAAGGCCACCAACACCGGTCCGAACACCTCGTCCTGCACGATCTCGTCGGTCTGGGCGGCCCCGGTGACGAGTGTCGGCGGATAGTAGGCGCCGCGGCCCTGCGGGATGGCACCGCCGATGCGCACCGTGGCACCCGCGCTGACCGCACGCTCGACGAATCCGTGCACCCGCGCCCGATGCTGCACCCCGATCAGCGGCCCGATATCGGTATCGGGATCGTGCGGATCCCCCACCCGGATGGCGGCAAACTGCGCGGTGATCTTCTCGACCAGCTCATCGAAGATGTCCGCATGCGCGTACACCCGGGTCGCCGCCGTGCAGTCCTGGCCCGAGTTGTACGTGGCGCCCATCGCGATGCCGTGCGCGGCACCGTCGAGATCGGCGTCCTCGAACACCAGACACGGTGCCTTGCCGCCCAATTCGAGGTGCACCCGGGCGCCGCGAGTGGCCGCGGCGGACATCACCTGCCGGCCCGCCCGCGTCGACCCGGTGATCGAGATCAGCTGCACCCGCGGGTCGGCGACCAGCCGTTGACCGACTCCCTCGGCGCCGGTGACCACCTCCAGGACACCGGCGGGCAGGCCGGCCTCGACGGCGAGTTCGGCCAGATACAGCGTGCTGCTCGGGGTCGTCGGAGCGGGCTTGACCACGATGGTGTTACCGGTGGCAATCGCCGGCCCGATCTTCCACAGCCCCATGATCAACGGGAAGTTCCAGGGTGCGATGCCCACGACCGGACCGACCGGCCTGCGCACGATCATCGAGGTGTAGCCCGCGCTGAGCACCCCCGCACCGGTCTCCTCCAGGGAACGCGCGGCGCCGGCGAAGAATCGCAGATTGTCGGTGCCGAAGGGTAATTCGCCGTCCCGGAAGACGGCCGCCGGCTTCCCGGTCTCGGCCACCTCCAGCGCGGTGAGCTGTTCGGCGTGTTCGTCGATCAGGTCGGCCCAGCGCAGGATCACCCTGGCCCGCTCTCCGGCCGGGCGCTGCGACCACGGGCCGAACGCGTCGGCTGCCGCGGCAACCGCGGCGTCGGCATCGGCCATCGATGCCTCGGCGACCGTACCGGTCGGCTCGCCGGTGGCCGGGTCCAACAGCACCCGACTGTCGCCGCCGCCCTCGACGCGTCGGCCCCGGTGGAATCGTCCTGCAATCATCGTGCTCCCGCTCCTCAGCTGTTGAAGCCCACACCGAACCGGTCGAGAACGCGCAGCAGCGTTCCCCGCCGGCCGGTTTCGTCCTCGCGGGCCAGTGCGGCGCGCGTCAGCGCGACGGCCGGCCAGCGCAGGGGCTCGGGAGGGAAGGGCACCGCCATCCCGGTCACCGCCTTCAGACGGGTCCGTTCGGTGCGCCGGCCCGCCAGCAGATCCAATGCGACACGCGCGCCGAACCGTGTGGAGGCCACACCCAGGCCGGTGAACCCGACCGCATAGGCCACCCGACCCTGATGGGCGGTCCCGAAGATCGGCGTGAAGCGACTGGTCGTATCGATGACCCCGCCCCAGCGGTGGGTGAACGGCACATCGTGGAGTTGCGGGAACGTCTGCCGGAAGTGTTGCGCCAGCAGCCGGTGTGAGGCGTGGCGCAACTCCAGTTCGGACGCGACCCTGTTACCGAAGTGGTAGACGGCGTCATAGCCACCCCACAGGATGCGGTCGTCGCGGGTGCGCCGGAAGTAGTGGAATTCGTTGCCCGCATCGGTGAGTCCCTGATTCTGGCTCCAGCCCACCCGCGCCAGTTGCTCACCGGACAGCGGCGCCGTCGCCAGGACGTAATCGTAGACGGGTAGCACCCACGCCTTGAGTCGGCGCAGCAGCGGCGGAAAGGCATTGGAGGCCAGCAGTACCCGGGCACACCGGAGCTGCGCGCGATCGGTGGCGACGGTCAGCCCACCCGGTGACGCGTGCAGACCGGTGGCGCGGGTCTGTTCGAAGATCCGCGCCCCCATGGACTCGGCGACCCGGCGCAGTCCCTGCACCAGTGCCATCGGGTCGACCAGCCCGCCCGAGTAGGAGCGCAGCCCGGCCACGAAGGCCGGTGAATCGATATCGGCGCGGACCGCCGCGCGGTCGAGGAATTCGACCTTCTCGCCGCGGCGGGTGTGGGTGTGCACCGCGGCGCGCAGCGCGTCCGCCTGGTGGGTGGTGCGGGCCAGCGTCGTCTTGCCCACCATGCGCAGGTCGGCGTCGATTCCGTGCCGTTCGACGAATTCGACGATCTGCGAGACGTTCTGGCGGCCGAGATGCATCAGCTCGTCGACCTCATCGGGCCACATCGCCTCGCCGTGGGCGATGCCGTGGGTCAGGGACTCCGAGACGAATCCACCGTTGCGTCCCGAGGCGGCCGAGCCGACCCAGTCCTGTTCCAGGACCACCACATCGAGCGAGGGATCGTCGGTGAGCGCCTCGATGGCCGCCCACAGACCGGTGTAACCGGCGCCGATGACCACCAGGTCGGCGTTGTGCCGGCCCGCCGGCGGCTCGGACCGGGGGCCGGTGTCGGCGCCCTCCCACCACACCGGCCGTGGCTCGGCGTCGCGCAGATCGGCACTCATGGCGAGTGATAGTTGCACCAACCTTCAATCTTGGCAAGCGGTGAATTCGCACATCAGATGCCCTAGCCAACCTAAAACTGATGCGCAGTTCAGGGAAACCGCGCATGATCGGCCGAGTCGTGGCAGAGTGACCGGAACACATTGCCAGGAGGTCCACGGGTGCCGGTGAGTCGTTCCGAACGGCGGGCGAAGCTGCTGCATGCAGCCCAGCGCGCCGTCATGAAGCATGGCGCCGACGTCCAGTTGAAGCAGGTCGCCGCCGAAGCCGGGCTGACCTCCGGCGCCGTGCTCTACCACTTCCCTGATGTGCAGACGCTGCTCGTCGAGGCCAACCGGGCCGGCATGGAGCGGTTCTACGACGAACGGATGCGGGCCATCGAGGGCGTGGCCGAGCCGGACCGTCGGCTGGTCATGACCATCGAATCCGGGCTGCCCGTGGACTCCGACGATCCCGCCGTCAAACTGCTCTGCGAATTGGGCGGCGCCGCAGGCAGGTACCCCTCGTATGCGGTCCTACTGACCGCTCTCTTCGACCGGCAGGTGGCGATGTATCAGGTGATCCTGGAATCCGGTGCCGCGCAGGGGACCTTCACCCTGGCATCGCCGTCACTGGCGATCGCCCGCAACATCGTCGCGCTCGAGGATGCCTACGGCTACCGCATGGTGGCCCGCCACCCCAGCCTCGATGCCAACGCCAGCATCGACCTCATTCTCGATTATGCGCGCGTCGCCACCGCTCATCCGCTCCCGCGCACCCGCCCCTGACATCGGTGAAAGGACCATGATGACCGAACCGTTGACCGTGAT
This sequence comes from Mycolicibacterium bacteremicum, assembly GCF_002086115.1. Classification (GTDB taxonomy): domain Bacteria; phylum Actinomycetota; class Actinomycetes; order Mycobacteriales; family Mycobacteriaceae; genus Mycobacterium; species Mycobacterium bacteremicum. The sequence continues at coordinate 87,904 of NZ_MVHJ01000008.1, forward strand.
GTTCTGGCCGGAATCGGCATACGGACCGACCAATCAGTGCATCGGCGTGGCCGCCAAGCTGCGCGAGCGCGGGCACACGATCGTCTTCGCCGCCGAGTCCTCGTGGGCCGGCAAGATCGAGAAGTACGGCTTCATCGAAGAACTCGTGGACCTGGCACCCCCGGCGGCCGACGGTGCCGACGAGGACGCCGGTCAGTTCTGGACCGACTTCATCGCCGAAACGGCGCCGGAGTTCGCCAAACCGACCATCGAGCAGCTCGAGACCTTCATCGTGCCGACCTATCAGGCGCTCATCGACGGGGCGAAGTACTGCGAGCCGCGACTGCGGCAGATCATCGCCACCCATCGACCCGATGTGATCGTCGAGGACAACGTGGTGATCTTTCCGGCGCTGACGACGGCCGGTAAGCCCTTCGTGCGCATCGTGTCCTGCAGCCCGCTGGAGATCCCGGGAAGCGCTGTCCCGCCGCCCTTCTCCGGGTTGCCCAGCGATGACCCCGCCGCCTGGGAGGACTACCGCGCCGAATTCGACCGCAGGCTGCGCCCGCTCTGGGCCGACTTCAACGACTGGGTACAGGCCCAGGGTGGCGCCGAGCTGCCCGACCTGGAGTTCATGCCCCGCGATATGGCGGCCGGACTGTACGTCTACCCCGCCGAGGCCGACTACACCGACCGTCGTCCCCTGGACGCATCCTGGACGCGCCTGGATTCCAGTGTCCGGGAAACCGACGAGGACTACGAGCTACCCGCGGCCATGGCCGACCGCCCCGCGGACAGCGCACTGGTGTTCCTGTCGCTGGGATCGTTGGGATCGGCCGATGTCGCACTCATGCAGCGGTTGGTGGACGTACTCGGCCGGACACCACACCGGTTCATCGTCAGCAAGGGTCCGCAGGCCGACAAGATCACGTTGCCCGACAACATGACCGGCGCGCAGATGCTGCCGCAGACCAGGATCATCCCGTTGGTCGACGCCGTCATCTCGCACGGCGGCAACAACACCACCACCGAGTCACTGCACTTCGGCAAGCCCCTGATCGTGCTGCCGCTGTTCTGGGACCAGTACGAAAATGCCCAGCGCATCGACGAACTCGGCCTGGGTGTCCGCCTGGACACCTATCACTTCGCCGACAACGAACTCATCGGGGCCCTCGACCGCATCCTGGCCGACACGCAGATGCGGGACCGCGTCGCGGCCATCGGTGCCGCGGTGCGCCAGCGGGACGGGCTGCGGGTGGCCGCCGACGTCATCGAACGCATCGGGCACACCCACCGGACGGCCGCGACCTGACCGTGTACCTCGACCCGTCCGATCTGTTGGTTCTCGGTGACGGCCACGCCCTGGCCGTCATCAACCGGGACGGTGCGCTGTCGGCCGTGCCGGCCCGCGCGGAGCACGGTGGTTGGCGCCGCGCGGGCGCCGGTGATGGCACGGCAGAAGCGTTGATCCGCCTGCTCACCCGGGCACCCGGCCGGACCGAGCAGGGCCGGTTCGTGATCACGTCCTGGACCGGACGCCGCGACACCCGCGGCGAGCGCGCCATCACCGTCGACCAGACCAACGAATCCGTCATCGTCGGCGACGCGGCCGTGGTCAAGTGGGCCACCCACCTCGAGCCCGGACCGCATCCGGCGCCCGGCCGGTTGTCGACACTGACCGCGGCCGGATTCACGGCGATGCCCGCACCGTGGGGTCTGGTGACCTGGTGCCCCGACGGGGGCGCCGAAACCCTGGTGGCCAGCGTGAGTGCCTACCTGCCCGCGGCGAGCGACGGGTGGACCTGGGGTATCGAACTGTTCGCGGCAGCCACCAAGGCGGGCGATCCGCGCCCGGCCACCGCCGCGTGCGCCGAGGTGGGTGTCGCCGTCGCCGACATGCACAGCGCACTGGCCGCCACCGTCACCGTGTCGACAGCCGAGGATGCCGGTCGCTGGCTCGACGGTGCGCGCCAAACCCTCGCGGCGGCAACGGCCCTGGCCGGGCCGGATACCGCGGCCGTGCTGGACGGATACGGGTCGCAGATCGCGGACACGCTGGCCGGTATCGGCGACCTCGTCGGCGTACCTATCCTGGACGCGCACGGTGATCTGCATGTCGGCCAGGTGCTGCGCAGTCAGGACCGCTTCGTCATCACCGATTTCGACGGCAACCCGGTGCTGCCGCCGGGGCAGCGGGCGCTGCCTGCGCCGGCCGCGCTCGACGTGGCGGGCCTGGTGCAGTCGCTGGCCCACGTCGAGATCGTGGTACCCAGGTATCACGAACTCGACCCGATCTCGTTGCGCCGCATCGGCCGCGCCGCCCGGGCCGCCTTCCTGGACTCCTATACGGCCCGCCTCGCCGAGAACGGCCATCTGCACCTGTTCACCGCCCACGCCATGGGCGCCTTCCGGCTCCAGCAGGTGTTACGCGAAATCGTCTACGCGGGCCGGCATCTGCCCCGCTGGATGTACGTGCCGGACGCCGCGCTACCCGCCCTTCTGAAAGGTGACGACCTTGAATCCCGATGAGTTCGCCGGGGACCTGGCCCGCAAGCCCGAGACGCTGACCGCGCTGGCCGAGGGGCTGGCCGCGCACAACCCCTGGGCCGACGTGGTGCCGGCCGGTATCGACCGGGTCGTCTACCTCGGGATGGGGTCCTCGGCGTATGCCGGTGGCGTCGCGGCGGCCCGATTGCGCGCCCGCGGCGTGTGCGCCGTGTCCGATATCGCCTCGACCGATCTGCTGCCGCAGTGGGGGCCCACGACGCTGGTCGTCGCGACCTCCGCGACGGGTGGATCGGTGGAGACCCTGGACGCGCTGCGGCGCATCGACCCCACCTCGACCACGGTGGCATTGACCAATACGCCCGGCTCTGCCATCACCGAGCAGTGCTCGGCGACGGTCGATCTGGTGGCCGGCCCGGAGGTCGGCGGGGTCGCCTGCCGCAGCTTCGCGCACACGCTGGCGTTGTACCTGGCGCTGGAATGCCACCTCACCGGCACGCCGACCGACACCGTGGTGCGCACCGTCCGAGCGGCCGCGCACGCCGCCGAATGGCTGCTCGGCGAGGAGGACAACTGGCTGCCCGAGGTTGCGCATAAGCTCCTGGGTCCCGACGAGATCCAGCTGTGCGCGCCGGCACGACGATTCTCCTCCGCCCAGCAGGGTGCGCTGATGCTGCGGGAGGGGCCGCGGCGCAGTGCGATCGGTTGCGAGACAGGCGACTGGAGTCACGTGGACGTCTACCGCACCAAGAACACCGACCTGCGGATGCTGGTGTTCGCCGGGTCGGCCTGGGAGGCACAGATGTTCGAGTGGACCGGCCTCCGGAAGACCACGGTCGTCGGTGTCAGTGGCGATGTCCCCGGTGCCACCGCCACGCTGCGCTACCCCGGTGACACCGACGACGACGTGCGGTTGCTCACCGAGACACTGGTGCCCGAACTGCTGGCGGCACGCGCCTGGCAGGCCCAGTCGTCCAGGCCGGAATCGGCGGGTGCGCAGTGACCGTCAACGGCGGTGTCTCGTTCTGGTGGCAACAGCTCGGCATCCCGCGGCCCCGCCCCGCGCTGACCGGCTCCATCGATGTCGACGTGGCGATCATCGGGGCCGGATACACCGGTCTGTGGACGGCCTACTACCTCAAGCGGGCCCAACCGGATCTGCGGATCGCCGTGCTGGAGGCCAGGTTTGCAGGTTTCGGCGCCTCCGGCCGCAACGGTGGCTGGCTGACCAATTCGATCACCGGCGGTCACGACCGGATGGCCGCCGCCGCCGGCCGTACCGCCACCGACGCCCATCAGCTCGCGCTCAATCAGACCGTCGACGAGGTCATCGATGTCGCCCGCGCCGAGGGCATCGATGCCGACATCCGCAAGGGTGGTGAGCTCAACGTCGCCTACACGCCGGCGCAACTGCGCCGGCTCACCGCCGCCGCGGCGGCGGCCCGGCAGTGGTCGCACACCGATGTCGAGTTGCTGTCGGCCTCCGAGAGTGCCGCCCGGGTCAATGTGGCCGGGACCCTCGGCGGCATCTGGCATCCGCACTGCGCGCGGGTGAATCCGGCAAAGCTGGTGCGCGGGTTGGCCGATGCCGTGCAGCGCCTCGGCGTGGCGATCTATGAGAACAGCCCGGTGATCGCGATCGAGCCGGGGCGGGCCCGCACGGTGTCGGCCACGGTGCGGGCCGCGCATGTGCTGCGCGCCACCGAGGGATTCACCGCCAACCTGGCCGGTGAACACCGAACCTGGTTGCCGATGAACTCGTCGATGATCGTCACCGAACCGCTGACCGCCCGCGTCTGGGAATCCGTCGGCTGGGAGCACGGCGACACCCTCGGCGATTTCGCGCATGTGTACATGTACGCCCAGCGCACCGCAGATGACCGGATCGCCTTCGGCGGCCGCGGGATTCCGTACCGGTTCGGCTCGACCGTCGACACCGACGGTTCGACGCAACCATCGGCGATCGCCGGTCTGGCCGCACTGCTGCGCCGGTTCTTCCCCGCGGCCGCTGGCGCGGCGATCGACCACGCCTGGTCCGGTGTGCTCGGTGTGCCCCGCGACTGGTCGGCCACGGTGACCTACGACCACCGCACCGGACTCGGATACGCGGGCGGCTACGTCGGCACCGGTGTCACCGCCACCAACCTGGCCGGCCGCACGTTGGCGGACCTGGTGCTGCGCCGTGACACCGACCTGACCCGGTTGCCCTGGGTCGGCCACCGCGCCCGCAAGTGGGAGTTCGAACCGTTGCGTTACCTTGCGGTGCAGGGCATCTACGCGGCCTACCGGGCCGCCGACCGACAGGAGGCCCGCGGTCGGCGGTCGAGCTCGCCGATCGCGCGGATCGCCGATATCGTCGCCGGCCGCTGAGCCGCCGGCGACGATCGCCGATGGGGCGTGTGCCTAGTGCGCGAAGTGCCGCGCCCCGGTCAGGTACAGCGTGATGCCCGCCGCCGTCGCGGCCGCGGTCACCTCGTCGTCGCGCACCGAACCACCCGGGTGTACAACCGCTTTCACCCCGGCGTCGATCAGCGTCTGCAGACCGTCGGGGAACGGGAAGAACGCATCCGAGGAGGCCACCGCGCCCTGGGTGCGCTCCCCCGCCCGCTCGACGGCCAGCCGGGCGGCGTCGACCCGGTTGACCTGACCCATGCCCACCCCGACCGTCGCACCGTCCTTGGCGATCACGATCGCATTGGACTTCACCGCCCGGCCCGCTCGCCAGGCGAAGACCAGATCGGCCAGCGTCTGCGCGTCGGCGGCCTCGCCGGTGGCCAGCGTCCAGTTGTTCGGATCGTCACCCTCGGCGTCGAGGGCGTCACGCTGCTGGACCAGCAGACCGCCGCTGATCGGGCGCAACTCGGTGGCGGTGCCCTCGGGTTCACCGGCGACCAGGATGCGGATGTTCTTCTTCTTGGACAGCACCTCGACCGCGCCGGGCTCATACGCCGGCGCGACGATCACCTCGGTGAAGATATCGGCCACCGTCTCGGCCATCTCGACGCTGACGGTGGTGTTGGTGGCGATGACCCCGCCGAACGCCGAGAGCGGATCGCAGGCGTGCGCCTTGGCGTGCGCATCGGCGACCGACGTCGTGGACACCGCGATACCGCACGGGTTGGCGTGCTTGATGATCGCCACACAGGTCTGCTCGTGGTCGAATGCCGCGCGCCAGGCCGCGTCGGCATCGGTGTAGTTGTTGTAGGACATCTCCTTGCCATGCAACTGCTCGGCCTGGGCCAGGCCCGGCCAGGCCGAGTCGTCCCGGTACAGGGCCGCGCGCTGGTGCGGGTTCTCGCCGTAGCGCAGCACCGCGGTGCGCCGCGAGGTGGACCCGACCCAGCGCGGCAGCGCCGCCGCATCCTCTTCGGGGGACAGCACCGCGACCATCCAGCTGGCCACCGCCACGTCGTACTCGGCGGTGTGCTGGAAGGCCAACGCCGCCAGCTTCTTCCGCTCGGCGAGGGTGAAGCCGCCGTCGCGCACCGCGGCCAGCACGCCGTCATACCCGAGCGGGTCGACCACGACGGCCACACTCGGATGGTTCTTGGCGGCGGCGCGCACCATCGACGGGCCGCCGATGTCGATCTGCTCCACACATTCGTCGGGCGCGGCGCCGGAGGCCACCGTCTCGGTGAACGGGTACAGGTTCACCACCACCAGCTCGAACGGCGCGATACCCAGGTCGGCCAGCGCACTCTCGTGTTCGGGCTTGCGCAGGTCGGCCAGCAGTCCGGCGTGCACCTTCGGGTGCAGCGTCTTCACCCGGCCGTCGAGCACCTCGGGGAAACCAGTGACATCCTCGACCGGGGTCACCGGAACACCAGCGTCGGCAATCGTTTTCGCGGTCGACCCGGTCGACACGATGCTCACGCCGGCGGCGTGCAGGCCGCGAGCCAGATCGGCCAGACCGGTCTTGTCGTACACACTGATCAACGCCCGCCGGATCGGCTTACGTTCGCTCATCCCAGGATTGCCTTTCGTCCGTTCCAGGTCAGGCCGCGCGTCGCCAGCGCGGCCAGCACGTCCACCAACAACGTCCGTTCGACGATCTTGATGCGTTCGTGCAAGGTCTCTTCCGTGTCATCGTCGCGTACGGCCACCGCCTGCTGGGCCAGGATCGGCCCGGTGTCCACGCCGGCGTCGACCAGATGCACCGTGCAACCGGTCACCCGGACCCCGTGCTCCAGCGCATCGGCCACCGCATGCGCGCCCGGGAACGCCGGCAGCAACGCCGGATGGGTGTTGAGCACCCGGCCCGGATACCGGGAAAGGAACTGCGGCCCAAGAATCTTCATGAATCCGGCGCTGACCACCAGATCCGGCTGATGCGCCGCGACCGCCTCGGTCAGCGCGGCGTCCCAGGCGGACCGGTCGGGGTGATCGGCAAGGCGGGTCTGAAAGGTGGGCAGACCGGCCGACTCGGCGATCTCCAGGGCCCGGCACGCCCGGTCCGCGCCGACGGCGACCACGCGGGCCGGGTAGTCGCCGACCGCGGCCTCCAGCAGCGCGTCGAGCAGGGAACCGGTCCCCGAGGCCAGCACCACCAGCCGGGCCGGTGCGCTGGGCGGCACTCGGAGGCTTGGCTGCTGCACGCGCAGCAGCCTAGTCGCCCTGCTCGCGGCGCTTATCGGCGACCACGTCCGGTACGTCCCCGTCGACCATGAAGTGATCCTCGGGATCCAGCGGCGGCTCGTCCTCCACGCGCGCCCGCACCTGCCGCGGTTCGTCGACGTCCACGATCTCGGCGTCCAGGATGTCGGCGTCCACGAACTCCGCATCCACGAACTGCGCGTCGACAAACCCGTCCGCCGCGACGTCCTCGTCCCGGTACTCGCCGTCGGCGCCGCGCGGGTCACCACCCTGGAAGATGACCTCGGTATCGGCCTCCGCGGTGTCGAACGCGCCGGTGCCGAACGCCCCGGTGTCGGTCTCCTCCGCATCGGGGGCGTCGGCAACGGGCGCCGGCCTGGCCCGCCGGGGCCGTCGCGTCAGCCCACCGGCCATCACCACGGTCAGCCCACCGACCACGGCGAACCACACGAACACGGCCGGGCCGAAGGTGGCCTGGTCGACGCCGACATCACCGAAGTTGCCCAGCCGGCCGCCCCCGGCGTAGCCGAGCAACGCCATGGTCAGGGCGGCCGTGCCGGCCGCGACGGCCAGTTTGGCCAGCGCGATCGGCCACGGCGCCGCCCGCCGGGAGCACTGCTGGCCCAGCGCGACCGCCGCGACGGCCGCCACGATCAACAACGCCACCCAGATCGGTCCGAGCGGTGGGGTCGGCACCGCGGCCAGCACCGGCACCGCCGGGATGTCACCGCCGAGCACGGTGAACGAGCTGAAGGTGGCCAGGCCGATGTGCGCGCTGGACCCGACGGCCACCGCCGCGGTGCCCACCAGCACGTTCGGGATGTACAGGATGGACAGCAGGGTCAGGCTGAGCTGGCCGAACAGCGAGTCGGTGATCCCGAACAGGTCGTGCATGGTGCCCCAGTGCACGATGATCGACCCCGCGGCGACCACACCGCACAGTCCGAGCAGCGCCAGCACGCCGGTGGCGGCGGCGCGCAGCGCCTCGGGCAACCAGCGCGGCAGCCAGGTCAGGCCGGCCAGCCGACCGGTCATCAGCACGCCGAGCAGCGCACCGATGGCGTGGACGACGAACACCCCGGCGAAGGCCCGTGCCGCGTCGGGCGTCTGCAACTGGGTGATCACCGAGGAGGCGTCGTGGATCACCGCCAGCGCGATGGCCGCGATGAGCAGCGGCCCGCCGAGGGCGGAGGCCACCACCCAGCGGGTGACGAACCAGGAGGAGCGGGCCGCCGCGGCCGCCGTGGTGCGGGCGGTGGCCCACACCATCAGCAGCACCGGCAGCAACGGCATCACGCCGAGTTCGCGCCCGCCGATGGAGACCGGGACCTGATGCACCCCGAGCCACATGCTGGCCACGGCGCCGAAGGCCCCGGTCATATCGCTGTTGGCGATCAGCAGCTGCAGCAGCGTGATCGCGGCGATGATCCCCAGCGCGGCAACCGACGGCCCGAACGCCACCCGCAGCAGGTCACGTGCCTGCCGGGTGCCGACCGATCGGTTATCCACTAGCTGGGTCGCTCCTCGCACACTGGGTTCACGCACGCCCGGTCCGCCTTGTCCGGGCGCGCGACGCCCAGACTACGACGAGGGCGGCCCGGACTGGGGTGCGGACTCGGACTGCGATTGTGGTGTCGGCGACTGTGTCGGCACCGCGGTGGTGGGCGCCGACGATCCCTGCGGCTGGCCGTATCCGGTCGGTTCACCCGTCCCGCCCGGCTGCCCGAACGCCGGGAAGCCGGTGGGCGGGGTCGGCGGGCCGGAATGCCCACCCGCGGCGTGCGAATCGGTGTTGGCATCCGAGTAGGACCCACCGGCGCCGGCGAAGCCGCCGGTGTTGGGGCCGCCACCGGGGTAGGTGCCGTACGGCGTCGGGTAGCCCGGACGCGGCTGCTGCGGCTGGCCGTACTGCTGCGGCTGATGCTGCCCCTGGGGTTGTCCCTGGGGTTGTCCCTGGGGTTGTCCGTAGCCGTAGGGCTGCTGGCCGTACTGGCCGTAGGGCTGCTCGTAGCGCGGCTTGGGCGCCGGCGGGGTCAGCACCCCGGCGTCGAACAGCAGCGCCGCGATCGCGGCGCCGGCCTGCAACACCGTGGTGACGATGATCAGGTACAGACCCCAGCCGATCGACAACCCGGCCGGGGCGTTGATGACCTCGGCCAGCACCAGCAGCAGCGACAGCGTCGCGACGACGGCCACCAGCCCGGCGCGGGACTTCTGCTTGGGTAGCAGGCCGATGCCGGCCAGCAGCGCGGCCAGCACCGAGGCCGCCACCGCCAGGCCGAGGCCCGGGGTGCTGCCGCTGGCGCTGCCGAACTGCGGGAAGTCCGAGTTGCTGATGGTCAGCAGCGGACCGAAGTTGAAGGCATAGGTGCCCAGACCGAAAACCGCCACCGCCGCGCTCAGATACGCGGGCAGCTTGCTCGGTCCGGCCTGTTCGGGCTCGCCGACCTTGCCGAACTGCTGCGTCGGTGCGACGTACTGGTTGCCCTGCTGTGCAGGCGGATATCCGGGGCCACCGGGTGGGTAGGTCATGACTCTCCTGTGTGGGCGGTTTCGACCCACGCTAGCGCACCCGCCGGCGCGGCCACTCAGACCGATACGGGCACCGGGGCCCCGTCGAGGCGCTCCGCGGTGCCGATTTCGGAGCTTTCGATTTCGCGGACCAGCGGCAGCACCTTGTCGCCGAAGTACTCGATTTCCTCCTGGAAGTGGAGGAAGCCGCCGAGGATCAGATCGACACCACGTTTGCGGTACGCGGCGATCCGCTCGGCGATCTGCTCGGGGGTTCCGATCAGCTGGGTGCGGAACCCGTCGTTGTACTGGACCAGGTCTTCGAACGAGGAATCGGCCCACATGCCCTTCTTGTCGCCGGTGGAGTTACCGGCCTGCTGAACTGCCCCGCGGAAGCCCTCGACGGCGGGCTTGTTGGCCTTGGCGATGATCTCCCGGAGGACCTCTTTCGCTTCCTTTTCCGAGTCCCGGGCGATGATGAACCCGTTCAGCCCGACCTTGACCTCCCGGCCTGCATCCCGGGCGTGGTCACGCACCTCGACGATCTGCTCGGTGATGCCGTCGAAGTCCTTGCCGTTGGAGAAGTACCAGTCCGCGTAGTGGCCGCCGTTACGCCGGGCCGCGGTCGAGTTGCCGCCCTGGAACAATTCCGGGTTCGGGCGCTCGGGGGTGTTCAGCGGCTTGGGCTTGAGGGTGAAATCGTGGATCCGGTAGAAGTCGCCGCGGAAGTCCACATCGTCCTCGGTCCAGATCTTGCGCAGCACCTGCAGGAACTCCGCGCTGCGCCGGTAGCGCTCATCGTGTTCGAGCCACGGCTCACCCAGGTGGGTGAACTCGTCCTTGAACCAACCTGACACCACATTCACAGCGAAGCGGCCGCCGGACAGGTGATCGGCTGTCGCCCCGAGCTTGGCCAGCACCGCGGGCTGCCACAGACCGGGGTGCACCGCTGCGATCACCTTGAGCCGCTCGGTGGCCAGCAACAGGGCCAGGCTGAAGCTGGTCGACTCATGCTGGTACTCGGCGCCGTAGCTGGCCTCGTACCGCACCTGGGACAACGCGTATTCGAAACCGTTGTTCTCCGCGGTCTGCGCCAGCTTCTTGTTGTACTCGTAGTTCCAGTCGGTGCGTTGCTCGATATCGCTGGTGACCAGGCCGCCACTGACGTTGGGCACCCAGTAGGCGAACTTGATCTCATCGGCGATGCGTTCGGTGGTCATATTGTCATGCCAGCAGCAGCGGACCCCGCCGTCACGGTTAACGATCTGCCTGAGTCTGAGAACGCGCCGCCGCCCCGTCCACAGCGCGGCCGCCGCGTTCAATTCTGACGGCCCGCGATCGGCGCGGCGCCGCCGCATACCCGCCCTTCCTGCAGTCATGTCGAACACCGAGGGAATTCCACCCTTGCCCTATCGACTAGAACACGTTCTAATTCTGGCATGGACTACGGGCTTGTACTTTTCACCAGCGACCGCGGCATCGCCCCGGCATCGGCGGCCAAGCTGGCCGACGACCACGGCTTCACCACCTTCTACGTGCCCGAGCACACCCACATCCCGATCAAGCGGCAGGCCGCGCACCCGACCACCGGGGATGAGACCCTGCCCGACGACCGCTATATGCGCACGCTGGATCCCTGGGTCTCGCTGGGCACCGCGGCGGCGGTCACCAGCCGGGTCCGACTGTCCACCGCTGTCGCCCTGCCCGTCGAGCACGATCCGATCACCCTGGCCAAGTCCATCGCCACACTGGACCACCTGTCCGGTGGCCGCGTCAGCCTCGGCGTCGGATTCGGGTGGAACACCGACGAATTGGCCGACCACAAGGTGCCGCCGGGCCGCCGGCGCACCATGCTGCGCGAATACCTGGAGGCCATGCGCGCGCTGTGGACCCAGGAAGAAGCCGCCTATGACGGCGAATTCGTCAACTTCGGACCGTCCTGGGCCTGGCCCAAGCCGGTGCAGTCACACATCCCGGTGCTCGTGGGCGCCGCGGGCACCGAGAAGAACTTCAAGTGGATCGCGCGCTCGGCCGACGGCTGGATCACCACCCCGCGCGATTTCGACATCGACGGGCCGGTGAAGCTGCTGCAGGACACCTGGGCCGCCGCCGGCCGCGAGGGCGCCCCGCAGATCGTCGCACTGGACTTCAAGCCCGATCCCGAAAAACTGGCCCGCTGGCGCGATCTCGGCGTCACCGAGGTGCTGTTCGGCCTGCCCGACAAGTCCGAGTCCGAGGTCGCCGGCTACGTGGAACGGTTGGCCGGCAAGCTCACCCAGCTGGTCTGAGCTTCGGCGAGAACGAACGTCGGGTTGTGATCGAATTTCAGACGAATTCTTCGATCACAACCCGACATTCGCGATTCAGGCGAGCGTCGCGTAATTCTCCTTCGCGCCCGCGGTCACGGTGATCGCCGCGCCCAGCGGATCCCCGTCGGCCATCAGCGCGAGCAGATCGGCATCGGTCGTGAGCGCCATGAACCGGCTGTTGTCGGCGTCGAGGCGACCGATGATGACGCCGGTGGTCGTCGGCCAGTCGTACCGCACCGAGTACGTCTCGATGGTGCCGGGCCCCTCGGGGTGCCGGGTGACCGCGACGGTGGGCTGCTCGTCGATCTGCGCCTGCAACTCGGCACTGTGATCGGCGGCCCACTCGACCGGCGTGCTCGAGTACACCCCCACCGAATACTTGCTCATCACACCGCCGTTGGCGCCGACCAGACCGAACTGCCCCGGCCGCTCCCGCGCGCTGAGCACGGTCTCGGCGATGCCGTGCAGCGAGTAGCTGTTGCCCGGGCCGCCGAAGAACGGCAGCCCACCGGTCAGCGTGAGCCCGCGCGGGTCGTCGGTGGCCAGCCCGGCGGAGTCACACACCGAGAACACCGGGAACGGGAAGCAGCTGTAGAGGTCGAAGGTGGACACCTCGTCGAGGGTCAGGCCGGCGACCCGGAGCGCTTCGGCGACAGCCTTGTCCGCCGACAGGCTGGCACTGAGATCCACCCGGTCCAGCAGTGGCTGCTCGACGAGGTCGGCGTGGCCGTGCAGATACACCCAGTTGCCCTCCGGCACGCCCAGTCGGCGCGCCGCGGCCACCGACATCATCAGTACCGCCGCACCCTGGTTGACCTGATCGCGCGCTACCATCAGTCGCGGGTACGGATCGCAGATCATCCGGTTCTCGGCGGTGACGGTGGCCAGTTCGTCCACCGAGCGTTGCACCGGCGAGGAGGCCAGCGGATTCTTGGCCGCGACCTCCGAGAACGGCGCGAACAGTTCCGCCATCGCGCGGCGGTAATCGGCCACGGTGGCGCCCAGGCGCGCCCGGCGTGCATTGTCCAGCAGGCCGTACTGCACGGGCGCGCCGGTCAGGCCGTGCGTGGCGGTGTACTCGTTCATGTACTGGTCGAAGCCGTAGCCACGGTCCTCGAGCTGACCGCCGACCGTCTCGGAGTGGTCGGGCTTGTCCTCGCGGCCCGCGAAATAGCGCAATGTCGAACCGTTTTCGGATCCGAGCACCAGCACCACCTCGTGGTCCCCGGCGGCGATGGCGCCGGCGAACTCGGTGACCACCTTCTGCGATCCGTGTCCGCCGAGAGGTTCCAGCACGGCGCGGGCCGGGTTCGCATCGATCCGGGCGGCGACCGAGCGCGGATAGTTGTCCGAGCACCCCAGCGGCGCCTCGGAGAACGGGGTGCAGATCTCGAACTGTCGCAGCGCGACGAAGACCTCGATGGCCGCGGCGATCGCGTCGGGGTCGGCACCGGTGTCGGCCAGGGCTGCCCGGGCCGCCTCGGTGGCCAGGTCCACCGACGACATGCCGCGATAGTCCTCGGCGTCGATGCGCTCGGTGAACTGCCCGACACCGACGATCACCGGGGTTCGTGGATCCACCATCACTGACCTCCTGACACGTGTTAGTTCGTCAGGCTAACCGATCAGCGGCGACCCCGGACCCGCGGTCATGTCCACGACTGTGTCGATGTACAACCGGATATATGTACAAATATTGAGTCGTACAACAGATCGAGCGTAGGATCGGTCCATGACCTGGCCCATCCGCCCGATGTCGCTGGTGGTCGGGGGCGTCGTCCAGCCCGACGACGTCGTCGGCCGCCTGCGGGACGCCCGGGCCGTCATGGACTCGTTGCCCGGCAGCGGGGCGGTCCTGGTCGGCGACCGCCGGCACGGCAAGACATCGTTGTCACGGGTGGTGCAACGCGACGCCCGCCGGGCCGGCGCCGTCGTCATCGCCGCCAGCGCCGAACGGGAGACCTACGCCGAGTTCGTCGCCGCGCTGGCCGCCGAGCTGGCCCGAGCCGAACCGGCCTGGGCGCAGGAGTTGTCCAGGCTGCGGGTCACCTTGACGGCCGGACCGGTCCGGGTGGAACGCGACGGACGCGCGGCCGCCGCACTCGATCAGCTGCTCGAGCGCACCGTCGACCGTGCCGGCCACCGTCAGGTGGTCCTGTTCATCGACGAGGTGACGGTGCTCGCCCGCAACCTGGAGCGCCGGGAGCCCGGCTCCGGTGACAGCTTCCTGCACACGCTGCGCCGGTTCCGCCAGCAGTACGGCGGCAAGGTGGCCACGGTGCTGTCCGGATCGATCGGCTTCCATCACGTGTCCGCCGATGCCCCCAGCACCGTCAACGACATCCGCAAGATCACCGTCGGCCCCATCCGGGCCGACCACGCGACCTATCTGGCCGCCTGCCTGCTCGTCGGCGGCGGCCTGACCGCCGAGACGGCGCACCAGGTGGCGCCCGCGGTGGCCGAGTCGGCCGAGAACGTCCCCTACTACATCCAGCACCTGGTGGCGGCTTCCCTGGCGCGGGCGCGGGCCGGTGGTGGCGTTCCCGGTCCCGGGCAGATCCCCGAGCTGGTGACGGCGGCCATCGAGGATCCGACCGATCCGTGGGACCTCCGTCATTACCGGGACCGGTTGGCGCACTACTACGGGGCCGACGCATCGGTCATCGCCAAACTCCTCGACATCTACGCCCATGCGGCCGCGCCACTGGACGTCGACACCGTGTTCACACAGGTTCGCGGCACCGGTATCCCGGTCGCCGGGCGCGACGAGCTGGTGTCGTTCATCGAGCGCCTGGAACTCGACCACTATCTGATCCGCACCGGCGACCGGGACCGCTTCGCCTCCGCGCTCGTGCAACGGGCCTGGCGCACCATCAGGCGGTGACGCGATGATGCATCCGGTGTACTCCCCCGCCGCCGCCGATCCGGCCGATCTGGAGGCGGTCACCGTGGGCCGGGCGGATCTGCTGGACACCCTGACCGCCCGCATCCGGGGCGCCGCCCGCGACGGCGCCCGCCCGCACACGATGCTGGTCGGACGGCGGGGTTCGGGTAAGACGCACACGCTGCGGCTCGCGGTGCACCGCGCTCTCACCGATACCGCCACCGCGAAAGCCGTTCTGCCCGCGTTCATCCCGGAGGACACCCTGGCCATCGGTGGCTACCTGGACCTGCTGGTGGAGATCGCCCGGGCGATCGGTGCCGACACCGCCGGCGCGGCCCGGTCGATGCGCCGCGATCGGGACGCCATCGGCATCGAGCAGCTGATCGTCGCCGCCGCCGACGACCGCATGCTGCTGCTCGCGGTGGAGAATCTGGACCGCGTCTTCGACCGGTTGGGCAGCGACGGGCAGGGCAGCCTGCGCGCCTGGGTGGAGACGTCGGCGGCCATCACGATCCTGGCGACCGCGCCGGCACTGTTCGCCGCGGTGACCTCCCGGACGTACCCCTGGTACGGGTCGTTCATGGTCGAGACGCTGCCAGACCTGAGCGTGCCGGAGGTGACCCGGATCCTCACACAGCGCGACAACACCCTGGCCACCTTCGCGGACACGGCCGAGGGCGCCGGCCGGATCGCAGACATCCATGCCGTCCTGGGCGGCGCGCCGCGGACCTGGCAGTTGCTGGCCGAGGTCGCCGACGCCCCGATGCTGGCCGCCGTCACCCCCGCGGTCGAAGCGGTGCTGGACCGGTTGGCCCCGCTGCACCAACAGCGGCTGTGGGAGTTGCCGCCCGGCGAGCAGCGCCTGATCGTCGAACTCGCCCGCGCCGGCGCGCCGCGCACGGTATCGGATCTGGCTGCGGCGGTGGGCGTTTCAAACCAGTCAGCGGCTGCCGTGCTCGGTCGGCTGGCCGAGGGGCATTGGGTCACCTCGCGCAAGGACGACACCGATCGCCGAGCGTCGTGGTACGACCTGACCGATCCGCTGCTGGGCCAGGTGCTGCGCTTCCGCGACCGCTGATGCTTGACCGATCTGTCACTTAGTGACATGGTGGAGATGTCACCAAGTGACAGGAGGAGGTGATCAGAAATCGACGACAAGGCCGCCGCGGCGCGGTTGCGGGTGTCCCGGCACGCCGCGGAACTGTTCTGGGAGCACGGCGTCTCGGCCACCAGCGGTGACGACATCGCTTCCGCCGCAGGGCTTTCCACCCGGACCATCTGGCGCTACTTCCGCTCGAAGGAAGCGTGCGTAGAGCCCGTGCTGGCCAAATCGACCCACCGCTTCATCGGCGTGCTCGACCGCTGGCCCGCCGACCTGTCCCTGGGGCAGCACATGCGCGCCGATGCCGTCGCGCATCCCTTCTCCGAGCAGGACATCGCCGACGAGACGGCGGCCATGCGCATCGCCGCGATGTCGGCGACCGAACCCGCCCTGCGCACCGCCTATCTCATGGTGCACGACGAGATGGAACGCGGGTTCATCCCGGTGATCGCCAAACGCCTCGGCCTGCCCGCCGAGGACCTGACCGTGCGGTTGTGCGCAGCCGCCACCACCGCCGCCCTACGGGTGGTCGACGAGGACGTCAGCACCGCCGTCGTCATCCACGGGCAGACATTCGAAAGCCAAGACATCCTGTCGTTGATCGACCGCGCCGTGCTCGACGCCACCAATGGGCGCATCGGCGCACCGATCGACCCATAGAAAGGACCCACGTGGCCCTCCGCGCCTCCGATACCACACTGCCGCAACGCATCTCCGTCGAGGAGTTCTTCAGCCCGCCGGAACGCGCCGGCGCCACCATCTCCCCCGACGGCACCCGGATCGCCTACCTGGCGCCGTGGCGCAACCGCCTCAACATCTGGGTTCAGGACCTCGACGGTGCGACCGAACCACGGTGCGTCACCGCCGACGAGACCCGCAGTGTGTACCTCTACAGCTGGACCCACGACTCGCGGCACCTGCTGTACATGCAGGACACCGGCGGTGACGAGAACTGGCACCTGCACCGCGTCGACCTCGACGAGCCGGGAAGCGCCGCAGTCGATCTCACGCCGTTCCCGAATACCCGGGTCAGCTACGAGCTGCTCAAGGCGCGGCCGGGCAAGGCCATCGTGCAACACAACGCGCGCAATCCAGAGCTGGTCGATGCCTACGAACTGGACATCGCCACCGGCGAACTCACCCTGCTGGCCGAGAATCCCGGCAATGCCATCGGGTGGGTCACCGGCCCCAACGGCGACCTGTTCACCAACACCCTGACCGCCGACGGCGATGTCGAGATCTCCTGCTGGGATGCCGCCACCGGATCATTGCGGCCCATCAAGGTCTACGACGGCCGCGATTACCCGCTGGGTATCCATCCGATCGCCCCCACCCCCGACGGCACCGGGATCTGGCTGGGCTCCTACGACGGCAGTGACCGGATGCGGCTGGTACGCCTGGATGTCGGCACCGGTACCGAGACCGAGGTGGACAGCCACCCCGACTTCGACCTCGGGGCCCAGATCATGTTGCCGTCCCCGTTCATCATCAGTGAGCAGACCGGCGAGCTGATCGGCGCCCGCTATTACGGTGAGCGACAGGTGATCCACGCGCTGGACTCCGACTTCGCGGCAGTACTGGACAGGCTGACCGGCCTTTCCGACGGTGACCTGTCCGCCATCTCGTGCGATGACAGCGGGCAACGGTGGGTCGTCAGCTTCCAACACGACCGCGAGCCCGGCGTCACCTACCTCTATGACCGCCGCACCGATGAGAGCCGGCTGCTGTTCCGGCCGTATCCGAACCTGGATCCCGCCGCGCTGGCACCGATGACGCCCGTGCACTTCACCGCACGCGACGGACTCGACGTGCACGGCTACCTGACCCTGCCGGTCGGGGTGGAGCCGAAAGATCTGCCGATGGTGCTGCTGGTGCACGGTGGCCCGTGGGCACGCGACGTGTGGTCGTATCAGCCCGACGTCCAACTGCTGGCCAATCGCGGATATGCGGTGCTGCAGGTCAACTTCCGGGGTTCCACCGGATACGGCAAGTCCTTCACCCAGGCCGCGATCGGCGAGTTCGCCGGCAAGATGCACGACGACCTGATCGACGCGGTGGACTGGGCGGTCAAACAGGGTTACGCCGACCGCGACCGGGTCGCCATCTTCGGCGGGTCCTACGGCGGCTACGCCAGCCTGGTCGGTGTCACCTTCACCCCGGATGTCTTCGCCGCCGCCATCGACTACGTCGGCATCTCCAGCCTGTTGAACTTCATGAAGACCCTGCCCAACGTCGGACGGCGCTTCCTGGCCACCAACTGGCATCTGTATGTCGGCAACCCGGCCGATCCGGCGGCCGAGGCCGATATGCTGGCCCGCTCACCGATCACCCGGGTGGACCAGATCCGCACCCCGCTGCTGGTGGTGCAGGGCGCCAACGACTCTCGCGTCGTGCAGGCCGAGTCCGACAACATGGTGGCCGCCCTGCGCGAACGCGGTGTCGAGGTCGAGTACATGGTCAAGGAGGACGAGGGGCACGGATTCGTCAACCCGGACAACAACATCGACATGTATCACGCCGTCGAGCGGTTCCTGGCCGAACATCTGGGCGGCCGCCCCTGACCTGCCCTCGCCGAACAGACGCAAAAACCCCCTTTTCCGAGGTGGAAAAGGGGGTTTTGCGTCTGTTCGCGAGCGGGAGGTGCCCCCAGCGCGCGCAGCGAATTACAGCGCGTTGAACAGCTCGCGTGCCTTGGCGGCGGTCTCGGACGGCGTCTTGCCGACCGCGACACCGGCGGCTTCGAGGGCCTCCTGCTTACCGGCCGCGGTACCCGCACCGTCGGACACGATGGCGCCGGCGTGTCCCATGGTCTTGCCCTCGGGAGCGGTGAAGCCCGCGACGTAGCCGACGACCGGCTTGGTGACGTTGGCCTGGATGTAGGCGGCGGCCTTCTCCTCGGCGTCGCCACCGATCTCACCGATCATCACGATCAGCTTGGTCTCGGGATCCTTTTCGAACGCCTCCAGGGCGTCGATGTGGGTGGTGCCGATGACCGGGTCGCCGCCGATGCCGATGGCGGTCGAGAAGCCGAGATCGCGCAGCTCGTACATCATCTGGTAGGTCAGGGTGCCGGACTTGGAGACCAGGCCGATCGGGCCCTTGCCGGTGATGTTGTTCGGCGTGATGCCGACCAGCGACTCACCCGGGGTGATGATGCCGGGGCAGTTCGGGCCGATGATCCGGGTCTTCTGACCCTTCTCGACGTTGTAGGCCCACGCATAGGCGGTGTCCTGCACCGGGATTCCCTCGGTGATGACGACCAGCAGCGGGATCTCGGCGTCGATGGCCTCGATGATGGCGTCCTTGGAGAAGGCCGGCGGCACGAAGGCGATCGACACGTCGGCGCCGGTCTCCTTGATGGCCTCGGCGACCGAACCGAACACCGGCAGCTCGATCTCGTTGCCGTCCTTGTCCTCATGCTTGACGGTCGTGCCGGCCTTGCGGGCGTTGACGCCACCGACGATCTGGGTGCCGGCCTTGAGCATCAGCTTGGTGTGCTTGGTGCCCTCGCCACCGGTGATGCCCTGGACGATGACCTTGCTGTCCTTGTTCAGGAAGATGGACATATTTTGTTGGCTCCCTTACTTGTTGGCCAGCTCGGCGGCCTTGTCGGCGCCGGAGTCCATGGTTTCGGCCTGTACGACCAGCGGATGGTTGGCCTCGGCCAGGATGCGGCGGCCCTCCTCGACGTTGTTGCCGTCGAGGCGGACGACCAGCGGCTTGTTGGCCTCGTCGCCGAGGATCTCCAGCGCCTTGACGATGCCGTTGGCGACCGCGTCGCAGGAGGTGATGCCGCCGAAGACGTTGACGAACACGCTCTTGACCTGGCTGTCGCCCAGGATGACGTCCAGACCGTTGGCCATCACCTCGGCCGAGGCGCCGCCGCCGATGTCGAGGAAGTTGGCGGGCTTGACGTTGCCGTGCTTCTCACCGGCGTAGGCGACGACGTCGAGGGTCGACATGACCAGACCCGCGCCGTTGCCGATGATGCCGACCTCGCCGTCGAGCTTGACGTAGTTGAGGTCGTTCTCCTTGGCCTTGAGCTCGAGCGGATCGGTGGCGTCCTTGTCCTCGAACTCCTCGTGGCCGGGCTGGCGGAAGTCGGCGTTGGCGTCCAGGGTGACCTTGCCGTCCAGGGCCAGGATCTGATCGTCCGGCGTACGCACCAGCGGGTTGACCTCCACCAGGGTGGCGTCCTCGCCGATGAACACCTCCCAGAGCTTCTGGATGGTCACGGCCGCGGCGTCGAGCACCTCGGCGGGCAGGTGGCCCTTCTCCGCGATCTCGCGGGCGAAGGCCAGGTCGACACCCTTGACGGCGTCGACGGGCACCTTGGCCAGGCGCTCGGGCTTGGTCGCGGCGACCTCTTCGATCTCCATGCCGCCCTCGACCGAACACATGGCCAGGTAGGTGCGGTTGGAGCGGTCGAGCAGGAAGGAGATGTAGTACTCCTCGGCGATGTCACTGGCCTCGGCGACCAGCAACTTCTTCACGATGTGGCCCTTGATGTCCAGGCCGAGGATGTTGTTGGCGTGCTCCAGCGCATCGGCGGGGGTGGCCGCGTACTTCACGCCGCCGGCCTTACCGCGACCGCCGACCTTGACCTGAGCCTTGACCATGACCGGGCGGCCGATCTCCTCGGCGATCGCCTTGGCGTCCTCGGCGGACTCGGTGACCCGGCCCGGCGTGGTCGGTACGTTGTGTTTGGCGAAGAGTTCCTTCGCCTGGTACTCGAACAGATCCATGAGTTTCCTAAAGGGTGTCTGTCTAGGTGACGTTTCGAACTGACTTCACAGGTAATGGGCCGGACTGACCGATGGCCGTGACTGGCTCGCTGGCACTGTATCCACCCGCGTGTCAGGCGCCCGCACCGCCTGCCGTTCATGTGGTACATCTCACCGACGCCCTCCGGTGATACAGGTCACATTCGGGAAGGGAATGGGTTCATAAGTTGCCAGCAACATTGGGATTTGGTTAACGTGCCTCTTGGTCTTGGTAACGGTCAGGTCACGGCACTAAGGAATATTCAGGTTGGCTGAGCACAGTTCGTCCCGATCCCCCCGGGGAGCAGCGACGAAAGGACACGCCGCCACCAGTCCTGCCGAAGTCACCGACATCATCCCGTTCAACGAGTTCGGCGACCTGCACGAACTCGACTTCCGGGACAGCTCCGCGTTCGACAAGGAGCAGCGGGTGATCGCCGCTCCCGAACTCGACGACATGCACGACACCGATGATCTGGTGCCGCTGCGCCTGGCCATCCCCAGCGAGTTCGCCTCCGACCGTGAGCCCTCGGCCCACGCCTACCGCGACAGCCACACCGACCTCAGCGACGGCACCGCGCTCACCGACGTCATCGACATGCGCGCGCACCGCACCGGCGGGGCGCACCGCAAGCAGACCGTCGGCGCGGTCAAGAGCCGACTGATGATCGCTGCGATGGCCGCCGGAGCCACTGCGTCCGGCGCCTACTCGCTGTCCAACCCCGCCGAGGCCACCCCCGCCCCCGATACCGTGCTGGCCGCCGACGGCGCGCTCATCGAGGGCGCCTCGATCACCGGATCCTCGGACGGGGTCCAGATCGTCGCGGTGCAGCCGGTGGCCTCGTCCGCGGTGCACGCCGAGGAGATCACCAAGGCCGCCGCGTTCGCCGCCGAGCGCGCCGACCGCGAGGCGCGGCTGACCCGCCCGATGTTCGCGATGCCGACCAAGGGTGTGTGGACGTCCGGCTTCGGCTACCGCTGGGGTGTGCTGCACGGCGGTATCGACATCGCCGGCCCGATCGGCACCCCGATCCTGGCGGCCAGCGACGGCGTCGTCGTCGAGGTCGGCCCGACCGCCGGTTACGGCGCGCTGGTCAAGCTGCGCCACTCCGACGGCACCGTCACCCTCTACGGCCACATCAACACCTGGCTGGTCAGCAAGGGCCAGCGGGTGATGGCCGGCGATCAGATCGCCACCATGGGCAACCGCGGCAATTCGACCGGCCCGCACCTGCACTTCGAGGTGCTGATGAACGGCTCCAACCGGATCGACCCGGTGCCGTGGCTGGCGCAGCGGGGTCTTTCCCCCGGCAACTACGTCGGTTAACTACCGTGGTCGGGGTGACGCTCGATCCCCCACCCGAATCACCACGCATCATCCGCCGGCACCCGACCGGCTCCTTCCCGGCGCTCACACCGGCTGACGATCAGACCGCTCTCGTTCCGCCTGTCGAACTGTCCGGGACCGATGCCGGACACACCACCTACATCCCGCGTCCCGTCCCGGTGGCCGTCCCCCGTCGTCCCGGCAACGGCCCGGCCGCGGCGATCATCGCCACCATTCTGAGCATCCTGAGCGGGTGGGCCACCGCCGTCATCGCCACCGACCTGATCGCCGGCTGGTGGAACACCGATCTGCTGTTCTGCATCGCGATCGGCTTCCTGACCGCGATCTCGGCCGGCGCCGGTATCGCCGGGCTGATCGCGCTGCTGCTGCGACGCCGGATGGGCCGGCTGCTGATCATCGTCGGCGCGGCCATCGGGCTGCTGATCTTCGGCAGCCTGTTCCTGGCCGGCGCCAAGCTGCATCCCGTCGTGTACGCCATGCCGGTGCTGCCGGTCGCCGCGACGGTGGCGACGTTGCTGCCGGCCACCGGCCGCTGGGTGGGTTAGAGCTTCTGCACCGGGGCGTGGTTGTGCATCAGCTTGACCCGCCCGGCGCTGCCGAAGTCGATCAGCGACATCGCCGACTCGCCCATCCCGGACACCTCTTCGACCCGGCCGAGCCCGTACTTGTCGTGGCTGACGCGGTCGCCGGGCTCCAGCGTGATGATCGCGCGGTTGCGCGCCTTACCCGGTGCGGGCCGGGCGTTCTCGGCGAACCGGCCGACGCGCGGTGCGCTCAGCGCGGCCGACGGCGCCTCCACCCGGCGCCAGTTGATCAGGTCCTCGGGGATCTCGCGCAGGAACCGCGACTCCGGGTTGAGCATCGGCTGGCCCCACGATGAGCGCACCTTGGCCCGGCTGAGGTACAACCGCTGCCGCGCCCGGGTGATACCCACGTAGGCCAGCCGGCGTTCCTCGGACAGTTCCGTCGGGTCGCCGAGCGCCCGCATGTGCGGGAACATGCCGTCCTCCCAGCCGGTGACGAAGACCACCGGGAACTCCAGGCCCTTGGCGGTGTGCAGGGTCATCATGGTGACCACACCGGAGCCGTGCTCGGGGATCTCGTCGGCGTCGGCCACCAGCGAGACACGCTCGAGGAACTGGGCCAGCACCCCGGTGTCGGGGATGTCCTCGTCGCGGTCTTCCTCTTCTGCCAGCGCCTGCCGGTTGGCCAGATCGATGCTGAACTCGTGGGCGACGCTGACGAGCTCGTTCAGGTTGTCCAGCCGGGCCAGATCCTGTGGATCACTGGAGGATTCGAGTTCACGCCGGTATCCGGTGCGCTCCAGCACCGCCTCGACCAGGTCGCCGAGCTCACCGTCGAGCCGGCCGCGCAGTTCGTCGAGCAGCTGCACGAAGGACGCGATCGCCTTCTCCGAGCGGGTGTTCAGCATCGGCACCCGGCCCTCGGCGGCGGCCTGCAGCGCATCGTTGAAGCTGCCACCGCTGTTCTCCGCGTACACCGCGACACAGGCCTCGGCACGGTCGCCGATACCGCGGCGCGGGGTGTTCAGGATGCGGCGCATGCTCACCGCGTCCCCGGGGTTGTCGAGCACCCGCAGGTAGGCGACGATGTCGCGGATCTCCTTGCGCTCGTAGAAGCGGACCCCGCCGACGACCTTGTAGGGAATGCCGGACCGGATGAACACCTCCTCCAGGGCGCGCGAGGAGTTGTTGGTGCGGTAGAACACCGCGACATCGTTGTAGGAGATCTGGTTCTGGTCGGCCAGCGCGTCGATCTCGCCCGCGACGAACCGTGCCTCGTCGTGCTCGTTGTCGGCGACGTAGCCGACGATCAGCTCGCCCTCCCCGGAGTCGGTCCACAACCGCTTCTCGCGTCGGCCGGTGTTGCGCGAGATGACCGCGTTGGCCGCGTTCAGGATGGTCTGGGTGGAGCGGTAATTCTGTTCCAGCAGAATGGTTGTCGCGTTCGGGTAGTCGCGCTCGAAGTCCTCGATGTTGCGGATGGTGGCACCGCGGAACGCATAGATCGACTGGTCGGCGTCGCCCACCACGCACAGCTCGGCCGGGGTCACGCCGTCCGGCGTGGTCTCGACGCCGACGAGCTCGCGCACCAGCACGTACTGCGCATGGTTGGTGTCCTGGTACTCGTCGACCAGGATGTGCCGGAACCGGCGGCGGTAGTACTGGGCGATCTGCGGGAAGGCCTGCAGCACCGCCACCGTCTCGCCGATCAGGTCGTCGAAGTCCAGGGCGTTGGCGGCCCGCAGTCGGCGCTGATACTCGCCGAACACCGAGGCGATGGTCTTGGACATGTCATCGGAGCTGTCGGTCAGGTCCGCGAGCGCCTGGTCCGGATCGATCAGTTCGTTCTTCAGGTTGGAGATGCCGTTGGCCAGTAGCCGCGGGGTGTAGCGCTTGGTGTCCAGCCCCATGTCCTTGGCGATCATCATGAGCAGCCGGCGCGAGTCGTCGGAGTCATAGATCGAGAAGTTGGAGTTCAACCCCGGCAGCAGCGAGGCCTGGTTGCGCAGGATCCGCACACAGGTGGAGTGGAAGGTGGACACCCACATGTTGCGGGCCCGCGGGCCGATCAGTGTGACGACGCGTTCGCGCATCTCGGCGGCGGCCTTGTTGGTGAACGTGATGGCCAGCACCTGCCCGACGCCGACCTCGCGGGCGGCCAGCAGGTAGGCGATACGCCTGGTCAGCACGGCCGTCTTACCCGATCCGGCACCGGCCACGATGAGCAGCGGCGAGCCCTCGTGCAGGACGGCCTGGCGCTGCTGCGGGTTGAGCCCGTCGAGCAGCTGTTCGGTATCGGACCCCTGAGCCGGCGCGTCAAAAAGAGATGTCATTTCGGTCTCGAATCTACCGCTGAACGGTGACATCCACGGTGACGGCCCACGTTCACCGCCGGGCGGCCTTTGCCACGCATCGGCCCTCGGTGGCACACTCGTTTCGTGCTCGATCAGCGGCGACGATTTTTTTACGGGTACCGGTCCGCGGTGCCCGTGGTCTAGCTGCTTTCCCTTCAGCCCCGCGGTCCGCGTCCGGATCGGGGGCTCTGTTGTGTGAGGCCCGAACCGGATGAACCAAGAACCCACCAACAGCGAGGAGAACCCCGTGAGTGCCGAAACGCAGACGGCCGCCGACATCGACGAACTGCGCCTGGAGATCGACCGCCTGGACGCGGAGATCCTGGCCGCGGTGAAGCGCCGCGCCGAGGTGTCCCGCATCATCGGCAAGGCCCGGATGGCCTCCGGCGGCACCCGGCTGGTGCACAGCCGCGAGATGAAGGTCATCGAGCGGTACAGCGAACTGGGCCCGGAGGGCAAGGACCTGGCCATGCTGCTGCTGCGGCTGGGCCGCGGCCGGCTCGGCCACTAGTCACCCCGCGATTTCGGTGAGGAAACGGGCGCTGACCGCGCGTTTCCTCACCGAAATCACTAGGGGGTGAAGGCGATGTACTTGGTCTCCAGGTACTCCTCGATGCCCTCGGTTCCGCCCTCGCGGCCGAACCCGGATTCCTTGATCCCGCCGAACGGCGCGGCCGCGTCCGATATGACACCGCGGTTGACGCCCACCATGCCCGCCTCGACGGACTCGGCGACCCGCAGCGCCCGGTCCAGTGACTGCGTGTAGATGTAGGACGCCAACCCGTAGTCGGTGTCGTTGGCCGCGGCGATGCCCTCTTCCTCGGTGTCGAACCCGGTGATCGGCGCGACGGGCCCGAACACCTCCTCCTTGAGGATGCGGGCGTCGGCGGGCACGTCGGCCAGCACGGTGGCCGGGTAGAAGTGCCCGGGGCCGCCGGGCGCGACCCCACCCACGGCCACCTCGGCGCCGCGCGACACCGCGTCGGAGACCAGGTCGGCGACGATGCCGAGCTGCTTGGCCGAGATCAGCGGCCCCAGCGTCGAGGACTCCTCCAGGCCGTTGCCGAGGGTGTACTCGCTCATCCGCTTGACCAGCTTGTCGGTGAACTCCTCGCGCACGGTATTGGCGACGTGGAAGCGGTTGGCCGCGGTGCATGCCTCGCCGCCGTTGCGCATCTTCGCCAGCAGCGCGCCCTCCACCGCGGCGTCGATGTCGGCGTCGTCGAACACCACGAACGGCGCGTTGCCACCGAGCTCCATCGAGGTGCGCAGCAGTTTGTCGCTGGACTGCTTCACCAGGGCCTTGCCGACGCCGGTGGATCCGGTGAAGGTCAGTTTGCGCAGCCGGCCGTCGTCGATCAGCGCGCCGGTCAGGTCCCCGGGCTTGGTGGTGGGCAACACCGAGAGCACGCCCTTGGGCAGGCCGGCCTCGTCGATCAGCTTGGCCAGCAGCAGCATGGTCAGCGGCGTCTCCTGCGCCGGTTTGACGATCATGGTGCAGCCGGCGGCCAGCGCGGGGCCGATCTTGCGGGTGCCCATGGCCAGCGGGAAGTTCCACGGGGTGATGGCGTAGCAGGGACCGACCGGCATCTTGGTCACCAGGATGCGCCCCGTTCCGGCCGGGCTGTGGGTGTAGCGGCCGTCGATGCGCACGGCCTCCTCGGCGAACCAGCGGAAGAACTCGGCGCCGTACTTGACCTCACCGCGGCTCTCGGCGAGCACCTTGCCCATCTCCAGGGTCATCAGTGTCGCGAGGTCTTCGCTTCGTGCGGTGAGGGTTTCGAACACCGAGCGCAGGAGCTCGCCGCGTTCCCGGGCGGGGGTGGCGGCCCAGTCGGCCTGCGCGGCGGCCGCGGCGTCCAGCGCAGCGATCCCGTCGGCGGCGGTCGCGTCGGCCACCGAGGTGATCACCTCGTCGGTGGCGGGGTTGAGCACATCGAACGTGGACGAACCTGCGCGTTCCTCACCGCCGATCCACAGACCGGTGGGTACGGATGAAATCAACTCTTCAATGCCCATACATCCATCATGTACACCTTTGATCCGGACGCCGCACTAAGGTCAGAAGAATGAGTGCTGACATCACCGATACGGCCGCATGGCATTCGCTGCACCGCCACCACGAGGCGATCGCGTCGAAGAATCTTCGGGAGCTCTTCGACGAGGATCCGGCCCGCGGCACCGAGCTCACCCTGACCGTCGGCGATCTCTACATCGACTACAGCAAGCACCGGGTGACACGCGAAACCCTGGGCCTGCTGGTCGATCTGGCCACGGCCGCCGGACTGGAGGAGCGGCGCGACGCCATGTACTCCGGCGAGCACATCAACACCTCCGAGAACCGGGCCGTGCTGCACACCGCGCTGCGCCTGCCCAGGGACGGGCAGCTGACCGTCGACGGACAGGACGTGGTCGCCGACGTGCACTCCGTCCTGGACGCGATGGGCGAGTTCACCGACCGGTTGCGCTCCGGCGAGTGGACCGGCGCGACGGGGGCCCGTATCACCACGGTGGTCAACATCGGGATCGGCGGCTCGGACCTCGGGCCGGTGATGGTCTACGACGCGTTGCGCCACTACGCCGACGCCGGCATCTCGGCGCGCTTCGTCTCCAACGTCGACCCGGCCGACCTGGTTGCCACGTTGGCCGGACTGGACCCGGCCACAACGCTTTTCATCGTCGCTTCGAAAACGTTCTCCACGCTGGAGACGCTGACCAATGCGACCGCCGCGCGGCGTTGGCTCACCGCCGCCCTCGGCGATGACGCGGTGTCCAAGCACTTTGTCGCGGTGTCGACGAACAAGAAGCTGGTCGACGAGTTCGGCATCGACACCGCGAACATGTTCGGATTCTGGGACTGGGTCGGGGGGCGCTACTCGGTGGACAGCGCCATCGGGTTGAGCGTCATGGCGGTGATCGGTCGGGAGCGCTTCGCGGAGTTCCTGGCTGGGTTCCATCTGGTCGACGAGCACTTCCGCACCGCCCCGCTGGCCGAGAACGCGCCGGCCCTGCTCGGGTTGATCGGGCTCTGGTACAACAACTTCTTCGGCGCACAGTCCCGCGCGGTGCTGCCCTACTCCAATGACCTGTCCCGGTTCGCCGCGTATCTGCAGCAGCTGACGATGGAGTCCAACGGCAAGTCGGTGCGCGCCGACGGCACACCGGTGAGCACCGACACCGGCGAAATCTATTGGGGCGAGCCGGGAACCAACGGTCAGCACGCGTTCTACCAGCTGCTGCATCAGGGCACCCGACTGATCCCGGCTGATTTTATCGGGTTCTCCCAGCCCACCGACGACCTGCCCACCGCCGACGGCACCGGCAGCATGCACGACCTGTTGATGAGCAACTTCTTCGCCCAGACCCAGGTGCTGGCCTTCGGCAAGACCGCCGAGGAGATCGCCGAAGAGGGCACCGACGCCGGCGTCGTCCCGCACAAGGTGATGCCCGGCAACCGCCCGACCACCTCGATCCTGGCGACCAAGCTGACCCCGTCGGTGGTCGGACAGTTGATCGCGCTCTACGAGCACCAGGTGTTCACCGAGGGCGTCGTATGGGGCATCGATTCGTTCGACCAGTGGGGTGTGGAGCTGGGCAAGACCCAGGCCAAGGCGCTGCTGCCGGTGCTCACCGATGCTGCGTCCCCGGCGGCGCAGAGCGATACCTCCACCGATGCCCTGGTGCGGCACTACCGAGCGCAGCGAGGTCGACCGGCCTGAGCCGAGCGGAGCGAGGTCGACCGGCCTGAGCCGATCTCGCCGAGAGTGACGCTATGGCTGCTGGGACGCACCTCGGCGCAGCCATAGCGTCACTCTCGCCGCCGCCCTCCGGACACACGCCGAAACACGCGTACCCGTTGCCTGCCGAGGAAGCAACGGGTCCGCGTGTTCGCGAGGGGTTGTGAGTTTACGGGGCGGGAATCGTGGCGCAGCCCAGGCCGGGGATGCAGCCACTGGCGCCACCCGGTCCGGCGGTGCCGCTGGGTCCGCCGGGAGCCAGCGAGCCGCTCGCGCCACCGGGTCCTGCGGTTCCGGCCGGGCCACCGGGGATCGTGCCGGTCGCGCCATCGGGTCCGGCCGCACCACCCGGGCCGCCGGGGATCACGCCGCTGGCGCCACCCGGGCCGGCTTCACCCGCGGGTCCGCCGGGAGCGACGGCACCGCTGGCACCGCCCGGTCCGGCCTCACCGCCGGGTCCACCCGGAATCACACCGCTGGCGCCACCGGGTCCGGCTGTGCCGCCCGGTCCGCCGGGGATGGCACCGGTCGCGCCGCCGGGACCGGCGGTGCCGATGCTGGCGCACGGGGTGCCGTCGGGGTTCCAGCACGGCGGCGGGGCCGGCTCGGCCCCGGCGAGGGGCGAGAAGGCGATGGCCGCTCCGGCGGCGCCTGCGAACAAGAGGGGCGTCATCTTCGTCAGTTTCACCATCATGAAATGAGAGTTACCACTGACTAAGCCGGGCTAAACATCACCCGGATCGCAATGCTTTCGAGATCAGGCGAAGCGCTTGGTGTACTTCGGCGGCAGCAGCCGCATGATCTGGGTCAGCGGCGCCCACGGCCAACTCGGCACCACCGCACGCCCCTTCTCCTTCTCGATGGCCGCCACCATGGCGGCCACGCCGGTCTCGTTGTCGACCATCAGCAGGGTGTTGGCGGCCTGGGCCGTCATCTCCGATTCGATGTAGCCCGGTTCGATCACGGTGACCCGGATGGGGCCCTTGTCGTATTCGGCGCGCAGCGATTCGCCGAGGGAGGTCATGCCCGCCTTCGACGCGGCGTAGGCCGCCTTGGTCCCGGGCACACCGGTGTTGCCCAGTACCGAGGAGATCAGCACCAGGTGCCCGCTGCCGGTCTTCTGGAACAGCTGCAGCGCGTACTCGATCTGCACCAGGCCGGAGACCAGATTGGTGGTCAGCGTCGCCGAGTTGTGCCACGGCTTTCCCGCGCCGATCCGATAGCCCTTGCCGATGCCGGCGTTGACGATCACCCGGTCGATGCCGCCGAGCTCGTCGGACAGCTCATTGAAGACGCGCGGGATGGCCTCGTGGTCATCGACATCGAGCGCGGCGATCGCGACCTTGGCGTACGGGTGCTTGTCCAGGATCTCGGCGCGCAGCTCTTCGAGGCGCTCGACGCGGCGGGCGCACAGCGCCAGGTCCCGTCCCTTGGCGGCGAAGGCGCGGGCCATGCCGGCTCCCAGGCCCGAGCTGGCACCGGTGATGAGGATCTTCTGGCGGGTCATGGCGAGCAGGATAACCGAGTTAGACAGCTGTCAAGAAACGGTCACAGCTCGGCGGCCGAATCGGCATCCTGACCACCCCGGCGCGTGAACGCGTTCCACACCGCGTATCCCGTGGTGAAGCCCAGGGCGATCGACATCATCGACACCAGCATCACGGTGATCGCCGCACCGCCCTGCCCCGACGCCAGCTCGGCAACTCCGATCATGCCGATCGAGCTGGGCACCAACAGCCAGAATCCGGGCGCCAGCATCACCTGCGCCACCGGTGTCATCGACAATCTGCTCAGCGTCAGCGCACAGAGGATGAGGATCAGCCCGCCACCGAAGCCGCTGACGTACCCGCCGAACCACGCGTTCGTCACCAGCTGCGCGGCGTACGCGGTGAACAGGACCAATGTCAGCCACGGCGCGAACCCGCGCGGCGGCCCCAGGTGCAGGATGATGCCGACGGCGTACACCGCCACGCCCAGCCAGGGCGCCCAGCTGCCGAGCGTGTTCGCCGGGGCATCGGCGAGTTCGGACCAGGTGAGGCCGAGCAGCTGGACGGCCAGCAGGATCCCCAGGGCCAGCTGGGCAAGGCGCATCAGCCCGGCCATCAGCCGCGCCGAGCCCGACACCACCTCACTGGTGGAGGACTCGATGACGGCCAGCGTGATGGCCACCCCGGGCAGGAACAGGGTCAGCGGCGCGATCAGCACGCGCAGGCTGTCGTGACCCAGGTGCAGGAGCCGGCCGAGGCTGAAGGCGACATAGGTGACCAGGAAGGCGCTCAGTACCGGCAGCAACTGGCGCAGCGCGGCGTTGCGGCGCGTCAGCAACTCCAGCAGTCCGACGACCAGGCCGAAACCCGTCGCGGCTACCAGTGACACCACTGTCGGTTGCAGGATCAATCCGTAAGCCGCACTTTGTAATCCGTATCCGATGACGCCGACCCAGCCGGAGAACCGGCGGGGCAGCGCGTGGATACGGTCCAGCTCGGCCAGCCCGGCGGCCGGGTCCAGCCTGCGACTCTGGGCCTGCTCGATCAGCTCGCCCAGCGGGAAGGTCTGGTCATAACGCAACGCCGCGCCGCGCGCCACCGTGGTGTGCTGCCGGTCGCCCGCCTGGATGAAATTGGGTAGGACCAGTACCGGGCAGTCGGCACCCTGTCGCTGCGCCACCCGCTCCAGGGTGTGCCGGACCATCGTCACCGGGTAGTCGGCGCTGAGCATCGCCGACCCGAGCCGGGCGATGAATTCGACGGTGACCGATTCATCGGACATGGGCTGCCCCCGGCGTCCGCACCGGCCGCACCAGGGTCGCCACCACCACCACGATCGCGACCACCGGGACGACGGTCAGTGTCCACCCGAGGGTGTGGATGGCCTCGATCATGCTCGCGTGCACGCCGTCGACGACCGCGCGCGCCCGCTGCGGGTCGAGCACGTTGTGTCCCTGGGCCACCCGCAACGCGTCGCGCGCCTGGTCGGTATCGATACCGGCGGAGTGCACGAAGACACTGGTGCCGATGAGCGCGAACACCGCCGGACCCATCGAGTAGGCCGCCTGTCCGACAGCACTTTTCACCGCCGCCACCGCACCGCTGAGCTCCACCGGCGCGGTCTGCAACATGATGGTCGCCTCGACGGTCTCGACGACGGCGGCACCGACGGCGTTACACGCGACCGCCGCGAACAGCAGCCACAGCGAGCTGTTCTCGGCCAACCGGGTGATCACCAGCAGGCCGGCGACCAACAGCACCAGACCACCGATCAGTACCGCCCGTTGCCCGAGCCGGACCGCGGCGCGACCGGCCGCCGCGGCCGCGGCCGCCGACAGCAGCGCCGCCGGCGCCATCAGCAGACCCAGCAGGGTCGGCGCTTCGCCGCGGACGGCGACCAGGTAGAAGGCCAGCAGCACCGTCACGCCGCCGGACAGGAAGTTGAACGCCATGCCGGCGGCGACGGCGGCGTCGAAGGGACCGGACCGGAAGAGGCGCAGATCCAGTGCCGGGCTCGGGGTGCGCCGTTCGACGATGACGAAGGCGACCGCCGCGACCAACCCGACGGCCAGCACCCCGACGACACCGGCGTCGAGTCCGCTCTGCAGCCGGGACAACCCGAAGACGATCGCCAGCAGGGCGACGGCCACCAGCAGCAGGCCGGTCACATCCAGTCGGCGCTCCCCGCGGGGCGTCTCGGGCACGTATCTGCGCACCATCACCAGGGCGATCAGCGCCAGCACCGGCGCGACGAGAAACGCGCTCCGCCAACCGATGTGCTCCACGAGCAGGGACCCGATGGCCGGCATCGGCACGGCCACCGCGAAACCGGCACCCAGGTGCAGCGAGATGGCGGCGGACCGGCGCTCGGGTGGGAACACCACGTTGACGATGGCCAGCGCCAGTCCCAGCTGCAAGGCGAAAGCCAGCCCGATACCGGCCCGCGCCACCAGCAGCACCGCGGCGTTCGGCGCCAGCGTGGCCGCCACCCCGAAGACCATGGTGCCCAGCAGGCCCAGCGAGTACATCCGCCGCATGCCGTACTTGTCGCCCAGCGCCCCCGCCCCCAGTACCCCGGCGGCCAGCGCCAGGGTGGCCATGCTGGCGACCAGGCTCGCGGTGCCCGCCGACAGCGCCAGCCCGTCGCGCACCGCCGAGATGTTGGCCGACAGGATCACCGGATCGGCGGAGGTGATGCTCGATCCCAGACCCGTCGCCAGGATCGTCATGGTCGCGGCGGTACCGGACACCGAGTTCGGACTGGCCACCGGGCTCCTCGCAGCTACTTCAGCAGGCGCGACATTCTCCGGTCGGCGAGCTTCCTGCCACCGGTCTGACAGGTGGGACAGTACTGGAAAGACTTGTCCGCAAAGGACACTTCGGCGACCGTGTCACCACAGATGGGGCAGGGCAGCCCGGTGCGCGCGTGCACCCGCAGCCCGGAGCGCTTCTCCCCCTTGAGCGTCGCGGCCTGTTGCCCCACCGAGCGCGTCACGGCATCGGTGAGCACCGAGGACATCGCGTCGTGCAGATCGGCGAGCTGGGCCGCGGAGAGTTTGTTGGCGGTCGCGAACGGCGACAGCTTGGCCACGTGCAGGATCTCGTCGCTGTAGGCGTTGCCGATCCCGGCGATGATCTTCTGGTCGGTGATGACGGTCTTGATCCGGCCGCCGTGGGCAGCGAGCACCTCCCCCAGTTCCTCGGGACCCAGTGCCAGGGCGTCGGGACCGAGCGCGGCGATCTGCGGGACGTCCATCGGGTCCCGGACCACCCACACCGCCAACCGTTTCTGGGTGCCGGCCTCGGTGAGGTCGAAGCCGACGGTCTGGGCCGGCTCGTCCCCGGTCAGATGCACCCGCAGCGCGATCGGTCCCTTGCCCGGTTTCAGCGGTGCCGGCGCGAGCTTGTCCGACCAGCGCAGCCAGCCGGCCCGCGACAGGTGGGTGATCAGATACATGTCGGCCACCACCAGGCCCAGGTACTTGCCCCACCGCTGGGCGCCGCTCACCGGTTGCCCGTGCAGTGCGGTCACGGGCGGGTCGAACGTCTTGAGGACCGACAGCGCGGAGATGTCCACCCGCACGACCTGGCGGCCGACGGCGTGGCGGCGCAGATGGTCGGCGAGCGCCTCGATCTCGGGAAGCTCGGGCATGGGTCCAGTGTGCAGGACGGCACCGATATCGTCTCTGATGTGCGGACAGCGTTGCGGCGGTTGCTGGTCATCAACCCCGCGCCGGGGCGCTGGAAGTTCTCGTTGCGGGCCGGCGTCTGCATGGCGGCACCGGTGCTCGTCGGCTGGTTGCTCGGGGACACCGGCGCGGGCCTGATCGCCGTCATCGGCGGGTTCACCTCGCTCTACGGCAGCGGCAGACCGTATCGCAACCGGGCCGGTTACCTCGCGGGCATCGCCGTGTGCTTCGCGGCCGCGGTCACGCTCGGTGACTGGGCGGCGGCCATCCCCTGGCTGGGCCTGCTGACCGTCACGGTGATCGCCATGGTCGCGGTGCTGGTGTGTCATGCCCTGTCGGTCGGGCCGCCCGGCGCGTTCATGTTCGTGCTCGGCTGCGCCGCCGGCACCGCCACCGCATCGGCCCATCTGCCGCCGTGGCAGACCGGGCTGCTGGTGCTCGCCGGCGGCGCGTTCTCGTGGGTGGTGCACATGGTCGGTGCGCTGTGGGAACCGCTGCTGGGCGAGCGAAGCGACGGGGGAAAGCACGGCCCGGAGGTCCGTGTCGTCTCGGCGGCCCGTACGGCGGTCGAGCGTTATCTGCAGACCCGGGACAACACCGACCGGCATCTGGCCGCCAAGGCGTTGCATCAATCGTGGACCACCCTGGTCAACTTCCAGTCGCGGCGGCGCACCGACGCGACACTGGACCGGTTGCGGGCGCAGAACCTGCACCTGCACCGGGTGTTCGGTGCCGCCGTCGCGGCCGCCGACGTCCCGGCTCTCGACGCGCCCGGGGTCGAGGTCGCGAAGGACTTCCGGTTGCCGTTGGGCAGACCCGGTAATCTCACGCTGCTGCGCCGCGCAGTGGCGCCCGGCTCGGATTCACTGCGGCTGACCCTGCGGGTCGGGGTGGCGGTGGCGTTGTCCGGTGTGGCCGCCCTGATGTACACCGCCGACCATTCCTACTGGGCGATGGCCGCCGCGGTGCTGGTGCTGTACCAGGGCTTCGACTGGTCGCGCACGGTGCAGCGGGGCGCCGAACGCATGGTCGGCACGCTGCTCGGGCTGGGGCTGGCCGCGGCGATCCTGACCTGGCATCCGCAGGGCTGGTGGCTGGTGGCGGTGATCGCGCTGCTGCAGTTCGCCATCGAGATGTTCGTGGTGCGCAACTACACCCTCGCCGTCGTCTTCATCACGCCCCTGGCCCTGACCATCGCGGCCGGCGGCAAGCCGGTCGCCGATCTGCACCATTTCCTGCTCACCCGCGGCGTGGACACCGTGATCGGTTGTGTCGTCGCACTTTCGGTGTACTGGGTGGTGCTGCGCCGACATGGTCCCGCGCCGGTGAGTGCGGCCGTCCAACGCGCCCGCGCGGCCATCGAGCGGACCGCGGTGCACCTGCGAGCGGGCGCGGTCACCAGCGCCCCGGCCCGCGCCGCCCGCCGGGATCTGCAACTGAGCGCGATGGCACTGCTGGAGACCTACCAGGCGGCGATCGGCGGGTCGGCCGCCCAGCGCGCCGAGGCCGAACGGTTGTGGCCGACTGTGGCGGCCACCGAACAGGACGCGTACCGGACCCTGGCGGCGTGCTGGGTGTACGAGCATCCGGAGAACGGTTAGCGCTGCGACCTTTTCAGGTCTGACGCCAGGATCGACAGCAGCCAGCTGACGACCGACAGCACGATCGCGGCCCAGATCGCGGTCCACCAGAAGTCGTCGATCTGCAGCCCCCAGTGGGTGGTGTGCTCGGTGATCCACGAGGTGATCCAGAGCATCCAGGCGTTGATGACGATGTGGATGAGGCCGAGGGTCAGGATGTAGAGCGGTATCGAGATGAACTGCACGATGGGCTTGATCACCGCGTTGACGAGTCCGAAGACCACCGCGACGACGAAGATGATGCCGACCCGGTGCAGGCTGGTGTCGCCGCCGACGATGCTGATCCCGGGCACCAGCAGCGTCACCACCCACAACGCGACTCCGGTCAGTGCGGCGCGCAGCAGAAAACCCATGGCCGTCAGTCTGCCGCCCGCAGCAGGTAGATGTCCATGATCCAGCCGTGCCGTTCCCTTGCGGCGGCGCGGATTTCGGTGATCTGCTCGGCGACCTCGCCGACGGTCCCGGTGACCAGCAGTTCGTCGGGCGTACCCAGGTAGGCGCCCCACCAGATTCGGGTGTCGGGCGCGCAGTCGCGAAACGAGCAGTCCCCGTCGAGCATCACCACGGCCGCACCGGACAGGCCGTCGGCGCGCAGCCGGCGGCCGGTGGTGATGAGCACGGGTTCGCCGATGTCGTTGAGCGGGATCCGATGTCGGGCGGTCAGCGCCGCAATGGCGGTGATGCCGGGGATGACGTCGAACTCGAAGTCGACATGGTCGGCGACGCGGTCCAGGATGCGCAGCGTGCTGTCGTAGAGCGACGGGTCGCCCCAGGCCAGGAAGGATCCGGTGGCGCCGTCCGGTAGTTCGGATTCGATGGCCTGCGCCCACAGCCTTGCCCGGGCGGCATGCCAGTCGTTGACCGCCTGTTCATAGGGCACGTCCACGGCCCGCTTGGGGTCGGGCAGTTCGACGAACCGGTATCCGGGTTTCTCGATGAAGCGTTCACAGATGAGTCGGCGCAGCGCGACCAGGTCGTCCTTGGTGTCGCCCTTGTCCGTGGCGAAGAAGACCTGGGTGTCGTTGAGCGCCGAGATGGCCTGCACCGTCACGTAGTCCGGGTCGCCTGCACCGATACCGATCACATGGATAGTGCGCACCCGCAAAGGTTAGTCGATCCGATTTATCCGGTACCGCAGGTATTGACTACCGCCGGTATCGGGCTTACCGTCGGAGCTTCGGACAGCTCAAAGGAGAGTCGGACGATGACCGCTTCGGTGAAGGCCCAGACCACGCGCGCGGAGTTCGCCGAGCGCCTGCTCAAAGGATCGGTACGCAAGTCGTATGCGCCGATCGTCGATATCGATTGGGATGCACCCCTGGATCCCGACAAGTTCTTCTTGCCACCGAAGGTGGTATCGCTCTACGGCACCGAGCTGTGGGATTCGATGACCCGGGCCGAGCAGATCGAGCTGTCCCGCCAGGAGCTCGTCAACACCCTGTCGGCGGGCATCTGGTTCGAGAACATCCTCAACCAGGCACTGCTGCGCAAGATGATGCATCAGGACCCGACCGCGGCCACCACGCATTACGAACTCACCGAACTGGGTGACGAGACCCGCCACATGGTGATGTTCGGGAAGGCGATCGCCAAGGTGGGCGCCGAGCCGGTGCGGCCACGGTTGTACCAGCGGATCATCATCAACGCGCTGCCGTTCGGGTTCCGCGGCTCGGTGCTGTGGGTGGCCGCGCTGATCGGTGAGGAGATCTTCGACTCGCTGCAGCGCCAGATGATGGACGATGACGAGCTGCAACCGATGGTGCAGCGGCTGATGCGCATCCACGTCACCGAGGAGGCCCGCCACATCCAGTTCGCCCGCGACGGACTACGCAAGCGCACGCCGTCGATGTCGCGGGCCAAGCGGATGTGGATCGGCAACCTCAACGGGCTGGGCGGACCGTTCTTCCGGTTCCTGTTCACCAATCAGGTGCAGTACCGCCGGGTCGGCCTGGACGGGAAGGCCGCGCGCCGGATGGCACGCCGCTCGCCACACCGGCACGCGGTCCAGATCGCCGGGTTCGCGCCGCTGGCCTCGTTTCTGGAGGAGGTCGGCCTGATGGGTCCGATCGCGCGGCGGATGTGGCGGCGCAGCGGGTTCCTGCCCACTGGCGCAGTGCAGCCGACGGGCCGCGCCGAGATCGCCGAGGACGACGACCTCTACAACGGACCCGCCACCGTCGACGGCCGCGACGTGCAGGTACTGCTGGCCGGCCACCTCGACCCGATCGATGGTCAATACCATTGGCAGGGAACTGTTCTGGAGCCGCTGCCCGAGGGTGCCCGCAACCCCGTGTCGGTGACCATCGGCGAGCGGACCGCCGCGGCGAGGTTCACCGAGCGCAGCCAGCAGGGCGGCTACTCGATCGCCGGGGTCGGGACCCCGCCCTTCCCGCGGTAGGCCGTCACCAACAACGCCGCGGCAAAGACGCCGCCGAGCACCCCGGACACGAGCAGCGGCACGGTGCCGTCGCCGGGTTCGGCACCCCAGGCCAGACCCGCCCAGATGCCGGCGAACAGGATCGCAAAACCGCTGGCGCCCTGAAAGACCCCCTGCGCGCTGGCCTGCAGGTCCGACCCGACCAGCGAGGAGATCCACGCCTTGCCGACCCCGTCGGTGCAACCGGTGAACAGGCCGTAGGCACCGATCAGCACCCAGGCCAGTACCGGATCGGCGGTCAGCCCCAGCCCGCCGTAGCCGATCGCGAAGAAGGCCAGACCGATGCCGAACACCGGGAGCCGTCCGATCCGGTCGGCGAGCAGACCCGCGGGATAACTCGACAGGGCGTAGACCAGGTTGTAGCCCACGTAGGCCAGGATGACCTCGGTGACCGAGAAGCCGATCTCGGACAGGCGCAACAGCAGCAGCGCGTCGGGAAAGTTGATCAACCCGAAGGCCACCAGCGCCGCGGTAATTCGCCAGTATCGCCGCGGCAGATGCTTGACGCGGGCGAAGATCGGGGGCCGCTGCTTCGGTTGTACGCTTCGGCGTTCGCGGACCAGGAACACCAGTGCGACGCTGAGCACGGCCGGGACGACGGCGATCCAGAGCAGCGGGGCGATCTGCTGGTCGAGCAGTTCGTACCCGGCCAGGCCGATCAGTGGTCCGACCACCGCACCCAGGGTGTCCATGGTGCGGTGGAAACCGAACACCCGTCCTCGCGCACCGGCGTCGACACCGTCGACCAGCAGCGCATCGCGCGGCGCACCGCGCAAGCCCTTGCCCAGCCGGTCGGTGACGCGGCCGGCCAGCACACCGGGCCACGTGGCGAACGCGGCCACCATCACCTTGCCCAGGGCCGCCATGCCGTAACCGCCGGCAATCAGGGGGCGCCGCGCGTACCGGTCACCGAGCGGACCGGAGGCCAGCTTGGTCAGCGACGCCGCACCCTCGGCCGCGCCCTCGATGGCGCCGACGACCGCGGGCGGGGCGCCCAGCACGGTGGTCAGGTAGATCGGCAGCAGCGGATAGAGCAGTTCACTCGCCGCGTCCTGCAGGAACGAGACCGCCGACAGGATGCGGACGTTGCGGGTCAGCCAGGCACGTGGCACGCGGCTGATCATGCCCGACCATTCCGCATCGCAGAATTAGAACGTGTTCTAGTATCGGGTCCATGCGGTTCACCTATGCGGAAGCCATGACCGATCCGAAGTACTACATCCCGTTGGCGAAAGCCGCTGACGAGGCCGGATATCACGCGATGACCATCCCGGACAGCGTCGCCTACCCCGAGGTGTCGGACTCGAAGTATCCCTACACCGAGGACGGCAACCGGGAGTTTCTCGACGGCAAGTCATTCATCGAGTCGTTCGCACTGATCGGTGCGCTGTCGGCCGTCACGACGAAACTGCACTTCAACATCTTCGTGTTGAAGCTGCCGATCCGCCCGCCGGCACTGGTGGCCAAGCAGGCCGGGTCACTGGCCGCCATGTTCGACAACCGCCTCGGACTCGGCGTCGGCACCAGCCCGTGGCCGGAGGACTACGAGATCATGGGTGTGCCGTTCGCCCGGCGCGGCAAGCGGATGGACGAGTGCATCGACGTGATCCGCGGCCTGACCTCCGGTGAGTACTTCGAGTATCACGGCGAGTTCTACGACATACCGAGCACCAAGATGACCCCGGCGCCGACGAAGCCGGTGCCCATCCTGGTCGGCGGGCATGCCGATGCCGCCCTGCGCCGCGCCGCCCGCAACGACGGCTGGATGCACGGCGGCGGTGACCCGGCCGAACTCGACCCGCTGCTGGCCAAGCTCGCGAAGTTTCGCGAGGAGGAGGAGCGCATCGGCAAGGCCGAGGAGTTCGAGATCCACGTCATCTCCATTGACGGGTTCACCCTCGACGGCGTCAAGCGGTTGGAGGACAAGGGCGTCACCGATGTCATCGTCGGGTTCCGGATCCCCTACATCATGGGACAGGACACCGAGCCACTCGACGACAAGATCCGCAACCTGGAGTGGTTCGCGGAGAACGTGATCGCGAAAGCCTGACGGCTAAACCAGTGCGTCGATCGCCGGCACGCTGAGCACCTGATCGAGCACCATCTTCGCCGTCCCCATCGTCGCGGAGCGGTCGCCGTGCGTCGCCGGGCGCACCAGTAGCGCTCCGGTGGCCTCGGCGGTGGCGTTGCCGTACAACGTCTCTCGCAGCCCGGCGACGAAGATCTCGTGCACACCGGCCATATCGCCGGCGATCACGATCACCGCGGGGTTGAGCAGGTTCACCGCGGGTGCGATGCCCGCACCGACGGCGCGGCCGCTGTCGCGTACCAGCCGGCGGGCCTCGGGATCGCCGTCGGTGGCCAGTTCGGCGACATCGCGCAGATGCCGGACGGAGCGACCCTGCTGCTGCAGCGTCCGCACGATCGCCCAGCCGCCGGCGATCGCCTCCAGGCAGCCGGTGTCCCCGCACCGGCACGGAACACCCTGTGCGGCAACGACCTTGTTGTGCCCGAACTCACCGGCAGCCTGGTTGGCACCGCGCAGCAGCACACCGCCGGCGATGATGCCGGCGCCCAGACCACTGGAGGCCTTGACCACCAGCACGTCGTCATCGTCACCGCGTTCGGCCAGTGCGATGGCATTGGCATCGTTGTCCAGGACCACCGGTGCGTCGCCGATGCTCGGCAGGGCCGCCAGATAGGGCCGCAGCGCCACCCCGTCCCAACCCCGCAGGATCGCCGACCCGCAGCTGCACCCGCGCGCGGCGTCGACGGTGCCGGGCAGGCTCAATCCCACGCCGTAGACCGTGGCGCCGGGAAAATCCTGCAGCAGCACATCGAGGCCCTTGACCACATCGGGCATCAGATCGTCGGGGCCGAGCGCCACCTCGGAGTCGATATCGGCCAGCGCGAGCACGGCACCGGCCAGATCGCAGATCGCCAGTCGGGTGCGGCTGAGCCCGACGGCCACCGACAGCACGATCCCGGCATCCGACGCCACGCTCAGCTGGGTGGCCGGCCGGCCACCCGTGGACGCCGCGGGCTCACACTCCTTGACCAGCCCGGAATCGAGCAGCACTGCCAACCGGGCACCCACCGCCGTCCGCGACAGCCCGGTCAACGCGGCGATCTCGGTTCGGGTGATCTCACCCCGTCCCCTGATCAGGGCGAAAACCTCACCGACGCTGGCCACGCTTCGATTGCACCACATGTGCGTAAGCTGCGCCACTTTTGTCTGAAAAAATCAAAACTGAGTTGAGTACGGGACGTATGTTTCCTAGGCTGGTCCCGTGACCCCGAGCATCGACCGACCCACCCGCCCGCAGTCCGTCGTGGCCGCCGACCCCACGGTGCGCGTCCTCGCGGTGCTCGCGCTGGCGCTCGGCGGCTTCGGCATCGGAACCACCGAGTTCGTCGCGATGGGGCTGCTGCCCGATATCGCGGCGAGCTTCGGCATCTCCGAACCCACCGCGGGCCACGTCATCTCCGCCTACGCACTCGGCGTGGTGATCGGCGCGCCGACCATCGCCGCCCTGACGGCCCGGGTCCCCCGGCGCGCCCTGCTGCTCGGGTTGATGGCCGTGTTCACCCTCGGCAACCTGGCCAGCGTGCTCGCGCCCTCCTACCCCACGCTGGTGGCGGCCCGTTTCATCGCCGGACTGCCGCACGGCGCGTTCTTCGGCATCGCCGCGCTGGCCGCCGCGCACCTGATGGGCCCGCGCAACCGCGCCAAGGCGGTCGCCTACGTGCTGTCCGGCCTGACCGTCGCGACAGTGCTCGGTGTGCCGGTCGCTTCGTGGCTGGGTCAGGCGCTGGGCTGGCGCAGCGCCTTCGGCCTGGTCGTGGTCATCGGCCTGATCACGTTGACCGCGTTGTGGTTCTGGCTACCGGCTCAATTGCGCACCATGCACGTCACCAGCCCGCTGACCGAACTCGGCGCGCTGCGCAGGCCGCAGGTCTGGCTGGCGATCATGGTCGGCATGATCGGCTTCGGCGGAATGTTCGCCGTGTACACCTACATCAGCACCACGATGACCGATGTCGCCGGTCTGCCCCGGTCACTGGTTCCGTTGGCGCTCATGGTGTTCGGCCTCGGCATGGTGGTCGGCAACCTGGTCGGCGGACGGCTGGCCGACACCTCGGTGGTGCGGGCGCTGTACCTGTCGATGGGCGCCCTGGCGGTGGTGTTGCTGATCTTCGTCGCCGCCGCGCACAACCCGTGGACCGCACTGCTGGTGCTGTTCGGTATCGGCACCGCGGGCTCGGCCGTCGGGCCGGCGCTGCAGACCCGGCTGATGGACGTGGCCCACGACGCCCAGACACTGGCCGCGGCGCTCAACCACTCCGCGCTGAACATCGGTAACGCGGCCGGCGCCTGGGTCGGCGGTCTGGTGATCGCCGCCGGATACGGCTACACCGCCCCGGCGGCGGCCGGATCGGTGCTCGCCGTGTGCGGCCTGCTGGTGCTGACCGTCTCCGTCGCCCTGGGCCGGGCTACTCGTCGATGATGTGGATAGCGGCCTCTTCGGCCGACGCCGCTCCCCCGTCGATGCCCACATCACGGCCGAGCAGGTCCTTCTCGGTGTCCTCGCCGAAGCCCTCATCGGGCGCCACCAACCGGCCGGAGCGTCGGTCCCCGACCTCGTCATCGCCGGCCTGCTCGTCGGGTCGGTAGTCCTCGTCGAGCGCCGG
This sequence comes from Mycolicibacterium bacteremicum, assembly GCF_002086115.1. Taxonomy (GTDB): domain Bacteria; phylum Actinomycetota; class Actinomycetes; order Mycobacteriales; family Mycobacteriaceae; genus Mycobacterium; species Mycobacterium bacteremicum. The sequence continues at coordinate 130,458 of NZ_MVHJ01000008.1, forward strand.
ATCGGGTTGCTCGTCGGCCAGCCGCTCGTCGAGCGTCTCGTGCTCACGCGGCTCCTGCCAGCGTTCCGGCGGCGAGTAGCCCTCGTCGAGTAGATCGTCGACGCCGCGGTCCAGCAGGGTGTCCTCGGCGGAGAGCTGGTCTTCTTCCTCCGGGCTGTAGCCCTGATCGTCTTCGGGCAGTTCTGCGCTCGTCATGGCATCAACGCTACCCACCACGTCGAAGTAGCCGTGCCCGGGCGTCGCCGGCGAGCACGACGGCGACAGCCCCAATAGGGTTGTGCCGGTGAAGCGCTGCGCCGACGTCACACATCGAGCAGAAACGAGCCGGGGTGACCGAGGGGCCGGGCCCCCGTCGAGAAACCTGATTTCGGCAGGCGTGAAATCTGGGAAAGTGGGTACATTCCCCGCGATGGCTTCAGGTATGCAGGCTGCAATATCCGCGCGCAGCGATCCGCCCCCCGCGTGGCTCGTTACGCTGCGCTCCGACGTGCTCGATGCCGTCACCGCATTCCTGGATGCCCAATGCGCCGCTGCGCTACACGGCAGCCACGTCGACATCGCCGAGGACGTGCTGCGCGGCCTGCTCGCCGAGGGCAAGTGTGTGCGCTCGACCTACCTGTATCTCGGCTGGCGATGCGGCGCCCAGGCAGATCCGGCGGCCGTCCGGGCCGCGGGCAGCCTGGAATTCCTGCACGCCTTCGCCCTGGTCCAGGACGATGTGATGGACGAATCACCGATGCGGCGCGGCCGGCCCAGCGCGCACCGGGCGTTCGAGACATGGCACCGGGAACGGGGATTGCCCGGTTCCTCGGCGCGGTTCGGTGAATCGGCGGCGGTGTTGCTCGGTGACCTGTGCCTGGTCTGGGCCGAGCAGATGCTGCGCGACAGCGGGCTCGACGGGGCGGCGCTGACGCGCGCCTGGCCGCGCTATGACGATATGCGCACCGAACTCGCCGTCGGTCAGTTCGCCGATCTGGTCAACGACACCGCCGGGTTCCCGACGTTGGACGGGGTGCTCGACGTGGCCCGCCGCAAGTCCGGCAACTACACCGTGCGCCGGCCACTGGAGATCGGCGCGGCGCTGGCCGGGTGCGCGCCCGAGGTGCTCGATGTCCTGAGCCGGTACGGCGAGAACATCGGTGAGGCCTTCCAGTTGCGCGATGACCTGCTCGGTGTCTTCGGTGCCCCGGAAACGACGGGCAAGCCCATCGGCACCGATCTGGTGGCGCGCAAGGCGACCACGGTCGTCGTCGCCGCCTACGAATTGGCCACCGGTATGCAGCAGCGTCAATTCAAGGAATTCATGACAGCGGAAAATCTTGGTGCCGACGACATCACTCGGTGGCAGACTTTGATCTTGGAGGTGGGGACCGTGCAGCGGATCGAAGAGTTGATCCAGCGCAGATATGCCGCCGCGGCGGACGCGCTGGACAGTCTGCCCGGTGGGCGGCTGGAAGACGAGGTACGGACGGCGCTGCTGGCCACCGCGTCGGCGTGCACCGAGCGGACCGCCTGATGCGCACCGTGCCCGGCAGCACCGATCACGTCGTGGTGGTGGGTGCCGGACTGTCCGGTCTGTCGGCGGCCCTGCACCTGGCCGGCCGGGGGCGGCGGGTCACCGTCGTCGAACGCGGATCCCATCCGGGCGGCCGTGTCGGCCGCGCCGACCTGTCCGGCTACCGGATCGACACCGGGCCCACGGTGTTGACGATGCCCGACATCATCGACGAAACCTTTGCCGCCGTCGGCGAATCCACTGCCGACCGGCTGGAGTTGCACCCGGTCGATCCGGCCTACCGCGCGTCCTTCGCCGATGGCACCAGCATCGACGTGCACAGCGACGCCACCGCGATGGCGGCCGAGATCGAACGGTTCGCCGGCCGCGCGCAGGCCGACGGGTATCTGCGCCTGCGGGACTGGCTGACCCGGCTCTACCAGGTGGAGTTCGAAGGGTTCATCTCCTCGAACTTCGACTCGCCACTGTCGCTGCTGACACCGCAGCTGGCCAAGCTGACCGCCATCGGCGGCTTCCGCGGCTGGGAGACCATGGTCCGGCGGTTCATCACCGACGAACGCCTGCTGCGGGTCTTCACCTTCCAGGCGCTCTACGTGGGCGTCCCGCCGAAGCGGGCGCTCGCCGCCTACGCTGTCATCGCCTATATGGACACCGTGTCCGGGGTGTACTTCCCCAAGGGTGGGATGCGCGCGCTACCGGACGCGCTGGCCGCCGCGGCCGCCGATGCCGGTGTCGAATTCCACTATGACGCAGCGGTTTCAGACCTGGAGCGCACGGGCGACCGGGTGACCGCGGTGCGCACCGCGGACGGTCGGCGCTTCGCCGCCGACGCCGTCATCCTGACCACTGAGTTGCCCGACACCTACCGGCTGCTCGGGCGCACCCCGCGGCGGTTGACCAAGCTGCGGCCGGCCCCCTCGGCGGTGGTGGCCCATATCGGCTGCCGGGCCGCCGACCCCGCCGCCGACGCCTCGCACCACACCATCCTGTTCGGCGACGAATGGGGCCAGACCTTCGACGAGATCATCGACCAGGGTGTCCCGATGGTGGACCCCTCGCTGTTGGTCACCCGCCCCACCGCCGGTGATCCCAGCCTGGCGCCGGACGGCCGCGATCTGCTCTACGTGCTGGCCCCGACCCCTAATCTGGCTGTCGGACAACGAGATTGGGACAGTCAACGGTCCGACTACACCGCGCACATGCTGGACACCGTCAGCGCCCGGCTGCCACACCTGGGCGCGGACCCGGAAATCCTGGACGTCGTGACTCCGCAGGACTGGGCCCGTCAGGGCATGATCGCGGGCACGCCGTTCGCGCTGGCACACACCTTCGGCCAGACCGGACCGTTCCGGCCCGGCAACACCGTTCGGGGTATCGACAACGCTGTGCTGGCCGGGTCGTCCACCGTGCCCGGCGTCGGCATCCCGACCGCCATCGTCTCGGGCCGGTTGGCCGCGGACCGGGTCACCGGCGTCGCGTCCACGGCCCGCCCCAGGATCGTCACCCGATGAGGAGGACCAGATGATGCTCGGTTCGGAGCTGGACGCGGCGGGTGTACGTGGGCGCGAACTGCGCCAGGCCTATCAACGCTGCCGGGCGCTCAACGCCGCGCACGGCAAGACCTTCTTCCTGGCCACCCGGCTGCTCGCACCGGGCCAGCGACCGGCGGTGCACGCGCTGTACGGGTTCGCTCGGCGCGCCGACGATGTGCTCGACGGGTTCGACGACCGCAGCACCGCCGACCGTGCCGACGAACTCCGGGGGCTTTCCGACGCCCTGTACAGCCGGCTGGTCGAGAACCGGTTGGCCGGTGACGATCCGGTGCTCGACGCCGTCGTGGACACCGCGCGTCACTACGGTCTGCCGTGGCAGCTGTTCGACGACTTCCTGGCCGCCATGCGGATGGACCTGACCATCACCGACTATCCGGACCGGGCCGCGCTGGACCGCTACATGTACGGCTCGGCGGAGGTGATCGGCCTGCAGTTGCTGCCGATCCTCGGCACCGTGGTGCCGGCCGCCGAGGCCGCGCCGCACGCCGCGGCGCTGGGCAAGGCCTTCCAGCTCACCAACTTCCTGCGCGATATCGACGAGGACCTGACCCGCGGCCGGGTGTACCTGCCCGCCGATGAGATCGCCGCGCACGGGGTGGACCGTGAGCTGCTGCAGTGGTGCCAACGCAATCGGCGCACCGATGCCCGGTTGCGCGCCGCCCTGGTGGAGCAGCATGCGATCACCCGCAAGGTCTACGAGCACGCCGAACTCGGTATCCCCATGCTGGCCCCGCAGTCGCGGCCGTGCATCGAAGCCGCGCTCACGCTGTACTCGGAGATCCTCGACCGCATCGAGACACTGGACTTCGAGGTGTTCCAGCAGCGGGCGACGGTGTCCAACGGACGGCGACTGCAGGTCGCCGCCCGCGGACTGACCCGTGCCTGGCGTGCCCGTCTGCGGCCGGTGGCGTGAGCACATACGACGTCCCGGAGGCGTTCGACGCGGGCGCATCGGCCTATGACGGCCTGGTCGGCGCCAACCCCGGATACAACGACCACCTGCGGTTGTCGGCCCAGCGGATGCAGTTACCCAACGGCGGGCGGGGACTACGGCTACTCGACATCGGTTGCGGCACAGGGTTGTCGACGGCCGCCCTGCTGAGCGTGGCCCCGCATGCGGAGATCACCGGTGTCGACGGGTCTGCCGGCATGCTCGAGCAGGCCCGCGCGAAATCCTGGCCGTCGACGGTGTCCTTCGTGCAGAGCCGGGCCGAGGATCTGGCCAAGGCCGGGGTCACCGGGCCCTTCGACGGCATCCTGGCCGCATATCTGGTGCGCAACCTCCCCGACCCCGATCCGGTCCTGCGCGCTCTACTGGCGTTGTTGGCTCCCGGCGGGGTGTTCGCCGCCCATGAGTACTCGGTGCGCGACTCACCCCGGGCCCGGGTCACCTGGAATCTGGTGTGCGCCACGATCATCATCCCGGCGGGTCGGATCAAGACCGGCGATGGCGAGCTCTACCGCTATCTCCGCCGCAGCGTAAACCGGTTCGACGGGGCCGCGCAGTTCCGGGAACGTCTGCAACGCAACGGGTTCACAGATGTGCGCAGTGAGACGGTGCCCGGTTGGCAGAACGGGATCGTGCACACCTTCCTGGGCCGGGCGGTGTCGTGACCGATCGTCGCCGGGTGCGTCATCCCGCGTCGACCGGACTGCCGCATGCGGCGCAGTTGCCGCACCGCCCGACCGTTGTGGTGATCGGGGGTGGTATCGCCGGGCTCAGCGCGGCGACCGCACTGACCGATCGCGGGGTGGCGGTGCACCTGTTGGAGCGGGAAGCGTATCTGGGTGGCCGGGTCGGCGGCTGGACCGAGACGCTGCCGGACGGATCCGAGGTCGCGATGAACCGCGGCTTCCACGCGTTCTTCCGCCAGTACTACAACCTGCGCACCATGCTGCGCCATGTCAGCCCCGACCTCGCGATGTTCACCGGTCTGGACGACTACCCGTTGATCGATGGCGAAGGCCGTCGTGACACCTTCCGCGGGCTGCCCCGCACCCCACCGCTGAACGCGATGGCGTTCGCGCTGCGCAGCCCCACCTTCCGGTTACGTGATCTGGTCCGGGTGGACGCCAAGGCCGCGGCCCCGTTGGCGAGCGTCTCGGTTCCCGAGACCTACTGGCGCCTCGATGATCTGGATGCCGAGACGTTCCTGCGCGACATCAACTTCCCGGCCGCTGCCCAACATCTGGCCTTCGAGGTGTTCTCCCGCAGCTTCTTCACCCGACCCGAGTCGCTCTCGGCCGCCGAACTGGCCACCATGTTCCACATCTACTTCCTCGGGTCCAGCGAGGGCCTGGTCTTCGATGTGGCGGCCGAGAACTTCGACACCGCCCTGTGGAACCCACTGCATCGGCACCTGGCCCGCCACGGCGCCCAGATCCGCACCGGTGTCAGCGCCCGCAGCGTCGTGCCCGAGGAAGACGGGAAGTTCGCGGTGACCGACGATTCGGATGCCACCACGCGATGTGACGGGGTGGTACTCGCGACCGAGGTGCCCGCCCTGCAGCGCATCGTCTCGGAGTCGGCAGGCCTCGGTGATCCCGAATGGCGGGGCAGCGTGGGCGGACTCGGCACCGCCGCACCGTTTCTGGTGCGCAGGTTGTGGCTGGACCGCCCGGTGCACGCACACCGTCCGGCGTTCCTGGGCACCGGCGGACTGCCGCCGCTGGACAACATCAGCGTGCTGGAACGCTACGAACGCGATGCGCAGGCCTGGGCGCGCCGGCGCCGCGGGTCGGTGGTGGAACTGCACGCCTACTCGATATCCGAGGACACCCCCGCGGTGCGTAGCGCGCTGGATGCCCGGCTGCACGAGCTGTATCCGGAGACCGCGACGGCCCGGACGGTGCACGAGATCACGTTGTGCCGCAACGACTGCCCGCGGTTGGCGCCCGGTGATTTCGCCCGGCGGCCGGGCGTGCGCACCCCGCAGGAGGGATTGGTGCTCGCCGGTGACGGTATCCGCATCGATCTGCCGGTCGCGTTGATGGAACGCGCCGCGACGACCGGGTTGGCGGCCGCCAACGCCCTGCTTGAACGTTTCGGGTTGCGGGGCAACGATATGTACACGGTGCCGGTGCGCGGGCGGTCGTCCCTGCTGCGGCACCTCGCCGATCGCGCGGAAGGACGGGTGTGGACATGAAGGCGTGGCCGTTCCAGCTGCTTCCGCGGGCCAGGTGGAGCCGGCAGCGGCCGACCTTCCGGCAGACCGAACCGTCGTTGATCGCCGCCGCGCTGGCCCGCTCGCAGAACCGGCCCAGCGGCAACTGGTTCGTGGTGGGTGCCGGCACCGACATCACCACCAAGCCATTCGGGGCAACCGTGGCCGGGGCCGAATTGGTCTGCTGGCGCGATGATTCCGGGCAGTTGCACGCCGGGCCGGCCCGCTGCCCGCACTTGGGCGCGGACATGTGTACCGGAGTGGTCGAGCGGGGCAACCTGATCTGCCCCTGGCACGGGCTGCAGCTCACCGGCCGGTCGCGGCCGGACTGGTCGCCGGTACCGGTACACGACGACGGTGTGCTGGTGTGGGTGCGGCTGGACCGCATCGGCGGCGAGGAACCCACCCAGGCGCCGATTCTGCCTGCCCGGCCTGGGATTCCGCGCATCTCGGCGGTGGCCGCCATGGTCGGCTCGTGCGAACCGCAGGACATCATCGCCAACCGGATGGACCCGTGGCACGGTGCCTGGTTCCACCCGTATTCGTTCGCCGAGCTCGAGGTGCTGAGCGCACCCCCGGAGGATCCGGATCTCCCCGAGGAGGAGGACCGCTTCCTGGTCGCGGTCACCTTCCACCTGGGGCGCGTGGGCATTCCGGTGATCGCGGAGTTCACCAGTCCGGAGCCGCGCACCCTCACGATGCGCATCGTCGAAGGCGAGGGCGCAGGCAGTGTGGTCGAGACCCACGCGACGCCGCTGGGCGCCGGTCCGGACGGTCAGCCGCGCAGCACGGTGATCGAGGCGGTCATCGCGCATTCGGACCGACCGGGTTTCGCCAAGGCGTTGCCGTTCCGGTCCGTGATCACCCCGTTCATGCGCCACGCCGCCAACCGGTTGTGGCGTGACGATCTGGAGTACGCCGAGCGCCTGCAGGAGGTCCGGCGCCAGGACGCCGATGGCAGAGCGGGGTTGCTCACGCCGCCCAGCGCCGGGCCCAAGATGGCAGTTCCGCCAACTCCAGCAACGGAACCTGAGTCTGCGCCCACGGGCTGATCGCCCAGTCCAGCGCGGCGGCCGCGCGGATCTCGTCCCAGCTCACCCAGGCCAGGTCCATCACCTCGTCGGGTGCGACGTCCAGCGGTCCGTCGATCAGGGCGCAGAACACCGGGCACAGTTCGTTCTCGACGGTGCCGTCGGCGGCGGTGGCGCGGTAGCGGAACTCGGGCAGCACACAGTGCACGTCGTGCAGCGTGGTGCCGAGTTCCTGTGCGGCGCGACGGTGCACGGCGTCCACCGTCGGCTCGTGTGGGGCGGGGTGTCCGCAGAACGAGTTGGTCCACACCCCCGGCCAGGTCTTCTTGCCGAGGGCGCGACGGGTGAGCAGCACCCGGCCGGCGTCGTCGAAGAGGTAGCAGGAAAACCCGAGATGAAGCGGGGTGTGGGCGTGGTGGACGGTGGCCTTCGCCGCGCTGCCGACCGATCTGCCCGCATCGTCGAGTAGGACGACCAGTTCCTCGTCACTCACAGCGGTGCTGGTTACCCACGCCGGGACGGCGGCAATCCCATGCGCTTCTGCCCGTCCCGCCGGGTGTGATGTCCGTCGTGCGACTTTGCGACGGGCCCCGGCGGGTGTCACGCTGGGATGGATGTTTGCGAACTCCAGCGAAAGCCGCCGTCCCGGCCCTGTTACCGACGTCACAGGGTTTGCTGCCCGGCTACGCTGGATCCGCCGCGTGTGCACCCGCCATCCGTTGGTCCGCACCGCCGACCGGTTGGAGGCCTTCGCGATACTCGGGGTCCTCGTGATCGCGCTGGTGGCCATCCCCGCCGCATTGGCGGCCGGCGGCATCGTCCACCGATCGGGACTGCAGACGTCGCAACAGGAGATCAGCAACCGACATCCGGTGCAGGCCACCGTCGTCGCCGGCGTCGGGCTACCCACCGATCTGGAGACGCCGGCCTCGGTGCGCGTGCAGTGGCAAGAGCACAATCGTGAGCGCACCGAATCGGTGGCCGGCGTGGCCACCGTCAAGCCCGGCGATCAGATGACGATCTGGCTCGACGAGCGCGGCAAGGTGGTGGCCGCCCCCATGCAGGCCGGTGACGCACAACTGCAGGCGGTCGTCGCCGGAGTGGCCGCCTGGACCAGCATCACAATGGTCGGCGCACTGCTCGCCTGCGTGGTCTGCCGCATTCTCGAGCGGTCACGGGACCGTGCCTGGGACCGCGAACTGCGACTCTGGGCATACAACGACGACGGCTGGGCCAACCGCCCCCACTAGTTCAATGCCGCGTGGTGATGCCGGTTGCCGCCCGCGCGCTTGGCCGCATACATCGCCTCATCGGCGGCCCCGACCAACCGATCGACGCTGGACCGCAGATGCGCCGGTGTGCGCCGCAGGTTGCGGATCGGCACCGACGCGGTGCCGACGCTGGCGGTGATCGACATCGGCAAGCGCGCGATGCCCTCACATACCCGTCGGGCCAGCGGCTCGGGGTCATTGGTCTCGTAGGCGGCCGCGACGACGAACTCCTCGCCGCCGTTGCGCGCCACCACCGCGACGGTGTCGGCGACCGCCTGGCCGAGCGCCCGTCCGACGGCCACCAGCGCATCGTCGCCGGCCTGGTGTCCGCGGGTGTCGTTGATGCGCTTGAAATTGTCCAGGTCGACCATGACGACGACCAGGTGTGCGTCGGGATCGATAGCCACCTCGTCGAGCATCTTGGCGGTGTACCGCTGGAACGAGCGGCGGTTCAGCAGCCCGGTGAGCGGATCGCGCCCGGCCCGTTCCAGGTCGACTCCCAGCGAACGGATGAGCAGATGGATGGCCACCGGCATGACGATGTTGATCTGGGTGATCAGAAACAGATCGACGACCGCGAGCGCCACGTGCCCGGTCTGGGCGACCCGCAGCGCGGCGATGACGGCCACCGTCGCCGCGACCACGAAGTTGTAGGCCACCAACGCGGTGGAGTGGAAGAAGCCGATATAGGCCGCGGTGGTCGCGAACGCGATGCAGCCGAAGAGGGCGCCGTGCGGGTTCGGATAGGACAGACAGGCCAGCGCCACCGACGCATTGGTCACCAGAGCAAACGCCAACGACTGCCGCCGCGACGGCCACCGCAAAGTCCACAGCACCGCCCCGGCGACACCGCCGGCGAAAGCGGTCCACATCATCGCCTTCGGGATGCCGGGCCGTGGGGTGTCGACGCTGAGTAGGAGCACCAGTAGACAGATGGTCAGGGACGCAGCGATCGTGGCCATCAGGGCCCGCACCGCACCGGTCGCACCGCGGGCGGCCAGATAGTCGGTGATCCACTCGTAGTGGTTGGTCCGTGCCAACCACCTCCGTGTGTGAGTGGCCGTCACCGTCATCGCCCCATTCTCCCCCTCAGCAAACCGATTCGAGGCTACCAACAGTTTGACGTTCGCGTCAGGGTACTGGCGAGACACTAGGCCCGATCCGGCGGCGTCGATAACAGCAAAGCCTTCTAGGATCGCAGTCGTGACGCTCACCGTGGACGAGATCCTGATCGCCGATCCCGCCGCGGCGTGGGCGACGGCCGGCTTCGCGGTGGACGCCGACGATGTCTGCCGGATCGGCGAGGTCCGGTTGCGGCTGATCGGCTCCGGTCCCGGCACCGGCATCATCGGATGGTCGTTGCGCGGCTTCACCGGGACAGACCTCGACGGCATCCCGACGCAGGCTTCACAGTCGGCGCCGCCGACGCAGGCTTCACAGTCGGCTCCGCCGACGCCGGCACCAGAGCACCCCAACGGTGTGGTCGGGATCGATCACATCGTGCTGATGTCCCCCGATCTGGCGCGCACCGTCGCGGCACTGCACGATGCCGGTGAGCAACCCCGTCGGGAACGCGACGCCGAACTCGGCGGACGACCCATCCGGCAGATCTTCTACCGACTCGGCGAGGTCATCCTGGAGGTGGTGGGCACCCCGGGGGCGAGCGGGGACGGCCCCGCCGAGCTGTGGGGCCTCACCTACAACGTCGCCGACATCGATTCCACCGCGGCCTTTTTCGGCGACCGGACCGGCCGGGTCAAGGACGCCGTCCAACCCGGACGGCGGATCACCACCCTGCGGCACCGCGACGCAGGCATGTCGGTCCGCACGGCGTTCATCACCCAGCCCGGTTCCGCGCGCTAATCTCAGCGGATGACCGACGACCCCGTCATCATCCACACCGACGGCGGTTGCCGGCCCAACCCCGGTCCCGGCGGATGGGGCGCGGTGTTGCGTCAGCGCCACCACGTGCGCGAGATGTGCGGCGGTGAGCCCGGGCAGACCAGCAACAACCGGATGGAGTTGACGGCGCCGATCATGGCGCTGGAGGCGCTCACCCGGCCGGTGACGGTGCACCTCTATACCGACAGCACCTACGTACGCAACGGAATCACCAAGTGGGTCCGTGGCTGGGAACGCAACGGCTGGCTGACCGCGGCCAAGGAACCGGTGAAGAACGTCGACCTGTGGCAGCGACTGCAGGCCGCGTGTGCGCGTCACGAGGTCGAATGGTTCTGGGTGAAGGGCCACTCCGGAGTGGCCGACAACGAACTGGCCGATGTGCTGGCCACCCGGGGTCTGCAGGAGGCGGTCACCGGCGCGGCGCCCACCGGTTAGCCTTCCAGCTCTTCGGCACAGGACAGCAGCCATTGCGTCATTTGCGCCGTTGCGCCCGCGGGTAGCTCCGCCACCATCGCGGCGTCGACCGCCAATACCGCTCGGTGGGCTGCCGCCAGCCGCCGACGGCCCGGGGCGGTGAGCGCCAGCGGGACCGCCCGGCCGCTGGACGGACCGGGCGCCGTGTCGACCAGGCCGTCGGACCGCAGCCCGTTCAGCACATCCTGCAGGGATTGCCGGGTCACGAAACACAACCTGGCCAACTGCGCGGCCGACGCCGACGGGTGGTCGGCCAGCGCCCGCAACACCGAGTACTGCGCCATCGACAGCCCGATCGGACGCAGCGCTGCATCGCAATTGCGGCGCAGCGCCTGTTGTACACGCTTGACGAGATAACCCACCGTCAACTCGGCCGATTCCACGCCCATGACAGGAACCTTACACAGTGCTACCGTGACCTATGTAAGGAACCTGACAATAAGAACGGATACCTGCCATGACGACCATCACCACCGAACCCGACCACACGACGTTGATCAATGTGTTCGACGTCGCCCCGGAACGGGCCGACCAACTCGTGGAGGTCCTCACCACCGCCTCCGAACAGGTGATGCGCCACCTGCCCGGATTCGTGTCGGCCAATATTCACGTCAGCGCCGACCGCACCCGGGTCGTGAACTATGCGCAGTGGTCCTCGGCGCAGGCGTACGCGACGATCTTCGACAACCCCACGGTCACAGAACACATGGGCCGGGCGGCCGCGCTCGCGAACAGTTTCGACCCCAAGTTGTACGTCGTGGCATCGGTGCACTCCGCCGGGTGAGCAGATTCGCCCCGGCCCGCCGCGGGTACTGATCGGTGATGGCATACATCGACAGCAGCGGGTTCGCCCACGTCCGGCTCACCGTCACCGACATCGCGCGATCGAAGAAGTTCTACGACGCGGTGTTCGGCTGGCCGACCGCCGTCGACGCATCCGACAAGGCCGACGAACCCGGCGTCACCGAGTCGCAGGAGCAGTTCTACGGCGGTGTCGTCTACCAGACCCCGCAGGGCACGCTGTTCGGCCTGCGGCCCGTCGGTGATGGCCGATTCGATTCCACCAGAACAGGATTGGATCACATCAGCTTCGCCGTGGCGGACCGCGCGGCGCTCGAGTCGGCACACCGGGCACTCGCTGACGCCGGTATCCCGCATGGCGACATCACCGATCTCGACGATGCCGGCATCGCGATCCTGTCGTTCCAGGATCCCGACGACATCAACATCGAGTTGACGGCACCGCTGTCATAGCCCGGCTATCCCGGTGACCCCGCCCGGCACCCGGGCCACGGTGCGCTCGGCGCCGCCGGCGATGTCGACCGCACGGATCTCTCCGGACAGATCGCTGACGTACACCACGCCGGCGGCCGGATCCAGCGCCAGACCGATCGCCTCGTGGAAACCGTCCGCCACGATGTCCACGGCGCCGCCGGGGTCTCCGATCTCGGCGCGGTTGAGCGTGTTACCGCGCGGCGGCGCACCACGGTCGGTCCAGTACAACAGCCCGGCGTCGAGATCGAGTTCGAGATCGATCGGTTCGGGCAGACCGGACCACAGCACCTCGACGTCGTGGTATCGCCCGGCGGGGACGTCCAGGGGCGAGCGCAGTATCCGTCCCTGTCCCCCGTCAGACGGGCCTTTCTGCGTCCAGTAGAGGTGACCGTTGCGCTCATCCACGGCGACACCGACGCACTGGTTGACCTCGGATAGCCGTTCCGCCTCGGTGTGCGCGACGACAAGCTCATCGCGGACCTCGAAGGTGTCCAGCAAAAGGCTGCGCACCGCAGCACCTTCCCGGTCCGACCAGTACAGCCGGTTCCGTGCCCAGGCGCCGGCGAGTTGCTTGCCGGTCACGAAACCACCTTCGGCCACCACGACCTCACGTCCGGTGCCGTCCAGTCGAACCCGCTCGAGGGAGCCGTTGCGGACCGAGAAGTTTAGATCCGCCTCCGACCGCGGTGGCCGGTCCCCGGCCGGCCGCGGCGCACCCATGTTGGTCCAGTAGACGAGCCCGGTGCGCGCATCGACCACGATGCCGTCCGGGAAAGCTGTTACCCCGGTGACGAATTCATCGACATTACCGCCGGCGATGTCGATCCGCACGATCATCTGGCGACCCGGGTTCAGCGCGAGCAGATGGGTGAACATGTCCACACCCTCCTCACGGCTGCCCGGGCGGAAGTCGGATGAGCCCCTCCTGGGCGATCTGGGCCACCAACACGCCACTGCGGTCGAAGATGCGGCCCCGGGCGTAGCCGCGACCGTCGCCGGCCCACGGCGAATCCACGTCGCACAACCACCATCGGTCGGCGCGGGCCCACCGGTGGAACCACACCGCGTGGTCGATCGTCGCGGGCAGCACGTCCTCGGCTGCCATCGACCGCGCGTTCGGGCGGGTCACCGGATCGAGGACCGTCATATCGCTGGCGTAGACGATCAAAGCGGTGTGCAACACCGGGTCGTCGGCGACCGCGCCATCGGCGCGCATCCACATCAGCGAGCGATCGGTGGTCTCCCCGTGCTCGCGGCTGACCCGCGAGTGGTTGCCCACCGACCGGATGTCGAAGGGCGCGGGTCGGGTCAGGGTGGGCACCACATCCGAAAACGAGCGGAGCACCTCCCAGTCCGGGGACAGGTCCTCGGGTTCTGGGACCTGTGGCATCGGAACCTGATGACGCAGACCGGGTTCGGGCTCGGCGAAGGAGCAGGCCATCTCCATGATGGCGCGCCCCCGCTGCACAGCACTGACCCGGCGGTGACTGAAAGACCGCCCGTCACGGGTGATCTCGACGTGCAACTCGATGGGGTGGGTGGGATCGCCCGGCCGCAGGAAGTAGGCGTGCAGCGAGTGGATGGGCCGCGCCGGATCGACCGTCCGGCAGGCCGCCACGGTCGACTGGGCCGCCACCATGCCGCCGAAGACGTGGCCGGTCTGGACCGCGGCCTCGGTGTGCTGCGCGACGAACACCGTGTCACCGGTGGCAGCGATATCGAGCAGCGCCACGATCTCGTCCAACGGACGGCGGCCGGTCACCTCGCACACCTATGCACGGGCCTCACCCTAGACCGGCGTCTCCCGCCACCACGGGGATGGGCCACGCACGCCGGACCGGCTGCCCCTACTCCCAGACGACCTCATCGGGTGTCTTGTCCGGACGCAGACCCCGCCAACTCGGCTGCCGCAACCGGCCGTCCGAGGTCCGTTCGCTGTAGCGCACCTCCCCCACCAGGTCCGGGCGCACGAAGGTCACCCCTTTGGCGTCGGGACCGGAAAGCCTTGTGGTGAAGGGTGACTCCGCCGTCTCCAACGGAGCCAGCGTCGAGCGCAGATCCTTGAGCATCTTGTCGGTGAAGCCGGTGCCGACCCGGCCGGCGAACTGTAACCCGTCCGGGCCGGGCACCCCGACCACCAACGCCCCGATCCCGCTGCTGCGCCCGCCTTCACCCGCACGCCAGCCGCCGATCACCACCTCCTGGGTCAGCCACACCTTGTCCTTGATCCAGGACTGTGAGCGCCGTCCCGGCTGATAGGTGGAATCCCACTTCTTGGCAACCACCCCTTCGTACCCGTGCGCCCGGACGTAGCGCATGGCCTCCGCACCGTCGCCGTCGAGCAGGTCCGGCACGATCAGTGGACCGTCCTGAGCCACCAGCTCCAGCAGCTTGCGCCGGTCGCGGTACTTCGCGCGCAGCAGCGAACGCCCGTCCAGGGCAAGCAGATCGAAGGCCCAGAATTCGATGTTGCTACCCGAGGCACGGTTCTGCATGGCCCCGAAGTTCGGCACACCCTTGGCGTCCAGCGCCACGATCTCCCCGTCCAGCACCAGGTGGTGATCGGCGAGATCTGCTGCCAACGAGCGCAATTGCGGGAACTCCGCGGTCACATCGCGCCCGCTGCGCGAGCGCAACATGAGCTCACCGTGATCGAGTTCGACCAGCAGCCGGTAACCGTCCCACTTGCCTTCGAAGGCCCAGCTGCCCGGGGTCAGCTTCGTCACCGACCCATGAGTGGCCAGCATGGGCTTGAGATCGTCGGTGGTCGCGACCGGCTGCTCCTTCATGCGGTGTGCCAGCCAGTTCTTGCCACCGGTCTGGATAAGCGCGTAGCGACCCTGCACCTTGGCGCCGTTCAGGGTGACGATCACTTCTCCCTTGCGACCGTCGATCGGCTTGTCGCCGTCGACACCCGGGTCGCGGAACTTCTCCGCCTCGTACGTGCCGGAGTCCCAGATGATCACTTTTCCGCCGCCATACTCGCCCGCCGGGATATCGCCCTCGAAAGTCGCGTACTCCAGCGGATGGTCCTCGGTGTGCACGGCAAGGTGATTGACCGATGTGGTCTCGGGCAGATTCTTCGGGATCGCCCAGGACACCAGCACCCCATCGCGTTCCAACCGGAAGTCGTAATGCAGGCGGCGCGCGTGGTGCTCCTGGATGACGAACGTGTTGTCCTGCCCGACCGCCGGCGACGCCGCCGGAACCGGCTCGGGAGTCTTGCCGGCATCACGCATGCTGCGGTAGGTGGTCAGCCGGTCCGCACCTGGCAACGGCTCGTCCAGATCGGCCAGCAGATCACCGTCGCGTTCCACCCGCTCCAGTACCTCGGCGAAGCTGAGGTGGCGCAGGTCGGGATCCTCGATCTCCGCCCAGGTGCGCGGTGCGGCCACGGTGGGCTCCGCGCGTCCCCGCATCGAGTACGGCGCGATGGTCGTCTTGGCGGCGCTGTTCTGACTCCAGTCCAGGAACACCTTGCCGGCCCGCAGGCTCTTGGTCATGGTGGCGGTGACCTGTTTCGGCATGGTCTTCTCCAGCGCCAACGCGATCCGCTTGGCCAGCACCGAGGCGCCCTGCGAGCTGATCGGTTCGGCCAGCGGCACGTACAGGTGCAGACCTTTGCTGCCACTGGTCAGCGGGTAGGCCGTCAGCCCGATGTCCTCGACGTAGCCCTTCACCTCGTGGGCCACCTCGCACAGCTGACGGAAGGTCACGTCCTCACCGGGGTCGAGGTCGAACACGATGCGGGTGGCCGGCCCGGGTTCACCGCCCGTACCGTCACCCACCCCGCCCGCGTCGAACCGCCACTGCGGGACGTGCACCTCCAGCGACGCCTGCTGGGCGATCCAGGCCAACCCCTCGGCGGTGTCGATGATCGGATAGGTCGTGGTTCCCGACCGATGGGTCACCGAGCCCCGGCGCAGCCAGTCCGGTGCCGAGGAGGCGAGTTGCTTCTCGAAGAAGTCGGCCTGCTCGACCCCGTTGGGCCACCGTTTGCGGGTCACCGGACGGCCGGCGATGTGCGGGAGCATCGCCTGGGCGACGGCGAGGTAGTAGTCGAACACCTCGGCCTTGGTGGTGCCGGTGGCCGGATAGAGCACCTTGTCCGGATTGGTCAGTTTGACCCGGCCGAAGCGCTCCACCTCTGCATGATATTTCTCGCCCTCCACCGGATGGCAATGCCCGCTGATACCGTTGCGTATGCGGTCGATCTGGAAAGGCTCGGTCTCCTTCGGTCTGGTCAATGTGCCGGTCAAGGTCTACAGCGCCACCGAGGACCACGACATCAAGTTCCACCAGGTGCACGAGAAGGACAACGGACGCATCCGCTACAAGCGGACCTGCGAGGTGTGCGGCGAGGTGGTCGAATACCGCGATATCGCCCGCGCCTACGACTCCGATGACGGCCAGACGGTGATCATCACCGACGAGGACATCGCGACCCTGCCCGAGGAACGCAGCCGCGAGATCGAAGTGGTCGAGTTCGTCCCGGCCGAGCAGCTCGATCCGATGATGTACGACAAGAGCTACTTCCTGGAGCCGGACTCCAAATCGACGAAATCGTATGTACTGCTGGCCAAGACGCTGGCCGAGACCGACCGGGTGGCCATCGTCCATTTTGCGCTGCGCAACAAGACCCGGTTGGCGGCACTTCGGGTCAAGGACTTCAGCAAGCGCGATGTCATGGTCATCCACACGCTGCTGTGGCCCGACGAGATCCGCGACCCCGACTTCCCCTCGCTGGACAAGGATGTCGACATCAAACCGGCCGAGCTGAAGATGGCCGGCCAGGTGGTCGAATCGATGACCGACGATTTCAAACCCGACCAGTTCCGCGACGACTACCAGGAGCAGCTGCACGAACTGGTGCAGGCCAAACTCGAAGGCGGCGAAGCGTTCACCGTCGAGGAGCAGCCGACCGACCTGGACGAGACCGAGGATGTCTCCGACCTGTTGGCCAAATTGGAGGCCAGCGTGAAGGCGCGCGGATCCGGATCGTCGGACAAGACAGCGAAATCGGACAAGTCGGAGAAGGAACCCGCGAAGAAGGCGCCCGCCAAGAAGGCGCCGGCGAAGAAGGCCGCGGCCAAGAAGGCGCCCGCGAAGAAAGCGCCGGCCAAGAAGGCCGCCGCCAAGAAGTAGCACCCTTCCGGACCGCGAGCGACCGCAAAGTGTCCTCGGCGTCGGCGTGTCGGCGCACCGACACGGTCGCTCGCGCAGAGGAGAGGACACCGGGCCCGCACCGCCATGCCCGCGCCGGAACTGACAGCCACCGACAAATTAGAACGTGTTCCAGAAAGTGCTTCCGGCGTTCGCCCGCCCTTGTTACGGTGACGCCGAGGCAGAAATGGAGCAGGCATGATTCTGGACAAATTCCGGCTCGACGATCAGGTCGCCGTCGTGACCGGCGCCGGCCGCGGTCTCGGCGCGGCAATCGCGGTGGCCTTCGCCGAAGCCGGTGCTGACGTGCTGATTGCCGCCCGCACGGAGACCCAACTCCAGGAGGTCGCCGCCCAGGTGGAGGCGACCGGACGACGCGCTCACATCGTGGTCGCCGATCTGGCGCATCCGGAGTCCACCGCCGCCCTGGCGGGCCAGGCGGTCGAGGCGTTCGGAAAACTAGATATCGTCGTCAACAACGTCGGCGGCACCATGCCCGGGCCGTTGCTGAACACGTCCACCAAGGATCTCAAGGACGCGTTCACCTTCAACGTCGGCACCGCGCACGCGCTGACCACCGCCGCCGTTCCGCTGATGCTGGAGCACTCCGGCGGCGGGTCGATCATCAACATCACCTCGACCATGGGCCGGCTGGCCGGCCGGGCCTTCGCGGCCTACGGCACCGCCAAAGCGGCGCTGGCGCACTACACCCGGCTCTCGGCGCTGGACCTGTGCCCGCGCATCCGCGTCAACGCCATCGCCCCCGGCTCGATCCTCACCTCGGCACTGGACGTGGTGGCCTCCAACGAGGCCCTGCGCGACCCGATGGAGAAGGCCACTCCGATGCGACGCCTCGGCGATCCCAGCGATATCGCCGCTGCCGCAGTCTATTTGGCCTCACCGGCCGGTAACTACCTGACCGGTAAGACCCTGGAGGTCGACGGCGGCCTCACCTTCCCCAACCTCGACCTGCCCATCCCGGATCTGTGAGGACCCCCATGCCTGATCTGTCAGCCGCACCGACGAAGCCCATCCGAGTCGCCGCCATCGGGACCGGGAACGTGGGCCGCCACGCCCTGCGTCAACTCATCGAGGATCCCGGCTACGAGCTCACCGGCGTCTGGGTGTCTTCGGCAGCCAAGGCCGGCAAGGATGCCGGAGAGCTTGCCGGACTCGATGTTTCGACCGGTATCACCGCCACCGACCAGCTGGACGACATCCTGGCCGGGAAGCCGGACTGCGCCGTCTACACGGCGATGGCCGACAATCGGCTGCCCGATGCGCTGGAGGACTACCGGCGCCTGCTGGCCGCCGGCATCAATGTCGTGGGCAGCGCCGCGGTGTTCCTGCAATACCCGTGGCAGGTGCTACCCGCCGAGCTGGTCGACCCGATCGAGAACGCCGCAAAGACCGGTGGTGCCAGCATTTTCGTCAACGGCATCGACCCCGGCTTCGCCAACGACCTGCTGCCGCTCGCCCTCGCCGGCACCTGTCAGAGTGTCGAGCAGATCCGGTGCATGGAGATCGTGGACTACGCGACCTATGACAGCGCGACGGTGATGTTCGACGTGATGGGCTTCGGGAAGAGCACCGACGAACTGCCCATGCTGCTGCAGCCGGGCGTGCTGAGCCTGGCCTGGGGTTCGGTGGTACGCCAGCTCGCCGCGGGCCTTGGCATCGAACTCGACGAGGTCACCGAGACCCACACCCGGGTGCCCGCGCCCGAGGACTTCGAGATCGCCGCCGGGCCGATCCCGAAGGGCAGCACCGCCGCCATGCGCTTCGAGGTGCGTGGCATGGTGAACGGCCATCCCGCCGTCGTGCTCGAACACGTCACCCGGCTGCGCCAAGACCTGTGCCCGGAATGGCCGCAGCCCGCCCAGGAGGGCGGCTCCTACCGCGTCGAGGTCACCGGTGAGCCGTCCTACGCGCTGGATCTGTGCCTGAGCAGCCGCAAGGGCGACCACAACCATGCCGGGCTGGTGGCCACCGCCGCCCGCGTGGTCAACGCGATCCCTGCGGTGGTCGCGGCCGCTCCGGGAATCACGACGACACTGGACCTGCCGCTGGTCACCGGTAAGGGGTTGTACGCGGCCCCTTAGGCTGGGGCCGATGGCCGGACATCTGTATTTCGCCTACGGATCCAATCTGTGCGTGGACCAGATGGCACTGCGCTGCCCGGACGCCGACGGCCCGGTGCCGGCAACGCTGGCCGACCACGACTGGCTGATCAACGAGCGCGGCGTGGCCACCGTCGAACCGGCAGACGGCGCCGAGGTGCACGGCGTGCTGTGGCGGATCAGCGATGCCGACCTCGCCGTGCTGGACCGGGCCGAGGGAGTGCCCGTGCGCTACCGGCGCGACCTGCGCACCGTGCACACCGACGCCGGGTCGCGGGAGGCCTGGATCTACATCGACCACCGCACCGAGGCCGGCGCGCCGCGGCCCGGGTATCTGGAACGCGTCATCGCCGGGGCGACCCAGCACCGGCTCCCGCAGCGCTGGCTGGACTTCCTGCACCGCTGGGATCCGGTGCACTGGCCGCGGGCGCTGGCCCCCACCGACACCCCGGGGCCGCAGACGCTCACCGAGCTGCTGTCGGACCCGCAGATCAGCGAAACCTCTATGCTGAGAAGCACATTCGGCTTCATGGCCATCCACGGCGGGGGCCTGGAACGGATGACCGACGTGATCGCCGAACGCGCCGCCGCGGCCGCCGGCGCCTCGGTCTATCTGGTGCGCCATCCCGCCGGCTACCCGTATCACCTGTGCTCGGCCGCCTACCGGGCGGCCGAGTCCGAACGCCTGGCCGAGTTCCTGGACCACGTCGAGCACGTGGTCTCGCTGCACGGGTACGGCCGGGTGGGGCGCAGCACCCAGCTGCTGGCCGGCGGCACCGACCGGGAGCTGGCCGCCCATGTGGCGGGTCACCTTTCCATCCCGGCGCATCAGGTGATCACCGATCTGGAAGCGATCCCCCGCGAGCTGCGCGGGCTGCACCCGGACAACCCGGTGAACCGCACCCGTGGGGGCGGTGTGCAGTTGGAGCTGGCACCGCGGGTGCGCGGTATCAGCCCGCGCAGCGGGCCGGTCGGCGCGGACGGCCTGAGCCGGCCGACCGGCGCGCTGATCGCCGGCCTGGTGTCGGCGGCGCAGACGTGGCGACCGATCTGACGACGACCGACCGGTCGCTACTCCTTCATGTCCAGCACCGGCGTCGGCCGCTGGAAGCCGCGGGTGACCACCAGCAGCCACCCGAATCCGACGGCCAGCCAGATCAGGCCGATCTTGAGGGCCTCGCCGGACAGACTGGTCCACAGCCACACCGTCAACGCGAAGCCGATGCCCGGCAGGATCAGGTTGTTCAGCACGTTCTTCTCGCCGGCGTCGACGAAATAGTGCTTGATCACGGTGAGGTTGACCGCCGAGAACGCCACCAGCGCACCGAAGCTCACCACCGAGGCCAGGATCGCCAGGTCGATCACGATGGCCAGCAGCGAGATCACCGACACCGCGAGGATGGCCCACGTCGGGGTCCGGAACTTCACCGACACATAGCCGAACACCTTGCGCGGCAGCACCCCGTCGCGGCCCATGGCGTAGAGGATGCGGGCCACCGATGCCTGCGAGGTCAGCGCCGAGCCGGTGGCCCCGGCGACATAGGCGGCGGTGAAGAATGCCGACAGGAAGGCACCGCCGGCGGCGGTCATGACATCCAGTGACCCGGAGTCGACATCGGCGAAGGCGTTGGAGGGGAACACCAGCTGCGAGACATAGGACAGGATCACGAACAAGATGCCACAGATGACGGTGGCCAGCATGATGGCCTTCGGGACATCACGCCGGGCGTCCTTGGCCTCCTCGGAAAGCGTTGACACGGCGTCGAACCCGAGGAAGGACAGGCACAGGATCGCCGCGCCCGCCAGCACCGGCGCCATCCCGCCCGCGGTACCGTCACCGGTGAACGGCGCCATCACGTCGACGGTGCCCGAGCCGGTAATCGCGACCACGGCCATCACCAGGAACACCACGATGAACACCGCCTGCACCGCGATGATCACCGCATTGGCCCGGGCCACCGAGACGATGCCGATGATGTTCAGGACGGTGACGATCACGATCGTCACCACGACGATGACCCACTCCGGGATCGCCGGCACCGCGGCGTTCAGATAGAGCCCGATGACCAGGTAGTTGAGCATCGGCAGGAACAGGTAGTCCAGCAGCAGTGACCAGCCGGCCAGGAAGCCGACGGGTGCGCCGAAGGTCTTCTGTGTGTAGGCGTATGCCGATCCGGCCACCGGGTAGGCCGCGGCCATCCGGGCGTAGGAGCGCGCGGTGAAGATCATCGCCGCGAGTGTCACCACGTAGGCCAGCGGCACCCGGCCGCCGGACTCCACCGTGACGATGCCGTAGGTGGTGAAGACGGTCAGCGGCACCATGTACACCAGACCGAAGAGCACCAGTGACGGCACGCCGAGGGCGCGTTTGAGGGTTCCCTGGTTCGGGTCGGCCGAGATGCCGACCAGGGGCTCCGATGAGGACATGGGGCGGTTTCCCTTCTGCTACGTCTGCTGCGGGGTGGTGGACGCGACGAACCCGGGCTCGCCCCGGAGATAGGTGGCCCGGACGGCGATGCCGGGCAGCTCCAGCGGCGCGACCGTGCGGGGGTCACGCTCCAGCCACACCAGGTCCGCGCTCGCCCCCGGCGTCAGGCGGCCCCACCGGCCCTCGGCGAACGCCTGATCGGCGACGCCTGCGGTGTAGGCGGCCAACGCCCGCTCCACGGCCAGGATCTCCTCGGGTGTCCAGCCGCCGGCCGGTTCCCCGTCGACGGTCTGGCGCGACACCCCCACGGCGATTCCGTCCAGCGGCGCACCCGAGGACACCGGCCAGTCCGACCCCAGCGCCAGCGGCGCGCCGGAATCCGCCAGCGTGCGCATCCGGTACTGCTTGTCGGCGCGTTCGCGGCCCAGCCGAGGCACGGTCAGCACGTTCATCAGCGCATCCTCCTGCGCCCACAACGGCTGCATACACGGAATGACACCGAGCGCGGCGAACCGGTCGAGATCGGCGTCGTCGACGAGCTGGACGTGGGCGATGACCGGCCGCCGGTCCCGCGGGCCGTTCCGATCCACCGTGTACTCGATGGCGTCCAACGCCTGCCGGACGGCGGCGTCCCCGATGGCGTGGATGTGGATCTGCAGGCCCAGTTCGTCGACCCGGCGGGCCGCCTCGGCCAGCGAGTTCCCCTCCCAGACCGTCATGCCGTGGCTGTGCAGGCCCGAGCAGTACGGCTGCAGCAGCGCACCGGTCTCGTTCTCGACCACGCCGTCGGCGAAGAACTTGACCGTCTGCGCGGTCAACAGCGGCGAATCGAGTTCCTCGACGCGCCGCTTGGCCTCGGCGAACTGCGCCACCTGCGTATCGAAATGCCGCGGGTCGGCGTAGAGGGCCAGGTTGAACCGGATACGCAGCGCGCCGCGGCGGGCCGCCTCCAGGTAGGTCTCGACGTCGGCCGGTTCCACCCAGGCGTCCTGCACCCAGGTGACGCCGTGGGCCAGGTAGTAGTCGGCGGCCGTGCCCAGCGCCGCGATCCGGACATCCTCGTCGCGGGCCGGCATGACCGCGGTGACCAGGTCGACGGCACCCCATTCGCGCAGGGTGCCCAGCACCGACCCGTCCGCGCGGTGCGGGATCTCCCCGAGCACCGGGTCGGGTGTGCGGGGGGTGATCCCGGCCCGCTCCAGCGCTGCGGTGTTACACCACACGGTGTGGTAATCCCAGGCCCGCAGCACGACCGGCCGGTCGGCGACCGCCTCGTCGAGCCAGCGGGCGTCGAACAGCCCACCCTCGGCCAGACTGCCGTCATAGGACGCGCCGACGATCCACTCCTCGTCGGGATTGTCCTTGGCGAACCGGCGGACCGCCTCGACGATCTCGTCCACCGACGTGCACGGACGCACCGCCGGACCGACGAACTCCAAACCGCCGAGCAGCGGGTGGGCATGACCGTCGCCGAAGGACGGCATCAGGAAGCCGCCCTGCAGATCGACGATCCGCGCATCCGCCGGGGCTCGGGTCAGCGCGTCGGCGCCGAGCGCGGCGATGACGCCGTCGGTGACCAGCAGCGCGTCGGTCGGGGGCTGATCGGACGCGCCCGTCCACACGGATCCGTTGCGAAACAGGGTCGACACCACGGATTGGCACCTTACGCGGGGTTCAGCGTTTAGCAATCCGAATGTCACCCATCCGTTGGACGCCTGGCCACGAATACCTGATGTGGAACCACGGGAGCGACGGTTCATCGCCGTCATCGGACGCGGTGTCGCCGTCGGCACGGTGCCCGCGGGGCTCCTCGGAAGGCCGGCGATCTGCGGCTCGCGCACCCGGGTCGCCACCCCTGGATGGCGCTCGGCCTGCCGCACCCGCTCGCCGGCCGACACCAGGTCGCCCGGGCTGCTCCTGCGCCTCCCCGAAGCCCTTGCCGCACAGGCGGTGCCATGATGACCGCGATCTACCGCACCCGGGTCACCCACGAGCGCCGCTCGCCGGTCCACAACGCCTTCAGCCACCGCGGCTACACCTGGTACATCGACCTCGATGCACCGCCCCGGCTGCCGATCTGGTTGCGCCCCTTCGCGGTGTTCCGCGCCGCGGACCACCTGCTGGCGCCGCCCGCCGGCCCGGACACGCTGCGAACCCGGGTCGACCATTTCCTGGCGAACCACGGCATCGACCTGCGCGGCGGCCGGGTCACCGCATTGCTGGACGCCAGAGTGCTTGGCTACGTTGCCAATCCGATCAGCGTGTTCTGGTGCCATGAGGCCGACGGCACCCTGGCCCATGTCCTGGTCGAGGTGCACAACACCCACGGCCAACGGCACACCTATCTGCTCCCGCCCAGCGAGGACGGGCCGGTCGCGGTGCCCAAACAGTTCTACGTCTCGCCGTTCAACGAGGTCGACGGCTACTACCTGGTGCACGTTCCCGAGCCCGGCCCCACCGCGGTCATCGCGGTGTCCTGGCACCGCGACAACGAGCTGGTGTTCTCGGCATCCCTGCACGGGCGGCGCGTGCCCGCCTCCACGTCGCAGATCGCCACCCTGCAGCTGACCAGACCCCTCGCCCCCTTGGCCGGTGCCATACAGACTCGGCTGCACGGCATTTCGCTGTGGCGACGCGGACTGGCAGTGGTCCCGCACGAGGACACCGAGTCGATCGGTGAGGCCGTCCGCCGATGATCGTCGACAGCGCACAGGAAACGCGGCATTGCGTGACGCTGCCCGGCGCTGACGCTATCCTACGGAGCGTGACGGCAGACCTCGACGCATTGCTGCGTCGGGTGGCACAACGCGATGTCGATGCCTTCGCAGCTTTCTACGACCAGACCCGGACGCGAGTCTACGGTCTGGTGTTGCGGGTGCTGCGGGATCCCGGCTACAGCGAGGAAACCACCCAGGACATCTACCTTCAGGTCTGGCGCAATGCCGGTGACTACAACCCGTCGGCCGGATCACCGCTGTCCTGGCTGATGACCCTGGCCCATCGCCGCGCCGTCGACCGGGTCCGCTCGGAGCAGGCCGGCGCCGACCGGGAATCCCGCTACGGGGCCGCGACCATCGAGCCGCCGGTGGACCAGGTCAGCGAACAGGTCATCGACAACGACGACTACCGGCAGATCACCCACTGCCTGGGCGCGCTGACCGACAAGCAGCGCGAGTGCATCGAGCTGGCCTATTACGACGGGCTCACCTACGTCCAGGTGTCGGACCGGTTGTCGGCGAACCTGGCCACCGTGAAATCCCGCATGCGCGACGCGATCCGCGGCCTGCGTAACTGCCTGGGGGCGGCATGACACATCCGCATGACGACCTGATGGCGTTGGCGACGCCGTATGCCCTGCATGCCGTCGACGATGCCGAACGCGCCGAGATCGAGCGCCGCCTCCGGGATGCACCCGGCGATGTCGCCGACGCGTTCGCCGCCGAGGTGCAACAGGTCCGCGAGGCGATGGCGACCGTCGCATCGACCACCGCCACCGAACCGTCTGCCGGCCTGCGCGACCGCGTGCTCGCCGCGGTCGCCGACGACCCGGTCCGGCAGTTGCGCCCGTCGCGCCGTCAGCGTTGGGGTACCGCGCTGACCGCCGCCGCGGCCGCCATCATCGTCGGCGCCACCACATTCGGCATCGGTTGGTGGCTGCGCCCGGAGCCGGCCACCACCACCGCCGAACAGATCTTCGCCGCTCCCGACGTGCGGACGGTATCGGGCAACATCCCGACCGGCGGCACCGCGACGGTGGTGTTCTCCCGCGAACGCAACGCGGCCGTGCTGGTCATGAACGACGTCGCCCCGCCCGCGGACGGCACCGTCTACCAGATGTGGTTGATCGACGATTCCGGACCGCATTCGGCCGGGGTGATGGACGCGCAGGCGATCTCACCGTCGACCACGTCGGTGCTGCCGGATCTGGGCGATTCGCTCACTCTGGCATTCACCGTCGAACCGGGCACCGGGTCGGCCGAGCCGACCGGAATCCCGTTCGCCTCCCTGCCGTTGACCTGAGTGCCTACCATCGGGCCATGTTCCGATTCGGCATGGGCCTGCGCGACACCTCGAGCGCGGCAAAGGTGCGCGACGCCGCGCGGCAGGCCGAGGATCTCGGCTACGACGTCATCCTGGTGCCCGACCACCTCGGGGCGCCGGCACCATTCCCGGTGCTGGCCACGGTCGCCGCGGTCACCGAGACGCTGACGCTGGGCACCTTCGTCCTCAATGCGGGGTTCTACAAGCCGGCGCTGCTGGCCCGCGATGTCGCCGCGCTGCACGAACTGTCCGGCGGCCGATTCGAGGTCGGGCTGGGCGCCGGCTATGTGCGCGAGGAGTTCGACGCCGCCGAGCTGCCGTTCCTGCCGGCCCGCCGGCGCATCGAATATCTGGAACACCTCACGCAATACCTGGCCGAGCACGTCCCGGACGTTCCGATCATGATCGCCGGCGGCGGTGACCGGCTGCTCACCGTGGCGGCCCGCTGGGCGGCGATCGTCGGCGTCACCGGAGGCAGCGGTGAAGATCCACTCGCCGAACGGATTTCCTTCCTACGCGAGGCGGCCGGTGAGCGCTTCACCGATATCGAACTCAATGTGGCGATCACCGCGGTGCCCACCGACGGGTCCGGGATGCCCAACCTGTCGATGACGCGGCATTACGCACCGGACCGCACCGACGAGCAGCTGCTCACCCTGCCCGGCGTGCTGTCGGGCTCGGTGGACGAGATGGCCGCCAAGGTGCGCCGCCTGCATGACGAGTACGGCGCGCGGTATCTGGTGGTGCAGGCCGCGCACGCGGAGGCCTTCGGCAAGGTCATCGCGGCTCTGCGCTGAAAAGCACAGCGGCTCTGCGCTGACGACGCACAGCGGCTCTACGTCAGCGGACGGTGTTGCCGCCGCTGCGTTTGGCCAGATACATCGCGGCGTCCGCGCCGCCGATCAGATGCGCCAGGGTCTCGTCTCCGGTGACGGTTTCGGCGATGCCGATGCTCGCGGTCACCTGTTCGGGCAGCCCGGCGACCGCCGCGCACACGGCGGCCGCGACATCCTGCGCGGCGGCGGGCTCCGCCACGGCGACCAGGAACTCCTCGCCACCGGCGCGGCAGATCGCGGACCGGTCCGGGGTGTGTTCACGCAACGCCGCGGCAACGGCCAGGATCACCCGGTCCCCCGCGGCATGACCGAAGGTGTCGTTGATCCGCTTGAAGTCGTCGATGTCGACCATCAGCACCGCCAGACCCGCCCGCGGGTCCGCCCGGCGCAGGCGCCCCACGCTCTCTTCGAAGGCCCGGCGGTTCAGCAGCCCGGTCAACCCGTCCTCATCGGCACGCGTCGCGTAGATGCCCATCGCCCGCGACATCCCGCGCACCGCGATCGGCAGCGTCGTGTTCATGAACCAGATGACCCAGAAGGCCGAGACCGCGGTGGCGACATCGGTTTCGGCGGCCAGCCGCCGCGCCACGATGACCGCGACCACGGTGGCCAGCGCCAGATTGATCAGCAGACTGCGCGGGCTGTGCAGGAACGCGAGATAGGCACCGGTGACGGCCAGTGCCGAACAGGCCAGGGCCCCCACCCCGGGTGCGGGCTGGACCAGGCTCCACCACGCGATGAACGTGGCACCGATCAGGGCGATGGCCTCCGAGCCCCGACGGGTGGGCCAGCTGCGACACCAGAACGTGGTCATCACGATGGTGAAGACCACCGAGGCGACGCTGACCGCCAGCGCCGCCGGAGACAGGTGCCGGGGGATGATCAGGTGCGACAGCGGGACCAGCGCCGAGGACGCCGCGATGAGCACCATGATGAACTGCGCCGACCGCAACAGCCGACGCTCGCGCAGCAACGCGGTCATGGATTCGAATTGATCCGGCGTATTCCACCAGATCGCAAGCGATTTCAACCCCCTGATCGATCAACCCCACATCATCATCACGCGCCGGCCCCTGTGCGGTGACTATAGCGTGACGTGCGCCACCGTCCAGGGCAGGTTTTCCGGCCCCGGCATTCGGGAATCCCGCCAGTGCA
Source organism: Mycolicibacterium bacteremicum (assembly GCF_002086115.1). Classification (GTDB taxonomy): domain Bacteria; phylum Actinomycetota; class Actinomycetes; order Mycobacteriales; family Mycobacteriaceae; genus Mycobacterium; species Mycobacterium bacteremicum. The sequence goes on from NZ_MVHJ01000008.1 coordinate 158,387, forward strand.
GACGAATGGTGGAGTTGAGGACACAGCCCGCCGATCACCGACAGTGAGGAGCCGACATGGCTGACAGCAATGGTGCCGCAGAAGGTATCTCGGGCGCGGTCGAGGGCGTCAAGGGCAAGCTGAAGGAAGCGGCCGGCGCCGTGACCGGCAACGACGGCCTGCGCCGCGAGGGCGAGGCCCAGCAGGACAAGGCCGACGCGCAGCGCGACGTGGCCAAGAAGGAAGCCGAGGCGGAGGCTGCCCGCGGCGCCGCCGAGGCCAACGAGGCGCGGCAGAAGGCCGAGCAGGAGAAGTAACAGCACACTCTTTCTCAAAGGGGACAGTCCGCACGGACTGTCCCCTTTGTGTTGCCGGCTGCGGCCGGAGCGGTGGCGCGTCCCCGGTGAACTAGACTGCTGCACGCCTGTCAAAGCAGGTGCCGCCCCCGTAGCTCAGGGGATAGAGCACGGCTCTCCTAAAGCCGGTGTCGCAGGTTCGAATCCTGCCGGGGGCACTCAGGCGGGGCTCCAGACAGTCGGCCAATCCGCGACAAACAAGATCAGTCGGGCACTGCGCAGGGCTGACGTATGGGTAGGGTCGTAGGTTGTCAGCAGTTCAGGATTTCGGCGCGACCGGGGCCAATGCCCCAGGTGGGGGACAGTTACCTTTCATGCCCGCACCCCAGCATCCGCTGGCCTCTCCGGGCCTCAACGTTGCCTCACCCGCCGGGCGAGCGCAGTTGTCCCTGCTCTTGGTCGAAGACGATCGCGGTGACGCGTTGCTGGTCGAGGAACTCATCATCGACGCGGGCGCCGGGTTCGAGTTCCGCTGGGCCGAGACCATCGCCGATGCGGAGAACCTGCTCGGCCAGCACCGGCCCGATTGCGTGCTGCTGGACCTGAACCTGCCCGACGCCAACGGCATGGACGCGGTGCACCGCATCGGCCGGCTGGACTCCTCCATCCCGATCATCGTCTTGACCGGGCATTCCGACGAGCACTTCGGCGTACACGCCATGTCCTCGGGCGCCCAGGATTACCTGGTCAAGGACCGGGTCGACCCCGAGATGCTACGCCGCGCGGTGCTCTACGCCATCGAGCGCAAACGCGCCGAGATCGCGACCGTCGACCTGCACTCCAGCCAGATGCGGGCCATGGAGAACGCCCGCCTCGAACGGGGCCTGCTGCCCTCGCCGGTGCTGCTGGACTCCCCCGGCGTCGATATCGTGACCCGTTCGCGGCCGAGCCGCCAGGACGCCCTCGTCGGCGGTGATTTCTTCGATGTCGTGCAGACCCCGAACCGCACGGTGCACATCATGATCGGCGACGTCGCAGGTCATGGCCCCGATGAGGCGGCGCTCGGGGTGGCGTTGCGCATCGGCTGGCGCGCGCTGACCTTCGCCGGGCTACGCGGAAACGAAAGGATGCGCGAATTGGACCGCATCCTGACCAGCGAGCGGCCACACCGCGGAATCTTCGCCACGCTGTCCAGCGTCGCGCTGGAACCCGACACCGGCGAGTACACCGTGCTGCGCGCGGGCCACCCGGGGCTGCTGCTGCAAGGCGGCGGGACGGTGGAGTGGATCGAACCGGTCGCCGGGAAGGCGCTCGGGCTGGGCGCCCGGGAGTGGCCGGTCAACAACTACCGGCTCCCCGAGAATCATGGACTGGTCTTTCTGACCGACGGGCTCTTCGAGGGCCACTCCGGCCGCGGCGACGAACGCCTGGGCGAGCATGGTCTGCTCACCATGGCCCAGTCGCTGGCCACCCTGCCCGGATCGGACTTCGTCGAAGCGCTCATCGAGCACGCCGAGGCCCGGGCCCATCAGCACGGCGGGCTCACCGATGACATCGCAGTGATACGGGTGGAACGATCATCGACATGAAGCTGACGGTGCAGGGGTGGCAGAACCTGGTCCTCGCAGTCATCGGCACGGCGGTGCTGGCCTGCGCGATCGCCACCGCCATTCTGGTGAGCCAGGCCGACAAGGTGTCCAACCGCATCCGCGACGGCGTGCAGCCCGCGCGCGTCGCCGCATACCAATTGCAGGCGGCGTTGCGCGATCAGGAGACCGCGGTCCGGGGCTACGTGATCAGCGCCGACGACCGGTTCCTCGAGCCCTACAATGCCGGCCGCACCGCGGAAGTCACTGCGGCAGAAGACATCCGACGCAGCCTTGCGCACCATCCCGACCTCCTTGTCGACCTCGACAACATCGAGGCCGCCGCGCAGACCTGGCGTGTCGAGTACGCCGATCCGCTACTGGCCAGTGCCACCCCCACCCGCCCCGACGATGACGCCGGGATCGAGGAGGGCAAGGCGCTCTTCGACCGCCTCCGCGCGCTTTTCACGGTCCAGAACGATCACCTCACCGAGGCCCGCGCGGCGGGACTGGCCCAGCTCGACCAGATCCGCAGCTGGCGCGACGCCGCCCTGATCGCCATGATCCTGGCGTTCGTCACGACCGCGATCCTGCTCGCGGTCGTCATGCGCACCGCGGTCAACAAGCCACTGTCCAACCTGGCCGCGGCGTGCCGGCGGATCACCCAGGGCAACTTCGGTGAACGCATCATTCCCAGCGGCCCCAAGGACATTCGCGCGATGGCCGCCGACGTAGAGGACATGCGCCAGCGCATCGTCGACGAGCTGGAAACCTCGCGGGCCGCCCGCGCGGCGCTCGACGAGCAGGCCGATGAACTGCGCCGGTCGAACGCCGAGCTGGAGCAGTTCGCCTATGTCGCCTCCCATGATCTGCAGGAGCCGCTGCGCAAGGTTGCCTCGTTCTGCCAGCTGCTGGAGAAGCGCTACGGCGACAAACTGGACGAACGCGGCACCGAATACATCGGTTTCGCCGTCGACGGCGCCAAGCGGATGCAGATCCTGATCAACGACCTGCTGACGTTCTCACGGGTGGGCCGGCTCAATTCGACCACCACCGAGGTCCCGCTGGACGCCGCCGTCGACGCCGCGATGAGTAACCTCAGCAGCACGATCGAGGAGTCCGGGGCCGAGATCATCCGTCCGAACGAGCCGCTGCCCACCATCGACGGCGACCCCACCCTGCTGATCATGGTGTGGCAGAACCTGATCGGCAACGCCGTCAAGTTCCACCGCGCGGGCGTCGCGCCACGGGTGCTGATCGACTTCCGCGACGGCACCGGCGAGGACGCCGAGAACTGGGTGTTCACCGTCACCGACAACGGCATCGGGATCAGCGCCGAGTTCGTCGACAAGGTGTTCGTCATCTTCCAGCGTCTGCACGGCCGGGATGCCTACACTGGCACCGGTATCGGGCTCGCACTGTGCAAGAAGATCGTCGAGTACCACGGCGGCACCATCTACATCGACACCGACTACACCGACGGCACGCGGTTCGTGTTCACCTTGCCCAAGACCCCCATCACCGAGCCCAACCTGGCGCCCGACGCGGTGCCCGAACCCCAGCTGGAAGGAACCACCCGATGAAGCTCCCCGACGACGGTCGCGCCATCGACATCCTGCTCGTCGAGGACGATCCCGGCGACGAGCTGATCACCCGGGAAGCCTTCGAGCACAACAAGATCAAGAACAATCTGCACGTCGCCCACGATGGGCAGGAGGGCCTGGACTTTCTGTACCGGCGCGGCGAATACGCCGATGCGCCGCGCCCGGACCTGATCCTGCTCGACCTGAACCTGCCCAAGTACGACGGTCGGCAGCTGCTGGAGCAGATCAAGAACGACGAGAACCTGTGCCACATCCCGATCGTCGTGCTGACCACCTCCTCGGCCGAAGAGGACATCCTGCGCAGCTACAAGCTGCACGCCAACGCCTATGTGACCAAGCCGGTGGACCTGGACCAGTTCATGAGCGCGGTGCGACAGATCGACGAGTTCTTCGTCCAGGTGGTGCGGCTACCGCAGTTCTGAGCTGAGCCCCTGCGGGATGTGATCCCACCGCAGCCGGACGCAGGTCCCGGCGGCCGTGGTGTCGATATCGGCATCGTCGGCCAAGGCATGGATCAGCGGTAGACCCCGTCCCCGCGCGGTGCTCACCATGGACTCGTCCTTGGTCCGCCACCGGCCTTCGTCGGAGACGGTGACGGTCAGACTGCCGAGCCCGGAATCATAGTCGGCCTTCAGGTGCATCAGGCCGGGCTGCCCGGCCCCCACGTAGGCGAACTCGGCGGCGTTGGCCAATGCCTCGTAGACGGCCAGCAACACATCGCTGGACTTCTCGGGGTCCAACCGGAAGTGGGTCCGCAGCCACTGCGCGAACTCTTCACGCACCTGGGCGGCGAGTTGCGGGTCGGCGACGACGCCGACCTTGGCGAAGCTTGCGGAGGCGCCTTGCTCTGTCATATCGACCTGCTGGCTACCCGTTCCGCGGAGTTTCTAACTCTGCAATGCGGCCAGCGCCTCGTCGAGCGTGGCGTAGAGGTCGACGATGTCCGCGATGCCGACCAACTTCAGCGGACGGCTGGTGGCCGGCCCGTCGGCAACGACGCTCAGCTTGACCGCCGGCGCCAGGTCACCGTGGGCGGCAACGAGCACACCCATGCCCGCCGAGGCCAGGAATTCCACGGCGGTGAAGTCGACGACCACGGCCGACGGCGAGCTCTGCGCGGCGGCGTTGATCGCCGCCTCCAGCTTCGGTGCCGTCAGCATGTCGACCGTTCCGCTCACAGCAACCACGCTGATATCGCCGACCCGACGTTCCTCGACCTCCCCGACAGCCGCAGCACGGCTGGGAGCGGGGTCTTGCTGGCTACTCATCGATACCTCCGACATTCCTGACCCACCCGTAGGTGGCAACCGCCAAAGTCTATCCGGACTACCTGGCCCTGCCGCCAACCCGGTATTCGCGTCTAGCTGCAGATATCGGCCACTGTGCGCAGCCACCGTCGTTCGTACAGGTCAGCGGCTGTGTAGTTCGGCGCACAAGCGGGTACAGAAATTCGCATGCGGATGCTGGGGGCCATTCTCGCGGCCGTCGCTCTGCTGGCCACCCTGTCGTGTTCGCCGGGTCAGCGCGTCGATCTCGGGCAGGGGTCGGGCAACCTCATCGCGGTCATCGCCGGTGAGCCCGACCAGCTCGATCCGCACAAGACCAGCGCCTACTTCTCGTTCGAGGTGCTGGAGAACGTCTTCGACACCCTGGTGGAGCCGGCCGCCGACCTGACCATGGCGCCGGCGCTGGCGCAGTCCTGGGAAACCTCCCCGGACCAGCTGACCTGGACCTTCCAGTTGCGCCCCGGGGTGCGGTTCCACGACGGCAGCCCGTTCACCGCCGCCGACGTCGTCTACTCCTACCGGCGCATCATCGACGAGCAGCTGTCCACGGTCGACAAGTTCAGCGCCGTCACCGCCGTCGAGGCCGTCGGTGATCTGACCGTCCGGATCACACTGTCCCGGCCCACCCCGAATCTGCTGACCAACCTGGGTGGCTTCAAGGGCATGGCGATCGTGTCCCGCCGCAATGTCGAGGACGGTTCGATCGCCACCCACCCGATCGGCACCGGACCGTTCGCCTTCACCGGCCGCCAGAGCGGCGACTCGATCACGCTGACCGCGAACCCCGACTTCTGGGGCGGCCCCCCGAAACTGCCCGGGGTGACCTTCCGGTTCATCAGCGAGACGTCCACGGCGCTGGCGGCCCTGCAGGCCGGCGAGGTCGACTGGACCGATGCGGTGCCCGCCCAGCGCGTGCCGCAGCTGCGCGGCGACGACTCACTGCGCCTGGCCGTGACCCCGAGCAACGACTACTGGTACTTCGCGCTGAACGCGGCGCGGGCGCCATGGAACGATGTCCGGGTCCGCCAGGCCGTCGCCTACGCCGTCGACCGGCCGTCCATCGTGCAGGCGACCAGCTACGGCACGGCGCAGGCCAACCAGCTGGCCATCCCCGAGGGCAACCCGTGGTTCACCGGCTACGACCGCTACAGCCGGGACATCGACCGGGCCAAGGCGCTGTTGGCCGAGGCCGGCGCCGCCCCGCAGCGGATGGACATGCTGGTCACCAGCGAATACCCGCAGACGGTGACGGCGGCCCAGGTCGTCGCCGACAACCTGGAACCGCTGGGCATCACCGTCGACATCCGCACCGTCGACTTCGCGACCTGGCTCGACGAGCAGAACAATGGCAACTTCGACATGCTCATGATGGGCTGGCTGGGCAACATCGACCCGGATGACTTCTATTACGCCCAGCACCACACCGACGGCGCGAACAACGCCCAGAAGTTCTCCGACCCCCGCGTCGACGCCGCACTGGACGCCGGCCGCACGCAGACCAATCCGCAGGCGCGCAAACAGGATTACGCCACCGCGGCAACGCTGATCGCCGACGGGGTGAGCTACATCTTCCTCTACAACCCGGCGGTCATCCAGGCCTGGACCCCGAGCCTGACCGGTTACGAGGCCCGCCGCGACAAGGCCATCCGGTTCCGCGACGCCGCACTGGCCCCCGGGGGCGCGGCCTCGTGACGATCGTGCGATTCCTGGCGCGGCGACTCGCCTACTCGGCGGCGGTACTGGTCGGGGTGCTGATCGTGGTCTTCGCGCTGGTGCACCTGGTGCCCGGCGACCCGGTGCGCATCGCGCTGGGCACCCGGTACACCCCGGAGGCCTACGCGGCGCTGCGGGCCGCCAGCGGTCTGGACGAGCCGATGGCCGCGCAGTTCTTCGGGTATCTCGGCAACGCGGTGACCGGCGACCTCGGCGTCAGCTTCCGCAACGGCGACCCGGTCACCGCGATCCTGCTGGAGCGTCTGCCGGCCACGGTGTCACTGGCGCTGGTCGGCATCCCGCTGGCCTTGCTGATCGCGCTGCCGGCCGGGACGTGGGCGGCGCTGCACGAGGGCCGCGGCAGCGATGCGCTCGTCCGGGTGACCAGCCAGTTCGGGGTCTCGGTCCCGGACTTCTGGCTGGGCATCCTGCTGATCTCGCTGTTCTCCACGACGCTGGGCTGGCTGCCGACGTCGGGCTACCGACCGCTGTTGGAGGATCCGGGCGGCTGGGTGCGGCACATCATCCTGCCCGGGCTGACGGTGGGTCTGGTGGCCGCGGCGATCATGACCCGTTACATCCGGTCGGCCGTGTTGGAGGTGGCGGCCATGGGCTATGTGCGCACCGCACGGTCCAAGGGCCTGCCGCCGCGCACGGTGACGCTGCGCCACACCGTGCGCAATGCGCTGGTGCCGATTCTGACCATCACCGGAATCCAGTTGGGCACCATCCTGGGCGGTGTCATCGTCGTCGAGGTCGTGTTCGCCTGGCCCGGTCTGGGTCGGCTGGTCTACACCTCGGTGGCCGCCCGCGACTATCCGGTCATCCAGGGCGCGGTGTTGTTGATCGCGGTGGCGTTTCTGGCGATCAATCTGCTGGTGGACCTGCTGTACGCGATCGTCGACCCGAGGATCCGGCTGTCATGACCCGAGTGAACGCCTGGCGGCTGTTGGCCGGTAATCCGGTGACCGTGCTCAGCGCGCTGGTACTGGCCGTGGTGGTGGTGATCAGCGTTGCCGCGCAATGGATCACACCGTACGGCGTCAACGATGTCGATGTCCCCCAGGCCCTGCAGGCGCCCAGCGGCGCGCACTGGTTCGGCACCGACGAACTGGGCCGCGACGTGCTGTCGCGGGTGATGGTCGCCGTGCAGGCCTCGATGAAGGTGGCGGTGGTCAGTGTCGCGTTCGCCGCGGTCGTCGGGGTGACGGTGGGCGTGATCGCGGGGTATCTGGCCGGGCGCGAGGGCGGCTGGCTGGACACCGTGCTGATGCGGATCGTCGACGTGATGTTCGCCTTCCCGGTGCTGTTGCTGGCGCTGGCCATCGTCGCGGTGCTGGGCCCCGGCATCGGCACCACCATGCTGGCCATCGGGGTCGTCTACACGCCGATCTTCGCCCGCGTCGCGCGGGCCAGCACGCTGTCGGTACGCGTGGAACCCTATGTCTCCGTGTCCTACACGATGGGCACCGGCACCCGCTACATCCTGACCCGGCACATCCTGCCGAACATCAGCGGACCGCTGATCGTGCAGACCTCGCTGTCGCTGGCGTTCGCGATCCTGGCCGAGGCGGCGCTGTCCTTCCTCGGGTTGGGTATCCAGCCGCCGCAGCCCTCGCTGGGCCGGATGATCTTCGACGCGCAGGGCTTCGTGACGCTGGCGTGGTGGATGGCGGTGTTCCCCGGCCTGGCCATCTTCCTGATCGTGCTGGCGCTGAATCTGCTCGGCGATGGACTGCGTGATGTGCTGGATCCCAAGCAGCGCACCATGATCGAGGCCCGGAGGGCGCGGTGATGAGCGCTCGCGCGAAGAACGGACAGTCTGCGAGCATCCTGGCGATCGACGACCTCGGCGTACGGATCGGGCGCCGCGAGATCGTGCGGGGCGTGTCGTTGACGGTCGAACCCGAGCAGACGGTGGGCATCGTCGGGGAGTCCGGGTCGGGCAAGTCCATGACGGTGCTGGCGGCCACCGGACTGCTGGACGCGCCCGGCGCCGTGGTGACCGGGTCCAGTGTGCTCGGCGGCGAGCAGGAGATCATCGGCGCGTCGGCGCGGGTGTTGCGGGCATTGCACGGTGGCCGGATCGGCTTCGTCTTCCAGGATCCCGGGACATCGCTGAACCCGTTGCTGACCATCGAACGCCAGATCACCGAATCGCTGGAGACCCACCGCCGGCTGACCCGGCGCGCGGCGCGCGACCGGGCCCTGGAACTGCTGACCGCGGTGGGGTTGCCGGCTCCCGCCGAGCGGCTGCAGTCCTATCCGCACCAGCTCTCCGGTGGCCAACGGCAGCGGGTGATGGTCGCGATCGCGCTGGCCTGTGACCCCGAGCTGCTGATCGCCGACGAGCCGACCACCGCGCTGGACGTCACCACGCAGGCCCAGATCATCGCGATGGTGCGGGATCTACAACGCGATTTCGGCACGGCGGTGGTGTGGATCAGCCACGATCTGGGTGTCATCGGTGAGGTGGCCGACACGGTGACCGTGTTGCACGACGGCGCCGTCGTCGAGCAGGGTGCGGTCGAGGCCATCTTCGACGAACCCCGCCAGGACTACACCCGCGAACTGCTGGCGGCCCGGCCGCTGCTCGACGGGGCCGGCCCGCGGACGGCGCCCGCGGACGCCGAGGTGCTGCTGGCCGTGCAGGGTCTGGATGTGCGCTATTCCGGTGTGCACGCGGTCGACGACGTGTCTTTCGAGATCCGCCGCGGCGCCACGCTGGGGCTGGTGGGCGAATCCGGCTCGGGCAAGTCGACCGTCGCCGCGGCGCTGACCGGTCTGGTCACACCGCACGGCGGTTCCGCACGCCTGGACGGTGTCGATGTTCTCGGCCGCCGGGCCGACCGGCGGCGCATCAGCATGGTGTTCCAGGACCCGTTCGCCTCGCTCAATCCCCGGATGGCCGTGGGCGTCTCGATCGAGGAGCCGCTGGTGGTGCACGGGTTGGCCGACGGTCGCGCGCAGCGCCGGGCCCGGGTGGCCGAACTGCTGGACATGGTGGGACTGGATCCCGACTTCGCCACCCGCTATCCACACGAGCTCTCCGGCGGGCAACGCCAGCGCATCAGCATCGCGCGGGCGTTGGCGGTGCAGCCGGATCTGCTGATCCTCGACGAGGCCACTGCGGCGCTGGATGTCTCGGTGCAGGCGAAGGTGCTCGATCTGTTGGCCCGTCTACAGGACGAGCTGAACCTGACCTATCTGTTCATCGGTCACGATCTGGCGGTCATCGAACGGATGAGCCACGACGTGCTGGTGCTGCAGTCGGGTCGCACCGTCGAATACCGCAGTGCGGCCGAGCTGTTCAGCGCACCCGAGCAGGACTACACCCGAGCTCTGTTGGCGGCAGTTCCCCCGGCACGGCCGACTCGGTCCTGACCTCGCGGAAGTGGCCCAGCTCCGAGGCGAGCAACGCGATCAGGATGGAGGCCGACGCGGCGGCCAGCAGCACCGCGAAGCCGTAGGGCAGGGTGGCCGCACCGATCAGCGGTGCGATCGAGATGCCGATGTACATCGCGGTCGAATACCAGGCCAGCGCGACACCGGCATAGCGGGCGTCGATGACGGCCAGCCGGTACTGGATGGCCACCGAGGCCGCCGTCCCGGCCACCCCGGAGCAGGCGAAGACCGCCGCGGTGGCGACCATCGACTGGTGCGCCGGGATGAGTGTGAGGAAGGCCGCGCACTGGACGACCAGGACGACCTGCAGGGTGCGCCGGCTGCCGATGCGGTCCGAGAGCCGGCCGCCCAGGAAGTTCCCGGCGATCCCGGCCATGCCGTACACCAGCAGCAGCAGCGCCGTGCGTGAGCTGTCGCCACCGGTCGCCTCGTGGGTGATGACCGCGCTGAAGATGTAGACCATGTTGAAGGCCAACATCATCAGCAGGGATGCGGCGACGGCGAACACGATGTGCCGGTTGCGCATCACCGCGGCCCGGTCGCGCAGGCTCACCCCGTCGGCGCCGGGCACGCCGCGCACGACGAGCAGCAGCACCGGCGCCAGCACAGCGGCCAACCCGGCCAGCAGTGCCAGCGGCAGCCGCCAGTCGCCGACAGCGGCCAGCGCGGTACCGATGGGCGATCCGATCGCCATGGCGAGCGTGAAGCCCATCCCCACCAGGGCGATAGCCCGCCCGCGTACCTCGGCGGGCACCAGCACCGGCGCCACCGCGATGGCCGTCGGCACCAGCGCGGCACCGCCGAGGGCGGCGATCACCCGGCCCGCGGTGAAGACGGCGAAGGTGCCGGCGGCCGCGGCCAGGAATGTTCCGATGGCGATGAGAATCAGCCCGGCGGCCATCACCCGCTGCTGGGGCATGCGACCGCAGGCCACCGACACCACCGGGGAGGCGACGGCCACCACGGCGGCATAGACCGAGATGGCGTAGCCGACCGTTCCGGGGCCGACGCCCAGACCCTGCCCGATCTTCGGGAGCAGGCCGGCGATGACGAAGGCGTTGGTACCGACGATGAAGAGCGCGAGTGCGAGCAGGCTCAGGCGCAGGGTGTTGGCTCTGCCCAGGCGCGTCGTCACGGTACCTCAGCGTACCGGCACCGGGCGGTTCTGCTGGACCGTCGACGGTGCATCAGGACCGTGATCTCGGCCATCTTCTCGATCTGTGTGCACCGTCGGCGCGAACGTCACGCGGCGTCGGCGTCGAGTTCCTCCATTTACGCGTTCATACCGCCTCCAACGCAAGCAACCTCGCCTTGACCGCCGCCCCACCGGCATATTGACCGATCGATCCGTCGGTGCGGACCACGCGGTGGCACGGAATCACCAACGGCAGTGGGTTGTGCCCACAGGCGCTGCCGACCGCACGAACCGCCTTGGGGTTGCCGACAGCGGCGGCGATGGCGGCGTAACTCGCCCGGTGCCCGTAGCCGATGTGGCGCAGCTGCTCGACGACCGTGCGGCGGAACCCGTCAGCGAGCCGTAGGTCCAGCGGCAGGTCGAACGCCCTCAGGGCGCCGGCCAGGTACTGCTCGATCTGGCTGGCGGCATCGTCGAGCCGGGCCGGGGCGCGCAGCACCCGGGGGCTGACCTTGTCCGAGAGCCGTTGCAGCTCGGCCTCTTCGGTGGCCTGCTCCAGAAAGGCCACCCGTACCAGCCCGGTGGTCGTCGCCGCGAGCAACAGCGGGCCCACCGACGTGTCGACGGTCCGGTAGGCCACATCGAGCACACCGGTACGCTGCGCATCGCCGGCCAGCTTGGCGCGCAGTCGCGCCAGGGTGGCGTCGTCGGCGGTCAGCCGATCGAAGATCTCGGTCACAGAGCCTCCTCCAGGTAGGTGGTGCGCAGGGTCTTGAGGCCGTCGGCGGCGGCGCGGCGGGCGGCCTCGGTGGTGCCGCCGAGAAGGCCGGCGATCTCGGCATAGGGCAACCCGGCCAGATAGCGATAGGCCAGCGTGCGGCGTTGTTTGTCGGGCAGTGTCCCCAGCGCCGCCCACAGGTCGGGGTCGTAGCTGTCGGAGCGTCCGGCATCGGGTAGGCGCTCGACAGGGGCGGGAGCCCGGGTCAGGGTGCGGCCGACATCGATGGCGCGGCGGTGCGCGATGGTCACCAGCCAGGCCTCCACATTGGCGTGCGGGTCGAGCCCGGGGTAGGCGCGCATGGCCGACAGGAAGGTCTCCGACCAGGCGTCCTCGGCATCGGCCGGGCCCAGAACGGCCCGGCATACCCGCAGCACCATCGGGCCGTACTCGGTCACGATGTCTTCGAACGGTCGCACTCTCACATTGTGTAGACGGCCGGCGACAGCGGAACGTGAGATCGGTCCTCGAGTAACTCTCTTAGTTGTAGTAGCGTGCTCCCATGGCCGCCAACGTGTGGATCCTCGGGGGCTACCAGAGCGACTTCGCGCGCAATGTGCACCGCGAGGGCGGCGACTTGGCTTCCCTCACCGCCGAGGTGGTCCGGGAGACGCTGGCCGCCGCCGCGACGCGCGCCGCCGACATCGGGGTCGTCCACCTCGCCAATGCCTTCGGCGAACTGTTCGCCCATCAGGGTCACCTCGGCGCGATGCCGGCCACCGTCGACGATCAGCTGTGGGGCACCCCCGCCACCAGGCACGAGGCGGCCTGCGCCTCCGGCAGCGCCGCGGTGCTGGCGGCCATCGCCGATCTGGGCTCGGGCGCCTACACCAGCGCCCTGGTCGTCGGCGTCGAACTGGAGAAGACGGTCCCCGGCGACACCGCGGCCCGGAACCTCGGCGCGGCCGCCTGGACCGGACACGAGGGCCGGCACGCCACCTTCATGTGGCCGCACATGTTCTCCGAGATTGCCGACGAATACGACCGCCGCTACGGCCTCGACGACATACACCTGGACGCCATCTCCGCGCTGAACTACCGCAACGCCCGCGCCAACCCGAATGCCCAGACCCGGGCATGGCAGATCGATACGACATCCAATCCCGTTGTCGAGGGCCGCATCCGACGACTGGACTGCAGCCAGATGACCGACGGCGGGGCCGGCCTGGTGCTGGTGTCGGATGCATACCTTCGCGATCATCCCGCGGCGCGACCGATCGGGCTGATCGCCGGCTGGGGCCATCGCACCGTCGGTCTGGGCCTGCAGCAGAAGCTGGACCGCTCCGACGAGTACGTCTTCCCGCATGTCCGGCAGGCCGCACTCGATGCCTTCGCCCGTGCCCGGGTCGACCTCGACGGCATCGACGGGTTCGAGGTACACGACTGCTTCACGCCGAGTGAGTATCTGGCCATCGACCACCTCGGCCTCACCGGGCCGGGCGAATCGTGGAAGGCCATCGAGAACGGGGAGATCGAGATCGGCGGCCGGCTGCCGATCAATCCGGGCGGCGGGCTGATCGGCGGCGGACATCCGGTCGGCGCAACCGGTGTCCGGATGGTCCTCGATGCCGCCGAACAGGTCGCCGGCACCGCCGGTGACCATCAGGTCGACGGTGCGAAGACGTTCGGCACCTTGAACTTCGGCGGCAGTACCGCCACCACGATCAGCTTCGTCGTCGGCTCTGCCAAGGAGGTCGGATGAACACCGACGTGGTCGCCAAGTATCTGTCGACGTTGCCCGAGGACGACGACCATCCCTACCGCACCGGTCCCTGGCGACCGCAGACCTGCGAGTGGGATGCCGATGATCTGACCGTCGTGGCGGGTGAGATCCCGACCGACCTGGACGGGGTGTACCTGCGCAACACCGAGAACCCGTTGCACCCGGCGTTCAAGGCCTACCACCCGTTCGACGGTGACGGCATGCTGCACATCGTCGGTTTCGGTGACGGAAAGGCGTTCTACCGCAACAGGTTCGTCAAAACCGACGGGTTCCTGGCCGAGTACGAGGCGGGCGGTCCGCTGTGGCCCGGTATCGCCGAGCCCGTCGAACTGGCCCGTCGCGATCACGGCTGGGGTGCCCGCACCCTGATGAAGGACGCGTCGAGCACCGATGTGACGGTGCACCGCGGGGTTGCGCTGACGAGTTTCTACCAGTGCGGTGACATCTACCGTGTCGACCCGCGCACCGGCGATATGCTCGACAAGCCACAGTGGACCCCGGCCGGACCCGGCGTGTCGGCACATCCCAAGGTCGATGACGCGACCGGCGAACTGCTGTTCTTCAACTACGGCAAGGACGCGCCCTACCTGCACTACGGCGTCGTGGACGAGACCGACACCCTGGTGCACTACGTCGATGTCGAGCTACCCGGGCCGCGCCTGCCGCATGATATGGCGTTCACCGAGAATTACGTCATCCTCAACGACTTTCCGCTGTTCTGGGACGCCGATTTCCTCAAGCACAACGCCCATGTCCCGCGCCTGCACCGCGATATGCCGTCCCGCTTCGCCGTTCTGCCGCGCCGCGGTACCAACGCCGACGTCAGGTGGTTCGAAGCCGACACCACCTACGTGTTGCACTTCACCAATGCCTTCGAGAACGGCGACGAGATCGTGCTGGACGGGTTCTTCCAGGGGGAACCCGAGCCGGTCTCCGGCGTGGAGAACGGTATGGATCCGAAGTGGCAGCGCATCTTCCGCGGCCTGTCACTGGACGGCATGCAGACCCGTCTGCACCGCTGGCGGTTCAACCTCGTCACCGGCGCCACCCGCGAGGAGCAGCTGTCCGATAGCCTCACCGAGTTCGGGATGATCAACTCCGCGTTCGCCGGTCGCCCGTACCGCTACGCCTATGCCGCCACCGGCAAGCCGGGCTGGTTCCTGTTCGACGGCCTGGTCCGCCATGATCTGCAGACCGGGTCCGAGGAGCGCTACAGCTTCGGCGACGGCGTCTACGGCAGCGAGACGGCGATGGCTCCCCGGGTGGGTGGCAGCGGCGAGGACGACGGGTACCTGGTCACCATCACGACCGACATGCCCGCCGATGCCTCCTACTGCCTGGTGTTCGACGCCGCCCGGGTATCCGACGGTCCGGTATGCAAACTGCAACTGCCGGAACGGGTTTCCAGCGGAACCCACTCCACCTGGGCTGCGGGCGACGAACTCCGACGCTGGGTGTGACCAGGACGGGCCCGGGCCCCGGGGACACCAATGCCGTGGGTCGCATGCTCGGCCTGCTCGGCGACGAGTGGACGCTGCTGATCATCCAGCAGGCACTGCTCGGCGCCACCCGATACGCCGACTTCACCGAACGGCTGCCGATCTCGCATTCCGTGCTGACCCGGCGGCTGGCCGCCATGACCGCCGAGGACCTGCTGGCGCGCACGCAGTACCAGAGCAACCCGCCACGATTCGATTATCGTGCCACCCGGCGCGGCCGGGCGCTCTGGCCGATGCTGGTGAGCATCTGGGACTGGGAGCGGTGCTGGGTGCCTGACCACGCCGAACCGCTGCCCGCCATCCGGCACACCGCCTGCGGCGCGGACTGCTCCCCGGTGCTGACCTGCCGGCATTGCCGACACGCTGCTGCACCGGAAACCCTTGTTGTGCAATGGGGTCCGAGCGGTTCCTGGGCGCGGTCGATGCCGGTCGGCTCCACCCGGCGCCGCTCGCACGGTGACCGCGCCGCCGGGGCAGCGGCGTTGTTCCCGCACACCATGGCCATTCTCGGTAACCGCTGGGCATTCGCGGTCATGGTGGCCGCCTTCCTCGGCACCACCCGGTTCACCGACTTCGCCGGCCAACTCGGCGCACCACCCGGTTCGCTGACCGACCGGCTGCAGATCCTGGTCGGCCACGGCGTGCTCGACGCCGACTACCGGCTGACCGACAAGGGCCGGGCCGTGCTGCCCATCATCCTGACCGCGCTGGACTGGGCACAGCGCTGGTACGACGCGGCGGACGGGCCGGCGGTGGTCGTCACACACATCGATTGCGGGGGCGCATTCCACGCCCGGCTGGTATGCGACGCATGCGCGCAGCCCCTGCGCGCCGCGGATATCACCGCCATACCGCCGCCCTGACGCCTCAGCGGGGCGCGTCGAGCCGGAACCGCAGGTTGTTGCGCACCGCAGGCCATTCGATGTCCAGGATCGAATAGACCGCGGTGTCCCGGCGCGACCCGTCGGGCAGGATCTGATGACTGCGCAGCACGCCGTCGAACTTGGCGCCCAGCCGCTCGATCGCGGCCCGGCTGGCCGCATTCAGGAAATGTGTCCGCAATTCCACCGCCACACAGCCCAGCGTTTCGAACGCGTGGCCGAGCAACAGCAGCTTGGCCTCGGTGTTGACCCCGGTGCGCCGCACCGCCGAGGTGTACCAGGTCGCGCCGATCTCCAGGCGGCGATTCGGTTCGTCGATGTTCAGGTAGCTCGTCGACCCGACCAGTGTGCCGTCGAGACGGCGCACCACGAAGGTGCTGCCACGGGGATCGGCGCACCGCGTCTGCACCCAATTCTGCGCGGTGGCCGGTGATGGTGCCGCGGCGAACCACAGGTCGCCCGCATCGGCGACGTCCGCGATCTCCTCGACATGTTCGCCACTCAGCGGTTCCAGCGTCACCCACTGTCGCCCCGTCAGCACGACCGGCTCCCGGAAGCTCATGTCCCTCTCCCCCAGGCCACCACCATCGTCATCACCGACAGCACCACCGCCGCCACCGTCATCCCGGCCGCCACATACATGCCGTAGCCGACCGCCACCGGCGCCTGCACATACAACCGGAAGTACCAGGCGATCAATGCCGCGATGATCATCGAGAGTGACAGTGCCGCAGCCGAAGCCAGTTTGGCCGACAACTCCCGGGCCGCCATCGCCGCGGCCACCATCAGCAGCGCGGCCAGCAGCAGGATCAGCTGACCGACACCGAAACCCGGTGGCGGCACATCGATGGTGCCGAGTTTGCCGCCGATCGCATTGGCCCGGCCCTGGCCCGTCGTCAGCCATGGCAGCCAGGCGCTCACCGCCAGTACCAGTGCGCAGAACGCGACCAGCCAGCCGGGACGCAATCGAGCCATGCGCCTCAGATTATCGGGTGGGCCTGCGTAGGCTGAATTGCCATGACGGAACTACCCGATTGGGCCCGCGGGCTCGACCTGTCACCGCACCCCGAGGGCGGCTGGTTCCGCGAAACCTGGCGCAGCGACCTCACCTTTCCGCAGTCCGCGCTGCCACCGGATTACACCGGACCCCGCCAGGCCGGGACCGCGATCCTGTTCCTGCTGATGCCCGGCCAGCAGTCCGCCTGGCATACCGTGCGTAGCGCCGAGTTGTGGCTGTTCCACCGCGGCAGCCCGCTGCTGCTGGAGGTCGGCCGCGAGCAACACACCGCAGACACCGTGCTGCTCGGACCCGATATCTCCGCCGGCGAGCAGCCGCAGTTCGTGGTGCCGCCCGGGCACTGGCAGCGCGCGACACCAGCCCAGCAGCAGCCGACCCTCGTCAGCTGCGTGGTGGTGCCCGGCTTCGACTTCGCCGATTTCGCGCTCAGCGCGGGCGAAGCGACGACAGATTGAACCCGGCGCCGGTCGGGTCGGTCACCGAAGCCAGCCGACCGTACGGGGTGTCCTCGGCGTCGCGGACGACAGCGCCGCCGTGGTCCACGATCAGCCCGACCGCCCTGTCGACATCCTCGGCACCCAGGAAGAAGAACCAATTCGACGGTTCGTCGGCGGCCATGAACGCGGCACCATCCATCACGCCGATGCGCTGTTCACCGTCGAACAGCACGGTGCTGTACCGGAATTCATCGGTGTCGGCTTCCACCTCGGTCTGCCAGCCGAAGACCGAACGGTAGAAGTCCAGGGTCGCCGCGAAATCCCGCGTCGTCACCTGATGCCACACCGGTGCGCCCGCGACACCGGTCGCCTCGAAGCCGTCATGTCCGGTCGGCTGCCAGAGCCCGATCATCCCGCCGGTCGAATCGGACACGACGGCCATCCGGCCCTTGGCCGGGATGTCCATCGCACCCCCGCAGCTGAAGCCGCCGGCGGCCGTCACCGCGTTCAGCGTGGCGTCGACATCCGCGGTGTGCAGATAGGTGGTCCAGCCGTCGGGCATGTTCCACTGCGGATCATTGGGCATCAGCCCCGCGACCTGCACGCCGTCGACGAAGGCGCTGACGTAGCCACCGTATTCGGGTCCGGCGGACTCGAAGGTCCAGCCGAATACCGCACCATAGAAGCGTTGCGCACCCTCGATATCCGAGGTGGACAGGTCGATCCAGCAGGGGGCGCCGAGCGGGTGTGATCTGGTCATGCTCGTACCGACCCCGCCCGGCACCGAAATTCATCGCCGCATCTGCGGGTCAGGAGTACACCTTCTTGAACTGCTCCAGCGACTGCTGGATATCGCTCTTGAGCGCCCCGGCCACGATCATGCCGATCGGCCCGAACAGCGCAGGCCCGCCGAGGTGGATGTCCAGCTGTACCGAGGCGCCCTCGGGCACCGGTTTGACCCGCGCGATCAGCTTGATCTTCACCCCGCCGACACCGTCGCCGTTGAGCGTCATCGAATCCGGCGGCTTGTAGTTCACGATCGTCCAGTTGACCCGGTTGTTCATCCCCTTGACCTCGACGATGGACGAGATCTTGGTGCCCTTCTCCAGGGTTTCGGGCAGCTTCGAGCGCCACACCCGGTGGATCGTGAGCCATTCGTCGAACCGGGACAGATCCGAGGCGGCCTCCCAGGCCTGCTCCGGCGACAGCGGGACGTCGATGGAGACGGAGAGCTTCGCCACGGTCAGGCGGTCGGCGGGGCCGTCGGCGGCTGGTTGTGCGGGGGCACCTGTCCCGGCGGCTGGTTGGCGGGCGGAACCTGGCCCGACTGCTGGTTGGGCGGCACCGGCGGAACGCCGCCGGTCTGCTCGCGGGCGGCCTTCTTCGCGGCCTCCTGCACCTTGTCGACGTGCTGTGCGTACTTGCCCTGGGTCTTCTTGTCGACCAGGTCACCGGCCTTGTCGATGACCGTGTCGACCTTGTCGGCGTTCTTCGCCACCAGGCCCTTGATCTTGTCCAAGAAACTCATGCCCCAACCCTAGCGCCACAGTCGGCGGGGCTCACCGGACAGTTTGCCCTCCACCCACCAGGCCACCTCGATCAGCGTGGCGGCGACGGCGCCGATGGCCAGGCCCATCGAGGTCAGCGCCAGGTTCGACGGGTCCAGCAGGAACGTTCGCTGGGCCAGCGGTATGGAGAAGATCACCACGTAGGCCAGCCCGGATACCGCCACCAGCGCCACCCGCCACCACTCGTAGGGGCGGGCGACGACGGCCAGCACCCATACCGAGGCGACCAGCAGGGTGATCAGCGCCGTGGTGGAGGCCTGGGTCTGTTGCTCGGCCGTGGCCCCGCGTCCCTCGTAGGCCAGCAGGTAAGAGATGAAGGTGCTCGCACCGACGATGACGCCGGCCGGCAGCGCCGATGTCATCACCCGGCGCACGAATCCGGGCCGGGCACGTTCGTGGTTGGGAGCCAGCGACAGGATGAACGCCGGGATGCCGATCGTGAACCATGCGGCGATGGTGACGTGGATGGGCTGGAACGGGTACAGCAGCGGGTCGCCGTCGAAGAAGCGGGCGGCCAGTCCGCCGAGGCCGACGAGCGCGGCCAGCAGCACCGAGTACACCGTCTTGGTGAGGAACAGGTTGGAAACGCGCTCGATGTTGCCGATCACCCGGCGCCCCTCGGCCACCACATACGGCAGCGTCGCGAACTTGTTGTCCAGCAACACGATCTGAGCCACCGCGCGCGATGCCGAACTACCCGATCCCATTGCCACACCGATATCGGCATCCTTGAGCGCCAGCACGTCGTTGACGCCGTCACCGGTCATCGCCACCGTGTGCCCGCGGGACTGCAACGCGTGCACCATGGCCCGCTTCTGGTCCGGACGCACCCGGCCGAACGTGGTGTACTCGTCCAGTGCGGTCGCCATCTCATCGGTCTGCTCGGGAAGCCGGCGGGCATCCAGGGTTTCGCCGTGCAGGCCCAGGGTTCCAGCCACCGCACCGACCGACTTGGCGTTGTCCCCGGAGATGACTTTCACCGCCACCCGTTGCGAGGCAAAGTATTCGAGCGTGTCCTTGGCATCGGGGCGCACCCGCTGCTCCAGTACGACCAGGGCGACCGGGGTGACCGTCCCCGGCGCGTCCGGCGCGTCGACCGCGCCGTCGCAGGACCCCAGCAGCAGCACCCGCAGTCCCTGGGCACCGATCCGCTCGGCCTCCGCGGCCTCCGGCGACTCCGGGTCCAGCAGTACGTCGGGAGCGCCGATCACCCAGTTGCCGTGCTCGCCGTAGGAGGCGCCACTCCATTTGGTCGCGGATTTGAAGGGGGCGTTCGCGGTCGCCGTCCAGCCCGGGGCGCTGGGATAGGCCTCGGCGATGGCCGCCATGCTGGCGTTGGGCCGGGTGTCGTCGGCGGCCAACTGCGCCAGCACCTGCGCGGCATCAGTTGTACTGAACGATTTGAGGTCCGAAAGCCGCATCCCGTTCTCGGTGAGGGTGCCGGTCTTGTCGGCGCACACCACGTCGACGCGGGCCAGCCCTTCGATGGCGGGCAGTTCCTGCACCAGGCACTGCCGCTGCCCCAGCCGCACCACCCCGACGGCGAACGCGATCGAGGTCATCAGCACCAGGCCCTCGGGCACCATCGGCACCAGCGCGCCGACCATGCGCAGCACCGACTCCCGCCAGCCCGCATCGGTGGTGAACAGCTGGGTGTAGATGATGAGCGCGCCCGCCGGCCAGAGCAGATAGGTGATGAACTGCAGGATCTTGTTGATACCGCTGCGCAGTTCGGATTTCACCAGCGTGAACTTGCTCGCCTCCTCGGCCAGCTGGGCGGCGTAGGCCGCGCGGCCGACCTTGGTGGCCCGGTAGGCCCCGCTGCCCGCGACGACGAAGCTGCCCGACATCACCCGGTCACCGGGATCCTTGGCCATCGGGTCGGCCTCACCGGTCAGCAGGGACTCGTCGACTTCGAGGTTGTTCTCCTCCAACACCTCTCCGTCGACAGTGATCTGGTCCCCCGGCCCGACCTCGATGATGTCGTCGAGGACGACCTCGCTCGGCGCGACGGCCCGGGTACCCGACTGCCTGCGCACCACCGGTCTGGCCTGTCCGACGATGGCGAGCTTGTCCAGCGTCTTCTTCGCGCGCAGCTCCTGGATGATGCCGATGGCACTGTTGGCGACGATCAGCAGCCCGAACAGCCCGTTGATCAGTGACCCGGTGGCCACCACGATGGCGAACAGCACACCGAGGATCGCGTTGATCCGGGTGAACACGTTGGCCCGAACGATCTCTGAGACGCTGCGGGCGGCCCGGGTGGGGACGTCGTTGGTCTTACCGTCGGCGACCCGCTGGGCCACCTCGGCGTCGGACAGGCCGGCCAATGCAATCACTTGGTGAACACTCCGTCGTCGTAGTACTCCAGCGTCAGCTTCGCGCCGTCGAAGGTGGCCTTCGATATCGTTCCGGGCGGGGCGTTCTCGGTGACGAGTGAGAAGGTGAACACGTTGCCGTCCCGGTGCGTCAGCTCGAAGGAGTCCCCGCGCGGACCCATCCCGAGGAACAGCCTGCCGTCACGTTCGGACACCGTCGCCGGACCCCAGAAATCGTTGCGGTAGACCCCGGTGTAGGCCGAAAACGGCAGGGCCGGAGCGGGATCCGCCGGAGGCGCCGCGCCCACCAAGGATCCCACCGGATCGCTCATCGGCAGCATCCGCGACGAGTACAGCTCATACCATGGTTCGCGGACCTCACCGAACTGCACCAGATCGGCGAACTGCGCGGTCAGTGCCTCCGGCACACCGGAGATCGTGCCGTTGGTCAGGGCGATGATCCCGACATCGGCCGAGGGCAGCAGCAGCACGTTGGTGCCCGCCCCGAGTTGGAAGGCACCCGAATGGCTCGCCTCGGTGCGGGCGGCGGCGGTGGTGCCCAGATTGAATCCGTAGCCGTAAAACCCCGACCGCATGGCGGGTTCGCTGCCCGGGCTCGACACGATCTGCGGTGTCAGTGCCGGCAGCAGCGACGCCGGTTGCATGAGCGGGTCACCCTCGGCGAGCACCATGGACATCCAGTGCGCCATGTCGTTCACCGAGGAACTCACCCCACCGGCGGGGGCCTGCGCATCGGGATCGCGGGTGTAGCGCGGTTGGTAGTCACCCGGGGCGACGCGGATGTGGCCGATCGCCCGGTTCTGTCGGATCTCGTAATCGGCGAAGCGGTAGCTCGTCGAGGTCATCCCCAGCGGGTCGAACAGCGACTCCTGGGCCAGCTGCTCCCAGGGCCTCGCGGCGGCCGCCGCGACCGCCTCGGCGCCGGCGGTCAAGCCGAAATTGGTGTAGGCGTAGGAGATCCGGAACGGAGCCAGCGGGAGTTGACGCAGCCGTTCCAAAACGTCGCGCCGGCCGTAGCCGATGTCCTCAAGCTGATCGCCGGCGTGGTCGGGCAGCCCGGAACGGTGCGAGAACAGATCCCCGACGGTGAGCATCCGGGTGACGGCCGGATCCGACAGGGCGCACCACGGCAGCTTCTCGGTGACCGGGGTGTCCCAGCCGATGATCTTCGCGTCGACGGCGCGGGCGGCCACCGTGGCGCTGATGGGTTTGGACAGCGAGGCCAGCTGGAACACCGTGTCGGGATCGACCGCTTCCCCGGTGCGGATGTCCCGGACACCGAAACCCTTGGCGTAGACGGTTTTTCCACCATGTACCACGGCCACCGCCATGCCGGGCACCCCCGAGGTGCGCAGCAGTTCCTCGGCGATCCCGTCCAACTTCGCGACCGCGTTGTCCACGGCGTTGTCCGGCAGCGGCATGGCCGGGACCAACGGCGGCGGTACCGGCGCGGCCGAGGCCGCGGTGGTTGCCGGCGCACCGGAGTCCGTCGCGCAGCCGGCCAGCAACAGCGCCACCGCCGCACAGGTCAAGATCACCTTCACGGGTTCAACGCTATAGGTTCAGTCCCGCCACCACGCATCGATCGAGGCAGCGGACACCTGCTCGCCCGGGCGCGGTGTCGCCACCGCGACACCCTCGGCGGCCGCCGCGGTGAGCATCCGCTCCACCGGCTCCGACCACGGGTGCGGCGCCAGTCGGAACGTCGCCCAATGGATCGGCACCAGCAACCCGGTGTCGCTGACGTCGCGGTGCGCACGCACCGCCTCCTCGGGATTCATGTGGATGTCCGGCCAGCCCGGGTGGTAGGCGCCGATCGGCATCAGGGTGAGGTCGAACGGCCCGTAGGCATCGCCGATCCCGCTGAATCCGCGGGTGTAGCCGGTGTCACCGCCGAAGAACGCCCGGTGCCGCGGACCGATCAGCGCCCAGGACGACCACAGCGTGACGTTGCGGGTGAGGAACCGGCCCGAGAAGTGCCGGGCCGGGGTGCACACGATGGTCAGCGAACCCAGCTGCGCGCTCTGGTCCCAGTCGAGTTCGACGATCCGGGCGGCCGGGATGCCCCAGGTTCGCAGGTGCGCGGCGATGCCCAACGGGACGTAGAACTTCGCGCGCTGGCTGCGGGCCAGCGCCTTGATGGTGTCGATGTCGAGATGGTCGTAATGGTCGTGGCTGATGATCACCGCATCGATGGCCGGCAGCTCGTCCAGTTCGGCAGGCACCGGGTGCAGCCGCTGCGGCCCGATCACCCGCGAGGGTGAGCAGCGCTGACTCCACACCGGGTCGGCCAGCACCCGGTAGCCGTCGACCTCGATCATCACCGAGGAGTGCCCGTACCAGGTGGCGGCCAGGTCGGCGGGTGCGCTGTCCGGCGCAGGCCGGACCAACGGAATGTCCCGCGACGGGTATTGGGGGCGGCCACCGGTGAGGATGTCGCGCACCAGCGCGAACTGGTCCTCCCGGCTCAGCTGGACCTCCGAGGCCGGCTCGCGGTTGACGAAGACACCGTCGCGCCAGTTCGGCGACCGCTTCGCCGCGGCACCGATATCGGCCGCGCCGAGCGCGCTGGGGGTGCCCTGCACGGCGCGCAGCAGCCAGCCGCCCGCGGCCACCGCCGCAGTGCCGCCCAGGACCCGGGCCGCCGCGCCGAACATCAGGCGCCTTGGAAGTTCGGTGCGCGCTTCTCGATGCGGGCCACCTGCGCCTCGATGACATCCGGGCTGGCCCAGGCCTTGTCGAAGCCCTCCTTGTGGGCCGGCCACGGATCCTCGTAGGCGCCGTCGTCGTTGAGGACGCGCTTGGAGTGCGCCACCGACAGCGGGGCGTAGCCGGCGATCTCGGCGGCCCAGCTCTGCGCGTCGGCCAGCTCACCCACCCGGTTGACCATGCCGGTCTGCACCGCGGTGTCGAGGTCCAGGCGTTCGGCGGCGATCAGCATGGCGCGGGCGCGGCCGTGGCCGACCAGCGACACCAGCCGGCGGATCGACCAGTTGTCCAAGGCCAGGCCGTACTTGGCGATGGGGAACTGGAAAAAGGTTCCCGGCACGGCGACCCGCAGGTCGCAGATCATGGCCAGGATGACGCCGGCCCCGATGGCCGGGCCGTTGAGCGCGGCGATGATCGGCACCGGGCTGG
The DNA here is from genome assembly GCF_002086115.1 of Mycolicibacterium bacteremicum. Lineage (GTDB taxonomy): Bacteria > Actinomycetota > Actinomycetes > Mycobacteriales > Mycobacteriaceae > Mycobacterium > Mycobacterium bacteremicum. The sequence continues at coordinate 182,772 of NZ_MVHJ01000008.1, forward strand.
CGTCGATGGCCAGGTTCAGGTCTTTGGCCTTGTCCGGCAACTCCTTGGCCACCCCTTCGGCGTCGGACAGGTCGGCACCGGCGCTGAACACCGTGCCCTGCCCGGTCAGCACGATGGCCCGCACACCGGTGGACGCGGCGTCCTGGCTGGCTTTCTCGATCTCTTCGCGTAGGCCGTCGACCAGTGCGGCGTTCAGCGCGTTGCGGCGCTCGGGCCGCTGCATCTCCAGGGTGAGGACGTTGCCGTCGCGGGTCACTCCAATCATGGGGACCAGCCTATTAGCCTTCTCGTGTGAGCAGTGCGCTGGCACTACGTGATGCCGTCCTGGACGAGGGTTCCTTCCGTAGCTGGGACACCGCCCCGCTGCAGGTGGCGACCACCGACGAGTACCGATCCGAGTTGGCGGCCGCGGCCGGGAAATCCGGTCTCGACGAGTCGGTGCTGACCGGGGAGGGCACCGTGTTCGGGCGCCGGGTAGCCGTGCTGGCCTGCGAATTCGAGTTCCTGGCCGGGTCCATCGGGGTGGCGGCCGCGGAACGGATCACCGCCGCGATCACCCGGGCGACCGCCGAGCGGCTGCCGCTGGTGGCCTCGCCGGCCTCCGGCGGCACGCGCATGCAGGAGGGCACCGTCGCGTTCCTGCAGATGGTCAAGATCGCCGCCGCCGTGCAGTTGCACAAGCGCGAACATCTGCCCTACATCGTCTATCTGCGCCACCCCACCACCGGCGGGGTGTTCGCGTCCTGGGGTTCGCTCGGGCACGTCACCGCCGCCGAACCCGGCGCGCTCATCGGCTTCCTGGGGCCCCGGGTGTATGAGCACCTGTACGGCGAGAAGTTCCCGGCCGGGGTGCAGACCGCCGAGAACCTCTACCAGCACGGTGTCATCGACGGGGTGGTCGCGCTGCCGCAGCTGCGGTCGGTGCTCAACCGCACCCTGGCCGTGCTGTGCGACCCGCCGGGCCCGGCTCCCGAGGCGCCCGACGCCGACCCGATTCCCGATATCGCGGCGTGGGACTCGGTGCTGACCTCGCGGCGGCCGGACCGGCCGGGGTCGGAGTACGTGCTGCGGCACGGCACCGCCGATCCCGTGCAGCTGTCCGGTAACGGCACGCAGATGCTGTTGGCATTGGCCCGGTTCGGCGGCCAGCCTGCGGTGGTGCTCGGACAGCGCCGGCTCGGCATGCTGGGGCCGGAGGCCCTGCGGGAGGCGCGCCGGGGCATGGCGCTGGCAGCGGGGTTGCGGCTACCGCTGGTGTCGATCATCGACACCGCGGGTCCGGCGCTGTCGGCCGAGGCCGAGCAGGAGGGGTTGGCAGGTGAGATCGCCCGCTGTCTGGCCGAGTTGGTGACGCTGCAGGTGCCGACGGTGTCGGTGCTGCTCGGTCAGGGCAGCGGCGGGCCGGCGCTGGCGATGGTGCCCGCCGATCGGGTGCTGGCCGCCCAGCACGGCTGGTTGGCGCCGCTGCCGCCCGAGGGGGCCAGCGCCATCGTCTTCCGCGACACCGATCACGCGCCGGAACTGTCTGCCGCGCAGGGCATCCGCTCGGCGGATCTGTTGCGCGACGGGATCGTCGACGCGATCGTGGCCGAACACCCGGACGCCGCCGACGAACCGCGGGCGTTCACCGAACGGCTGGCGTCGACCATCGCCGTGGAGTTACACCGGCTGCGGGCGATGTCCGATCTGGAGCGGGTCGGCACCCGGCTGCACCGCTACCGCCGGATCGGCCTGTAGCACCGGCAGCCGGACCGCGAATGTCGTTGCGCCGGGCATGGATCGGGCCGTGATCGACCCGCCATGCGCCTCCGTGATCGATGCGGCGATGGACAGACCCAGCCCGAAGCTGCCCGCCTCACGGGAGCGTGACTTGTCCGCGCGCACGAACCGCTCGAACAGGTGCGGCAGCAGTTCGGCCGCGATGCCGGGTCCGTCGTCGGTGACGGTCAGGTCCACCCCGTCCGGGCCCACCACGACGGCCGCCTCGACGGTGGTCCCCGCCGGGGTGTGCACCCGCGCGTTGTGCAGCAGGTTGGCGATGGTCTGGTGCAGCCGGGCCCGGTCGCCGCGCACCCACACCGCAGTGTCGGGCACATCGAGGGTCCAGCGGTGCTCGGGCGCCGACACCGCGACGTCGTTGACCGCGTCGGTGAGCAGTCCGGTCAGATCGACGGCGACCATGTCGAGGTCCTGCCCCTCGTCGAGGCGGGCCAGCAGCAGCAGATCGGCCACCAGCGAGCTCATCCGGCGCGCCTCGGCCTCGATCCGGGCCAGCGAATATTCGGTCATCTCCGGGAGCACGGCGGCATCCTGGCGGGTCAGCTCGGCGTACCCGTGGATCGCCGCCAGCGGGGTACGCAGTTCATGGCTGGCGTCGGTGATGAACTGGCGCATCCGCCGGTCGGAGGCGGCGACATCGGACAGCGCGCCCTCGACGTGGTCGAGCAGCCGGTTCAGGGTGTCACCCACCTGGCCGACCTCGGTGCGGGGATCGGTGTCCCCGGCGGGCACCCGCGGGGTGATGGTGTGGTTGTCGCGGTCCAGCGGCAGCGTCGCGACCTCAGCCGCGGTCGCCGACACCCGGTGCAGCGGCCGCAGGGCGAACCGGACGATGGCCAGCGTGCTCAGGGCAGTGACCACCAGCGCCAGCAGGGTCAGCCCGGTGACGACGGCGGTCTCGCGCACCATCGCCTCCCACGCCGGGGTGCGGGAGACGCCGGTCACCAGTATCTCGCCGTCCTCACCGGATTGCCCCGCCATCCGGTACCAGCCCAGGCCGGGCAGTTCGACGGTACGGATCTGGCCGTCGGCCCACGCTGTCTCGGCGATGGTGGCCAGAGCCTGCGGCGGCGCAGGGACGGCGTCGTCGGGCAGGAAGTGCGCGGAGTCGACGACCTGCCCGCCCTGGATCAGTGCGACGACGTTGCCCTGCGCCTGACCGATCAGGTTGACCAGAGGCTTCATCTCGCCCGGTCCGGGCAGTTCGCCGTCGGGACCCGGGGTGGAGCGGTACTTGACGACGGAGCTGACGCACCCCTGCAGCGCGCCGGCGAGCTGGGTGTCGATGATGCCCAGCACCGAGGAGCGCAGTGTCACCACCGACATGGCACCGATGGTCGCGACCGCCAGCATCACCATCAGCGACAGTCCGACGACCAGCTGCCGCAGCAGCGTCCAGCTGCGCCACACCCGCATCACGGCGCGGCTCGCAGCAGGTAGCCGACACCGCGCACGGTGTGGATCATCGGCTCCCGGTCGGTGTCGATCTTCTTGCGCAGATACGACACGTACAGGTCGACGATGCTCGTCTTGCCGCCGAAGTCGTAGTCCCAGACCCGTTGCAGGATCTCCATGCGGCTCAACGCTCTTCGCGGATTGCGCATCAGGAACCGGAGCAGGTCGAATTCGGTGGAGGTCAATGCGATCGGCTCGCCACCGCGGGTCACCTCCCGGCTGGCGACGTCGAGGGACAGGTCGCCGACGGTCAGCGACTCGTCCTCGGCCGGGGTCAGGTAGGCGGTGCGGCGCAGCAGGCCGCGCAGCCGAGCGACCAGTTCCTCCAACGAGAACGGTTTGGTCATGTAGTCGTCGCCGCCGGCGGTCAGCCCGTTGACCCGGTCGGCCACCGAGTCGCGGGCGGTGAGGAACAGCGTCGGGGTGTAGACGTCGGATTCACGGATTTGCGCCAACACTTCCAGGCCGTCGGTGCCCGGCATCATGATGTCCAGCACCAGCAGGTCCGGCGTGTTCGCCCGGTATTTTTCCAGGGCCTCGACAGCGTCGTGCGCGACGTCGATCTCCCAGCCCTCGTAGGTGAGAGCCATCCGGATCAGATTCGTCAGTGCGCGTTCGTCGTCGACGAGCAGCACCCGGATGGGGGAACCGTCGGCGCGATACATCTTCGGCAGCTGACCGAGGATGGCGCGCCGCGGCCCCTGGTCGTCGACGGGTGCGGTTTTCACCTCTCCATTGTTGCCGCACTTTCGTGCCGGAGAACATTTGAATCGTCTATGAGAGTCCCGGCCCGGTCCCGGCCTACCGGAAGACTTGGACGCGTACCGGAACTCGGTATCCGTCAGCGGGGACGGCGCCCGTTCACTCATCCACCGAAAGGTCCGAACACCATGACCACCTCCACGACAGCGGTCGAAACACGCCTCGCGTCGAACACCCCCGTCGTGCTCGGCGTGTTCCGGATCCTTGTGGGTCTGATGTTCGTCATGCACGGCACGGTCAAACTGTTCGGTTTCCCCAGCGGGTCGCCGGCCGCCGTCGGCACCTGGCCCGCGTGGTGGGCCGGCGTGCTGGAAGTCGTGCTGGGTCTGCTCATCACCGTCGGCTTCTTCACCCGTATCGCCGCCTTCGTCGCCTCCGGCATGATGGCCGTGGCCTACTTCTGGATGCACTTCCCGGACGGCTTCTGGCCCATCGACAACGGCGGTGAAACCGCGGCGCTGTACAGCTTCATCTTCCTGTTGCTGGTGTTCACCGGCCCGGGAGCGTTGTCGATCAACCGCAGGTAGGTAGCCGCCACTTTCCGGTACGTGCGTGCCACCATCTGACGCATGTCCACTTCCACCGTCGACACCGTGGCGCGCTTCCAGGATCCGCTGACCGCCCGGGTTCCCCTCGCACTCGGGGTGTTCCGGATCCTGGTCGGTCTGATGTATGCCATGCACGGCACCGTCAAACTGTTCGGTTTCCCCAGCGGGTCGCCGGCCGCCGTCGGCACCTGGCCCGCGTGGTGGGCCGGCGTGCTGGAAGTCGTGCTGGGTCTGCTCATCACCGTCGGCTTCTTCACCCGTATCGCCGCCTTCGTCGCCTCCGGCATGATGGCCGTGGCCTACTTCTGGATGCATTTCCCGGACGGTTTCTGGCCCATCGACAACGGCGGTGAAACCGCGGCGCTGTACAGCTTCATCTTCCTGTTGCTGGTGTTCACCGGCCCGGGAGCGTTGTCGATCAACCGCCGCTGACCTCGCGAGTGTGAATCCTCTGCGGTGTTTCGCCGAGATACCCGCAGAGGTTTCACACTCGGCGACGCCGCTACACCTCGATCGGCGGGTTGAGCCGCTCCATCGTGTACTGCCGATCGCGCCGGGCCGCCCACGAGCTGGCGGCCAGCGCCGCGATCAGCAGACCACCGAGCACCGCGATGGCGATCCACAACCGGGAATCCACCCCGCCGGCGATGGTCTGCCGCAATCCGTTGACGGCGTAGGTCATCGGGTCGAACGGGTGCAGGATCTGGAACGGTCTGGCGGTGGTCTCGACCGGGTAGATGCCGCCGGCCGACACCAGTTGCAGCATCAGGAAGGCCAGCGTCACCACGCGGCCCACCGAGACACCGAACAACGCGTTGAAGGCCTGGATCACTGCCAGGAACGTCGCGCCGATGAGGAACAGGAACGCCACCGTCGCCAGCGGATACCTCGCCTGCAGGCCGACACCGAAATGCACGACCACATACATCACCAGCACCTGGCAGACCACGATCAGCAGCGCAGGCCAGTAGGACGCCAACACCACCCGCAGCGCACCGAGACCGTGCACGATCGGCCGGGACTGCATGGGCTTGAGCAACATCCAGATGATCAGCGCCCCGATGAACAGCGCCAGCGGCAGGAAGAACGGCGCGAATCCGGTACCGAAGGTGGCGGCCGGATTGTCGGTCTGCAGTTCGAGTGCCACCGGGGCGGCCATCGTCCGGGCCACCTCGGTGCGCTGCTGCGGGGTCCAGGACGGCACCTGGGCCGAGCCCTCCTTGAGCTTGCTCGCCAACTCCGCGCTGCCGTCGGCGAGCTTCTGGGTGCCGTCGGCGAGTTGGCTTGCCCCGCCGGCCAACTGCCGCCCACCGGCGGCCAGCTGGACCAGCCCGCTGTTGAGTTGATGGGCACCGGTGTTCAACTGATCGACCCCGTCGCGCAGTTGCGCCACGTCATCGCGCAGACCACCGTTCAGCGCCCGGGTGATGAACACCCGCAGCTTGCTGTTCGGGTCGCCGAGCTCACCTTCCAGCTGGGCGGCACTATCGCGCAGCCGCAGCAGGCCGTCATCGGTGGCCGGGTCGATCCCGTTGGCGCGCAACAGTCGTTGCGCCCCGGCCAGCACATCGCCGGCATGGCGCACCGTCGGGTCGGGGTTGGTCTGCAGCAGGCCGACGGCCTGGTCGACCAGTGCCGCGGCGTGCACCTGGTCGATGTTCAGCGCGGCGACGCGATCGGTGGTGGAGCGCACCGCCGCGCTGAGACGCTGTGCCAGCAGACCCACCTCATTCGGGTCCAGCTGTAACCCGCCGACCCGGTCCAGCATCTGCAGCAGCGGGCCGGTGGCCTCGTCGACCTTGCTGGACAGCTGCTGGGTGCCCGCCATCAGCTGCGCCGACCCATCGCGCGCGGTGACCAACCCGGCGGTCAATTCACCGGCGCCGTCAGCCAATTGCTGTGCTCCGTCGTTGGCCTGCGCGTTGCCGGTGGCCAGCTGCTGGGCACCGTCGGCGGCCTGCACCAGTCCGGCCCCGGCATCGGTCAGGCCGGTCAGCACGGTGCCGACGGTCTGCTGGCCGATGCTGGCGTTGACCTGGTTGATGACCTCGCGGGCGGCGTTCTGCCCGATGATCGAGCCCAGATAGTTGTTGGCGTCGTTGAACGTGAAGTCGATATCGGCCTGCTGCGGCGAGCCACCCGAGGGCGAGGCGATGTCGGCGCTGAAATCCTTCGGCAGGGTGACGGTGAAGTAGTACTTGCCACTGCTCAGCCCGTCGGCGGCCTCACTCGCCGAAACCTCGTGCAGCTGAAGCTGTCCCGAGCTGATCAGGGCATCGGCCACCTGCCGGCCGGCGTCCAGGGGTTTGCCGTCGACCTCGGTGCCGGTGTCCTCGTTGACCAACGCCACCGGGACCTTGTTGACGGCGTCGAACGGATTCCAGAACGCCCACAGGTACATCGCGCCGTAGAGCAACGGCATCAGCACCACCGTCACCAGGGCGATGCGTGGCATGGCACCACGGGAGAAACGCTTCAGATCGGTGCCCAGCGACATTCCGGCAAGCATGGTCACTCACTCACTTTCAATTCGGCGCGGGCTCCGGGAACGGAGTTGGCGGACGCGGTGATCACCGTCTGGTTCTCCCCCAGCGCGGTCAGGCGTTCCAGCACCACGGCGCGGTTCTCGTCATCGGTGATGCCGTCCAGGTCTCCGACCACCAGCAGGGGCGGGGTGGCGGTGTTGGCCAGCGCGATGCGCAGCAACACCTGCGCCAGCTCACCGATCTGGTCGAAGTAGGCGTCCAGACTCGGCAGCGGTATGTGCCCGAAGGTGCTCGCGCACAGCCCGGCGAGGTCGCCCGTGCCCGCCTTGCCGATGAACCGGTACCAGGGCGCATCCCAGCGCATCTGCTCGGTGATCAGATCACCGACGGTGACCGATTCGGCGATCTTGTCGAGCCGATCGATGTTGGCCAGCGCCGACACCGCGAAGATCTTGCGGGCATCGGTGTGGCCGAACACGGTGACGGTGCCCGCCTCCGGGCGCATCCGGCCCGCCAGCGTGAGCAGCAGCGCGGTGCGTCCGGTGCCGGCCGGGTGGACCAGCGCGGTCACACCGCCGGCATGGACGTCCAGGTCGACCGGGCCGTAGACCGGTCCCCACGGACCCTTGACGCGGATTCCCCTGGCGACGACGGCCGGTTCAGCATCTGTCACCGACCAATCTCAGCACAGACTCAGCCCAGGTGAAGGTACCCGCCGAACATCGAGAGCAATTCCGCTGTCCGCCACCAGATGAGCACGCCGAACAGCAGCAGCAGACCGCCTGCCACCGCGCCCTGCACCAGATTTCGTTGTGCGCGCGGGGCGTAGACGAAGCCCGCGGCGACCAGGCCACCGGTGATCAGGCCGCCGAGGTGGCCCTGCCAGCTGATCGCGCCGGCGCCGATCAGTGGGGCGGCGAAGGTGAACACCACGTTCAGCACGATCAGGCCGATGACCCACTTGACGTCCAGGTTGAGCTTGCGCGACACCACGAAGATCGCGCCGAACAATCCGAACACCGCACCCGAGGCGCCCGCGGTGGCGGTGTTCAGCGGCGAGATCAGGTACACCAGCACCGATCCGCCGAGGGCACTGAGCCCGTAGAGCGCGCCGAACCGCACCCGGCCCAGCAGCCGCTCCAGTGACGGGCCGATGACGTACAGCGCGTACATGTTGAACAGGATGTGCGCGATGCCGTAGTGCAGGAAGGCCGAGGTCACGAGCCGGTAGTACTGGCCGTCGGCGACCGCCGGCGGCCACAGCGTCAGCTCGTTCTCCAGCCGGCCCGATGCCATCTGCAGCACGAACATGACGACGTTGACCGCGATCAACGCGTAGGTGATGACGGGAGTCTGGCCGGCGACCTTGCCGCCGAAACGGCCCTGCACCGGGCGGACGGTGGCCGCGCCCGCCGAGACGCACTCCGGGCACTGGTGACCCACGGCTGCCGACTGCATGCAGTCCCCGCAGATGTAGCGCCCGCAGCGGGTGCACGAGACGTAGGACTGGCGGCCGGGGTGGCGGTAACAGACCGGGGCCTGCGGGGGCGTCATGTCTCCATTCTGTCCGATGGCTCAGACCAGGTGGCTCACCCGCCGCCGCGTCAACACGAACAGCACGATCGTGGCGATGGCGGCCTCGGCCAGGGATACCGCGGTGGCCACCGCCATCAGCGCGCCCACCGGTGCTGCCGCGGACTCGACGACCGCGCCGTGTCGGTGCCCCGGCAGCGACCAGTGCGCACCGACCATGGCCAGACTCATCACGGCTACCGCACACCAGATGCGCAGCGAGCCGCCGCGCCACAGTTCGTAACCGCAGTACAGACAGGCCAGCGCCATGGCGGTGATGCCGACGGTCAGCGCGGCGTTGCCCGCGTGGCCGAGCATGGCCAGGTGCAGCATTGCCGACATCACGGCGAGCACCGCGCACAGTCGTCGCCCGAGCACCGCCATGTGACAACTGTTCCCTACAGCCCCAGGATCTGCACGCTCTCCTCACGCATCTGCACCTTGCGGATCTTGCCGGTGACGGTCATCGGGAACTCATCGACCAGGTGCACGTAGCGCGGGATCTTGTAGTGCGCCAGCTTGCCCTCGGCGAACGCTCGGACCGCGGCGGCGTCCAGCGCGTCGGCGCCCGGTTTCATCTTGATCCAGGCGCAGATCTCCTCGCCGTACCTGGCGTCGGGCACCCCGATCACCTGGGCGTCCTCGATGCCGGGGTGGGTGTAGAGAAACTCCTCGATCTCGCGGGGATAGACGTTCTCACCACCGCGGATCACCATGTCCTTGATGCGGCCGACGATGGTGCAGTAGCCGTCGGCGCGCATGACCGCGAGGTCGCCGGTGTGCATCCAGCCTTGGTCGTCGATGGCCTCGGCGGTTTTCTCGGGGTCCTCCCAATACCCGAGCATCACCGAGTAACCCCGGGTGCAGAACTCACCGGGCTGTCCGCGCTCGACCTCGACGCCGGTGTTCGGGTCGACGATCTTCACCTCGACGTGCGGGTGTGCGCGGCCGATGGTCGCGGTGCGCCGCTCCAGGTCGTCGTCGTGCAGGGTTTGGCATGACACCGGCGACGTCTCGGTCATACCGTAGGCGATGGCGACCTCGGCCATGTGCATGTCGTTGATGCAGCGCTTCATCACCTCGATCGGGCAGACCGCGCCGGCCATGATGCCGGTGCGTAGGCTGGACAGATCGCGGTCGGGAAAGCTCGGGTGGTTCTGCATGGCGATGAACATCGTCGGCACGCCGTAGACACCGGTACACCGTTCGGCCTCAATGGTTTCCAGCGTGATACCCGGGTCGAAGCCCGGCGCGGGGATGACCATGGTGACACCGTGGGTGGTGCAGCCGAGGTTGCCCATCACCATGCCGAAGCAGTGGTAGAACGGCACCGGAATGCAGAGCCGGTCACCGGGTCGCAGGTTGATGCCCTCGGTGACGAAGAAGCCGTTGTTCAGGATGTTTCTGTGCGACAGTGTGGCACCCTTCGGGAATCCCGTTGTGCCCGAGGTGTACTGGATGTTGATCGGGTCGGTGTTCGCCAGAGTTACCTGCCGCTGGGCCAGTTCGTGCTCGTCGACGGTATCGGCGCGCAACGCGTCCCAGTCCGGCGTGCCGAGGAAGATGACCTCGCTGAGTGTTGGCGCCTGGCCGCGGACCTCGTCGACCATGGCGACGTAGTCACTGCTCTTGAACTCGGTCGCCGAGATCAGCATCCGCACGCCGGATTGATTGAGCACGTACGCCAGTTCGTGGGTGCGGTAGGCCGGGTTGATGTTGACCAGGATGGCGCCGATCTTGGCGGTCGCGTACTGGACGATGGTCCACTCGGACCGGTTCGGCGACCAGATGCCGACCCGGTCGCCCTTGGCGATACCGCGGCCGAGCAGCCCGCGGGCGACGATGTCGATCTCCGCGTCGAGTTCCCGGTAGGTCCAGCGCCTGCCCTGCGCGACGTCGACGAGCGCCTCGATGTCGGGATGCGCCGCGGCGGTGCGCTCGAAGTTCGCGCCGATGGTCTCTTCGATGACGGGCGTCGTGGTCGGCCCGGCGTCATAGCTGTTCATCTAGTCCACCTCATTCTTTCCCGTCGCTTCGCTCGCCCAGCAAATCCTCGTAGCGGTATTCGGTATCGATCGGCGCGCCCGACCCGTGTGCCTCATCTTCGCGCCGGCGCAGCTCGACGCGCCGGATCTTGCCCGAAATGGTCTTGGGCAGTTCGAAGAACTCGACGCGGCGCACCTTCAGATACGGCGCCAGGTGATCCCGGGCGTATTCCATGATGCCTCTGGCAGTTTCGGCGTCGGCGGGCCAGCCGTCGGCCAGCGCGACATAGGCCTTGGGGATCGCCAGCCGGGTGTCGTGGGGCTGCGGAACGATGGCGGCCTCGACGACGGCCGGATGCTCGATCAGCACGCTCTCCAACTCGAACGGGGAGACCTTGTAGTCGCTGGATTTGAAAACGTCGTCGGTGCGCCCGATGTAGGTGATGTAGCCATCGGCGTCGCGGGCGGCCACGTCGCCGGTGTGGTAGTACCCGCCGGACATGACGGCGTCGTTGCGCTTCGGGTCGCCCAGGTAGCCGGTCATCAGGTTGACCGGCCGGGTGCTCAGGTCCAGGCAGATCTCACCCTCGTCGGCGAGCTTCCCGGTCAGCGGGTCGACGAGCACCACCGGCACGCCGGGCATCGGCCGGCCCATCGAGCCGGGTTTGACGGGTTGGCCGGGCGTGTTGCCGACCTGCAACGTGGTCTCGGTCTGCCCGAATCCGTCGCGGATGGTCAGCCCCCAGGCGCGTTCGACGGCGCCGATGACCTCCGGGTTCAGCGGTTCGCCGGCACCCAGTATCTCGCGCAGCCCTTCGGGTTTGGCGCCGAGGTCGGCCTGGATGAGCATCCGCCACACCGTCGGCGGGGCGCAGAACGTGTTGACGCGCGCGCGGCGGATCTGGTGCAGCAGCGCGGCGGCGTCGAAGCGGCTGTAGTTGTAGACGAAGATGGTCGCCTCGGCAATCCACGGCGCGAAGAAGCAACTCCAGGCGTGCTTGGCCCAGCCCGGCGAGCTGATCGCCAGGTGCACGTCGCCGGGGGTGACGCCGATCCAGGCCATCGTCGACATGTGACCGACCGGGTAGGACACCTGGGAGTGCTCGACGAGTTTGGGCTTGCTGGTGGTGCCGGAGGTGAAGTAGACCAGCAGCGGGTCCTCGACTGCGGTGACCGACCGGAACGTTTCCGGCACCATGTCGTACGCATCGGCATAGGACTGCCAGCCTTCGACATCTCCGATACTGATGCGCACGTAGTCGCCGGGTACGTTGTCGAACTTCGGCGCGTCGGCGGCGTTGGCGATCACGAAACGCGCACCGCCGCGGTCGATGCGGTCTTCCACATCGGCCGGGCCGAGCGCGCCGGTGGTGGGCATGACGACGGCGCCGAGTTTGGCGACCGCGAGCATGGCTTCCCACAGTTCGACCTGGTTACCGAGCATCAGGATGACGCGGTCGCCCTTGCCGACACCCAGCCCCCTCAGCCACGTGGCGACGCGGTCAGAACGCTCGGACATCTCGGCGAAGCTGACCTTGGTCTCGCGGCCGTCCTGCTCCACGATCCACAGCGCCGGGCGGTTGTTGTCCCGCGCGATGACATCGAACCAGTCGATGGCCCAGTTGAAGGTGCCCTCGATATGGGGCCACGCAAAAGTGGCGACGGCTTTGTCATAGTCGCTGATCATGGCCACCAGCTGGTCGCGGGCGGCGCGATAGCGCTCGGTGTTGTTGCTCATGGCGACTAGGATCTAGGTCACAGTTGCCCGCCCGCTACCCCCGAAAGAGGGGACCAGTGCCATCCCTGCTCCGGCCCCGCGACACCGACGCCGTACGCGCCGAGTTGCGTCGGGTGGCCGTCGAGGGTGACGTGCCGGTGCTGTTCGGCGGCGAGGTGCACGACGACGCGCTGTTGCTCACCGAGTTCGTCGGCACCCGGACCGCCGGGCTGCGCGGGCTGGTGGTGCGGTCCAGTTCCGGGCTTGGCGGGGCCAGCATGGTCGCCGGCCGGCCGCTGGCGGTGTCGGACTACCGCAGCGCCGCGACCATCACCCATGACTACGACACCCCGGTGCTGACCGAGGGCATCCGGTCGGTACTGGCGGTACCCGTCGTGGTCGACGGGGTGCCGCGGGCCATGCTCTATGGCGCCTACCGGTCCGGCGCGCCGTTCGGCGGGCTGGCCGCGGACCTGATGGTCGGTTCGGCGCGGCGGCTGGCCCACGAGTTGCAGGTGCGCGACGAGGTGGACCGCCGGATGCGGTTGCTGGAGGCCCGGGCCGCCGGCGCGGCGAACCCGGAGACCATCCGCGAGGTCTACGCCGGCCTGCGCACGCTCGCTGCGCGCACCGATGACGCCACCGGCACCGAACTGCACCGGCTGGCCGATCTGCTGTCCGCACCCGCCGCCTCGGAGTTCCATCTGACACCCCGTGAACTCGACGTGCTGGCGCAGGTGGCGCTGGGTTGCACCAATGCCGAGGCTGCGCAGCGGCTCTCGCTCAAGACAGAAACCGTCAAGAGCTATCTGCGTAGTGCCGCATCCAAGCTCGGCACCAAGACCCGGCACGAGGCCGTCTCGAAAGCACGCCGAGCCGGACTGGTGCCCTAAGTCTCGACGGGAGCGACGCGGCCCGAGAAGCTGACTGCCTCGACACCGTGGTCGCGAGAATCCGCCTCGGCCTTGGCGATCTCGGCGCCGAGGTCCAGCGATCGGGCCATCAGCACATAGGCGACGGCGGACGCGAACAATCCCACGAACAGTGCGATGTCCACATCGCCCAGAGCTGCCGCCACCGGGCCGGTGTACCAGACCGTCACCACGAACGGGATCATCGCGACGATGCCGATGACATAGGCGCCCAGGCCACGCCAGCCCCATGTTCCGTACACCCCGCCCCCGGGCACGAAGATCTCCCGGATTGCGTAGCGGCCGCGTCGGACGAAGTAGTAGTCGACGAGATTGACCGAGGTCCACGGCACCAGTAGGTACAACAGCACGACCAGGAAACTCCCGAAATTGGACAGGAACTCACCGGTGGACAACACGGCGCCCAGCAGTCCGGCGCCTGCCACGATGCTGCACGCGGTGACCCGGAGCCGACGGGTGGGCCGCACCGCCTTGAACGAGTCGACCATCGTGATCAGCTCAAGCGAGGCCGCGTAGATGTTGACGGTGATCACGGTGACCAGCCCGGGCAGGGCCGCGATCAGGAGCCACGCACCCGACCCCGCGATCATTCCGTCGGCGGCGCTCTTGACCGCCTCCAGCGGGGAGGTATCGGCGAACAACGCAGCGACCAGTGCGCCCAGCGCCATCAGCCAGGTTGCACCGATGAACACGCCGGCGTAGGTGTACCACAACGCCTTTCGCGGGCTGGTCTGCGGCGGCAGGTAGCGGGAATAGTCCGAGACGTAGGGCGCCCAGCCGAGTGCGTAGGCCGCCGCGGCGGCGAACTGAACCAAGAACGCCGCCCACGTGAATCCCCCGAATCCGAACTGACCCGATGGCACGTCCAGGATGACCAACGCGCCGACGGTGAACACCCCGAACGTCGCGAGGAACAACCATGTCAGCCAGGTCTGGAAGCGATGAATCCAGTGGTAACCGTAGATCGCGAGCGTCAACGCCGAAGCGGTGATGAGCACGAACCACAGGTTGCGCAGGTCCACACCGGTGGTCAATGTGATCACATCGGCCGCGAGGATCTGATTGAAGATGTTGAAACCGACGATGCTGAACACCACGACCGCACAGATCACCACGACGCCGCGATAGCCGAACTGAGCCCGTGATTGGATCATCTGCGGCAGACCCAGTTGCGGACCCTGCGCCGAATGGAATGCAGTGAAAACCGTTCCCACGGCGGCACCGAGCACGATCGCGACCAGTGACGTCATGAACGACGCACCGAGAGCGGCTCCGACCATGCCGGTAGCCAACGTGGTCAGGTTGGCGTTCGACATGAACCACAGCGGGAACAGCGTCGTGGGTCGACCGCGGCGTTCGGCGAGCGGAACCCAGTCGATGGATTTCGATTCGATAGCGGGCGTGTCAGACATCGATTCCCCTCAGTACAGATCCGGTCGCCGGTCAGCGAACAGGTCGTTGTGCTCACCATTGGACTTGCTCGAAGTGATTTCGACGAACGACGAAGCGACACCGTCGGCGCCGGGCGTCGCGACCACCCAGCCCTCGCCCGAGACGACGGCGGTGCCGCCTGTCCATTCGACGCCGCGCTCTGTGCCGGATCGGTCCGCGATGGCCGTCGGCAGCCGCGACGCGCGTGCTGCGGCCATCACCTGGATGGTTTCGGGCGGATGCTCGCCGTGCGGCCGGTCCACTCGTGGCCAGTTGACCGGCAAGGCCAGTACTTCCGCTCCGGCCAGCGCCAATCGCCTTGGCAATTCCGGAAACTCGACGTCGTAGCAGATGGCGACACCGAGTCGACCGATCGACGTGTCGAGCACCAGCCCGGCCTGGTCCCCGACATCGAAGAACCGGTGTTCGGCGTCCCACAGGTGCGCCTTGCGATAGCAGCCCAGTGTCCCGCTCCGGTCGAAGACCAATGCGGAGTTGAACAGCTTTTCGCCCGCGCGCTCACAGAACCCGATCACCGCGACGGCGCCTTCTGGCACGTCGGCGGCCAGTGCCACCAGTCGCGAATCGTCGACGCTCATCGACAGCGAACGGGCTTCGTCGACATCGTTGAAGACGTAGCCACTGGTGGCCAACTCCGGAAGAACAACCAGCTGTGGACCGGGTGGTGACAGCTGCAGGGCACGCTTCGCCGCGGCGAGATTGCGCTTCTCATCGCCGAACTGGATCGGCAACGCGATGGCAGACACCCGCAGCTCGACCATCACCGGCCCCGGGTGACTGCCGGCGTCCCGTCGAAAGCGCCCGAGTGCCGACCGATCTTGTCGATCCGGATTGTGGCCGTGGCCTCATGCGCAGCCAGCCCTTCGAAGGCCGAGATGCGCTCGACCGCCGGCGCCAACGCGGCGGTTGCCTCCTTCGCCGCGCGCTGATACGTGAGCGGTTTCAGGAATCGGGACACCGACAAACCCGCGTTGTAGCGCGCCGTCTTACCGGTCGGCAGAACATGATTCGTTCCGGCAATGCCCTTGTCGGAGTATGCGACTGTACTCCACGGCCCGACGAACAACGAACCGTAGTTACGCAGCTCTTTCAGGAAGTAGTCATCATCGTCGGTCTGCACCTCGAGATGCTCCGGACCGAGGACATCCGCGATGGCGGCCGCCTGTGCACGGTCGGCGGCCACCACCACCGATCCGTAATCACGCCATGCTGCCCCGGCGATGTCGCGGGTCGCCAACGTCTCGAGTTGTCGGTCGATGGCCTCGATCACCCTGCGGCCGAGCGCTTCCGATGTGGTGATCAGTGCTGCAGGCGAGTTGGGGCCGTGCTCAGCCTGCCCCAGCAGATCGGCGGCCACCCACTCGGGATCGGCCGTCTCGTCGGCCAGCACCGCGACCTCCGACGGGCCGGCCAGCAGATCGATTCCCACTCGGCCGAAGAGCTGGCGCTTGGCCTCGGTGACGAAAGCATTGCCGGCACCGACCAGCATATCCACCGGAGCATCGCCGAGCAGCCCGAAAGCCATGGCGCCCAGCGCCTGAACGCCGCCGACGGCGAAGACCCGGTCCGCGCGTGACAGGTATGCGCCGTAGAGCACGGCGGGATGTGCGCCGTGCCCACCCGAGGGCGGTGTGCATGCGAGCACGGCGGGCACACCGGCGGTCTTCGCGAAGCCCGCGGTCATGAAGGCGCTGGCCAGCAGTGGGAAGCGACCTGCCGGCAGGTATGCACCCACCCGCGCCACGGGGATGTACTGCACACCGCCGACGACTCCGGGCGCGATGTCGACCTCGAAGTCGGTCAGATGTGCACGCTGGGCAGAGGCGAATCGGTTGGTGCGCTCGTAGCCGAGCTCCAGGGCGGCGCGGACTTCGGCGGGTAATGCGTCACCACTCTTGCGCAGGTCGGCGGCACTGACCTCCAGGTCACCGGTCCAGCCATCGAGTTCCCGGGCATAGCGCCGCACAGCGTCCAAGCCGTTGCGCTCGATGTCGGACAGCATCTCCGATACGCGTTCGACGACTTTCGGATCCCGCTGTGCCGGTGGGCCGTCGACGGCCGGCTTCTTGAGCCAGGTGAACGGTCCGAGGGCGCGTGCTTCAGCGGTGGTGATCTGCATGCGGGTGACGCTAGGCCCGTTCGCGCCAGAGGACTAGATGGGTAACTCCTGCACAAACCACAGGATTATCCGATACCGGATAATCACCACAGGTCAGACGCGTGATCGATCGATCAACGGCACCATCGAGCGCCCTAGATCCGCGG
The DNA here is from genome assembly GCF_002086115.1 of Mycolicibacterium bacteremicum. Classification (GTDB taxonomy): domain Bacteria; phylum Actinomycetota; class Actinomycetes; order Mycobacteriales; family Mycobacteriaceae; genus Mycobacterium; species Mycobacterium bacteremicum. The sequence continues at coordinate 199,725 of NZ_MVHJ01000008.1, forward strand.
CAGTCTGCGGGAACACCGGGAGATCTTTCACCGTGTCCTCGGCCAACCGCGCGAACTCCCGGGTCGCATTCGACAGCGGCCGTCCCCGGTGCTGCGCCAAAGCGATGGTGTCGAAGAGCGGTTCGGCGAACGGAGCGGTGTGCAGTCCGGAAGGAAAGGCGTCGCTGGCGATCACCGCACCGCTGGCGATGGTGTCGCCGACACTTCCTGCCACGAGTTTGAGCGCGGATTCCACGTGCTCGATCTCGATGACCGGTTCCAGGCGCAGTCCCGCCAGTTGCGCGCGCTCGGCGAGTTGCCGGCGGGTCGGATCCTTCCATCCGTAGTGCGCGTCATACAGAACGAGCGTCGCCTCCGCGAATTGATTTATGGTCACCGGCTTTTCGGTGCGCGACGGGTCTGCGCTGACATAGAACACCTCGTCGCGCAGCAGTGGCCGGACGTCCAGATCCTCGTCGTCGATGGGCAGGATCAGCATGCCCGCCTCGATCTCGCCGGCCTGGATGGCCGCAGCCGTCTCGGCGGAGTTCTGCCCGACCAGCCGAACCCGCACCGACGGGTATCGCAGGTGGAAGGTCTGCACCAGATGCGACAGCAGGTAGTAATCGGCGTTGCGCGGAACACCGAACGTCGCCGTCCCGCCCCCGAGCGATCCCACCGACCGGACCGCTTGTACGCCACCATCGGCGGCATGGACGGCCTGTTGGGCGTAGGACAGCAGTTCACGACCCGCCGCAGTGAGTGTCAGCCTGCGGCTACCTCGCACGAACAACTGCGCGTCAAGTTCCTCCTCAAGCCGGCGAACGAGTTCGGACACCGACGCCTGTGCGACTTGCATGGCATCGGCGGCGGCTGTGAAGGACCCCAGCCTCGCCGCCTCGGCGAACGCGCGCAACTGATTCAACGTCATGGCGAACCGACCCTATGCCGCCGTCAGGCCAGCGATTCCACCCACGCCCGGTGCAACCCGGCGAACCGCCCTCCGGCGTCGATCAGTTCCTCCGGCGGCCCGTCCTCGACGACCTCGCCGTGCTCGAGCACCAGCACCCGGTCCGCGCTCAACACCGTCGACAGCCGGTGCGCGATCACCACGGCGGTGCGGTCGGCCAGCACGGTCGTCATGGCGCGCTGCACCATTCGCTCGCTCGGGATGTCCAGCGAGGACGTCGCCTCGTCCAGGATCAGCACCGCCGGGTCGGCCAGGAACGCCCGGGCGAACGCGATCAGCTGACGCTGCCCCGCCGACAGCCGGCCGCCGCGCTTGGCGACATCGGTCAAGAACCCCTCGGGCAGCCCGTCGATGAAGCGGTCGGCCCCCACCGCGACGGCGGCCTCGCGGACCTCGGCGTCGCTGGCCGACGGCCGGCCGAACCGGATGTTGTCGGCGATCGTCCCCTCGAACATGAAGTTCTCCTGGGTCACCATCACGACCTGCTTGCGCAACTCGCTCTGTGCGACATCACGCAGGTCGATCCCGTCCAGGGCCACCGCCCCGCTGACCGGGTCGTAGAACCGGGCCAGCAGCTTGGCGATCGTCGTCTTCCCGGCACCGGTGGTGCCGACCAGCGCGATTGTCTGCCCGGCCGGAATGTCCAAGGTCAACGACGGCAGGACCGGCCGGTCCGGCACATAGGAGAACTGCACGTCGTCGAAGGTGATGTGGCCCTGCACATTGTCCAGCGGTACCGGATGCGCCGGATCCTCGATCCCGGGATCCTGGGCGAGCACCCCGGCGATCTTCTCCAGCGCCGCCGAGGCGGACTGGAAGGTGTTGAAGAACTGCGAGATCTCCTGCATCGGCTCGAAGAAGATGCGCAGGTACAGCAGGAACGCGGTCAGCGTGCCGAGCGTCATCTCGTCGTGCAGCACCAGGTAGCCGCCGTAGAGCAGCACCGCGCCGGTGGTGAGGTTGCCGGTCAGCCGGACCGCGGGCATGAAGATTGCCAGCAGCTTGAAGGCCCGCTCGTTGATCGACTTGTACTGGTCGGCAACGTCTTCGAAGATCTCCTGGTTGCGCGGCTCGCGGCGGTAGGCCTGGACGGCCTTGATGCCGGTCATGGTCTCGACGAACTGCACGATCACCAGCGCGGCGGCCTCGCGGACCTTGCGGTAGGTCTTGGACGACTCGTTGCGGAACCACCACGTCAGCAGCACCAGGATCGGGAATGCGGTCAGGCACACCAATCCGAGCCGCCAGTCCAGCACCACCAGCAGCACGGCGGTCCCGAACATCGTCAACACCGCGGTGATCAATCCGTCGAAGCCGGTGGCCAGCATGTCCTGGATGGCATCGACGTCGTTGGTGGACCGGGCGACCACCCGACCGGAGGTGTAGCGGTCGTGGAACGCCACGTCCAGGCGCTGGAAGTGCCGGAACAGCCGGCGCCGCAACTCGATCAGGATCTCCTGACCGATCCGCCCGGACCGGCGCAGGAAGTACATCCGGCCGGTGGCCTGCACCGTCACCACACCGCACAGCGCGGCCAGGATGAGGATGAGTTCGCGGGCGGTGCCACCCTCGACGATCGGCGGGATGCCGTGGTCGATACCGCGTTGCACCAGCAGCGGCACCGACAACCGGGCGGCGTTCTCGACCACGACCACGACCGCCAGCAGGGCGACGATCTTCTTGTACGGCCGCAGCAGCGAACCCAGCAGCGAACGGGCCTCGCGGCGCCGGGAGATCGACTCGTCGATCGGGATGTTCTCGTCGGCGGCTTCGACGGCCTGGCCGCGCCACTCCGTATTCGACACGGTCATTGCCCGGCCTCCGCGAACTCCTCGTCGGCGGCCAGCAGGTACCGGTACTCGGGCGCATCGGCCAGCAGCTCGGCATGCGTGCCGACCCGGGTGACGGTCCCGTCCTCCAGCAGCGCGACCCGGTTGGCGAGCAGCACCGTCGACGCGCGGTGGGCCACCACGATGCCGGTGACATCGCGCAGCACCCGGCCCAGCGCCTCGGTGACCTCGGCCTCGGTGTGCACGTCGAGCGCGGACAGGGTGTCGTCGAGCACCAGGATGCGCGGTTCGGCGATGATGGCGCGGGCCAGCGAAAGCCGTTGCCGTTGACCGCCGGACAGGCTCATGCCCTGCTCACCGATGCGGGTGTCCAGGCCGAACGGCAGTTCGTAGACGAATCCGGCCGAGGCCACCTCGATGCCGCGGGCCAGATCCTCGTCGGTGGCCTCCGGATTGCCCAGCCGTAGGTTCTCGGCGACCGACATGGAGAACAGTGTCGGGTCCTCGAACGCGGTGGCCACGGTGCGCCGCAGCGCGGGCAGCGACAGCTCGCGGATATCGGTGCCGTCGACCAGGATGGCGCCCTCATCGACGTCGTGCAGCCGCGACAACAGCGAGGCCAGCACCGACTTGCCGGACCCGGTGGCGCCGACCAGGGCGACCGTCTCCCCCGATTCGACCGTCAGGTTCACATGGCGCAGAGCCCAGTCGGACGAGTCCGGGAACCGGAACCCGACGTCGACCAGCTGCAGCCGGCCACCGCGCGGCGAATCGGCGACCGCACCGTCGGTGATGGTGCGCGGCTCGTCGAAGATCTCGGCGACGCGGTTGGCCGCCGTCATCGACTCCTGGGTCATCGACAGCAGGAAGCCCAGCGAGGCGATCGGCCAGACCAGCGACAGCATCATCGTGATGAACGCGACCAGGGTGCCCATGGTGACCAGGCCGTGCCCGGCGGCGTACGCGCCGAAGCCCAACACGATGATCAGCGTGATGTTCGGGATGACCTCCAGCAGCGTCCAGAACTTCGCCGACACCGCGACCTTGCGGATCTCGGTGTCGAACAGGTTCGTCGCACGCTCGTCGAAGCCGCGGTAGGCGTACTCCTCGCGGCCGAAGGACTTGATGACCCGCAGACCGAGCGCGGACTCCTCGACGTGGGTGGCGACATTGCCGGCCTGATCCTGCGATTGGCGCGACAGCCGGGTGAACTTGCGCTGGAAATGCAGGATGGTCAGCGTGATCGGCACGATGGCCACCATCACCACGACGCCGAGCGGCCAGTACATGCTCAGCAGGATCGCCGTCACCACGATGATCTGGACGATGTTGAGCATCAGGAACAGCAAGCCGAAGGACAGGAACTGCCGGATCGCGGACAGGTCGTTCATCACCCGCGACAGCAGCTGCCCGGACTGCCAGTTGCCGTGGAAGGACATCGGCAGCACCTGCAGGCGCGCGTAGAGGTCCTTGCGGATATCGGCCTCGACCCCCATGGTGGCGCGGGCCACCAGCCAACGCCGGACGAACCACAGCACGGCCTCGGTGACCAGCAGCGCCATCGCGGCCAGCCCCAGCGTCCACAGGCCGGCCGAGTCCTTCTCCCGCACCGGCCCGTCGATGACGGCCTTGGTGAGCAGCGGCACCGACACCGTCGCGCCGAGGCTGACGAAGGCCGCGACCACCATCGCGATCCAGCGGACGCGGTAGGGCTTCAGGTACGGCAGCAGCCGCAGGATGTCCGAGGAGGTGCGGATGCGCTGCGGAGGCGGCGCGATCGCCGGTACCGATACGAGCCCTGCCACGTCACCACCTCCTCCCCGACCCATCTTGAGTTCTACGCCATGGATCCGACAACCGGATTAACCGGCGTGCGGCCAACGTAAAACCTCAACAATGGATGAGGTCAATTGTTTCCCGCCGCGGGGATCGGGCCACCTGCGCGACGAGGTGACGCGGGTGACCCAGCATCCCCCAGCCGTCGACCCCGATGGGGCAGTATTGGCGGCATGGAAAGTGGTTCCTCGACCTCGCCTCGGGTCCTCGTCGTCGACGACGACCCCGACGTTCTCGCCTCGCTGGAACGCGGGCTGCGGCTGTCCGGCTTCGAGGTGTCCACCGCCGTCGACGGCGCCGAGGCCCTGCGCAGCGCAACCGAGACCCGCCCGGACGCCATCGTCCTCGACATCAACATGCCGGTGCTCGACGGGGTCAGCGTGGTCACCGCGCTGCGCGCCATGGACAACGACGTGCCCGTCTGCGTGCTGTCGGCCCGCACCAGCGTCGACGACCGGGTGGCCGGGCTGGAGGCCGGCGCCGACGACTACCTGGTCAAGCCGTTCGTCCTGCAGGAGCTGGTGGCCCGGGTGAAGGCGCTGCTGCGCCGCCGCGGCTCGACGGCGACCTTCTCCTCGGAGACCATCTCGGTGGGCCCACTGGAGGTCGACATCCCTGGCCGGCGCGCCCGGGTCAACGGCGCCGACGTCGACCTGACCAAACGCGAGTTCGACCTGCTGGCCGTGCTGGCCGAGCACAAGACCGCGGTGCTCTCGCGCGCCCAGCTGCTGGAGCTGGTGTGGGGTTATGACTTCGCCGCCGACACCAACGTCGTCGACGTGTTCATCGGCTACCTGCGCCGCAAGCTGGAGGCCGGCGGGGCGCCGCGGCTGTTGCACACCGTGCGCGGTGTGGGCTTCGTGCTGCGGACCCAGTAGTCCAGACTTAGCCCGTGGACCTGAACGACCGGCTCTACCGCGCGTTGGGCCTGCCCAAACGCATCCTCTCGCTGCGCACCATCGTCATCGTCGCCGCCCTCGGGGTGGTCGCCGTGGTCATCACGATCGGCACCTGGGTGTGGATCGGCATCACCAACGAGCAGTACAGCCAGCTGGACCGGCGGCTCGACTCGATCAGCAGCCTCGGCGATGTCAGCACGCTGCTCTCCGACGCCATGCGAAACGACGGGGATGCCCCGGTCGTCGACCCGGATCTGGTGCGCACCGCCCGGATCGGCGGCGCCACGGTGTCGGTGCCCTCCGATGTGGTGCTGCCGGAGTTCCCGGACGGTTTCGAGACCACCACCATCAACGGGGTCGAATACCGGGTGCGCACCTTCACTGCCGGGCAGGCCTCGATCGCGCTCGGTTCCACGCTCACCGACACCGAGCGCCAGATCGACAATCAGCACCGCCGCGTGCTGCTGATCTGCGGCGGCGTCATCGGCGGCACGCTCGTGGTCGGCTGGATCATCTCCGCGGTGATGATCACCCCGTTCCGCCGACTGGCCCAACAGGCCCGCGCCATCAACGCCCAGTCCAATCCGGACGAGGTGAACGTGCGCGGGGTGTGGGAAGCCAGCGAGATCGGCGAGGCCGTCGAGGGCATGCTGGCCCGCATCGGTGACGAACAGCAACGCACCAAGGCCGCCCTGGAATCAGCCCGCGACTTCGCTGCCGTGGCCTCCCACGAACTGCGCACGCCGCTGACCGCGATGCGGACCAACCTCGAGGTGCTGGCCACCCTGGACATGCCCGAGGATCAGCGCGCCGAGGTGCTCGGCGATGTCATCCGCACCCAGTCACGCATCGAGGCCACCCTGTCGGCACTGGAGCGCCTGGCCCAGGGGCAGCTGTCCACCTCCGATGACCACGCCCCGGTCGACCTGACCGACCTGCTGGACCGCGCCGCGCACGACGCCATGCGGGTGTACCCGGATCTGGACGTCTCGCTGGTGCCCGCGCCGACGGTGCTGATCCTGGGGCTGGCGGCCGGACTGCGGCTGGCGGTGGACAACGCGATCGCCAACGCCGTCAAGCACGGCGACGCGACCCGGGTGCAGCTCTCGGCGGTCAGTTCCCGCGAGGGGGTGGAGATCGCGGTCGACGATGACGGGTGCGGCATTCCCGAGGAGGAGCGCACCAAGGTGTTCGAGCGGTTCTCCCGCGGCTCGACCGCCTCGGCGTCGGGCTCCGGGCTGGGCCTCGCGCTGGTGGCACAACAGGCCGAACTGCACGGCGGGACAGCATCATTGGAGGCCAGCCCATTGGGTGGCACCCGGCTGCTGCTACGGCTGCCCGGCCCTCACTGACGCCGGCGGCGCAGACTGAACGCCAGTGTGCACACCACGCCGGCCAGAAACGACAGCGCCAGCAGGGTGGAGCTCACGACGGGTCCCCCTCGTCGACCGGAAGTGGCTTGACGGTGAGCACCAGCACCACCCAGGTCAGCGCCGAACCCAGCACGAAGGCGACCAGATAGCCGAACCACTGCATGATGAAGTCCACGGGCGCCCCTTCAGCCCGGTGCCGGTGGGGCGACGGGCGGCGGTGAGAACACGGCGATGTCGTTGAACACCTTGAGGTCGGGCCAGGCGGCGCGGGCCGCATCCTCCAGCTGCACCTTCTGCTCATCGGATTGCGCCGTGCCGAACAGCGTGATGTGGGCGCCTTCGATGCTGAACCCGAAGTCCGCCAACGGCGCACCGGCGGCCAGCACACCGTCGAACCGGGTCAGATCGGCTGCCGTCACCCCGGTGATGGGGGTCAGCATGTTCAGCACCCTGGCGCCCGGCAGATTGTTGCGGGCCAGGTCCATGGCAAAGGCCACCGATGCCGGGTCGGGCAGCTGACCGGACAGGATCACGTCATCGCCCTTGCGTCGCAACGAGAACGGCGCCACCATCGCGTCCACCCCGGCGGCCTCGGTGGGGGTCGCCGGGACGGTTGTGCGCGGCAGCGCGGCATCCGCCGGTTCGGCGCCCGACCACCCGATGACGCCGATGGCCAGCGGCACCGTGATCAGTGCCGCCAGCCAACCGGCGCCCGGCGGACGCCGGTACCAACGCGCCGCAGGTACCGCCATGACAGTGCTCAGCGAGCGCCGAGCAGATCGATGACAAAAATCAGAGTCTTGCCCGACAGCCGGTGTCCGCCGCCGGCGGGGCCGTAGGCCTGCTCGGGCGGGATGGTGAGCTTGCGCCGGCCGCCGACCTTCATGCCGGGGATGCCGTCCTGCCAGCCCTGGATCAGGCCGCGTAGCGGAAATTCGATGGATTCACCGCGGTTCCAGGAGCTGTCGAACTCCTCGCCGGTGTCGTACTCGACGCCTACGTAGTGCACCTCGACGGTGCCGCCGGGCACCGCTTCGGCGCCGTCACCGACGGTGATGTCTTCGATGGCCAGCTCGGTGGGGGCGGGGCCGTCGGGAAATTCGATCTCGGGTTTCGTTGCCACGATTCACAACCGTAGTCGGGCAGACTGGTTTTGTGGCCTCGGAAACGGACACAGATCCCGACATCGTCATCGTCGGTGGCGGACACAACGCGTTGGTGGCGGCCGGATACCTGGCCCGGGCCGGCCGGCGGGTGCGGTTGTTGGAGCGGCTCGACCACGTCGGCGGCGCCGCGGTATCCGCGCACGCCTTCGACGGTGTCGACGCCCGGTTGTCGCGCTACTCCTACCTGGTGAGCCTGCTGCCGCGGCGCATCATCGATGATCTGGGTGCCCGGCTGCGGCTGGTGCGCCGGCGGCAGTCCTCCTACACCCCGGACCCGGCCACCGGCGGTGCGACCGGGCTGCTGATCGGCCGGGAGAACACGTTCGGCGCGGGCGGCGCCGCCGCCGACGAGTCCGGCTTCGGCGAGTTCTACCGGCGGGCCCGCCTGATCACCGGTGCGCTGTGGCCGACGCTGCTCTCCCCGCTGCCGACGCGGACCGCCGCGCGCACCCGGGTGCTGGCCGGCGGTGACCCGGCGGCCGCGGCGACCTGGCACGCGCTGATCGAACAACCGGTCGCCGAGGCCATCGGCGCGGCGGTGCGCAGCGATCTGGTGCGCGGCGTGATGGCCACCGACGCGTTGATCGGCACCTTCGCCGCCACCGACGATCCGTCGCTGATCCAGAACATCTGCCTGCTGTATCACCTGCTCGGCGGCGGCACCGGCGACTGGGACGTCCCGGTCGGCGGGATGGGCGCGGTCACCGGCGCGCTCGCCGCCGCGGCCGCCGCCCACGGGGCCGAGATCATCACCGGCGCCGAGGTGTACGCCATCACCCCGGACGGTGAGGTGCGTTACCGCACAGGCGATGTCGAGCATGTGGTGCACGGACGCCATGTGCTGGCCGGGGTGACTCCGGCGGTGCTGGCCAGGCTGCTGGGCGAGCCGGAACCGGCGGTGGCACCCGGCTCCCAGATCAAGGTGAATCTGATGCTCACCCGACTGCCACGACTGCGCGATACGCATGTCGCCCCGGAGCAGGCCTTCGGGGGCACCTTCCACATCAACGAGACGATGCACCAGCTGGACTCGGCGTACGCCGCGGCGACCTCCGGCGCGCTGCCCGAACCGTTGCCGTGCGAAATCTACTGTCATTCGCTGACCGATCCGAGCATCCTGTCCGAACCGCTGCGCCGGTCGGGCGCGCACACCCTGACCGTGTTCGGTCTGCACACCCCGCACCGGCTGCTGGCCGGGACGGATCCCGACACCGCCCGACTCCGGTTGGCCGCGGCGGCCCTGCATTCACTGAACACCGTGCTGGCCGAGCCGATTCAGGATGTGGTGATGGTCGACCGGCACGGCCGGCCCTGCGTGGAGGCCAAGACCACCGCCGACCTGGAGGACGCGCTGGGCATGACGGCCGGCAACATCTTTCACGGAGCCCTGCGCTGGCCGTTCGCCGAGGACGACGAAGACCTCGACACCCCGGCCAGGCGCTGGGGTGTGGCCACCGATCACGAGCAAATCCTGTTGTGCGGGTCGGGAACCCGCCGCGGAGGGGCGGTGTCGGGGATCGGCGGCCACAACGCGGCCATGGCGGTGCTGGAGAGCTAGTCCCCGCGCATCCGATGCAGGATCTGCTGCAGCGCAAGCAGATCAGTCTCGGCGAGGGCGCGCATCGATTCCGGCGCCGGATCCTCGACGCCGTCGATGACGGCCAGCAGGTCCCGCCCGGCCGGGGTCAGCGAGACTGTCTTGGATCGCCGGTTGGCGGGATCGGTCTCGCGGATCACCAGGCCACGCTCGGTCAGATCGTTGACGGCCACCGTCGCGGCGGGGGCGTCGATGGTCGCCGCCTCGGCGATCTCCTTGACCGACAGCGGTTTTCTGGCCAGCCGGGTGAGGATGCGCACCCGGCTGAACGGCAACCCCGTCCGCTCGACCACCGCGCGCTTCCAGGTGTCGTGGTTGTTGATCACCACCGAGGCCATCAGCCGCCATACATCGTCAGCGAGGGCGTGCTCAGGCATCGGCGTGCGCCTTGGGTCCCTCGATCAGCGGCGCCAGCCGGCGGGCGGACTCCATCGCCCGCGGCGAGGTCGACACCTGGCCCAGCACCACGATCACCACGCCGAGCGCGACGCACGTCAACCACAGCGGGCGGGCCGCCGCCGCGAAGTCCGCGGTCCCCGCGAGCGCCGCACCGGCGATCGAACCGCACAGTGCCACACCGATACTGACGCCGATCTGGCGGCTGGTGCTGGTCACCGCCGACGCCGCGCCGGCCCGGTCCAGCGGCATGCCGCTGACCGCGGCGTTGGTGATCGGCGCGTTCACCATCGAGAAGCCGATGCCGAACACCGCGAACACCACCATCAGCGTCCACACCGGGGCGTCCTCGGGCAGCAGCGCCAACACGGTGGACGCCACCACGATCATCGTCCCGGAGATCAGCAAGGACGGCCGCGCGCCGTAGCGACCGACCATGCGTCCCGACAGCGGCGAGAAGATCAGCGCGCCGACCGCGATCGGCAGATAGATCAGACCGGTCTGCACCGCCGAATAGCCGCGCGCGCCTTGTAGATACAGCGACATCATGAACAGCAGCGCACCCCACGAGGCGAACGCGCAGATGGCGATCACCGTCGCCGAGGCAAACGGCACACTGCGGAAGAAGCGCAGATCGATGAACGGGTCCGCGCGCCGGGATTCGAAGCGCAGGAACGCCGCAAACGCCGCCACGGCGACCAACGCGGCGGTGATGACGCGCGGATGACCCCAGCCCAGCGCGGGGCCCTCGATGAGCGCGAACACCGTGCCGAACAGGAAGAGCACGGCCAGCAGCTGGCCCACGGGGTCGACGTTGCGCATCGTCTCCGACCGGGTCTCGGGCACGAAGACCGCGGTCAGCACGATCGCGGCCAGACAGATCGGCAGGTTGATCCAGAACACCGCACGCCAGCTGATCAGGTGGATGAGCAATCCGCCGACGGTGGGCCCGAGCGCCATCGAGATGCCGACGACCGCGCCCCAGATCCCGATGGCCCTGGCACGTTCGACGGGCCCGGTGAACACCTGCGAGATGATCGACAGTGCCACCGGGTTGAGCATCGAGCCGCCGATGGCCTGGACGAAACGCGCGGCGATCAGCGCGTCGATGCCCGGCGCCAGGCTGCACAGCAGTGATCCCACCGCGAACACGGTCAGCCCGATCTGGAACACCCGGCGGCGGCCGAACCGGTCCCCCATCGCCCCGGACAGCATCAGCAGCGACGCCAGCACCAGGGTGTAGATGTCGATGACCCACTGCAGCTGGGACGCCGTGGCGCCGAGGTCGGTGCGTACCGACGGGATGGCGACGTTGACGATGGTGGCGTCCATCGACACGATCAGCAGGCTCAGGCAACAGGACGCAAGGACGATGGCCTTCCGCCGCGGCGTCAGCGTGCTAATAGTTGTGTTCACACAACTATTGTGGAACTACAACTGTTGCGGATGCAAGTCAGCGGCCGCCGAGGTCGACGTAGTCGCGCTCGTTGTAACCGGTGTAGATCTGGCGCGGACGGCCGATCTTGCCGGGCTCGGAATGCATCTCACGCCAGTGCGCGATCCAGCCCGGCAACCGGCCGAGGGCGAACAGCACGGTGAACATGCGGGTCGGGAAGCCCATCGCCCGGTAGATCACGCCGGTGTAGTAGTCGACGTTCGGGTAGAGCTTGCGCTCGACGAAGAAGTCGTCGGTCAGCGCGATCTCCTCGAGCTCCTTGGCGATGTCCAGCAGCGGATCGTCGACACCGAGCTTGCCCAGGATCTTGTCGGCCTGCTCCTTGACGATGCGGGCGCGCGGATCGTAGTTCTTGTACACGCGGTGCCCGAAGCCCATGAGCTTCACGCCGTCCTCGCGGTTCTTGACCTTCTTCACGAAGGTCTGCACATCGTCGCCGCCGTCGTGGATCTTGGTCAGCATCTCCAGCACGGCCTGGTTGGCGCCGCCGTGCAGCGGGCCCCACAGCGCGTTGATGCCACCGGAGATCGAGGTGAACAGGTTGGCCTGCGAGGAGCCCACCAGGCGCACCGTCGAGGTCGAGCAGTTCTGCTCGTGATCGGCGTGCAGGATCAGCAGCATGTCGAGGGCCCGAACGATTTCGGGATCCACCTCGTACGGTTCGGCCGGGAAGCCGAACGTCATCCGCAGGAAGTTCTCCACCAGCGTCAGCGAGTTGTCCGGGTACAGGAAGGGCTGTCCCTCGGACTTCTTGTAGGCATACGCCGCGATCGTCGGCAGCTTGGCCAGCAGCCGGATCGTCGACAGCTCGACCTGCTTGTTGTCCAGGGGATCCAGCGAGTCCTGGTAGTAGGCGCTCAACGCGTTCACCGCCGAGCTCAGCACCGGCATCGGGTGCGCGTTGCGCGGGAAGCCGTCGAAGAAGCGCTTGAGATCCTCGTGCAGCAGGGTGTGCCGCTGGATCTGGTTGGTGAACACTTCGAGCTGCTCGGTGGTCGGCAGCTCCCCGTAGATCAGCAGGTAGCTGACCTCGATGAAGGTCGACTTCTCGGCGAGCTGCTCGATCGGGTAGCCCCGGTAGCGCAGGATGCCGGCATCACCGTCGATGTAGGTGATCGCACTCTTGGTCGACGAGGTGTTGACGAACCCGCCGTCGAACGTCGTGTAGCCGGTCTTGGCGAGCAGCGGTCCGAGCGCGATGCCGTCGGAGCCCTCCGTGGCCTTGACGATGTCGAGGTCGATCTGACCGCCCGGATACGACAGCGTGGCTGTCTCGTCAGGGCTGGAGTTGTCGGCCACTTGAACCCCTTCTGTGGTCTGGGCTGCGCGTCACTACTGGACGGTAGTCGCTTACGTTACGTCCCGCCTGCGGGGGGTTCGCCCTCGGGTGCCCCGGTAGTCCACGGCTGCCAGGTACGGACCAGCTGGTCATAGGCCGCCTGGATGCGGGCGGCGATGATCTCCGGCTCGATCGGCGGGTAGCCGGGCGTGCCCAGACCGTAGCAAGCTGTGTTCATCACCACAGTCCAGGTCTCCAGGACCAGGTAGACGGCGTCGTGATCGGTCGACAGGCCCATCCGCCCCGCCACCGCACGCACGGTCGGGAACCGGTCCTTCTGGTCACGGAACGGGATGGCCGTCACGCCCAGGCTCGCCGAGGAGTTGACGATCTGGATCAGCGCCGCCATCCGCTTGAAGATCGCGGTCTCGCTACCGTCCGGTGCGGGCTGTAACGCGGTTAGGTGCGCCCGCAGCATCGCCTCGTACTCGGTGATGTCGCGCGGCAGCTTCTCCAGCTCGTGTGCGACGTAGGCGGCGGTGTCCTCGACGATGGCGATGACGACGGCGTCCTTGGTCGGGAAGTATCGGCTGAATGTCCGCGGGGACACCTCGGCCGCCGCGGCGATCTGTTCGACGGTGGTGTTGTCGTAGCCCTGCCGCTGGCACAACTCGGCCGCGGTGGAGATCAGGTTGGCGCGGGTGCGCAGCTTCTTTCGCTCCCGCAGCCCCTCCGGCTGCTCAGACATTCGCCGGCAGATCGCTCTCGGTGAGGACCTCGACGGCCACGATGGGATCGGTGCCGCCCGCCGCGGGGGCGACCGGGGAGTCGGTGCTGAACAGCTCCCCGGCAAACCCGGCGACGTGTTCGCACGCGCGGTTCAGGCGTTCGACCATGACCAGTGGTCCCAGGGTGACGCCGTCACCATCGGCGACCAGGTCGCCGCACGCGGCAATGATGATGGCGGAGAACAGCGAAACTCCGAGCAGTAGCCCGCGGTCGTCCTTGGGCACGCCCAGCTGTTCGGACAGCGCGGCGATGACGCTGTCGTTACGGAACTCGAATGCGCCCTGCCGCAAGGCATCCGCACCGTTGATGATGCGCAGGATGAGCACGACACGCTCACTGGTCAGCCGTCCGGCCCGGCCGTTCGCAGTCCGGGTGAGCACCGAAACATGCGCAGCCCGCAATGCTTCCACGGGTCCGACGTTGCGGGGCAGCCGCCGCAGCTCGAGCGCGATCTCCTCGGAGAGCTCCTCCAACAGGGTCAGGAAGACCGCTTCCTTGGTGGCGAAGTACCGGCTGTAGGTCCGCGGGGACACCTCGGCCAGCGCGGCGATCTGGTCGACGGTGGTCAGTTCGTAGCCCTGGCGCAGGCACAGTTCGAGCGCGGCATCGATCAGCGTGGTCCGAGTCCGCAGCTTCTTACGTTCGCGCAAACCGAGATCGGTTTCCCTGTTCGCCGCAGCCACAAAGGGATCGTAACCTGCGCACCTGAGAGAGCAGGGGAGGTTTGCCCGTCACCTGCGTCACTTGGTTGTCGGTCAGGGCTGCAGGCGCTCGATGCGGGCGCCACCGTCGGTGACCCGAATCCTGTTATGCACCCGGTTTTCCCGGCCCTGCCAGAACTCCACCACCTCGGGTGCGATCAGATAGCCACCCCAGTTGGGCGGCACCGGAACCGCGTCCGAGTCGGCGAAACGTGCCGTGACATCGGCAAGTTGGTCCATCAACACGGCGCGCGACGCGATCGGCTGGGACTGGTGCGACGCCCACGCACCCAGCTGCGAGCCGCGCGGACGCTTGGACCAGTAGTCGGCGGTGTCGGATTCGGGGACCTTGACCACCGGCCCGCGCACATGGATCTGACGCCCCAGCGCGTACCACGGGAAGGTTGCCGAGGCATACGGTTGTATTGCCAGCTGCTCACCCTTGGCCGAGTCGTAATTGGTGTAGAAGGTGACGCCCTCGGGGCCCACGCTCTTGCACAGCACGGTCCGGGTGACGGGTCGGCCCTGTGCGTCGACGGTCCCCACCACCATCGCGTTGGGCTCGGCCAGGCCGGCGGTGCGGGCATCGGAGAGCCAGCGATCGAACAGCGGCAACCACCCGTCGGCAAGCCAGTCGGCGTCCAGGTCCGCGCTGCCGTCCTTCTCCACCGATCCGTATTCGGCACGCATCCGCGCCAGGTCTTCGCGCTCCATGGCCGAAACGGTACGCGCCCGGTGTCATCGCGCCGATGGTGCGAGAATCTGGACATGACAGAGCGGTCAGGCGTGCCGGCGGAGTCCATGACGGTGTTCGCCTCGGCCGCGCGGTCTTTCGAGCAGCTGGTCGGATCGCTCGGCGCCGCGGACTGGGCCGGCCCCGGGCTGGGCGACTGGGATCTGCGGTCGCTGGTCGGGCACACCTCCCGCTCGCTGGTCACGGTGATCGACTACCTCGGCCAACCCGCCCCGACCGGGGAACTGGTCGACGCGGTGCAGTACTACCTCGCCGTGCGCGAATTCGGCGCCACCGCCGGTGCCGAGGCCGTCAATGAACGCGGCCGACAGGCCGGGCGCGATCTCGGCGAGGACCCGGCGGCGGCCGTCTCGGCGTTGGTGGACCGGGCGTTGGCCGATGTCGAGGCCGCCGGGGATCCGGCCATCGCGGTGATCGGCGGGATCGGCATCGTGTTGTCGGAGTACCTGCAGACCCGCATCTTCGAGCTCGCCGTGCACGGTCTGGACATTGCCCGCGCCACCGGCACCGACTACGTTCCGCCCGCCGAGGTGCTCGAGGCGGCCGCGGCGCTGTCGGCCCGGATCGCGGTGCGGTCCGGCCAGGGCCCGCAACTGCTGCTGACGCTGACCGGCCGGGCGGCGCTGCCCACCGGGTACTCGGTGGTCTGACAGCGGTCGTCTGCCGGCGGCGGGCCGCGCGATGAGAACCGGGCGGTGTACCGGTCTATAGGAGCGTCAGCTTTCGTCCGGACCCCACCAAGGAGAACCCATGGCCATCGAAGTCACCCCCGCCGTCCTGCCGCACCTCGTCGTCGACGACGGTGCCGCCGCCATCGACTTCTATGTCAAGGCGTTCGGCGCCACCGAACTCGGCCGCATGCCCGGCCCGGACGGGCGGCTGGTGCACGCCGCCGTGCAGATCAACGGGTCGACCGTGATGCTCGCCGATGACTATCCCGAATACTGCGACGGGCAGTCCGAGACCCCGAAGGGGCTCGGCGGCACCCCGGTCACCATTCACCTCGTCGTCACCGACGCCGACACCGCCTTCGCCAAGGCCGTCGACGCCGGGGCCGAGGTGGTGATGCCGCTCGATGACATGTTCTGGGGCGACCGCTACGGCGTCGTACGGGACCCGTTCGGGCACAAGTGGTCCATGGGACAGCCGGTGCGCGAGGTCAGCGACGCCGAACTCCAGCAGGCTATGCAGGAATTCCCGTGACGCCGGGCAGGTAGCGCCCCAACAGGCCCGCCGGCAGCGCATTGGCGTCGGTGATCTGGCTGATCGCCGAGATGCTGGCGGGCTTGGGGGTGCGCTCCAGTTCCGGGGTACTCGGGTCGGAGCCGTAGAGCCCGAACTGCAGGTGGTATCCGTCGGCCCATTCCAGGTTGTCGACGAACGACCAGTAGGTGTAGCCGCGGATATCGGTGCCGTGCGCCACCATGTCCTGCACGACGGAGATGTGGTTGACGATGTAGCCCGGGCGTTTGGTGTCATCGTCGTCGGCGACACCGTTCTCGGTGATCCACAACGGCTTTCCGTAGGAAGCCGCGACCTCCAGCACCTCCCGAAAGCCACCTGGGTCGATCGGCTGGTTGAAATCGCTGCAGGTCTGCTCGGAGGCCTGGCACCGGAACGGGATGCCCTGCAGGAAGTGGAACCCGGGCACCGGGGCGAATCCGAAGCCGCCCATCGGCTGGGACCCGTAGTACTGCACGCCCATGAAGTCGACCTTGTCGGCGAATCCGGGGCGCAGCTCGTCGGCGGTCTTCTTGCCGTCGAAGTCCAGATCCAGCCAGCCGTCGATCACGGCGTTGGGGAACCACTCGTTGAACACCCGGTTCCAGGCGTCCGCCGCGGCGACGTCCTGCGGGTTCACCGGGTTGGCCGGTCGGGCCGGGACCATGTTGTTGGCGAACCCGACGAAGGCATCGGCGTCGTATCGGTGAATGGCGTCGTAGGCCGCGACGTGCCCCTTGGCCTCGTTGACCAGGAACCGGACCGCCAGATCGGGCCGCAGCACCCCGGGCGGCCAGCTCGGCACCAGGCCCGGGATGGACAGGAACTCGGTCATGATCGGCGGGACGGGTTCGTTGAGGGTCACCCAGTTGTCCACCTGGTCGCCGTAGGTCCAGGCCAGATAGGCGGCGTACTTCTCGAATTCCACCGGGGTCTCGGCCGACAGCCAGCCGGCCCGTTGCACGGGTAGCCCGAGCTGGATGAGCGGACGGGCCGTCACCGGATCGTGGATCCACAGCGGCAGCGTGAAATGGTTCACGGTCACCAGCGGCTCCAGGCCGTGCGCCCGCAGGGAATCGAAGACGGCGCGGTAGTGCGCCACCTCATCCTGATCTGCCAACGCGTGCAGCGCCTGCAGGTCGGCGAGGCTGACACCGCCACCTTCGTCGGTGATGTCGATGGCCGCCGTCGAGTTCGGGAAGATCCGGCTCCACTCGATGGACATCCGGAAGGTGTTCATGCCCAGCTCGTTTCGGGCCAGCTCGGCATCGGAGTCGTAGGACACGTAGGTGCCCGGCCCGTTCTCCGGGACACCGTTGGTCAGGCCGAGGGCCTGATTGATGGGATGGTGCACCCACTTGTACCAGTCGGAGTTGGGGTCCACCGGCGAGCCGGGGCCACCCTCGGCCTGGAAGCCGGCATGGGCGACGCCCCAATGGAAGTCGTCCGGGAAGGTCAGGTCGACGCCCTCGACCGGGTCGACCGTGACGGTGATGGTCGTGGCCTTGGCGTGTCCGCCGCCCGGGTTGAGCAGATGACCGATGATCGGGACGTGCTGCAGGAAGCCGAGCGGGCCGTGCCAGTGCACACCGGCGCGTTCGTCGGAGACGACGACGGTGAAGGAGTCGGTGCCGCCGGTCGCGGCCATCGCATTCATCGGCCGGTAGACGAAATTGCCGGTGTCCTGGTCGATCACGACGGTGCCACCGTTGGCCGGGCGGCCGATCACGGTGTAGGTCAGCGGGTCACCGTCGGGATCGGTGGCGCCCACGTTGCCGGTGACGAGGCCGGTGCTGGTCTGGGTGGTCTGACCCGAGTAGTCGATGCGCGGGCCGCCATTGAAGAACTCGCGGCGCACGAAGGCCAGCACCGCCCACAGTGACGGCGGGCCGGTCGGCCCCGCGGGCAACCCCGCGGCGAATGGGCTGAGCACGGCACCGACGACACTGCGCACCAGATTTGCGACGTACCGCACCGTGGTCGCCGGGTTGGGCAGGGTCGAGGTCCACCTGGCCTTGGGCGCCACCGCGGTCGGGGTCGCGACGCCGGGTACGGCGGCCGCGGCGACCACTCCGGCTTCCGCGCCGTCCATACCGGTGGCCGGCGCGGGTTCGGGTGCGGTTGCGGTCGGGGCGGATGTGCGGGCGGCGGCGCGGGCCGGAGCCTGGGCGCGACGGGCCTCGGCCACCCGGGCGACGCTGCGCGGAGCGATCCGGGCGCTCCGGCGCTCGGGTGTGCTCAGCAGCGGGGACGCCGCGTCGGTGGCGGTGTCGTCGGTGTCCTCGGCAGCGGTGTCGTCGGGCGATTCGGCCGAGACCCCTGTCCCCTCTGCGCTTTCCGTGCTTTCCGAAGCGTCGGTGTCGGAAGACTCGGTGTCGGAAGACTCGCTGCCGGAAGTGCCGTCAGGCGTCCGCGTTGCGCCGGACTCCCCCGGATCCGCAGCGCCCTGGGATCCCCGGCTGTCCGCGGCAGGCGTATCCGCCCACGCGATGCCCGGTGACCCGGCTCCCGCAGCCGTCCAGATGCCGACCACCAACGCCACGCCTGCCACCCGACCACAACGCATGCATTGTCGTATACACGCTCGGTCGGGTCGGCGACCCTATTTCGCGGGTCTCAGTGCCGCAGACCCGCGAGCAGACGACGGCCCAGGGAGGGTCGCGGCGCCGTCGCCGCGGCGGCCAGCATGTCGGCCACCTCGGTGAACTTGTCGCGCGGTCGCAAACCGCCCCCGCGGGCGATCTCCGCCGCATCGATGGCACGCCAGCCCGCGGCGTCAACAACCGCGGGCTGGCGGCCTCGGACCAGCTTGTCCAGCGCCGCCGGCCTGTGTTCCGGGTCGCCGAGCTGTCCTCGGTTGTAGTCCTGCACAAGATGGCGCACGGTTTCGGCCGCGCACGACTTGTTCGTTCCGATGAAGCCGGTGGGGCCGCGCTTGATCCAGCCGGCCACATAGGCGCCCGGCGCGCCGGTCACGCGGCCGCCGTCGTTGGGCACCACGGCCGCGGTCTCGTCGAACGGCAGCTCCGCGATCGCCTTGCCGCGGTAGCCGATGGAGGTCAGTACCATGCCCGCGTCCAGCACGGTGGCGCCGGTCCCGCCGAACTCGATACCGGTGACGCGTTCGCCGCCGAGCACGCGCTGTGGTGTCACGTTGTAGGCCAACCGGATCCGCGGCCGGGTGATCGGCGCTGCGGCGTCACCCAGCTTGGCCAGGATCTCCAGTTTGTTGCGGGTCAGCGCATCAGTGACGGTCGCCAGGTCGGCGACCACCTGCTGGTGGTCGGCCGCATCGAGAACCACATCGCAGGCCGCGGTCAGACCGATCAGCTCCGGGAGGGTGAAGGCCGAGAACTGCGGCCCGCGTCGGGCGGCGATGACGACTTCCTGCACGTTGGAGGCACGCAACGCATCCAGCGCATGGTCGGCGATATCGGTGCGCGCCAAATGATCCGGATCGGAGGTCAGGATGCGCGCCACGTCCAGGGCGACATTGCCGTTGCCGACGATGACCACGCGTTCGTGGCTGAGGTCGACAGTCAGATCGGTGAAGTCGGGATGGCCGTTGAACCACGCCACCACCTCGGTGGCGGTACCGGTTCCCGGTAGGTTCATCCCCTCGATGTCGAGGCGACGATCGTTGGGCGCACCGACGGCGTAGAGCACCGCGTGGTGGTGTTCCAACAGGTCGGCATGCGAAATATGACTGCCCACCTCGACATTGAGGTACAGCGTGAGGCCGTCCTGCTCGACCATCCGATCGAAGAGCTTGGTGACCCGCTTGGTGCTCTGGTGATCGGGCGCGACGCCGGCCCTGACCAGGCCGTAGGGCGTCGGCAGCTTCTCGAACATGTTCACCCGGACCCCTCGCTGGGTGAGCAGTTCGTCGGCTGCGTACATGGCCGCCGGCCCGGAACCGACGATCGCGACCGTCAGCGGAGTCTTGCGCGGTTCGATCCGCGGCGCCTCCAGCACCGGCGCCAACTTCGACGTCGGCGGGATCCTGCCCTCACGCTTGGGATAGAACGCCGCGTTGAGTTCGATGAACGGCAACTGATTGTCGGTCAGCTTGCTGTCCGGCGAGATCGCCCCGACCGGACAGGCCGACACACAGGCGCCGCAGTCCACGCAGGCAAGCGGATCGATGTAGAGCATCTCCGCGGTCGCGAAGCCCGGCTCATCCGGTGAGGGATGGATGCAGTTGACCGGACACGCATAGACACAGGACCCGTCGCTGCAACACGACTGGGTGACGACGTGAGGCATCCTCTTCTACCGGCGCCGCGTCAGGAGGCGACCGCGACCAGGTGCTCGCGCGCGGGCTCGCTGCGGTAGCGGGCCGGCGGGCCGTCGATCTTGCAGATCTTCCACACCAGTTTCGCGATGGGGTTCATCAGACCGGTGTCGTGGCACAGCATGCGCACGTCAGAGAACATGTTGCGCAAGAACATCCGCGATTCGGGGGCGGAGAAGAAGATCTCCTTGCGCACCGAACGCGGGATGTCGAATTCCTTCCAGAACTCGCGCGGCGGCACCACGATGGCCGAACACAGGATGCGCATGGTCAGCGGCACGAAGATCGACAGCATCCAGCGCTGCTTGCGGCGCAGGGCGGGGACCCGCTTGTGCAGGTACTGGTGGGCGAACGAGATGTGCCGGGCTTCCTCGGCCACATGGATCGCCATGACGCGCTCCATGATCGGATGTAGGGCCTTGCCCTCTCGCAGCACGTTCTTCTGGGTGTGGTCGATGGGCTCCTCGCCGGCGAGCACGCCGAAGAAAAACGGGATGGGGAACGGTCCGGCGGCCAGCGGGATCAGCGGCTGCAGCCACTTGAGCAGCTTGGGCATGCCCGGAACGTCCACGCCCATCCGGTTGACCATCTCCTGGAACATCAGGGTGTGGTTGCACTCCTCGACCGACTCGTGCAGGCAGTAGCGGTACTCCGGCGAGCCGTTGGGCACCCAGAACGAGTACTCCATCAGGCCGCGGATGAGGATGTTCTCGAAGTGCAGGCCGACCTTGGCGACGTTGGCCTGGCGCCACATGCCGATCTCGATCTGCCGGTCGACGGGCTGGGCCTGGTACCACGGGTGGCCACCGATCGGGTCGGTCGCCGGCAGGATCCACCGCTCGTCGTTGGGGATCACCGCGAACTCCGGCGAGTCCCACTCGATATCGTTGAACGGGTTGAAGCTGCGCCGCACCGATCCCTCGGACAGCGTCTCCAGCATCTCGACGTACTCGGTGTCGTCCCGGACGTCCATGTTCTTGCGCCAACGCTGAATGACGCGAGTCCTGGCTTCCTTGACCGCCATGTCGAGGCCTCCTTGCCCTGCCGTGGGGTTTACATTCGATCGCTCGATGTCTAAGGACAGTACCCGCGGTCCCAGTAAATAAACAGGGCCTTCGGCCAGCTGTGCGGTAGCCGCGTTATCTGGGTCACATGTGACCGCCGTCACGTCAATCTGCGCCTCGCACGGCAAAATTGACACCGATCTGGCTAAGATTCGCCCGTCACTCTCAGGGGACGGGGAACGCTCATGAGTACAAAGAAACGGTTCGACATCACCGGCACGACACCGTCGACCGGTGGCAGGAAGAAAAAGTTCGTCCTGATCGGTGTCGCGACGGTCTTCGTGGTCATCGGCGCGATCATCCTGTCCTCCTGCGCCACCCAGATCGGACCGGGCCAGACCGCGGTCAAGGTCGACGACTACCTACTGGTTCCGGCCGACCCCAAGGTCGACGGTTGCATCGAGCCGGAGACCTCGGCGTTCAACCCGCCGGGCGGATTCAAGGCCTATCGCTACCCGTCCCGGCAGATCAGCTGGGATGCCACCGGCAGCCCCGACTCCGAGGCCGACCCGACGATCGTCGTCTCCAATGCGACCGCTCCCGCCGAACTCCGGGTGCCCGTCGTCATCACCTTCGACCTGACCAACGACTGCACCATGCTGATGGATTTCCACCGAGACTTCGGCACCAAATACCAAGGGTGGCTGGACAACGACGGTCTGGTCACCACCGGCTGGGTCAACCTGCTGCGCTACGTCATCGGCCAGCCCGCCGAGCAGGTGCTGATCAGCGTCGCGCAGAAGTACACCTGGCGCGAGATCTGGAATGACGAGAAGGTCCGCATCGAATTCCAGAATGCGCTGCGTGAGGCGCTGCCCGGGGCGTCCCGTGCGCGCACCGACGGGCGGGAGTTCTTCACCAACTTCCAGGTGACGGTGATGAAGCCCGACCCCGTCGACGAGGGACTGAAGAACGCGATCATCGCCGAGCAGAAGGCCATCGCCGATGCCCGCGCCGCCGAGGCCAAGGGCGTGGCCGACGCGAACGCCGCCCGGGCCAAGGCCGAGGCGGACCGCGCCGCGGCCCAGGCGCAGACCGAACTGGCCCGTCAGGTCGCGCTGCAGAAGCAGGCCGAGATCGCCGGCTACCCGAATGTCGAGGCGTACCTGCGGGCGCTGGCGATCGAGAACGGGCAGAACCCGTACCAGCCGACGTACGTGGTGCCGCAGGCTCAGGGCTGACCCCGGACCGATAATCTGAGCGGCATGGCCGAACTGACGATCCCTGCCGACATCAAGCCGAACGACGGACGATTCGGCTGCGGACCGTCCAAGGTACGGCCCGAGCAGCTGGCCGCGCTGGCCGCCGCGGGTGATCTGTTCGGCACCTCGCACCGGCAGGCCCCGGTGAAGAATCTGGTCGGCCGGGTGCGCGACGGGCTGCGGCAGCTGTTCGCACTGCCCGACGGCTACGAGGTCATCCTGGGCAACGGTGGCTCGACCGCATTCTGGGACGCCGCCGCGTTCGGGCTGGTCGACAAGCGCTCGCTGCACCTGACCTACGGCGAGTTCAGCGCGAAGTTCGCCTCGTGCGTGGCCAAGAACCCGTTCGTCGGCGATCCGATCGTCATCAAGACCGACCCGGGCACCGCCCCGGAACCGGTGTCGGATCCGTCGGTGGACGTGGTGGCCTGGGCGCACAACGAGACCTCGACCGGTGTCGCGGTGCCGGTGCAGCGACCCGACGGCGACGCGCTGGTGCTCATCGATGCCACGTCGGCCGCCGGGGGGCTGCCCGTCGACATCCGCGACACCGATGCCTACTACTTCGCGCCGCAGAAGAACTTCGCCGGTGACGGTGGCCTGTGGATCGCCGTGCTGTCGCCGGCGGCGCTGGCCCGTATCGACGCGATCGCGTCGAGTGGACGGTGGGTGCCGGACTTCCTGTCGCTTCCCATCGCGGTGGAGAACAGCCTGAAGAACCAGACCTACAACACCCCGGCCGTCGGCACGCTGATCCTGATGGCCGAGCAGCTGGACTGGCTCAACGGCAACGGCGGCCTGGACTGGGCGGTCAAGCGGACCGCCGATTCGTCGCAGCGGCTGTACTCGTGGGCCGAGGCCTCCGAGTTCGCGACGCCGTTCGTAGCCGATCCGGCGCTGCGCTCACAGGTCGTGGGCACCATCGATTTCAACGACGATGTCGACGCCGCCGCAGTGGCCAAGGTGCTGCGCGCCAACGGCATCGTCGACACCGAGCCCTACCGCAAACTCGGCCGCAACCAGCTGCGCGTCGCCATGTTCCCGGCCATCGATCCCGAGGACGTGACCGCGCTGACGAAGTGCGTCGATTGGGTCGTCGCGAACCTCTGAGCCCGCCGGCCTCCAGCGTGTCTGCGCGGTAACGGACGGATAACAACGTAGGGTGCGCCAAGGAGGTCACTATGCGGGAACTCAAGGTCGTCGGTCTGGATGTGGACGGCAAACGAATCATCTGCGAGGCCCCCGACTCCGGTGACAACTTCGCCATTCGCGTCGACAATCGCCTGCGCGCCGCCGTACGCGGCGACAAGGCGGCCTCCAACCAAACCGAGATCGAGGTCGAGGTGAATCCAGGGCTGCGTCCCAAGGAGATCCAGTCCCGGATCCGTGCCGGCGCATCGGTCGAGCAGGTGGCCGCGATCGCCGGTGAGGACATCGACCGGATCCGCCGCTTCGCCAGCCCGGTGCTGCTGGAGCGTGCGCGTGCAGCCGAGCTGGCCACCGCCGCGCATCCGGTGCTGGCCGACGGCCCGTCGGTGCTGACCCTGCTGGAGACCGTGACCACCGCGATGATCAAGCGGGGCCTGGATCCGAATGCGACGAGCTGGGACGCCTGGCGCAACGAGGATGGTCGGTGGACCGTTCAGCTGGCCTGGAAGGCCGGCCGCTCGGATCTGCAGGCGCATTTCCGGTTCACCCCCGGATCGCATGGCGGCACCGTGGTGGCCTTCGATGACAGCGCCTCCGAGCTGATCGATCCCAACTTCGCACCGCGGCCGTTGCGTCCGGTGGCCGCCGTCGCGCAGCTGGACTTCGAGACGCCCGCCGCCGCGCCGGTTCCCGGACCGGTGACCCCGCCGGTTCCTGCTCCGGCCGCCGCCCAGCCTCCGGTTACCCAGCCGCCCGCCGCACAGCAGACGGTTGAGCCGACTCCCCCGCCGGCCGCGCAGCCCGAGCCCGTTGTGGCCCAGGATGAGCCGGCCGCTGCCCAGTCCGAGTCGGCGGCCGACGCCGAGCCCGCGGCGCCCAAGCCGCGTCGCGCCCGCAAGGCCAAGCCGTCGGTGCCCGCGTGGGAAGACGTGCTGCTGGGCGTGCGCTCCGGCAGCCAGCGCTGACCTGCACTCACATCCCTAGAACGGCGGGTCGCCGTCGAGGGCGATCTGTAGTGCGTTGCGAGCACGTTCGGCGTTGATGCGGTATTCGCGGTCCTGTTTTCGGGTGCGTTGTCGCGTGGGCAGGGTGGGCTCACGGTCATCGTGGTCGATGAGGCTGATATGTCGGGTCCTCGGTATGGCGGTCCGAATGGTGTTGTGCGGGAACAGAACTGACGCCAGCGGCCTGGTGGTGTACGTGTGACCGGTGGGTGCCGTCCACGTCGTCGAGCCGTCCGCGTGGGCGGCTGGTGCCCAGCCGGTGTTCAGGGTCTTGATGAGGTGATGCTCGCGGCAGTAGGGCCGCAGATTGCCGGGGTGGGTGGCGCCGGCCGGCCACGGGGTGAGGTGGTCGAGATCGGCTTTGTGCGCGGGTCGCCCGCAGCCGGGGAAGGCGCACGTCATGGCGGTCATCCGGACGTATGCCGAGAGCTTGGCCGACGGGCGGTATCGGTTTTCGGAGCCCAGCTCGGCGGGATTACTCAGGGGCCGGACTTTCGCGCCGGTGTTGATGAGTTCGGTGAGCAGGTGGGCCGGAATGATGGCGCCATCCAAGGAGATGCCGGCTCCGGCACCGGGCGGGGTGGACCGCGCTGCGGGTGCGGCCGGTGGCCTTTCGGGCGTGGGTGTGGTCGGCGGACCCGGGTGCACGGGTCTGCCGGCTGCTGCCGGTCCGGGGGTTTGTGCCGCCGGTGCAGCAGGTGGCCGTGATGGGGCTTCGGTGCCCGGCTCGGCTGCAGGTTCATCAGGGCCTTCTGCTTCCGGCGCCGCTTCGTCTCGGGTGTCTTCGGGTGTGGATGGTGCCGGCCCGTCCGGCCCGGGTCCCGTCGCGGGCTCGGCACCCTCTCCGGCGTCGGGATTCTGACCGGTAAGCACGTAGATGGTGACCGCGCCCGACCGCGGGTCTTTGCCCGAGCCGGCGCAACTGCTGTCACCGCACAGGCAGGTGAGCCGGTCAGCGCCGGCTGCCAACGCGGCGATGGCGTCGACGCGGCGTTCCCGTTTGGTGCGGGGATCGTTGGCGCAGACGCCGTCGGCCAACTCATCGGCGCGGGCATCGGTGATCTTGGCGTCGGTGGTGCGCATCCGCCCCCAGAAGGACACGACACCGTCGGGGTCGTCCTTGTCACCGAATTCGATGTAGCGGTCCTTGGCCGCAGTCTTGGACCGGATGACCGCCAGCGGATCGTATTTGTGGACCCAGAAGTCGACGGCCGCGGTCAGCGCGTTCTCCGACAGCATGCCGAACCCGTGGGCGTTCTCGGCAATCCCGGCATCGATCGAGGCCAACGCGTCAGGGTCGGTGACCAGATGGGTGCGCCAGGTGATCGCGCTGATCACCTTGGCCGAGATCGCCCCGGTGCCGAACACGGCCGCGGTCCGCGGCAGCCGCTCACGCAGCGCGACCCCGATGCGCATCTGGGTGTTGGCGCCGTGCGGCCCGAGGTTGCAGGCCGCGCCGACCTGGGCCTTGGCGTGGGCCCAGCCGTCGATCAGCTTCAATGCCGAGGCGTCATCCTCGTCATCGCACCAGCGGGCGGTGGCCTCGGCGATCAACGCCAACCGGCGCGCGGCGGCCGCCGCCTCGGCCTGCGTCTCGGCGGTGATCGCGGACGTCAGCGCCTCGTCGCTGAGCCCCCGCAGTGCCGAACGTTCGAACATGTGTTCTATAGTACTCAGGGTGCCGACAAGTGCTTTTGGGTTCCAAATCCCCAGGTCAAAGGGTCGGAAGACGCGGCATCGCAATCAAGCCGCCCAGCGATGACACCCGCGCCGCGCACAAAAAAAGGGAAGGCATGTCGCCTTCCCCCTCTCACTTTACCGCGCACCCCGGGGCTTGCGGCAAGGCCCCGGGGATGCCGCAGTATCGCTGTCCTCGAACACAATTCAGGGGGAAACACGTGCGCGTACTGCTCTACACATTCGGCTCTCGCGGGGATATCGAGCCGCTGCTGGCCCTGGCCATCGCACTGCGTGAACAGGGTGCCGACGCCGTGTTCTGTGCGCCGCCGGACTTCGCCGAGTTCCTCGCCGCCCACGACATGGACCACATACCCACCGGCCCGTCGGTGCATGAACTGGTCCACGTCCGCAAGGCCACCCATGCGGACGCGCCGGCTCTGGCCGCGGAACTGGTCGCCACCCAGTTCGGCACGCTGCGCACCGCGCAGTGGTGCGACGCCATCGTCGGCACCGGTCTGATGCCGGCGGGTATGCGTTCGGTGGCCGAACTGGCCGGAATTCCGTACATCTGCGCGGTGTTGACCCCGCACGTGCTGCCCTCACCGCATCACCGTCCGTTACCGCGGCCGGGTAAGCCGTTCCCGGAGGGCCTCACCGACAATGCCCGGCTGTGGGAGCTGGATGCCGAGAAGGTGCAGGTCCTCTATGGCCCGGCCGTCAACGAGCATCGCGCGAAGGCCGGTCTCGAGCCGGTGCCCGACGTCCGCGACCACACCTTCACCGACACCCCGTGGCTGGCCGTCGACCCGGTGCTCTGCCCGTGGCCGCCGGCACCGAACATTCATCCGGTCCAGACCGGCGCCTGGATCACACCCGACCACCGGCCGCTGCCCGGTGACCTGCAGGCGTTCCTGGACGACGGACCCGAACCCGTCTACGCCGGTTTCGGCAGTGTGACCGCGCCCGAGAATGCCGCCCGCACCGCCATCGAGGCCATCCGCAGCCACGGCCGGCGCATCGTGCTGGGCAGCGGCTGGGCCGGTCTGACGAGCACCGACGCGGACTGCTTCGTGGTCGGCGAGGTCAACCAGCAGGCGCTGTTCGGCCGCGTCGCGGCGGTCATCCACCACGGCGGTGCGGGTACCACCACCACGGCCGCGGCGGCCGGCGTCCCACAGGTGGTGGTGCCGCAGATCGTCGATCAGCCGTACTTCGCCCGTCGCGTCGCCGAGCTGGGGGTCGGCGCCGCCCACGACGGACCCGCGCCGACGGTGAACACACTCGCCGAAGCGCTTACGCTGGTACTGCACCCCGAGATGCGCGTCCGCGCGAGCGCACTCGCCCGCACCATCGACACCGACGGAGCGAGCACCGCCGCGGAGATGCTGCTGAACGCGTGACAGAAACTATTCGAATCAACAAGGGGCACATGACTTCCCACGAGTACGAAGCGGAACTGCTCGCCGAGCGGCAGTACGTCGCCGCTCTCTACGCACGACTGGACAACGAGCGCAAACGGGCCGACGAGCGCTACCGCGCCGCGCTGCGCGGTGATATCGACAAACAGGACGGCGCGACGCTGGTGCAGCGGGACGCCGATGTGCGCGCACTGGCCGGCGAGGTCAGCCGCCTCGACGTGGCCGACAGCGGACTGTGCTTCGGCCAACTGGAGAGCACCGAGGGTGAGCGGTCCTATATCGGCCGGATCGGGTTGTTCGACAATGCGAACGACTACGAACCGCTGCTGCTGGATTGGCGCGCACCCGCCGCGCGCGCGTTCTACGTCGCCACCGCCGCGCACCCCGAAGGCATGCGGCGGCGCCGCCAGTTCCACACCCGCGGGCGCGATGTCCTGGACTTCACCGACGAGGTTCTCGGCCGGCCCGGTCCGGACGGCGGGCTCGAAACCTCCAGCGATGCCGCTTTGCTGGCCGCGGTCAACGCCCCGCGCACCGAGGGCATGAGCGATATCGTCGCCACCATCCAGGCCGAGCAGGACGAGATCATCCGGCTCGAACACCCCGGCGTCCTGGTCATCGAGGGCGGGCCGGGCACCGGCAAGACCGTCGTCGCGCTGCACCGCGTCGCCTACCTGCTCTACACCCAGCGGGAGCGGATGGAACGCCACGGTGTGTTGGTCATCGGCCCGAGCCCGGCGTTTCTCAACCATGTGGGCCGGGTGTTGCCCTCCCTCGGCGAGACCAACGTGGTGTTCCTGACCACCGGCGAGCTGTTCCCCGGTGTCCGCACCACGGCCGAGGACAGCCCGGAGGCCGCCCGGATCAAGGGCTCCCTGAGCATGCTGGACATCCTCAAAGCCGCGATCGCCGACCGGCAGCGCACCCCCGAGGAGCCGCTGGAGATCAAGCTGGCCGATGTCACGGTGGCCATCAACGCCGAGACCGCCGAATGGGCCATCCAGGAGGCACGCGAGACCGGGCTGCCGCACAACGATGCCCGCACCACCTTCGTCGACGTCATCACCTGGGTGCTCACCGAGCGGGCGATCGCGCGGATCGGCAAGGGGTGGCTGAGCCGTGAGGACAAGCAGGCCTGGGAGCACCTGCGTTCGGAGTTGCTCGACGAACTCGACGACCACGAGGGCCTGGCCAAGGCGCTGAACCAGTTGTGGCCCGAGCTCACCCCGCAGGCGCTGCTGTCCGGCCTCTACGAATCGCCGCAGCGCCTGGCCGCCGCCGGGGCCGACCAGGCGTTGTACCGCGCCGACGGCGCCGCCTGGACGGTCGCCGATGTGCCGCTGCTCGACGAACTGGTCGACCTGCTGGGCGGGATCAAGGTCGACCAGGCCGCCGAGCGAGAACGCCAGGAGGAACAGGCCTACGCCGCCGGCGTGCTCGACCTGATGGTGGCCCGCGAGGACCTGATGGACGACGAGGACCATCTGATCGCCGCGGACCTGATCGACGCCGAGGAGCTCGCCGACCGGTTCACCGAGCGCGACACCCGTGATCTCGCCGAGCGCGCCGCCGCCGACCGGGAGTGGACCTACCGCCACGTCGTCGTCGACGAGGCGCAGGAGCTGTCCGAGATGGACTGGCGGGTACTGATGCGGCGCTGCCCCAGCCGGTCGTTCACGATCGTCGGCGACCTGGCGCAACGGCGCAGCGCGGCGGGCGCCACCGCGTGGGCCGACATGCTCAAGCCCTACGCCGCCGACCGCTGGGTCTACCGGCCGCTGACCGTCAACTACCGCACCCCGGCCGAGATCATGGCCGTTGCGGCCGCGGTGCTCGCGGAGTTCGCGCCGACCGTGCAGCCGCCGGAATCGGTGCGGCCCTGCGGGGTGCAGCCGTGGGCCAGGCAGGTATCCGAGGGCGAACTCGCCTCGGCCATCCAGGATTTCATCGACGAGGAGGCCACCCGCGAGGGCACCAGCGTGGTCATCGGGCCGCCCGGCATACCCGGCACGGTGACCGCCGCGCACACCAAGGGCCTGGAATTCGACGCCGTGCTGGTGGTCGCACCCGAGCAGATCCTGGCCGACGGGCCGCGCGGTGCGGCCGAGCTGTACGTCGCGCTGACCCGGGCCACCCAACGCCTGGGGGTGCTGCACCTCGGTGCGCTGCCGCCGGCGCTGGAGCTCTTGACCTGAACGGTCATTGAGGTTCTACCGTCGGGCTCATGACGCCGACGATCGGGCTGGCCAGCAGCCTGCCGTACACCGAGGACGCCGCAGCCGTCGCCGAGGAGGCCCGCCGCACCGAGGATCTGGGCTACGCGACGCTGTGGCGCTCCGGTGTGCTGCCCATGGTCGCCGCCGCGGTGCGTGCCACTTCGGCGATTCCGGTCGCCACCGGCATCATCCCGGTCTCGCGGGTTCCGGCCGCCGAGGTGATCACGCTGCACGGTGAACTGCCGCCCGGCCGGTTCCGGGTTGGCCTGGGCGGGGCGCAGGGACCGACACCGCTGGCCACCATGCGCAGCTATCTCGACGAACTCGAGGCGGCCGGCGTCGCGGCCGACGTGCTGGCCGCGTTGGGACCCAACATGCTTGCGCTGGCCCGGGATCGCGCCGGCGGCGCCTATCCGTACCTGGTGACCCCGCGGTACGTCGCCGACGCCCGGACCGTCCTGGGACCGGACAAGCAGCTGTCGGTGCTGCTGATGGTCATCCCGTCGACCGACCGCGACACCGTGCGGGCCGCAGCCGAGAAGCCGCTGGCCTTCCTGGCCGGGCCGCCGGGTGGATATCGGCGAAACCTGTTGCGTCAGGGCTTCTCCGAGACCGATATCGATCAGGTCAGCGATCGGCTGCTGGATGGGATCACCGCCGCGGGCGAGCCGGACCAGATCGCCGAGCGCATCGCCCGATACCACGCGGCCGGCGCCGATCAGGTGGTGCTGCGCATCCTCGGCGTCGACGACATCGCCGAGTGGCAGACGAAACTGGCTGCCGCTCTGCTGAATTAGGACAGCGCGATCGCCAGCAGCGCGATCCATCCGACGGTCACCCCGACCGCCGAACCGAGCACGAACCAGCGCCGCACCGGGATCCGGCGCCAGCCCCAGACGGTCGGGGCGAGACCGCCGACCGCCACCAGGTTCAGCGCGACGGCCAGCAGCGGGTGGATGCGCAGCAGACCGAGGCCCAGCACCACGATGGCGGTGCCGACCACACCGGCGACGAAGGCCGCGACGGTCAGCCCGGTCCCCCAGGGTGTCGCCTCGTTCATCACTGCAATCTAGCCCGCTCGTAGAAGGCCAGCGCGGCGGCGGTGGCCACATTGAGCGAGTCGGTGCTCCGCGACATCGGGATGCGCACCCGCACATCGGCGGCGCGCATGGTGTGCTCCTTAAGGCCCGGGCCTTCGGCGCCGACCATGATCGCCACCTTCTCGTCGGCCAACTCGGCCATCGCCGAGGCCAGCGACGGGGCCGTCGGATTCGGGGTCATGGCCAGGATGCGGAATCCCTTGTCGCGCAGGTCCTGCAGATCGTCCGGCCAGAATGGCGCCCAGGCGTAGGGCACCAGCAGCGCATGCCCCATCGACACCCGCACCGCGCGCCGGTACAACGGGTCGGCGCAGCCGGTGCCGAAGACCACCCCGTCGACGCTCAGGCCCGCGGCGTTGCGGAAGATCGAGCCGAGGTTCTCGTGGTCGTTGACGCCCTCCAGGACCGCGATGGTGCGGGCATTCTCGGTCACGTCGTCGACCCAGAGTTCGATCGGGCGCGGCGCGGCGGCCAGTACGCCGCGGTTGAGGTGGAAGCCGACGGCCTCGGCCATCACCTCGCGGCTGACCCGGTAGTACGGTGCGTCGACGCCGTCGAGGTCGGTACCCAGTTCCGTCAGTCGCCGGTCGGTGCCCAGCATCGACCGGGGCTGGAACCGGGAGGCGATCATGCGCCGCACCACCAGCACACCCTCGGCGATCACCAGCCCCTTGCCGGTGGGCAGGTCAGGGCGTTTGTCCAGACTGTTCAGATCGCGGAAGTCGTCCAGACGGGGGTCGGCGGGGTCGTCGATATCGATGATCTCGGACAGTTCAGGCACCCTCGTCCACGATGGCGAGCATCAGATCCGCGGCGGCCAGCAGGGTGGCCCGCTCGTCGGCGGTCAGCTCGGCCAGCCGCTGCTGCAACCATTCCCGACTCGCCCGGCGCTCGGCCTCGATCAGTTCGGTACCGGACCGCGACACCGACACCAGCACCTGCCGACCGTCGTCGGGATGGGCGGTGCGGTCCACGAAACCCAGATCGACCAGCGAGGCGATCACCCGCGTCATCGACGGCGGCCGGACCCGTTCCCGCGCGGCCAGCGCGCCGGGTGTCATCGGGCCCTCCTTGGCGACCGTGGCCAGCGCCGAGAGCTGGGACAACGACACCGGTGAATCCGGTCGGCGGAACCGCAACTGGCGAGCCAACCGGATCACAGCCAACGACAGATCGCTCGGCAACCGGGCATCGACGTCGTCTGTCACAGGTCCGAACAATACCCAGCGGGCATCGGCTAGGTTGTGAACCGATGGCCGACAACAGCCCCGCCGCCCCGCCGCAGCCGCCGGCCCTGCCGGCGCGGCTGCTCGATCCGGTACCGGTGATCGTCGTGATCGCGGCGGCCTGGCTGGTCGCGGTGCTACTCGCCTTCACCGTGCCGGACCTGCACCACTGGCGGCCCGTCACGGTGGCCGGCCTGGGGGTCGGGCTGCTGGGCACGTCGATATTCCTGCTGCAACGCCGATCCGCCCGCCGCGGCGACCGCGGCGCGCAGCAGGGTCTCACCTGAAACACAAGGAGCACAACGCATATGGGAGCCCCGCTACTGCAGGCGCAGATCGACATCGACGCGCCGCCGGCGAAGGTGTGGTCACTGATCACGGATTTCGGCCGGATGCCGGAGTGGAGCCCGCAGACCCGCAAGATGAAGCTGCTGGGCGCGCTGCGGGTGGGCGCCAAGACGGTGAACTTCAACCGGCGGCGGATGCTGGTCTGGCCGACCACGAGCACCATCACCGAACTCGACCCCGACCGCAAGCTCACCTTCCGCGTCGACGCCAACGGCACCGAGTGGAGCTATGAGCTCGAGCCCCGCGAGGGCGGCACCCGGGTGGTGGAGAGCCGGCGCGCCCCCAACGGCATCAAGAAGATCTCCACGGTGCTGGTGGACGCGGCGATGGGCGGCGTGCCCAATTTCGAGAAGGAACTCGTCGACGGGATGAACCAGACGCTGGCCCGCATCAAGGCCGCCGCCGAAACTAGGTGACGTCGATGACGCCGTCGTCGTAGGGCACATACAGCGGCGAACCCGTCCCGGCCGGAACCGGGGTGTCCGAATGCGCGCCGCACCCGTAGGTGGCTTCGACGACGCGGCCATCGGCCGACATCTCGTTGCAGCACACCCCGAACAGGGTCCCCAGCGACCCGGACAATTGCACGTAGAAACCGCATTCACGGCAGACCCGGCGGGTCGCGCGGGCCATCGCCGAGGCCGGTCCGAACTCGCCCTCATGCCAGCGTTCGGCGGCTTCCAGACGCCCCTCCAGGCTGAGCACCCGACGCCGACCCAGGCCGATCTCGCCGGCCAGCTCATCGAGTTCGGGATCACCGCTGGACAGGTAACCGGGCACCAGCCGCGGATCGTCGGGCGGGGTGGCCAGCAGGTCGCCGGGGCTCAGATCACCCGGCTGGACCCGCTCCTCCCACGGCACCCACTGCGGTGCCAGCAGCGCGGTCGGTCCCGGGACCAGCACGACCTCGCTGATGGTGACGTGCTCGGCACCGGGGTAGGCGGCCACCACGACGGCCCACTGCCAGCCCTGGTAACCGGGCTGTTCGGCCAGGAAGCGGTGCGTCGCGGCGGTCTGGTCGTCGAATACCGCGCCCAGGTACTCGCCGACCGCGTCCGCCCCGCTGAACTCCTCGATCGCCTCGCGGGCGGCCTGGACGGCGCCCATCAGCAACGCCTCCAGCGCGGGCGGCCGCTCGGGCGACGCCTCGACATCCGGGGTGGAGTTCTCTGCTTCGGTCATGCTGTCCATCGGCGTCCATATTGCCTGACCCGGCCCGTCGGAGCCACACCGGTGGCCTGCACGCGGGGGCGGGCGCTTTGAGGAACAATCGAGCACGTGTCTTCCCGGGATCCCCGCTACTACCCGCCGCGGCCACCGTCCGGCGATGAGCATCCCGGCATGGCCAACTATCCCAGCGACGGCGAGATGCCCCGGCAGCGCAGGCAACAGACACCCAGCGCGAACCGGTGGTTGCCGCCGCTGAATGACGACACCACGACCCACCGCCGCACCGATCCGCCACCGCGGGCCGGGGCCGCCGCCGGCGAGCGCATCACCGTCACCCGCGCCGCGGCCCAGCGCAGCCGCGAGATGGGCTCCCGAATGTACGGCCTGGTGCACCGGGCCGCCACCGCCGACGGTGCCGACAAATCGGGCCTGACCGCGCTGACGTGGCCGGTCGTCGCCAACTTTGCGGTGGACGCGGCGATGGCCGTGGCACTGGCCAACACGTTGTTCTTCGCGGCGGCCTCCGGGGAGAGCAAGAGCAAGGTCGCGCTGTACCTGTTGATCACGATCGCGCCGTTCGCGGTGATCGCGCCGCTGATCGGCCCGGCGCTGGACCGGCTGCAGCACGGCCGGCGGGTGGCGCTGGCGCTGTCCTTCGTGGCGCGCACCGTGCTGGTGGTGGTGCTCATCGCCAACTACGACGGCGCAGGAGGCAGCTTCCCGTCCTGGGTGCTCTATCCGTGCGCACTCGGAATGATGGTGCTGTCCAAGTCTTTCAGCGTGTTACGCAGTGCGGTGACGCCCCGCGTGCTGCCGCCGACGATCGACCTGGTGCGGGTGAATTCCCGGCTGACGACGTTCGGCCTGCTGTTCGGGACGATGGGCGGCGGCGGTATCGCCGCGGGCGCGGAGTACCTGTTCAACATGTTCGAACTGCCCGGCGCGCTCTACGTGCTGGTGGCGGTGACCATCGGCGGCGCGGTGCTGGCGATGCGGATCCCGAAGTGGGTGGAGGTCACCGAGGGCGAGGTTCCCACCACCCTGAGCTATCACGGCGGGACCGACCAGTTACGCCGCCGGCCGGACCGCAAGGCGGCGCGTCAGCCGCTGGGCCGCAACATCATCACCAACCTGTGGGGCAACTGCACCATCAAGGTGATGGTCGGCTTTTTGTTCCTCTACCCGGCGTTCGTCGCCAAATCCCACGGCGCGGGCGGCTGGGAGCAGCTGCGCATCCTCGGCCTCATCGGTGCCGCCGCCGCGATCGGGAACTTCGCGGGCAACTTCACCGCAGCCCGGCTGAAACTGGGCAGACCGGCCCTACTGGTGGTGCGCGCGGCCAGTGTGGTGACCGTGGTGGCGCTGGCCGCCGCGGTGACGGGCAATCTGTTGGTGGCCGCCTTCGCAACGCTGATCACCTCCGGGTCCAGCGCGATCGCCAAGGCGTCGCTGGACGCCTCCTTGCAGGACGACCTGCCCGAGGAGTCGCGGGCGTCGGCGTTCGGGCGCTCGGAGTCGGTGCTGCAGCTGGCCTGGGTGCTGGGCGGCGCGACCGGCGTGCTCATCTACACCGAGCTGTCGTCGGGGTTCACCACCATCACGGCGATACTGATCCTGGGTCTGGCCCAGACGTTGGTCAGCTACAGCGGCGCATCACTCATCCCGGGCCTGGGCGGTAACCGTCCGGTCCTGGCCGAAACCGAAGGCGGAACCCTGAACTCCCCCGATCCCTCCGTACGGACCCACCGATGAAGCGCGGGCTGGCCATCCTGGCCGTCGTCGCCCTGCTGGCCACCGCGGGCACCGTGGCCCTGGTGTGGCAGCTCAGCAAGGAGCCGCACAGTTCGTTCCCCCGGATCAGTGCCTACTCGCACGGGGAAACGGTCCGCATCGGACCGTACTTCTACTGCAACGTCGAGAATCTCGACGACTGCGAGAACCCGGAGACCACAGGCGAATTGACCATCACCACGCGCAGCGCGGTGCAGCTGGCCGTCGAGCCGGCGATCGCCAAGGCCCCGTG
This sequence comes from Mycolicibacterium bacteremicum, assembly GCF_002086115.1. Lineage (GTDB taxonomy): Bacteria > Actinomycetota > Actinomycetes > Mycobacteriales > Mycobacteriaceae > Mycobacterium > Mycobacterium bacteremicum. The sequence goes on from NZ_MVHJ01000008.1 coordinate 235,825, forward strand.
GTGGCTGGCACGCACCTACGAGGGCGCCGACGCCGCGATCGTGCAGGAGTTCCGACCCGACACCACGACTGCCGTGACGATCCCCCCGGTCGACGCACTCTACGGACGGCTGACCGGCCTGGTGGTGCAGTTGCCGACGCTGGTGCGCGACGAGGCGGGCAACGAGTTCCCGCTACCGCACGCCGAGTGGTCGGTGCGCACGGTGTGGGAGCCGTCCGAGGAGTATCCGGAGTCGGTGTCGGACTACCCCGGTCAATGACCGGCGCCGTGCCCGGCGGGCACCCGCTCGTCCTCGCGCGTCGGCCCCGGCGGGGTGCCGTCACCGAACGGCCTGCCGCCCAACGATTCCCGGCCGTGCGGGGTCAGCCAGTTGGCCAAATCCGGCCCCTTGGGGACGACGCGGGTGGGATTGATGTCGGTGTGCACCATGTAGTAGTGCTGCTTGATCTGCACGAAGTCGGTCGTGTCGCCGAAACCGGGGGTCTGGAACAGGTCGCGGGCATAGGCCCACAGCGCGGGCATCTCGGTCAGCTTCGATCGGTTGCATTTGAAGTGCCCGTGATAGACCGGATCGAAGCGGGCCAGGGTGGTGAACAATCGGACGTCGGCCTCGGTGATGGTGTCGCCCACCAGGAAGCGTTGCGTGGACAGCCTGTCCTCCAGCCAGTCCAGCGCGGTGAACAACCGGTCGTAAGCCTTCTCGTAGGCATCCTGTGAGCCGGCGAAACCGCAGCGGTACACGCCGTTGTTGACCTCGGTGTAGATGCGCTGGGCCACCTCGTCGATCTCGTCGCGCAGCGGCTCGGGATAGAGCTGCGGCGCCCCCTCGCGGTGGTACTGCGTCCACTCGGTGGAGAAGTCCAGGGTGATCTGCGGGAAGTCGTTGGTCACGACCTCGCCGGTGGGCACGTCGACGATGGCGGGCACGGTGACGCCCTTGGGATAGTCCGGGATGCGCTTGTTGTACGCGTCGCGCAGGAAATGGATGCCCAGCACCGGGTCGACACCGTCGGGGTCGAGGTCGAAGGTCCAGCTGCGCTCGTCGTGGGTGGGGCCGCAGAAGCCGATGGACAGCGCGTCCTCCAGGCCGAGCAGGCGGCGCACGATGATCGTCCGATTCGCCCACGGGCACGCCCGCGCCACCACCAACCGGTAGCGGCCGGGCTCGACGGGATAGCCGTCGGCGCCGTCGGCGGTGATGCGGGTGTCGATGTACTTGGTGTCGCGGCTGAACTCACCCTCGGGATTCACGTAGGCCATGACCCCAGTGTTCCCACCGAACGTCAAGAAGATGTCGACAAACGGCCGAATTCTCGAACACAAGTCGATGTTCGACGGCAGAAACTAGGCGTCGAGCTCCCGCGCGACGGCCTTGACCACCTCGGACACCCGCCGCGCCACCTTGCGGTCGGGGTACTTGCCCTTACGCAATTCGGGCTGAATGGTGCTCTCCAGCAGCGTGATCAGGTCACCGACCATGCCGTGCAGCTCGTCGGGGGTGTGCTTGTGCTCGACGGTGGTCGCTTCGCGACGGGTGCGCGACAGGCTCGGCGGCGGGTCGATCAGCTTGACCTGCAGCGCCTGCGGGCCGCGACGACCGGCGGCGATGCCGAACTCGACCTTCTGGCCGGCCTTGAGCCCCTCGACACCCGAGGGCAACGCCGAGGACCGTACGTAGACGTCCTCGCCTTCCTCCTGAGAAAGAAAGCCGAAGCCCTTCTCGGAGTCGTACCACTTCACCTTGCCGGTCGGCACTGCTGTCACCCGTTCACTCGGTAGATCACATAATTAATGCGTCCCGCCTGCGCGAGACGCAATGGCCACGATCCTAACAAGTAGGCTAGGACGACAGCCTGGAGGAGACCATGCGCCTGATCCTGAACGTCATCTGGTTGATCTTCGGTGGGCTCTGGCTGGCACTCGGCTATTTCCTGGCGGGGATCATCTGCTTCATCCTGATCATCACCATCCCGTTCGGTTTCGCTGCCTTCCGTATCGGTGTCTATGCACTGTGGCCGTTCGGCTACAAGGTCGTCGACAAGCCCGGGGTCCGACCGGGCGCCGCCGTCGGGAACGTCATCTGGCTGATCGTGGCCGGCATCTGGCTGGCCATCGGGCACGTGCTCTCGGCGATCGCCTTCGCCATCACCATCATCGGCATCCCGCTGGCCATCGCGACCATCAAACTGATCCCGGTTTCGCTGATGCCGCTGGGCAAGGAGATCGTGCCGACCGACGAGCCGTTCGCCGGGGTGGCACGTTGACCCTGACCGATCTCGGGCTGCCCATGCCGACCCGGCCCGGCACGCCGGGCATGCCGACCAGCGGTCCGCTGGTGGACACCTTCGGCCGCGTCGCCACCGACCTGCGGGTCTCGCTGACCGACCGCTGCAACCTGCGCTGCACCTATTGCATGCCGGCCGAGGGCCTGGACTGGCTCCCCGAGAGCCAGCTGCTCAGCGCCGACGAACTCGCCCGGCTGTTGCGGATCGCGGTGACCCGGCTGGGCATCACCAGCATCCGGTTCACCGGTGGCGAGCCGCTGGTCTCCCGCGATCTGGAGGCCACCATCGCCGCGGCCGCCGCGCTGCGCCCCCGCCCGGAGATCGCGGTGACCACCAACGGCCTGGGGCTGGCACGTCGCGCGAAGCGGCTCAAGGAGGCCGGGCTGGACCGGGTGAACGTCTCACTGGACACCGTCGATGCCGAGCACTTCGCCGCGATCACCCGCCGCGACCGGCTCGACGATGTGCTGGCCGGCCTGGCGGCGGCCGCCGCGGCGGGTCTCGGGCCGGTGAAGGTCAACGCCGTGCTGGACCCGCGGACCGGGCTCGACGACGTCGTGCCGCTGCTGCGGTTCTGCCTGGAGCACGGATATCAACTGCGGATCATCGAGCAGATGCCGTTGGACGCCGGGCACGAGTGGTCCCGGGCCAAGACCATCGAAGGTGAGACCGTGCTGAGCGCGCTGCGCCGGCATTTCGATCTCCAGCCCGACCCCACCCCGCGCGGCTCGGCGCCCGCCCAGCTGTGGCGGGTGGATGGCGGCACCGGCACCGTCGGCGTCATCGCCTCGGTCTCGGAGTCGTTCTGCGGCGCGTGCGACCGGACCCGGCTGACGGCCGACGGCCAGATCCGCAACTGCCTGTTCGCGACGACGGAGACCGACCTGCGCCGGCTGCTGCGCGACGGGGCCGACGATGACGCCGTGGAGGCGGCCTGGCGGTCGGCGATGTGGGCCAAGGCGGCCGGGCACGGCATCAACGATCCCAGCTTCATCCAGCCCGCCCGGCCGATGAGCGCCATCGGCGGCTGAGGATGGGCGAGGTGCAGATTCTGGTCCGGTATTTCGCCGCTGCGCGGGCCGCTGCCGGAACCGAGACCGAAACGTTGCGATTCCCCGCCGGCACCACCGTGCACACCGTCGTCGACGAATTGGCCGGGCGGGGACCGGAGTTGGCGAAGGTGCTCGCACGCTGCTCGTATCTGCTCGACGGCATCGCGGTGCGGGATAAAAACGTCGTGCTTGAAACGCGCGAAACCCTCGATGTGTTACCCCCTTTCGCCGGCGGCTAGCCGTGATTTGCATCACATAACGAAACGGTCACAGAACGTCCACCTGCGGTTTGAGTCGCGAAAACACCTGCGGAAACGCCCGGATTCCCTGCGCCTTTAAAGTCCTCTCAGAGTTCTTAAGCACCGGAAACGCCGGGAGCCGACCGAGGTGACGCCCGCAGGTTCAGCGGTTACCGTCTTGCCCAAGCCTTTCGACCCAAATCGGCTGGCCTGCCTTGCCTGATTGCGCCGAGCTCCATCCATCGGGCAAGGAACCACACGAACCACTGGATGGAGGCGGGGGACCCAACCGGTCCGCCGAACAAGCAGACCAGGAACTCACCAGAGTTCCTTGGGGTGAAGCCTTCCCACCGAAGGCCGGGCAACCTCTCCTGCCCGAACCCGACAGCTGACCTCGTGGGCGCTGACGAGAGGACCTTTTAGCTTCATGAGTGGACGGCACCGTAAGCCCACGTCATCTTCCGTAAGCGTTGCAAAGATCGCCTTCACCGGCGCGGTCATCGGCGGCGGCAGCATCGCCCTCGCCGGTCAGGCCGGGGCCGCCACCGATGCCGAGTGGGACACCGTCGCGAGTTGCGAGTCGAGCGGCAACTGGGCGATCAACACCGGTAACGGCTACCACGGTGGCCTGCAGTTCTCCCCGAGCACCTGGTCCGGTCACGGTGGCGGCGAATACGCCCCGACCGCATACCTGGCCACCAAGGAAGAGCAGATCGCCGTCGCCGAGCGCGTGCTCGCCAGCCAGGGCAAGGGTGCCTGGCCCACCTGCGGCCGTGGCCTGTCCGGTCCGACTCCGCGCAATGTCCTCCCCGAGCCGGCCCCGCTGGACAACCCGCTGCTGAACCCGCAGCTGCCGCCGCCCCCGCC
>NZ_MVHJ01000009.1 GCF_002086115.1 Mycolicibacterium bacteremicum
TCCGTCAACGGCGCCGTCGCAACCCTGCTGCGCTCCGCCTCAGCCAGATCGGCCGCGAGCTCATCGCGCACCTCGACACTAAGCATGGTGGTGAATTCCCCTCATATTCGCATCAAGCCCTCGACCGGCACTGTTGCGGGCCTGTTGTCGAAAGGCACTGCAATTCTATAACGTGTTCTACATGACTGGACAGGAGTACGACGTCGTCGTGGTCGGCAGCGGCGCCGCCGGCATGGTCGCCGCCCTCACCGCTGCTCACCAGGGTCTCTCGACAGTAGTCGTTGAGAAGGCTCCGCACTATGGCGGTTCGACGGCGCGATCCGGCGGCGGCGTGTGGATTCCGAACAATGAGGTGCTCAAGCGGGACGGGGTCAAAGACACCGCGGCCGAGGCCCGCAAGTACCTGCACGCCATCATCGGCGACGTCGTGCCTGCCGAGAAGATCGACACCTATTTGGACCGCAGTCCGGAGATGCTGTCGTTCGTGTTGAAGAACTCACCGCTGAAGCTGTGCTGGGTGCCCGGGTACTCCGACTACTACCCGGAGACCCCCGGCGGCAAGGCCACCGGCCGATCGGTGGAACCGAAGCCGTTCAACGCCAAGAAGCTCGGACCCGACGAGAAGGGCCTGGAGCCGCCGTATGGCAAGGTACCGCTGAACATGGTGGTGCTACAGCAGGACTATGTCCGGCTCAACCAGCTCAAGCGCCACCCGCGCGGCGTGCTGCGCAGCATCAAGGTGGGCGTGCGGTCGGTGTGGGCGAATGCCACCGGCAAGAACCTGGTCGGCATGGGCCGAGCGCTGATCGCTCCGCTGCGCATCGGCCTGCAGAAGGCCGGGGTGCCGGTGCTGCTGAACACCGCGCTGACAGATCTCTATGTCGAGGACGGTGTGGTGCGCGGGATTTACGTCCGCGAGGCAGGTTCCCCCGAATCCGCCGAGCCGACGCTGATCCGGGCCCGCAAAGGCGTGATCCTGGGCTCCGGAGGCTTCGAGCACAACCAGGAGATGCGCACCAAGTACCAGCGTCAACCCATCACCACGGAGTGGACCGTGGGAGCGGTGGCCAACACCGGCGACGGCATCATCGCCGCCGAGAAGCTCGGTGCGGCACTGGAACTGATGGAGGATTCGTGGTGGGGACCGACGGTCCCGCTGGTGGACGCCCCCTGGTTCGCGCTCTCCGAACGCAACTCCCCCGGGTCGATCATCGTCAACCTGAACGGCAAGCGGTTCATGAACGAGTCGATGCCCTACGTCGAGGCCTGCCACCACATGTACGGCGGTGAGTACGGCCAGGGACCCGGCCCGGGCGAGAATGTGCCGGCCTGGTTGATCTTCGACCAGCAGTACCGGGACCGCTATATCTTCGCGGGACTGCAGCCCGGCCAACGGATCCCGAAGAAGTGGCTGGAGTCCGGTGTCGTGGTCAAGGCCGGCAGCCTGGCCGAGCTGGCCGAGAAGACCGGACTGGCCGCCGACTCGTTGAACGCCACCATCGAGCGGTTCAACGGTTTCGCCCGCACCGGTGTGGACGAGGACTTCCACCGCGGCGAGAGCGCCTACGACCGCTACTACGGTGATCCGACCAACAAGCCCAACCCCAATCTCGGCGAGATCAAGAACGGCCCGTTCTACGCCGCGAAGATGGTGCCCGGCGACCTCGGCACCAAGGGCGGTATCCGCACCGATGTGCACGGCCGCGCGCTGCGCGATGACAACACGGTGATCGAAGGGTTGTATGCCGCAGGTAATGTCAGCTCGCCGGTGATGGGTCACACCTACCCCGGCCCCGGCGGGACCATCGGCCCCGCGATGACGTTCGGTTACCTCGCGGCCCTTCACCTGGCCGGAAAGGCCTGATATGCCCATCGATGTCGAAAAGGCGCTCGCCGCCGACCTGGACCCGGTCGAGTTCTCCTGGACCAGCAGCGATATCCAGCTGTACCACCTCGGCCTCGGAGCCGGGGCGGACCCGATGGACGAGCGGGAACTGCGTTATCTCACCGACAACACCCCACAGGTGCTGCCGACCTTCGGCAACGTAGCGGCCAGCTTCCACATGACCGAGGCACCGACGGTGCAGTTCCCCGGTATCGAGATCGAATTGTCGAGGGTGCTGCACGCCAGCGAGGGTGTGACCGTCCCGGGACCGATCCCGACCAGCGGCACCGGCTATTCGAAGCAGCGTTTCACGGAGATCTGGGACAAGGGCAAGGCGGCCGTCATCGTCAGCGAGTCCACGGTCACCGATGAGTCGGGCACCGTGCTGTGGACGACGAAACGCTCCATCTTCGCCCGCGGCGAGGGCGGTTTCGGCGGCGAGCGCGGTCCGTCCACCTCGGTGGATCTGCCCGACCGTGCCCCCGACGCCGAGATACCGCTGCCGACGCTGCCGCAGCAGGCGCTGCTGTACCGGTTGTGCGGTGACCGTAACCCGCTGCACTCCGATCCGGGGTTCGCCAAGGCGGCCGGGTTCGACCGACCCATCCTGCATGGGTTGTGCACCTACGGCATCGGCGCAAAGGCCATCGTCGACCACTTCCTGGACGCCGACGTCTCGCAGGTCGGCAGCTACGGTGCAAGGTTCGCCGGCACGGTCATCCCCGGCGAGACCCTGCAGGCCAACATCTGGCGCCAGGACGGCAAGTTCATCGGCACGCTGACCGCACCGAGCCGCGACAACACCGTGGTGCTGTCCGGCGTGGAGCTGATACCGGCCAACTAGAACGCACGACAACGGCGGTGGGACGGCCGACACCGCGTCGAACACGCGGCTCACCGACGGCGACTTGCGGTTCTGATCCGATCTTCGAAGGACTGGGCGAGTATTCGATACCCCCGGCCGGCCCGGGCCGCGCGAAGACGCGGTCGGCAATATGACGACATCCCACCCCGAGTCGAGGCCGACCCGTCGTTGGCCCGAAGGCCCGAGGGAGAGCCTGTCCGCTGGACTCGGGAGCGGACCACGTTGGCGGTACACTGACCCAGGACGGGCCGTCCGCAGCATGCGGTGCAGAATCGGAGGCCCCGGGAGGCGGAGCTCTTGGTATTTACCGCGGGCCTCCACGCGCCGCGCTCGCGCGCAAACGGTTCTGGTTCGTGATATCCGCCGACCGGACCGGCGTCCTCGCCCGCTTTCTCGCCGCCGTCGGTCAATCACCAATAGATGTCCGAGGCGGTGAGCGGCTGTGTCGGGCGTGCCTGTTGACGCTCCCGGTGAAAAGGGTCGGCATATCCGTCATATCCGGCGACGACGGACACGAATTTCTCTGCGCCAGCGATGATGTCGCTGAACGCATGGAGTGGTCTCAGATTGCCTTGGGACAAGGCCCTTCCGTGGAAGCCTTCGCCGTCGCCGGCCCAATATCTACACCGGACGTGGCGATGCCTGACACCCGCTGGCCGCTACTTGCCTTGGAAGCCGCGGCAGCCAGGGCTGGGTCGGTGCACGCACTTCCGCTCCAGCTCGGCGCGATCCGGGTGGGGGTGCTCAGCCTCTATCTGGACGCCGGATCCAAGCTGAAAGCTCGCGATTTCGGTGACGCAGTCGCGATAGCGGATCTCGTCACGTCGCTGCTGCTCGCGTCTGGGACGACCGACGATCCGGACCCACTCGACCAATGGTGGGTGCAACCGCGGTCATCCCGGGAGATCCATCAGGCCACGGGGATGGTGGTCGCGCAACTGGGCGTCCGCGCCCGCGAGGCGTACGCCCGCTTGCAGGGATACGCCTTCGCCAACGCGCTCGGACTCGATGAAGTAGCTGCCCAAGTGGTGCATCGCGGTCTGCGAATCGACAGGGGTCCCGATGGCGACCAGACTCCGGCGTCATGACACGCCGTAGGAACACCAGGCCACATCGTGGCAGAATGCCGTAGGGAGCAAAATGGACCGGTACGAGGGTTTGGCCCGCGCATTCGTGGGTCTGGCAGACACGCTGGTGGCCGATTTCGACGTTGTCGAACTGGCTCAACAGCTGGTGGAGAACGCCATGACACTGCTTCCGATCGATGCCGCAGGCATCGTTCTGGCCGATGTGGACGGCAGATTCCAGGTGCTCGCCTCCAACAGCGAACAGACCCGCCTGTTGGAACTGTTCCAGATCCAACACGATAACGGTCCGTGCCTGCGGTCCTACCGCACCGGCGAACAGGTGGTCGTCGCGGATCTGCGGATCGGCATCGACCGCTGGCCGGAGTTTGCCGCACGCGCCATCGCTTACGGCTTCCTGTCCGTCCATGCTCTACCACTGCGATTACGCAACGACCGGGTCGGCGCCTTGAACCTGCTGCGCTTCGATTCCGGCAAGATGTCGGATACCGATATCGCGATCGGACAGGCACTCGCCGATGTTGCGACGATCGGGATCGTCCATCAACGTGTCGCGCTGCAGTCCGATGTGCTGAATCAGCAGCTGCAGACCGCGTTGAACACCCGGACGGTCATCGAGCAGGCCAAGGGGGTTCTGGCCGAGCGGGGTCACGTCGACATGGACGCAGCATTCGGTCTGTTGCGCCGATACGCCAGAAGGAACAACAGGCGCCTTGCCGAGGTCGCGCGCTCGGTCGTCGACGGCGCCGATACCACCGCCATCCTCAACCCAGGCTGAGTCACCGGCCGGTTCGTCACGGGCTCGGCTCGGCGGACGAACTTTCTCCGCCGTCATCGTCGTGCGCGCCTGCCGGTTCGTCGGCGGCCTCCGGCTCATTCTGCTCTGCGATGGGCGGATCGTCGTGAGCTGTGGTCGTGTCGACTTCACCGGGAGCGGAGAACGGATCACCCTGTTCCTCGGACTGGTCATCCGACTCGAAGGGGTCGTCGGGATCCACGGCGTCCTCGAATTCCGGCTGCGGAGCATGGGTCGGCTCGTCGAACACCTCAATCATCGCAAAGGACGGCTCTGCAGTCGCCACGGGCTCGATGCTCGGCGGGGCGACGAATTCGGCCAGGATCGGGTCGGCCTGCTCGGGAATCGCGGTGAACGTCTCCGCGGCCGGCGCGAACGAGAAGGCGGTCATCTCGGCGGCCGGCGTCACGATCTGCACCACCACCGCGAATTCGACGGGACGCTGCATCACCACCGACGTCGTAGTCACCGAGATGTTCTCGGCCGCAGGCGGCACCATCGGGGAATACACGATGTAGGCCTGCCTGCCATTGATGGTCACCACATCGACCTGCTCGATCGGACCAGCGGTCGAACTGATGTCGATCTTGTCCAGCTCGGTCCTGATCCCCGACAGGTCGTTCGAGTGCAAAAAGACGGCGTCCAACACGTGGGCCAGATCGGCCAGATCGGGATGCTGGATCAACTGCGCCAGTAGGGAATCCGGCAGTCGCAGCAGCGCCTGCAATTTCAGCTCCAGCGCCGCCACATCCACGTCGTGGCCATAGCGAGAATAGAGCAGCATCAGCAGCGCCTGCAGCTTCGACCTCAGCGGCACCATCGACACGGCGAGCGCCGCACTCGCCTGGGAGAACGACCCGTATCTCGCCGGCACCGCGGGCATCCGAGCGGTGTCCATCAATCTGAAACTGATCCGGCTCGTCGACACCGACAGGTCGCCGCCGGCATCCCGGACCGGGTTGGCCTCGGCGGCAACCGGAGGCGGCCCCTGCGCGAAGGGCAGATAGACCCCGGATTCGACAGCCGACGGAAAGAGCGCCCATGCGTTGACTGCCACGCCCGAGACGAGCAGCACCAGGAAGCCGCGTTTACCCGTGACGCCCAGGGGGGTGACGCTGCGCCCTATCGGGTGCGAAGCTGCGCGCCCACCGACTCTGGGCTCGTGAATCGCCGTCAACGGGGGCAATGGTTGGATTTCAGACTGCTCGGTCATCGGTTGCTCTCCTGGTGTGGATGATCATGGCGCCGGCCGGTCGGGCCCGACTACCGTGTGGCGGTATGACGAGCTCCATGCGGGTCCACCGCGGAGACCCCTGTGCGCCCTGATCTCTTGCACCGCGCCACGGTCGCGAAGGCACGGAAATTGTTGCGCCGTTCGTTGTTTCTCGTCTTCACGCTGATCATCACGGTCGCTGCCGGGTTGCCCGTCTTCGTGCATCCACAGGTGGACACACTGCGCCGTGCCGATGCCATCCTGATCCTGAGCGGGCCGCACCACGGCCGGTATCCATTCGGATTCGATCTCGCCGAACAGGGCTGGGCGCCCAACCTGGTCGTGTCGAATCCGAGCGGAACGGACAACCCGCGACTGACCCGGTACTGCGCCGACCCGCACCCCGGGCTCACCGTGTACTGCTTCGCCCCGGACCCGGCCACCACGAAGGGTGAGGCGCGGGAGTTGCACCGGCTCGCTTCCGAACATGCTTGGCGCACAGTCATCGTGGTGACATTTTGGCCCCACGTTTCGCGGTCCAGGTACATCCTGGAGAAGTGCTTCGACGGTGAGCTCGTGATGGTGCCGAACCCGACCCCGATCTCCGTGCGCCGGTGGGCGTTCGAGTACCTCTACCAGACCGCGGGTTACGTCCGGGCACTGCTGCAACCCGGCTGCTGAGTACTCGGCGGGGGTCACGTCGGGCCACTGTGTGCGTGTCGCTGCTGTGTCTGTACGACGAAACCCGCGAAGGTCGCAGCATGGTCGGGTAGCAGCATGGTGTCGCTGCTGCAGCCATCGGGTCCCGCGAACACGGTGCTGCCGGCGGCCAGCCGATTCCAACGCAACGGGTGCGCCGCGGATCGCTGCCACGATGCGCACGGCAGCATGACGTCGATGTGCAGTCCCGAGTGTGTCGGCACATAGGCCCGCGCGGCGGCCAGCGTCGCCGCCACCACGGCGCGGCGGCGGATCAGGACCGCATCGTCCGCGGGCTCGGACCTCTGCTCGCGCACGCTGCGTACGGTGTCGGTCAGATGTCTCCCGCGCATCGCGATGTACCGCCCGCGTTCGGCCATCGGGATCGCACACAGCCGGCGGGCGTGCGTCATCGCGCGGCTGCCGTAGTGACGACCCAGTGCGATGGTCCACTGCAACCGTCGGTAGAACGTGCAGTACGGCGCACCGAACAGGATCAGGTCGGTGACCATCGTTCCCGAGTTCGTGAGCCGGCGGGCGAGCTCGAACGCAATCGAGCCGCCGGCACAGTAACCGGCGATGATCATCGGTCCGCCCGGTTGGAACGCGCGGATCTGATCGGCGAAGTAGCCGGCGATGTCCTCGACGGTCGTCAGCGGCTCGCTGCCCTCCTCCAGTCCGGGCGGCTGCAGGCCGTAGAAGGGTTGCTCCGTGCCGAGGTGCTGTGCCAGCGCGCGATAGGTGAACACGTCGCCGTTGTGCCCGGCGACGGCGAAGATCGGGGTCTTCGGCCCGTCCGGCTGCAGCGGCACGATCGCACACTGCTGGGAGACCAGCCGCTGCGCCTCCCGCAGGAACGCGATCACTTCGGGCTTGCGCGTCGCGAGATCGCGCTTGTGCTCGTCGGTCAGTGCCCCGACGGGTGCATTGAGCCGCAGCCGGTCTCCGTCCAGCGCTATCCGGACGTCGAGCTTGCGCAGCTCCTCCAGAAGGTCGGCAGTCGTCACAGTTCGATCTCCTCCCGCTCGCCACTGCCGGCGAATGCGAGCCGGTCGCTACTGACGGTGGCCCATGACAGCGCGTCGATGGCGGCGGCGAGCTGTTCGGGTGTCGGACGTTCGAACAGATTGCGCAGAGGCAGCTCGACACGCGCCGATTCGCACACATTCGCCATCACCCGCGCCGCCATCAGCGAATGCCCGCCGAGGTCGAAGAAGTTGTCGAAGACACCGATATCGCTGCGGCGCAACGCTTCACTGAACGCAGCGACGACGAGCGCCTCACTGGTGGACCGGGGGTCCACGAACGGGCACGGCTCGCTGCGTTGGTGGGTGGGTGCGGGTAGGGCTTTGCGGTCGAGTTTGGCGCTGGTGGTCAACGGCAGCGCATCGAGGTACTGGAAGTGCGCAGGCACCATGTACTCGGGCAACCGGGTGTGCAGCACCTGACGCAGATCAGCGATCAACGACGGCCCCGCATCCGCGGCCACCAGATACGCGACAAGCTTCTTCTCACCGGGAACATCCTCACGATCGATGACCGCAACCTGATGCACCGCAGGATGTTCGGCGATCACCGTCTCGATCTCACCGAGCTCGACACGGAAACCACGGATCTTGACCTGCTGATCGATACGGCCCAGATACTCCAACTCACCACCGGCCCCACGCCGCGCCAGATCCCCACTGCGATACATCGGCCCACCATGGAACGGATCGGTCAAAAAACGCTGCGCATTGAGCTCAGGACGATTCAGATACCCCGCCGCCACCCCGGCACCGGCGATATAGAGCTCACCGGGCACACCGATGGGCACCGGCCGCCCCTGCTCATCGAGCAGATAGATCCGGATATCGGGCAACGGCGCCCCGATCACACTGCCCACACCCGCAACCAGATCAGCCCCGGCGATCCGCCGATAGGTCACATACAACGTCGCCTCGGTGGGCCCGTACATATTGATGACCTGCGGACTGTCATCACCGTAACGCCCGAACCAGGGCGCCAAACTCGCCAACTGCAATGCCTCACCGCACAACAACACATAACGCAACGCAAACCCAGCACGCGGAGCAACCCGATCAACATCGATGAACGCACAAAACCCGGTCGGCGTCTGACTGAGCACACTGACCCGTTCACGCTCCACCAACCCACGAAACGCCGCCGGATCACGACTGGTGTCATGATCGACCACCACCAGCCGACCCCCGACCAGCAACGCCCCCCACAACTCCGACACCGAGATGTCAAACGAATACGAATGCCACAACGTCCACACATCATCGGGCCCGAAACCAAACCGCTCAATCGTGGTCTCGAACAGCCGCAACACATTACGGTGAGTCACCCGCACACCCTTGGGCTGACCAGTCGAACCCGAGGTATACATCACATACGCCAGATCCCCACCGCGACCCTGCGCCGCCGGCGACGCAGGATCGCGGCCCACCACCGGCAGCGGCTCATCAAGACACACACACCGCACCGGCAGCCCACCCAGTTCCCCAGCCACACCACGCTGGGTCAACACCACCCCCACACCGGCATCAGCGAGCATGAACCCCACCCGCTCCACCGGATACAACGGATCCAACGGCAGATAAGCCGCCCCCACCTTCAAAATCCCCAGAATCCCCACCACCACATCAACACCACGGGCAACCCGAAGACCCACCACCGCACCGGCACCCACACCCAACCCACGCAGACACCCCGCCACCGCCTCAGCCCGACAGTCAAGCTCGACATAACTCAACTCCACCCGACCACCCACACCATCAGCACACACCGCCACCGCATCCGGACGCGCCGCCACCTGACGCGCAAAACCCGCATGCAACGTCACATCCCGAGGCACCACCACCGGAACCCCACCATCACCCACCAACACCACACGCTCACCCGCACTCAGCAGTGACATGTCGGCCAGTCGACGGGTCGGCTCCGCCACGATCTGTTCGAGCAGCAGGCGGTACTGGGCAAGCCAGCGTGCGACCGTCGCCTCGTCGAACAGATCGGCATTGAACTCACATTCGAGCACGACGCGGTCGCCGTCATCGATGGCGGTGACACCGAACTCGAAGTTGTAGTACGCCTTCGGCATCTCAAGACCGGCGACAACGACATCACCGAAATCGAAGGTGCTGCTGAACTTGTCGTTGAAGAACAGGGACACCAGCGGCATCCGGCCCGGATCCCGGGGCAGCCTCAGCCGCTGCACCAGCGTGCCGAAGGTGAGGCGCTGATGCGCCTGGGCATCGAAGAATGCGCTGCGCACCGCGCGCAGGTGTTCGGCGAAGGTCAGCTCCTCATCGATGTGGCAGCGCAGCGGAATGGTGTTGACACCGTGCGCCACCAGATGACGGTTCTCCTGGAGCGCCTGACTCGCCATCGGCACACCGATGATGAAGTCATCGGCGGCGGTGAGGCGCCCGACGAGCACCTCGAAGGCCGCCAGCATCGCCACGAACTGGGTCGCCCCCTGCTGCGCCGCGGTCGCGCGGAAGTCGTCGAAGACCGCCTTGTCGATGCTCAGGACCTGCCTGCCGGCGCTGTAGGTCTTGTACACCGGGCGTGCGTGATCGAGGGGCAGTTCGAAAGACGGGACTCCACTTGCATATTGCTCGGCCCAGAAGTTCAGTGCCGCATCGGTTTCGGCGAGGATATCGGCTCGCTGCTGGTCGGCCACGAAGTCACGGAAGGATGCGGCCGGGGCCAGCTCGGCCGCCAGCCCGACCCGGTCGGCCGCATAGATTCGGGCCAGGTCATCGAAGATCACGGTCGAGGACCATCCGTCGACGATCACGTGGTGCGCGGTGAACACGAATCGGTTGCGGTCGGGGGCCTCGTGGACGATTTCCGCGCGCCACAACGGTGCGGCGCCCAGATCGAACGGTGTGCGGGTCTCTCGATCGACGATGCCCGCGATCACCGTCTCACGCTCTCCGGGCTCGAGTCCGGAGAGGTCGGTCAGTACCGGTGCAACCGCCACCTCGGACAGGATGCGCTGCGATTCGTCGACCAGATCGATCGAGATGCGCAGGGCCTCATGCCGCTGTACGATTTCGGACAGCGCATACTGCAACGATTCCACCGACAGCGCACCGTGCAGCGTCAGCACGAAACACTGGTTGTACGAGCAGTTGGCCTCATCGCTCATGAGGGTCGCCGCACAGATCTCACGTTGCGGCTCGGTCAGTGGGAAGTCGTCGTCGTTCGCCGCGAACGGATCGAAATCGACGGATTCGAAGTGCGTCATCACGTCACCGCCGCCCGACCAGGGCACGGCTGCGCGCGTGGGCTTCGCGTTGTCTGCGTGCGCGATCCATCGCCTCGCCGGTGCTGACGGTGCTGTGCTGCTCACCCGCGAGGTGGCGCGCCAGCGTGCGCACGGTCGGGTACTGCAGCAGGGCGACGATCGGCAGATCGGCGCGCAGTTTGTCCGTCAGTTGCGCGTGCACCCTGATGCTGAGCAGCGAATCGCCGCCGAGTTCGAAGAAGTGGTCGTCGAGACCCACGCTGTCGACGCGCAGTACCGCCTTCCAGACGTCGGCGATCGTCTCCTCTGCCGGGTTACGCGGACCCGACGGAGGTTCGCCGTTGCTGCTGCGTTGGTGGGTGGGTGCGGGTAGGGCTTTGCGGTCGAGTTTGGCGCTGGTGGTCAACGGCAGCGCATCGAGGTACTGGAAGTGCGCAGGCACCATGTACTCGGGCAACCGGGTGTGCAGCACCTGACGCAGATCAGCGATCAACGACGGCCCCGCATCCGCGGCCACCAGATACGCGACAAGCTTCTTCTCACCGGGAACATCCTCACGATCGATGACCGCAACCTGATGCACCGCAGGATGTTCGGCGATCACCGTCTCGATCTCACCGAGCTCGACACGGAAACCACGGATCTTGACCTGCTGATCGATACGGCCCAGATACTCCAACTCACCACCGGCCCCACGCCGCGCCAGATCCCCACTGCGATACATCGGCCCACCATGGAACGGATCGGTCAGAAAACGCTGCGCATTGAGCTCAGGACGATTCAGATACCCCGCCGCCACCCCGGCACCGGCGATATAGAGCTCACCGGGCACACCGATGGGCACCGGCCGCCCCTGCTCATCGAGCAGATAGATCCGGATATCGGGCAACGGCGCCCCGATCACACTGCCCACACCCGCAACCAGATCAGCCCCGGCGATCCGCCGATAGGTCACATACAACGTCGCCTCGGTGGGCCCGTACATATTGATGACCTGCGGACTGTCATCACCGTAACGCCCGAACCAGGGCGCCAAACTCGCCAACTGCAATGCCTCACCGCACAACAACACATAACGCAACGCAAACCCAGCACGCGGAGCAACCCGATCAACATCGATGAACGCACAAAACCCGGTCGGCGTCTGACTGAGCACACTGACCCGTTCACGCTCCACCAACCCACGAAACGCCGCCGGATCACGACTGGTGTCATGATCGACCACCACCAGCCGACCCCCGACCAGCAACGCCCCCCACAACTCCGACACCGAGATGTCAAACGAATACGAATGCCACAACGTCCACACATCATCGGGCCCGAAACCAAACCGCTCAATCGTGGTCTCGAACAGCCGCAACACATTACGGTGAGTCACCCGCACACCCTTGGGCTGACCAGTCGAACCCGAGGTATACATCACATACGCCAGATCCCCACCGCGACCCTGCGCCGCCGGCGACGCAGGATCGCGGCCCACCACCGGCAGCGGCTCATCAAGACACACACACCGCACCGGCAGCCCACCCAGTTCCCCAGCCACACCACGCTGGGTCAACACCACCCCCACACCGGCATCAGCGAGCATGAACCCCACCCGCTCCACCGGATACAACGGATCCAACGGCAGATAAGCCGCCCCCACCTTCAAAATCCCCAGAATCCCCACCACCACATCAACACCACGGGCAACCCGAAGACCCACCACCGCACCGGCACCCACACCCAACCCACGCAGACACCCCGCCACCGCCTCAGCCCGACAGTCAAGCTCGACATAACTCAACTCCACCCGACCACCCACACCATCAGCACACACCGCCACCGCATCCGGACGCGCCGCCACCTGACGCGCAAAACCCGCATGCAACGTCACATCCCGAGGCACCACCACCGGAACCCCACCATCACCCACCAACACCACACGCTCACCCGCACTCAGCGGGTCGAGTTGACCGAGGAACTTCGTATCGCCATCGGCGAACTGCGCCAGCAGGTGCACCAGGTGGCCGAGCATCCGCGTGACGGCCGCCGCGGCGAAACGCTTGGTCGAGTAGTCCAGCCGCAGCAGCATGGCGCCGGAGCCGTCGTCGCCGTAGGCCATCAGTGCGAGTGGGAAGTTCGTCTGTCCCCGGTACTCGAAATGCCGGCCCGGCATCTGGAGTTGCATGTCGAGAGTGTGGTGGTCGTAGACGATCACACTCTCGAACAGCGGTGCGCCGCGTGCCACCCCGCTGCACGCCTGCACGGTGCCCAGCGGGGTCTGCTCGTAGGGGCGCTGCGCGCTCTGCTGAGCGCGCAGCGCGCGCAGCCACGGCCCGATCTCGGCGTCGTCGTCGACGCCGACCCGCATGGGGAGGGTGTTGATGAACAGGCCGGTGATCCGGTCGGCGTCATCGAATCCGGTGATGCGGCCGGCGCGCGTCACCCCGAACACGATGTCGGACTCTCCGGAGTAGCGGTGCAGCAGGACCGCCCATGCGGCCTGCACCATCGTGCTGACCGAGACATCGGCCCGGTGCGCCGCGTGGCGCAGCTGCTCGGTCAGATCCTTCGGCAGACGCTGCTCACAGGCGCTCGCCGGTGCGGTGCTCTCATCGGCGGCATGCGGTGCGTCGATCCCGAAGGGTGTCGACGTGCCGAAGTCACCCAGCCGCTCGCGCCAGAATGTCTCGGCTACACCGTGATCGAGCGAGCGACGCCATTCGATGTAGTCGCGGTACGGACGTGCCGCCGGCAATGACAACAACTCCCCACGCAGCGCGGCCTCATAGAGCGCGAACCATTCGTGCAACACGATGTAGGAACGTCCGTCGAGCAGGGCGTGGTGAAATGTCCACAGAACTCTGCTCTTTCCCGCGGGAAGCCGGGCGATGAAGAGCCTCATCATCGGGGCCCGGGACATATCGACATCGAGGCGGCTGTCGGCGAGCACGTGGGCATCGAAGCGCTCGTCGGCCACCTCCGGGGCGATATCGCGCCAGTCGGCGACTGTGGCGGCGAGTGGCGCATGCGCCAGCACTTCCTGGCACGGCTCCCCGACGTCCACCCAGCGGAATCGCGTGCGCATGACCGAATGCCGTTGCATCACCTGTGCCATGGCCTGCTCGAACAGCGCGACGTCGAGTTCCTCGTCCACCGAGATGACGACATGTTCGATGTTCGTGCCGTCCCCCGGCGCGCTCAATGCCTGATACAGCATGCTCGCCTGCATCGGCGACAGCTCGTAGCTGTCCACCACCTCATCCATGCGCCATCTCCTCCCCGACACTGGCACCGACAACCTGCAGATATTTGCCCGGACGGTCCGGATCGGGCACGAACCAGGCCTCGCGCCCGTGGGCGTCGCGGCCTCGGCGCGGTGTCGCGGCGCGCTCGGGCAGGACACCGTCGGCCCGCATCTGCGCGAGGCTCTCACCGAAGGCCGAGACGACACACTCGAGATCGGCATCGGTGTGCGCGAGCGTCAGGAATCCCGGCCCGTCTTCCCTGGTGTGCACACCGCGCGCCCGCATGAGTGCGTGGTACAGCGGTTCGAGTGGCAGTCCGGGCGGGAATGACACGTCGAACCAGGACGAGAAATGCCGGATGTGCACCGGCGCATTGAGTTCGGCGCTGACGGTGCGCAGCCGTTCTGCGAAGGCGGTGGTGCGCTGGTTGAGCCCGCGCTGCAGGGCGGGACCATCGTCGCGGAGTCGTCGCAACACCACGCGCGCCGCTGCCAGGGCCAGCGGAGAGCCACCGGCGTGCGAACCATCGAGATACGTCGCACTGCCCGCGACGATCCCGATCGGCAGTCCGCCACCGGCGACCTTGCCGTAGACGGCGATGTCGGACTGCACACCGAACAGCGCCTGGGCGCCGCCGGGGTGGGTGCGAAATCCGGAGCGGACCTCATCGAGGATGAGTGCCACGCCCGTCTCGGCGGTCACCTCGCGCACGGCGTTCAGGAACTCCCGTGGGGCGTGTTGGGGGTGCCGCCGCACCGGCACGGGTTCGACCAGCACGCCGGCGAGCTCCCCGCGCATCGACCTGATCGTCGCGAGCGCCGCTGCACTGCCGTACTCGAGGGCGACCACCCGGCCTCCCGGCACGGTATCCATGGTGTGGCCCGCGCCGGTGACCGCCACGATCGTGTCGCACCCGGACCGGGTGCGGGCCATTTGGACGGCCGCCGTCAAGGCACCGGATTCGTCGGGATAGAACGCAGCATGCTGCATGCCGACCATCTCGCACACGAGGGCGGCGACTTCGGTCGCCAGCGCGTCCGGCGATCCGCTCGCCGAGTCGGAGGCGTACTCGGTCTCGATGGCGTCGCGGATGAAGGCCGGGTCATGACCGAAGAAGACGGCGCCGCCGCCGTTGGTGAGATCGATGTGCGCCCGCCCGCCGGCATCGCGCAGGTACGCACCCGAGGACTGCACCGCGACGGCCGGCCCGACCGCCTCTTGCCAGCGGTGCCGTTCGATCAGTGTGGTGAGACGCTGCTGTTGTCGATCGGTCAGCCCGACCACGGGCGCGCGTGTCGGCGCAGCCGGGACCGGGGCGGGTGCGATCCGCGGGGCCGCGAGGTCAGGGGCGTCATCCGGTGTCGCAGCCATGATGAGGTCGACGAGCAGGTCGAATGTCGACGCTTCCTCGACCAGGGTGCGGACGGTGATCGTGGTCGCGAACTGCTTCTGCAACGCACTGGCGGCCTGGGTGAGGAACAGCGAATCGAAGCCCATCTGCAGGAAGCTCGCACCCGGCGTCAGATCCGACCGGTCGACTCCGGACAGCTCGACGAACACCGTGTGCAGGTGAGCCAGCAGGGTGGCGGAACGGTCACCGGAGTCGGGCGTGATCGACTGGGATGCAGAGGAACTCGGCACCGGGTCGGGTGAGGCAGCCGGCTGTGTCGATTCACGCCCCGGACTCGGGTCGACCCAGTGCCGGCGGCGCCGGAAAGGGTAGGTGGGCAGCGCGACGCGCCGGCGGGTCCCGCCGTGCAGACCGTGCCAGTCGATATCGGCACCACGAGTCCACAGCCGGCCCGCGGCGGCCAGCAGGCAGTCGACGTCCGGACCCCACTCCTGACCGGGATGCAGCGATGTCGTGATCAGCTGTTCGGGCAGTCGCCGCTCATGCTGGCGGGCCAGCATGGAAAGCGTCTGGCCCGGACCGACCTCCACGAGCGCGATCCGCGGATCCAGCAGCGCCCCCACACCGGTCGCGAACTGCACCGGCTCCCGCAGCTGTCGGGCCCAGTAGTGCGGATCGCACGCTTCGGCATCGGTGATCGGGCGCCCGGTCAGGCTGGAGATCCACCGCAATGCCGGTGCGGTGCGCGATGTTCCGGCCACCAGTTCGGCGAACGGCTGTACCGCGGGCTCCATCATCGGCGAGTGGTACGCATGTGAGGTGTGCAGGCGTCGGTGCGCGACACCGATCGCGGTCAACCTCGCCTCGAAGCCGGCGATGGCGTCGTGCGGACCCGAGACGACGGTGTGTTTGGGTCCGTTGAATGCGGCGATCGCCACATCGGGAGTCAGCTCGGCGGTGACCAGATCCGCGGGGGCGCGCACACCGAGCATCGCCCCGGCCGGCATGCTGCCCATCAGGCGGGCGCGAGCCGCGACGAGCAGCAGCGCCTCGTCCCGCGAGAACGTGCCGCCGACACAGGCGGCGACGAACTCACCGATACTGTGACCGATCATCGCGGTGGGCTGCACCCCCCAGGACATCCACACCTGGGCCAAGGCATATTCGATCGCGAAGAGCGCCGGCTGGGTGATCGCGGTCTGACTCAGCTGCGCGTGCGCGCTGTCACGATCGGGGTCACCCGGATACAGGACACCGAGCAGGTCGATTCCGGTCTCGGTCCGCAGCACCCGCGCGCACGCGTCCATCGTCTCCCGGAACAGCGACTCCGATTCGTAGAGTCCACGGCCCATGTCCACGTACTGCGAACCCTGCCCCGGAAACATGAACGCGACGCCACCGGACAATTCGGCGGGTGCGCCCCGGCCCTGCACCCGCAGCGGGTCGGCGGTGGTCAGCAGTGCGATCGCGTCGTCGCGATCGCGGCACACCACCGCGCGGCGGTGCCCGAAGCGACGGCGGCCGACCTGAAGGGTGTACGCGATATCGGCGAGATCGGCGCTGAGGTCCTGTTCGAGGTGGTCCTTGAGATTGTGGGCCACCCGATCGAGGGCCTGCGGGTCGCGTGCGGACAGCACCAGCAGCTGCGCAGGCCGGGAGGCGGGCACAGCCGGTCCCGCACTGGGCGCCTCTTCGAGTACCACGTGTGCGTTCGTCCCACCGAGGCCGAACGAGCTGACGCCGGCCCGACGCGGGGTCGGTCCCTCGGGCCAACGGCGCTGGTCGGCATTGACGAAGAACGGGGTGCTCTCGATGCCGAGCTTCGGGTTCGGCGACTCGAAGTTGATGCTCGCGGGGAGTACCCGGTGGTGCAGTGCGAGGCTGGTCTTGATCAGTCCCGCGACACCGGCGGCGACGTCCAGGTGTCCGATGTTCGACTTGACCGACCCGATCGCGCAGAAGCCGTTCTCTTCGGCGCCGCCGGTGCGGAAGGCCTGGGTGAGCCCCGCGATCTCGATCGGGTCGCCGAGCGCGGTGCCGGTGCCGTGGGCTTCGACATAGGAGATCGTCGCGGGATCGATACCCCCGAGCATCTGCGCCATGGAGATCACCCGGGCATGACCGTCGACGCTCGGCGCGGTGAACCCGACCTTGGCATTGCCGTCATTGTTGAGCGCCGATCCCTTGACGACGGCATAGATCGTGTCGCCGTCCTCGATCGCGTCGCGCAGCCGGCGCAGCACCACGACGCCGAGTCCGTTGCTGGACACCGTGCCTGCGGCATCACGATCGAACGGCCGGCAGTGACCGTCGGGAGCCAGGATCGAGCCTTCTTCGTGGAGATACCCGCGTCGCTGCGGCAGCATGATCGACACCCCACCGGCGAGCGCCATATCGCACTGATAGGTCTGCAGGCTCTGCACCGCGGTGCAGACTGCGACCAATGAGGTCGAGCAGGCGTTCTGGATGTTCAGGGCAGGGCCCTTGAGGTCGAACTTGTAGGACACCCGGGTCGCGACGTAGTCGTTCGAGTTGCCCAGCATGACCATGATCGGACCGAGTGGATCGGTTACATCGTTGCGCGACAGCAGATTCTGCAGATAGTAACTACTGGTGGTGGCCCCGGCGAAGACACCGATCAGGCCGTCGAACCGCTGGGCATCGTGTCCGGATTGCTCGATGGCTTCCCATGCCGCCTGCAGGAAGAGCCGCTGCTGCGGATCGACGATGGCGGCCTCCTTCGGGGTGAAGCCGAAGAACTCCTCGTCGAACTCGTCGACACCCTCCAGCACACCACGGGCCCGCACGTAGTGCGCACGGGTCTGTGCATCCCCGGCTTCGCCCTGCGGACGTTCGAGTTCCTCGGATCCGAAGCGCGTGATGCACTCGCGGCCGGCCAGCAGGTTCTGCCACAGCGCGGAGACACTCGGCGAGTCCGGAAAGCGTCCGGCCATGCCGATGATCGCAATGCCGTCGAGCGGATCGTATGCGTCGGAGTACATCGGATGGCCGCCCCCACGTCCGGTTATGTTGGTGTGCTGGTTTTTTGACTCTGGCCCGCACATGGCTCGAAAGACGATATGACGTCTCTTCTGTCACCGAAGAGTACGAGTATGCGGCGAGTTTCGCTAGGGGTTACAAGACGTAACCGAAAGGGGTGTAGGCATTTTCGTCACCGACACCGGCTTCCGGAGGCCCCTGCAACACCCACCGGTGAACCGGGGGCTAGTTCTCCATCACCCCCGGGTCTAGTTCCTCTGGACCCTCGTTTCACCGTGCATCTGCGCTCAGGGCGCCGCGCCCGCCGCGGAAACGTCTGCACAACCAGCGTAATGGTCCGGCGTGGGTGCGAGCGCACGAAACCGAGAGCTAGCCGGGTTAATCCAGGGACTGGGTAGCGATTCATCCGAAATATCGTTCCTATGGTCCATGTACTGCCGGCAGCCAGCAAACAATAGTGAGCATGTGCTTCACGAGATGACTCGACATGGTGTCCGCCACGAGTGTTCGTGCAGCCAGCCTGCTGACATTGATCGGCCGTCTCGCCGTCCGGAATCTTCACCGGAGTCCGAGCCGCGGCCTGAATGGGGGATCTGACGTGAAGGTCGCCGTAATCGGAGCCGGGTACCTGGGGCTGACACATGCCGCATGTCTGGCGCAACTCGGGCACAGCGTGCTGACCGCCGATACCGATCCGGACAAAGTGTCCAGACTGCGTTCTGGCGCAGTACCGTTCTTCGAGCCCGGACTGGACATCCTCGTCCACGACGGAATGGCCTCCGGACGTCTCGAGTTCACCGAATCATCCTCTGAGGCAGCAGCATTCGCCGACATACATTTCATCACCGTCGGCACACCGCAGAACAAGGACGATGCGAGCGCCGACCTGTCCTACGTCGAGGCGGCGATCGACTCCCTGTGCCGCCATCTCGACCGGCCCGCGCTCATCGTCGGCAAGTCGACGGTGCCGGTGGGAACCGCCCAGCGGCTGGCGGATCGGGTACGCCGGACCGCCCCCGCCGGCGCCGCGGTGAAGCTGACGTGGAATCCGGAGTTCCTCAGGGAAGGGTTCGCGATACAGGACACCTTGCATCCGGACCGGATCGTGCTGGGCCTGGAGGACCGTCGCGATCTCCGCTCCGAGGAGACCATCCGGGAACTGTATGCCCCGCTTCTGGACGAGGGCATCCCGTTCCTGGTGACGAGCCTCGAGACCGCCGAACTGGCCAAGGTCGCGGCCAATGCGTTCCTCGCCACCAAGATCTCGTTCATCAACGCGATCGCCGAAGTGTGTGAGGCCGCCTCTGCGGATGTCACATCGCTCGCCGACGTGATCGGGTACGACGACCGCATCGGACGCCGATTCCTCAATGCCGGGTTGGGGTTCGGTGGCGGCTGTCTGTCCAAGGACATCCGGGCATTCATCTCCCGCGCACACGAACTGGGTGTGGGCGAATCACTGAACTTCCTGCGGGAGATCGACGGCATCAACCTCCGGCGCCGTACCCGCGTTGTCACGATGGCCCGGGAGGAGTGTGGATCACTCGCCGGAGCACGGGTCGCCGTCCTCGGTTCGGCGTTCAAACCGAACACCGATGACATCCGCGATTCGCCCGCGCTGGCCGTCGCCGACCAGATCCGTTCGGAGGGTGCGGATGTGACGGTCTACGACCCCAAGGCGATGGACAACTCCCGGAAATCTTTCCCGGCGCTCAACTTTGCGTTCTCCGCTGTCGAGGCCTGCATGGAAGCCGACGCCGTTCTCGTGCTCACCGAGTGGGACGAGTTCCGCCGGCTTCGGCCAGAGGAACTGGCCGCTGTCACCACATCCCGGCGCATCATCGACGCGCGAAACTGCCTCGATCCGGACATCTGGCGAGCGGCGGGCTGGACCTATCGCGGGCTGGGATGCCAATGACGACTTTCACTGATCGGACCTACTCGGACAGCAGAGGACAACACTCATGAGGATTCTCGTCACCGGTGGAGCCGGCTTCCTCGGATCGAACCTGTGCACCGTGCTCGTCGGACGTGGGGACACGGTGTTCTGCATCGACGATCTGTCGACCGGCCGCCGCACGAATCTGGAACACCTCTTCACCTCACCCCAGTTCACCTTCATCGAAGGCACTGTCCTGGAACCGATCTCTTTGACCGAATGTGTCGACGGCGTCGTACATCTGGCCAGTCCGGCCTCGCCGCCGGCATACCTTGAGCGACCGATCTTCACCTTGCGCACCGGCTCGGAAGGCACCCGTAACGCGCTCGACTTCGCACTTAAGCATTCGGCCCGCTTCGTCCTGGCCTCGACCAGTGAGGTCTACGGTGACCCGCTGGTCCATCCGCAATCAGAGGATTACTGGGGCAATGTCAACCCGCTCGGCCCGCGCAGCGTCTACGACGAGGCGAAGCGCTATGCGGAATCGTTGACCACCGCCTACCGCTCCTCGTGCGGAGTGGACACCGGGATCGTGCGCATCTTCAACACCTACGGACCCGGGATGCGCTCCGACGACGGGCGGGTCGTGACCAACTTCATCGACCAGGCACTGCGTTGCGCACCCCTGACGGTCTTCGGCGATGGCAGCCAGACCCGGAGCCTGTGCTACGTGGACGACCTCGTCCGGGGATTGGTGGCGATGCTCGACTCGCACGAACAGGGGCCGATCAACCTGGGCAACCCGACCGAGCTCACGGTGCACCAGATCGCAGAGTTGGTAGCCGAATTGGTGGTCTCCTCGTCTGAGATCGAGCGCCACCCGCTCCCCGAGGACGATCCCACCCGCCGTAAGCCCGACATCACCAGGGCCCGCGAACTACTCGGGTGGACCCCCGAGGTCGAGCTGCAGGACGGGCTCGCGCGCACCATCGAGTGGCATATCGCGACGATGCAGGAGATCCGCGCATCATGAGTACGCCGGGAAGTACCGCCGACAAGCGGGTTCAGGTGGCCGATACCGGACGAGGGCCGGCACTGGATACGGCGCGATCGCCGCGGACCGACCTCACCCGTCCGCGGTGGCAGGAGCGCTATGCCGCCAACCTGCGCATCACCGACGCCATCGTGGTGTGCGCGGCAGTCGCGTTCGCGCAGTATGTTCGCTTCGGTCTGCCGCCCTTCGTTACCGGACACGAAAACCGTTATGCAACCGCCTGTTCGGTCTTGACCGTCATCATCTGGTTGTCGCTGCTGGCCGGGTTCCGCGCCAGGTGCACACGGATCATCGGCAGGGGCATGGAGGAGTACCGGCGCGCCGTCGAGGCGTCCATCTGGACGTTCGGCGCCATCGCGATGACGGAGTACATCTTCCATCTCGAGATCGCCAGAGGCTACCTCGCGGTGGCACTTCCCGCAGGCGTCTTCGGACTGGTGGTGAGCAGGTGGCTGGCGCGCCGATACGTGGCACGTAAGCGCACCGACGGGAGCTATCAGACCACTGTGTTCGCCGTCGGGAACAGTGACGCGGTGACGGGCCTGGCCAACGACCTCACCCGGCGCCCGGCGGACGGATTCCGTTTCGTGGGCGCCTGCATTCCGGGCAGCCGGGCATTCCCCGACGAATACTTGTTGGTCCGTGGCGAACAGATACCCATCGTCGGCGGGGGCAGCTGCGATCTGGCCAACTTGGAGGCACTGATTCGCACGTACGGCGCAGACACACTGGCAGTCGTCGGGACCGAGCATCTCGGAGTTCAGCAGATTCGTAAGCTCATCTGGAAGCTGGAACCTCTCGGCGTCGAACTGCTGGTGTCCCCGGGAGTGACGGACGTCGCGGGCTCCCGGTTGACCATGTTGCCGGTAGCCGGACTGCCCCTGCTGCACATCGAGAAGCCGCAGTATCGGGGTGCGGAGCGGTTCCAGAAACGGGCCTTCGACATCTGCTTCGCCGCCGCGGCGCTGACTGTCGCATTGCCGGTTCTGCTGATCGCGGGTGCCGCCATCAAACTGACCAGCCCCGGCCCCGTCTTTTACGCTTCCGAGCGAATCGGTCTCGGCGGAAGGGTGTTTCGTATGCTGAAACTGCGCACGATGGCACAGGACGCCGACCAGAAGCTCGTCAACCTGATGGGAAGCAACGAGTGCGACGGACAACTGTTCAAGATCAAGAACGATCCCCGGGTGACGCCGGTCGGGCGAATACTGAGGCGGTTCAGCATCGATGAGCTGCCACAGTTCATCAACGTCCTGCGACGCGACATGAGTGTGGTCGGACCGCGGCCCCTCTTCTGGATTCAGGACGAGGAGGACGGCAGTGATACGCTGCGCCGACTGCTGGTGAAGCCCGGGATCACGGGGCTCTGGCAGGTCAGCGGCCGATCCGACCTGGCGTGGGAGGACGCGATCCGCCTTGATCTCTCCTACGTCGACAACTGGTCGATGGCCGGCGATCTGCTGATCATCACGAAGACCCTGCGCGCGGTGTTCGGGCATGGCGGGGCGTACTGAAATGTCGGCCGAAACAGCGGACTTCACCGCCGCAACCGACCAGCCGTATGTCTACACCCGCAAGGAACTGGCCGAGCCGGACTGGCGGCGGTACCCGGGCTGGGCTGCGGTCACCGAGGCGCAGTGGCAGGATCCGCAGTGGCAGCGCGCACATTCGGTCAAGAACATCGCGCAACTCCGGGCTGTGATGGGGCATCTGCTCGACGATCGGTTCTATGAAGACCTGATTGCCGACCAGCAGCAGCGCGCCACCATGCAGATGTTGCTGCCCCCGCAGATGCTCAACACCATGGCTCCGCACTGCGGGCCCGAACGCCGGGGTATCACCGAGGCCTTCTATGCCGATCCCATCCGGCGCTACATGCTGCCCGTGCTCAGCGACCGCGATCCGGAATGGGTCTCGCACCCCTACGCCGAACGAGACTCGCTGCACGAGGCCGACATGTGGGTGGTGGAAGGCCTGACCCACAGGTACCCGACCAAGGTGCTCGCCGAGCTGGTGTCCACCTGCCCGCAGTACTGCGGGCACTGCACGCGCATGGATCTGGTCGGCAAGTCCACGCCGGCGATCACCAAGTCCACCCTGCCCCTGCTGTCGGCCGACCGGCAGGACCGCATGCTCAGCTATCTGCGGTCCACCCCCACCGTGCGTGATGTCGTGGTGTCCGGTGGAGATCTCGCCAACGTCCCGTGGCCGCGGCTGGAGGCGTTCATCGCACAGCTGCTGGACATCGACACCATCCGCGACATCCGGCTGGCCACCAAGGCGCTTGCTGCACTGCCGCAGCACTGGCTGCAACCCAAGGTGGTCGACGGAATCAATCGCGTCGCGCTGACGGCGGCGGCTCGCGGGGTGAATTTGGCTCTGCACACCCACATCAACCACGTCCAGTCGGTGACACCGCTGGTCGCGGCGGCGGCTCGGACACTCATCGACGCCGGCCTCCGGGACGTACGCAACCAAGGCGTATTGATGCGCGGGGTGAACGCCACCGCCGACGACCTGCTCGACCTCTGCTTCGCACTGCAGGGCGAAGCCAACATCGTGCCGTACTACTTCTACCTCTGCGACATGATCCCGCACGCCGAGCACTGGCGTACCTCGTTGGCGGAGGCCCAGCAGCTTCAGCTGGCGATCATGGGGTATCTGCCGGGGTTCGCCACTCCTCGGCTCGTGTGCGACGTTCCCTACGTCGGTAAGCGGTGGGTACACCAGATGGTCAAATACGAGCGCGAACTGGGCATCTCGTACTGGAACAAGAACTACCGCACCGGTCTGGAGCTGGCCGATGCCGACGCTCTGAGCCGTGTCTACCCGTTCTACGATCCGATCGGCAGCCTGCCGGCATCCGGGCAGGCATGGTGGCGCGCGAATTGGGATCGCGCCGAGGACAATATCCCGCCGGCCGATGACACCGCGGCCGAACACGAGTCTGTGCGACTACCCGCCTGACCCCAGGCCACACCACATGCAGCTGGAAGGAACCGAACGGGCCATGGATGATGCGTATGGCGACAGGTGCAATGAGCCGCAGGCTCAGCACGTCGCTACGGCCCGAAGTCCCGCTGTGACAAAGACGTCGGTGCTGGGCTCCGGGAAAGCGGACGGCGTGCACGTCGAGTTGTCTCCGATCATGGACGACGACATGGCCGGGGTCGCAGCATTCCTGCACGCCAACCTCAATGACCGGGTCCCGTGGAAACAGGCGTGCTCGACAGTGCCATGGAAGGTCGACGCGCCCAACTACGGATTCATGCTCTGGGACGGCCGACGGGTCGTCGGCGCCTTGCTGGCCCTGTATTCAGAGCGGCTCGTGAACGGCCGGGTGGAGCGGTTCTGCAACATGGGGTCCTGGTGTGTGCTGCCGGAGTTCCGGTCGCGCAGCATGTCGCTGCTACAAGCACTGCTCGCCCAGGAGAACTACCACTTCACGGTGCTGACCGCCGATGTGCAGCCCCAGGAGATCCTGGCCTGGTGGGGATTTCGGTACCTCGATACGGCCGCGGTACTCATCCCGAATCTGCCGTGGCCCACCGTCCCGGGACTGACCACCATCACCTCCGATCCCGCCGTCATCGAAAGAACCCTCACCGGAAACGAACTCGCCCTCTACATCGACCACGCGCAAGCACTTGCCGCACACCATCTCGTGCTGACCCGTGGTTCGCGTCATTGCTACGTCATGTATCGACGGTCGAGATACAAAGATCAACCGGTCGCGATGCTGCTGCACGTCAGCAATCCCGATCTGCTGCGCCACGCCGTGGCACCGCTGACCCGCCACCTGTTGGTCCGCCACCGCCTGCTGGCGACCCTCGCCGAACGTCGGACCATCGGGCACAAGCCGCCGTTAGCGCTCAGCTTGACGAACTGGCCCAAGATGTTCCGCAGCGCCAGCCTGGAACCCAGGCAGATAGACGACCTCTACAGCGAGCTCGTGTGTGTGCCCTGGTAGCCGGCCGTCGGCTTCCCGACCCGAGACCTGGACCGCACATGGCCCAGGATGAACAGGCACGCCTCCAAGCTGTGCCGCGGCATTCCGGAGACGTCGTCTTCAGCGTCGAACCCATCGACACACTCGACGGATTGGAACGGGAATGGCGCCGACTGGAGGCCGAGGCCGCACCGTCATTCTTCCTGTCCTGGCACTGGATCGGCACCCTGCTCGAGATGGTCCCGCCGAGCGCGATGCCGCGCGTACTGCGGGGCACGGCGGACGGCCGGACCGTGGCACTCGCCGTGCTCGGGGACGCCCAGATCAGGCGGCACCATATCGTGCGCACCCGTCGGTGGGTTCTCAACGCCACCGGGGATCCCCGGCTCGACTGCATCTTCCTGGAGCACAACGGTCTGTTGGCCGACCCGGACGTGGGCTGGGAAGGGCTGATCGAGGCGTTCTGTGCCACAGTAGGAGTCGATGAGATCAGCTTCCCGGGCATTGCCACTCCCCCGCCGGACGCCCTGGTCGAGGCACGTGGCCTGCTCCGGGAGGAGCGGCCGGAGTCGTCGTTCGCCGTGGATCTCGGCACGCTGTCGGCCAGTGCTGGTGACATCACCGCGATCCTGAGCCCCAATGCCCGGTCACAGCTGCGCCGGGCACTGCGCAAGCTCGACCCGGTCACGATCGAAGCGGCGTCCGACGAGCAGCAGGCACTGGCCTTCTTCCGGATGCTCAAGGAACTGCACATCCCCTGGTGGGAGCAGCGCGGACTGCCACACGCATTCGTGCACCCGTTCTTCGAGCGTTTCCACGAGCGCCTCATCGAACGTGGGTTCGCCGAGGGCGCCGTCGAACTGCTCCGGGTACAGAGCGGCGACCGGACGCTGGGCGTGCTCTACAACTTCCGCCGTGGCAATCGGATCTACGCCTACCAGAGCGGTTTCGTGCAGCCACGGGCACATGAGCGGCCCGGAGTCATCGCCCACGCTCTGGCCATCAAGAAAGCGTGGCAGGACGGTGCCGAGATCTACGACTTCATGGCCGGTGAGAATCGGCTGAAACGCAGCTTCGGGAACCGCACCGAGACGCTGTCGTGGACAGTCGTACAGAAGCCACGGCTCCGATTCCGCATCGAACATCGAGCACTCGGCGGGACCCGGTCAGCCAAGAAGAAAGCGAGCACGGATCATGAATCTGCTTGAAAGACGGATCGACACCATCGATCCCAGGCTGAGCGCGGAGCTGCGCGGGCTCAAACTGCGGCTTCACCGAAATCGGCTGTGCGATGTCATCCGGCGGTGCGCCGTGCCCGGCCGATCGGTGCTGGATATCGGCGCCAATCGCGGCGTCTACACCTGGATGATGTCGCGTCTGGTCGGGCCGGACGGCGCCGTCCATTCCTTCGAGCCCTATCCGGCCAACGTCGAGCGGCTGAACGCGCTGTCGATGGCCAGAACGAACATCACCGTGTATCCGGTGGCGCTGTCGGACAGCGACGGCGAGGCGACGCTGCACGTCCCGCGACATCACCGGCTCGACATCGACGCGCTGGCCAGTCTCAGGACGACCGCCATCGATGAACGCTTCGTGCCGGTGCAGGTCGAGAAACGCAGACTCGACAGCGTGCTCCCGTCGAGCGCGGGCCCGCTCGGATTCGTGAAATGCGATGTCGAGGGTCATGAGGACGAGGTCGTCGACGGCGCATGGCAGACCATCACCAGGGACCGGCCGACGATGGCCATCGAGATCGAGCAACGGCACCGCCAGGCGCCGGTCACCGATATCATCGGGCGCATCGTCGAGGTGGGTTACGACTGCTTCTTCCTCGACGAGGACGGCACCCATCCCATCGCCGAGTTCGACATCGAGCAACACCAGCTGATCTATCTGACCGCGGAGTTCGTACCGCATGCGATGCCCCGCGGCTATGTGAACAACTTCCTGTTCTTCCCGAAATCAGGCTGAAAGCACCCATGATGCGCCTACGTGCCCACCGTATTTCCAGCGCCGTGATTGCGGCGGCCGTAGCCATAGCCGTTTCCACCGCACCGCAAGCGGGCGCGCGCACGCTGTTCGTCGGCGACTACTCCACCGGGGATTTCTCCCAGTGGCCGACCGTGCAGGTCAAAGGATACAACGACAGCGGAAGCGATTTCGTCCCCGATTATTCCGCCCGTGTCGTCCCCGACGCCGCCAAAGGACGCGCCGCGCGTTTCGAGGTCCGGCCCGGGGACAAGCCACCGTTCGGTGGCGGTGAACGCGCCGAGGTACAGGGCGGCTCCGGAACCGGCGGCGTCGAGGGACAGACGTGCTGGTATCAGTTCTCCACCAAGTTCGACGTGTCGTTCCCGTTGAACCACGCCGATCTGGGCTGGGGGGTCACCAACCAGTGGCATGCCTATGCCGGAGGCAGTCCACCGGTCAGTTGGACTGTGGACATGGAGAACGGTCAGTGGTCACTGACCATCGAGAAGCAGGCCGCGCCGGGCGCCTATCTTGAGCAGTTCTCGATCTTCGACACACCGCTGGACGTCGGGCAGTGGCACGACGTGGCGATGCAGATCCACTGGTCGTCCTCCGACGATGACGGGTGGATACGCCTGTGGCACAACGGAGCACGGCAGTCTTTTCGCGACGGCTCGGATACGTTCCAGGTGCGCACCTTGATTCCCGGGGCGAGCGCTGTCTACTATAAGGAGGGCATGTACCGGGAGCCGTCAGACTCCACGGACATCGTCTACCATTCCGGATTCCGCTCCTCGGACGCCGAGCCGTTGCCCTGAAGGCACCGGGCCGGCGACGGCGGCACCGATTCGCCGGCGTGCGACCGCACCCCGCAGACGTGGCCTGCGCAGTTCGAAACCGGAGATCTTGAGGCGATACAACGCCAGTGAGTGGTTGCTCCCGATTCCGATGCGGGGCAGCGCAAGCGGATCGGAATCGGAGTCTGCGAATCCATGCGTCGTCGAGAGCGCCCAGCGGACTCCGTTACGACGCAGCGCACCCTTCGCACGCATGTCGAAGTCCTGCACACCACCGTTCGGGTACGCGAAGATGGTCGGTTTACTGCCCGTTTGTCGCTCTACGACCAGGCAGGATTCCGAGATCTCGTAGTCCACCTTGTTGTCGGTGCATCGCGAAAGGATCGGATGGGTGACGGTGTGCGGGTACAGCGATACCAGACCGTCCCCGGCCAGCACGCGCGCCTCGTCCCAGGACAGCATCTCGAACGGACCCCCGCGGGCGTCGATGTCCGCACCGAGTTCGGCGACGAGCCAGTCGACCCGCGCGATGCGTTCGGCATCGGGCAACTGTTTGAAGTGCTGGACGACCGTGTTGCGCACCTCGGTGCGATCGGCGACGTTGCGCAGCGAGTAGCGGCCGAGTCCCACGGGACCGAGGTCGATCTCGGTCACCGCGGTGTGCGCGAACGCAATCCAGAGTTGATCGGGCCAAAGCGCCTCGCCGGTGCCCATCGGCCCGGTGGCGAGGAAGACCGCGGCGGGTAGTCCGAGATCGCGCAGTACCGGCGCGGCGTGGATCGCGAGATTGCGGGTACCGTCGTCGAAGGTCAGCGTCGCCGCCCGGCGCGGCAACGTACCGTCACGGAGGCGCTCAAGCGCCTCCTGCAGGGGCAGTACGTGAAAATGCCGGCGGAGGTATCCCAACTGACGCCGCAGCGTGGCGGCGTCATGCACGTAATCACAGGCCGGCGAGAGTGGTTCGCCCTCCACACCGTGGAACATGAGGATCGCAAGCCTGCCCGAATTCTTCCACCGCGCGAACGCCGGAACGCCTGCGGCGCAGAGCGTCCGCGCCGCCAGCAGCTTCATCCGCGCACGGCGGGCGGCCACATCCTCTGCCCCGGTATTCTCGGGCTGCGATGGCTTGGTGATCATGCGTGACTCCTCATCAAAGCGGTGTGATAGGCATCGACCGTCGCCGCGGCCACGGTCTCTGGGGTGAATCGGTCCATCGCGATCGCGTGTCCACGGCTGCCCATCCGCAGGCACAGGCTCTGGTCATCGAGCACTGCGCGCAACCGGTCGGCCAGCGCGACCTCGTCCTCGGAATCCATGAGGAACCCGGATACACCGTCTTGCACCATGCCCGGGATTCCCCCAACCCGACTGGCGACCACCGGCTTCCCCGCCGCCATGGCCTGCGCGATGATCGTCGGCGCATTCTCCTGTCGCGAGAACAACACGACGGCTCGCGCGATCGCGATTTCATGCAGCATCCGGTCGTTGTCGGCAAACCCCTCCATCTCGACACAGTCGGACAGGCCCAGTATTTCCACCCGCTCCCGGACCTCAGCCGCGTAGGCCTCATCCGGGTGCGGACCCACCAGCACGAGACGTGCATCCGGAACCGTCCTGCGTGCCTGGGCGAAGGCATTGACCAGACCGAGCGGATTCTTCAGTGGGATAAGCGCACCCGCGAACAGCAACCGGGGTGCGGTCGACGGTGACGGCGCCAATTCGAAAAACCGCGGATCGGTCGCGTTGTCGATGCTCACCCGTGTCCCCCTGGTGAGTCCGGACAGTTCCGCTGCGTCGTACTTCGAGATCGATATGACGACCTTGGCGCGGTGTAGCACTCGCCGGGCCACACGGTGTATCAGCTTGGCCCGCAATGTGGTGCGGATGCTCTTCCGGTGATAGAGGTGTGTCTCGACGTAGGTGATGCCATGCACGGTCACCACGCAGTTCGGGCTGCACCGTGCCGCGATATCGCTGTTCAGTCCGATCTCCTGGCCGTGAATGACGTCCGGATCCACCTCGGCGATCAGCTTTCGCGCCTTGCGCAGGTCCAGGTACGCCCCGGTGAGCATCCGGAACCGGTACTGACCGCGTACGTAGTGGATGTCGATCTTCGGCGTCTCCCGCCGGTACTCGGTCGATGCCTCTCCGTGGTGGAACCGCAGCACGGTGACGCTGTCGATGTCATCGCGCTCGGCCAGAGCCGGCACGAGCGTGCTGGTCGCCGACTCGACCCCACCACGCACGACACCGGGCTCCAGCGGATATGTCCCGATCACTAGAACTTTCAAGCCCATGTCCCCACCTCACTCTCGCCGGCCACCGACGGGGCCGGCCAGTTTCGTTGCCGCCTTGTCGGCAAGGGCGCGCACCGATCGGTATCTGGCCGGTGACGCCACGCGCAGGACACCTAGATAGACCAGCGCGAAGACCAGGCAGTCGACCAGGATCAGCGCGAGCCCCACGGGCTCGGCAAAGCGGTCTGACCTGATCAGAAGATGTTCCAGCAAGAAGGCGACGGCGAAGGCCACAGCGGCCGACACCGTCGACGGCCACAGGCAGGCCAGGACGTCCCGGGGCGACGCATCTGCCACCGAACAGCTCAGGGACACACTGACGATGCCGCAGACCAGATATGTGACGGACAGTCCGAGGCCCACCCCGGCGACTCCGAACGGCAGGAGAAGCACGATCAGCGGTAGGTGGAGCACCAACCCGAGCACACTCAGCCAATTCACCAGTGATGACCGGCCCGCACCCTTCATCACCGTGATACCGAACGCATTGAGCGCCGCACCGAACGGAACTGCTGCCATCGCCATGGCGGTGGTGCCCGCGGGACGCCAGTCGTCACCGAGGAGCAGGACGGCAGCCGGTTCTGCAGTCACGGCAAGCACCGCCCCGATCGGGAGAGCGCCGAACCAGGTCCACCCGAGAACCCGGACGAATGCCTCCCGGAATCGGCTCCTGTCGGCCGATATCCGGGCGAAGGCGGGAAACAGCGTGTAACCGAATATCTCGACGATCGCCATCGCGGGGATGCCCGCCATCTGGTAGCCGTAGCGGTACTGGCCCAGATCGGTCGTACCGAGCCGGCGGCCGAGAAGCACCTGCTGGAAGGTGTCCCGAATGCTGGTGGCGATGTTGTCGAAGAGCAAGGGCAAGGAGAAGACTGCCATTTCGCGCCAAACCCTGACCGAGAAGCGACCCCTGAACGGGCGCCATCTCGCCATCCACCAGCTCAGCACCAACAGCGTCAGGATCGATGCGTAGGAGCCGATGACCAGTGCCCATGCTCCAAACCCGCGCACAGCGAAGATGATCGACACCGCCGCGAACGAGATCTTCGCCGCGGGCTGGATGATCATTCGTTGTTTGAACCGGAACGCACGCTGCATGAGGGCCTCCGGGACACTCACGCACAGGTAGAGCAGTACGAGTCCCGAAGTCGCCGCCGCGATGTGCCCGGCCCGGGGGCTGTGGAAGAGGTCGCCGATGAGCGGCGATGTGACCAGGACACCGAGAGCGAGCACCACACCGGTCGCGGCGGTCACGACGAGAACGGTGTTCGCGGCGTCCTCGATGTCGTTCTCGCGCTTGATCAATGCCTGGGCCAGCGTGCCTTGCGAAAACGTCAGGAGGAACCCCATCAGCACCGATCCCGCGGTGAAGACGCCCACCTCTTCGGGCCCCAGTATCCGTCCCAGCACGATCGTCTGGACCACGACGACGACCTGGCAGACGACGACGCCGACAGCGGAGTACCCAACCCCTCGTTTGAGCACTCCGCTGAGACCGTCTCCGGAGACGTCGTTGTTGGCCTGCTTCATGTCACCTACCAGCCGATGCCCTGATAGTGGACGGTCTCACGAAGTCGCACGGCATCCGGCAACCGCACCAGGTCGACGATCAGCCGGTCCGCCCCGGCCCGTGACATGGCTTCGACGACCTCCGGTGCGCAGGAACCGACGATCAGCACCTCACCGTGTTCGAGCACCGTGTCGATATCGTCGGTCAGCAGCTCGCCCACATGTGGCAGCCGCTCGTCGATATAGGCACGGTTGGCACCCAGCAGCCGTGAGAGTACGACGTTGGCATCATGGATCTTGACGTCGAAACCCTTGCCGATGAGTCGTTCGGCGAGTTCGACCATCGGGCTCTCGCGCAGGTCGTCGGTTCCCGGTTTGAACGACATCCCGAAGATTCCCACCTTTCGTCGCCCGTGCGCGACGATCAGGTCGAGGGCACGTCGCAGATGGACCTCGTTGGACACCAGGAGGTTCGACAGCAGCGGGATGTCGACGTCGTTGCGGCGCGCGGTGTGGGTCAGCGCCCGCAGGTCCTTGGGCAGGCAGGAGCCACCGAAGGCGAATCCTGGCCGCAGGTATGCGGGGCTGATGTTGAGTTTGGTGTCGGCCACGAATACATCCATCACGGCGTGCGAGTCCAGACCCAGTGCGGCACAAAGTGCTCCGACCTCATTGGCGAAGCCGATCTTGAGCGCGTGGAAGCTGTTGTCGATGTACTTCGTCATCTCGGCAACCCTGATGGGCACCTGGAACACCGGGCCCGGAAGACCCTCGTAGATCCCGATGACCGTCTCGGCGCTCTCCGAGTCCGTGGCCCCCACCACGGTTTTGGGCGGCCCGAAGAAGTCCCGCACGCTGGTGCCCTCGCGCAGGAACTCGGGATTCACGCACACGCCGAAGTCGATGCCCGCACGCTTGCCCGACACCCGCTCCAGCAGTGGTATCAGCAGCGTCTCGCAGGTCCCGGGCACCATGGTGCTGCGATAGACGACCACATGGCGTCGGTTCTTCTCCCGGATCGCCAGACCGATCTCGGAGGTCACCTCCTCGAGATACCGAGTGGTCAATCCGCCGCCACTGGTCGACGGCGTTCCGACGCAGATCAGTGAGATGTCGGTGTTCAGGACTGCGGCATGGGCGTCCGCGGACACCGTGAGGCGTTCTGCGGCCACCACCTCGGCGGTGAGCTCACCGATCTCACTCTCCACGATCGGAGACCTGCCGTGGCGTAGCCCGTCCAGCTTCGCGGGGTTCACGTCCACACCGATGACGTGGTGCCCGCGGGAGGCCAGACACGCCGCGCTCACGCAACCGACATAGCCCAGGCCGAAAACACTTATTGCTGACTTTGTTTCAGGATTCATCCTGCTCACCACCCTCGCGTGGACGAAACAATCGACGGACACGGCACGGTTGTCACGGCCCCCGACCGACGGGTGTCGATCGTCAGGCCACGCCGGATGCCGTCCTGGGACCAACTGACAGACAGTTCCTCACCGCTGCGGGTGATCTCGGGCAGCGCGATGACCCCGGCGTCGACGGTGTGCAGGAACGACACCAGCGCTACCGGCAGCCCCGCCCCGGTGTGCGCGGTGAGCAGCCAGGCCGGCTCCCTGCCCTCCAGCCGATCCGACCACCAGCCCAGGCCGGAATCGGTGTCGCCCCGGACCTGGCCGGTTTCGACCGGTGTCGTTGCGGCATAGCACAACTGCAGAACCGGGATACTGTCCCGGGAGACCATGTGACCGTCCTGGGTGGGAAGCCAGTCCAGCGCAGGGTGCAAGGGCCAGGACACCGCGATGTCGTGTGTCCGCTTTCCGTCCAGCAGATCGACCACCACCACGGTGGACTCACCCGGCGGCGCGATCAGCCAACGCCGGTGCGTCACTGGGTCGTCGAGCCGACGATAGCCGTCGTGTTCGGCGTCGACGACGCCGTTCTCCAGATCGACCGAGCGTGCGGTGGTCGCGGCGTGCCTGCGCCAGTAGAACGGTCCTCCGATCACCGACTGGTTGGCACCGTCCACACACACGGTGGGGTGCGCGCGGGTGCCCCGGTGCACGGCTCGCCAGTCCGGATTCATGCAGTAGCTGCCGGTCCCCGGGTCCACGATGATCTCTCCGTCGCCGTCGCTGAGCGTCACCGACAGGGCGTCGGCGTGACCGTGGGCCGCGGTCGAGAGATAGCCGAGCGGCCCGACATCCATGGTCAGCCGGTTCCGCCTCTGTCGTAGCACCACCAGTCCCCCGTTCGGTGCATACATGCTCGATTCGTTGCCGCCCCGACCGACGCCCTTGCCGATCCCGCGCACCGATGTGCCCAGTGCGGCGGCGAACCAGGCGGCGGAAGTTGTCATCTCGCCATACCTGGCCGCGCTCTCGTCCCCGGTGGTTGCTGCCACGATGCCGAGATGTGCACGCACGGTGCGCTTCGGCTCGGCTCCCAATCTCAACGCAAAGCCGTCGTCATCGTCCCCGAAGCGCGGATCCGGATCGCCGGATCCGACGACCGACACCAGGTACCGTGCACTGCGCGCCAGCGCGGTGCCGATCGGTGCCGGCACCCGATCACCGCGCAACCGCCACAACGCGGCGAGCGTCGAGAACAGTTCGGCGGTGAAGATCTGGTAGGAGATCGACTGCTCGGCACCCGCACCGTCGGGCAGGATCAGCTGTTCGGCTGCGGCTTCGAGTGCGCGCACAGCACGTCGCTGCAGCGAGGCGGGCGCGGCCAGTTCGGGGAACAACAGATGCACGGTCAGCAGTCCGGTGAGTTCACCGACCAGGTGGTTGTTGGCCGAACTGAACCGGGATCGGTTGTGCCAGCAGTGGCGGGCACTCGCGTCGAGCATGCGGACCACCCGACGGTAACGCTGCGTGGTCATCGCGGGTGAGTTCCGCAGCCCCTGTAGTGCGATCGCCACCGAGATGGCTCGCATGCCCACCTCGAAGGGGCTGCGCCACATGGTTGCGGTGGCGACCGGGTTCTGGTCCAGCCAGGATTCGAGGTGATCGAAAGCTGTTTCGGCATAGTGTGATTCACCGGTGAATAGCCATGCCTGCGCCAGCACCGGTAGGTGCTGCAGGCGGTTGAGCTCCCAGATCCATTTCGGATCGCTGATCGCCTCGCGGTGGTCGATTCTGCCACCGGTGGATTCGGGCCAGCGGAAGTCGGTGATCGGGTCGTAGCTCCAGTCGATGTAGCGACCGATGTTCACGCTCGGGTACCCGAAGAAGGCGCGTTCGCCGGCGATGCATCGATCGGCCTCGGCCAGCACCTCGCGCACGTGCGCGGGCTGTTCTGCCGCGATCCACCGGGCCCGCTCCTGGTCGAGCAGCACCGGTCGCCCGTCGCCGTCCCGGAATCGCTGCCGCAGCGCATCCCAGTCCGCCACCGGCCGGCGCAGCATCCGGGAATCGATCGGTTCCAGCCAGACGTCGCGGCGAATCACCATCTCGCCCATTTTCTTTGCCCGCCAGACCATCTCGCGGGGCGACATGGTGGCTGCCCGACCGGCATACCAGCTAAGCTCGGGCATCTTGGGCCTCCCGGTCAGACGCGCCCACACCGGCCAGGCGCCGGTAGGACGACAGCAGGAGCTCCAGGTTCCGTTCTCCTTCGCCGGGGTCGCGATCGGCGAACGCACTGTCGGCAGTGCTTCGGCAGAGGATCTCGCTGAGCCTGGTCGCGAGGTCTGCCGCGTCGGCGGGACGGAAGCGGACGACTCCACTCGGCCGGAATCCGACATCGCTGGCCAGCACGGGCGTACCGACGGCCAGGGCCTCGCGCACCGAGATCGCGTCTCCCTCGTGGTGCGGGGTGCGCACGAAAGCGTCTGCCCTGCGCAGAATCGGGAAGACCGCCTTTTCGTCCTCACGCACCACGACCGCGTCGGCCAGGCCGTCGCGCGCGACACGGTCCAGCAGCGCGCCGCGGAACGCGGCGTCCCCGCCGGACTTGACCATCAGGACGAGCCCCAGTGCGGGGTTCGTCACGCGGAGCTCCGCGACGGCCTCGACGAGATCCTGGCTGCCGTAGAGGTCGTACCAGCCGCTGATCGAGGCGATCAGCGGTGCATGGGTGTCGGCGAATTCGGCGACTTCGGGCGGCAGCACCTGATCGGCGCGCGGATCCAGCCTGAGCGGCAGGGCATTGGACACCACCACGACGCGCGATGCCGGTACGCCGACCGCCCCCAGCGCCCCGGCGATCTCATCGGTGCACGCGATGAGCAACTGCGGGCGGGTGAGGATGAACCTTACGAGCTGCCTACGGGCACCGCGGTATCCGGTGATCGCGGTGGGGAACTCTCCGCCGGCGATCGACAGCGCGCTCGGTCTGCGCGCCACCCTGGCGGCGAGCAACGGCAGGATGTTGCCGACAAGATTCGGTTGGCTGCCCGTCACGCAGTGCACGACGTCGGGCCGGGTGCGCAGCACGGTCAGCGCGGCGCGCGCGAAGGCCGCCACCCGGCCCAGGTCGCGGCGCCATCCTCCCACTGCGGCATACGGGACCGGGATTCGCAGCGGCGCCATCCCCTGCTGACGGAGGCCCGCCTCGATGGCGGAGAAGTAGACGCCCATGCCGCCGTACGGTGGTGGGAACGGACCCACCAGCGCGACGGTGAGCCGGCTTCGCACGTTCATCCGGGTTGTTCCTCGGCGCCGGCCAGCCCGGCGTCGGCCCCCGGCCGCCGAGCGCCTTGGGCAGATCGACCAGCACGGCCCTGCCCTGGGCCAGCGCCCACGGCACCTGCAGAGTCAGCGCGCTGGACCAGAATGCGTCCTCGGCAACGGTTTCGGAGTCTCCCGACCCGGTGGCGAGGTCGACGAACAGCCGCATCTCCTCCCGGTGGCCCTTCTCCTGGCGGCGACCTCGCGAACGTTTTCGCTTGCCGCCCTGCGCGATCTCGAGAGCGAAGAAGTCGTCGATGATTCCGACCACCCCACCGCAGTAGACCTCGATGCGCTCCTTGGGGATGCTCGGGTCGCCGTTGCCCAGATACTGCAGGCTGGCGATCGAGCCGCAGGAGAACGCGACCTGCACCACGATCGTGTCGGCCAGTTCGGCGGAGTCGGCCGAGCCGATGGCCTCTGCAGAGACCCGCAGCGGACGGCCCTCGGCCATCGAGCACGCCAGGTCCAGGAAGTGGCAGAGTTCGCCCACGATCCGTCCGCCGCCGAAGATGGAGTCGCGCATCCAGTGATCGGGTGGCATCTGGCCGGCGTTGCAGCGGGCGATCATGACCCGCGGCACACCGCGCGGGAGCGCCCCTTTCAGTTTCGTGGTGAGCGGCGAGAAACGCCGGTTGAAGCCGACGAGCAGCGGCGCGCCACTCTCCGTCCAGGCCGACGCCACCTGCTCAAGGTCATCCCACGTGGTGGCGAGCGGCTTCTCGCAGAACGTGGCCTTGCCGGCCCGCAGTGCCTGCGTTGCCAGCCCGGCGTGTGAATCATGACGGGTGGCGATCACGACCGCGTCGACGCCGCTGTCGTTGACCAGCGCATCGGCGTCAGCGGTGGAATGCCCGAATCCGTAGCTCTGGGCCACCTGCCCCGAGGTGGTGCCGCCCGAGGTGGTGATCCCGACCGGCTGCACCTTGCCCGTGTCCATCAGGGCGGGCAGCAGGACACGGGTCGCGAAGTTCCCCGCACCCACCATGCCCAGGCCCACCCGCTCGGCCGGTAGCCGGTTGCGCGGCTTCACCGCGATCTGGGTGCGGGCGGCCACGGCCTGCCCGTCGGGGTACTGCAGCAGTACTCCGATCGGTCGGGTCTCATCGGGTGATCTGCCGGATATCAGGGCGTAGGCATCGGCCGCGTCGTCGACGGGCAGACGATGCGTGGTCAGTGTCGCGACGTCCACCCGGCCGTCACGGACCAGGCGCAGGAACTCGTCGAGGTTGCGCTGTTCGGTCCACCGGACATATCCGATGGGATAGTCGTGGCCGTGCTCCTCATATCCGGGGTCATAGCGTCCCGGTCCGTAGGACCGTGAGTACTTCAGCTCGATTTCTTTCATATAGAACGGATCTCGGGGCAGCGTCAGCCCGACGGTGCCCACCAGCACCACCCGTCCGCGGTTGCGGACGAGCTGCGCCGCGAGCTCGATGGGATCATTGGACGCGGCGGCCGCACAGATCACCACCGCGTCGACACCGACGCCACCGGTGATACCGCCGATGACGGCCTCGATGGATGCCCGTGGCGCGGCCCGTTCGACTCCGATGCTTTCGGCCAGTGCGCACGCGCGCGGATCCAGGTCGGTGCCGAACACCCTGGCTCCGGCCGCTCTGGCGAGTTGCGCGGCGATCAGCCCGACCAGCCCCAGCCCCACCACCAGCACACGGTCCCCGAGCCCGATCTCGGCCTGCCGTACCCCGTGCATCGCAATGCAACCCAGCGTTCCGTAGGCCGCCTCGTCTGCGCCCACGCCGTCGGGCACCTTGGCGAGCAGATGTTTGGGAATGAAGTTGACCTCGGCGTGATTTGCGTAGCCCGCTCCCGAGCAGGCGACGAGATCGCCCACCTCGATGCCCGGCACGTCGGGGGCGACGGCCAGCACCCGGCCGGCGGCGCTGTAACCCAGCAGATTGGGGGCTTCCAGGCGCTGCATGACGGTGCGGTAGGTCTCCTTCACACCGTCCTGGCGGGCCTTCTCGACGACCTGTCTGGCCAGTTCGGGCCTCGCCTTGGCCTTTCCGAGCATGCCCTTTTCGCCGAGCTCGATCTTGTTGCGCTCGGTGCCGGCGCTGATCAGCGACGAGAGCGTCGCCACCAGTGCGCCGCCCCGGTTCAGCCGGGGCGGGGGTACCTCCCGCACCGAGACCTCACCGGTTTTCAAGTTCTGCACGGCCTGCTTCATTTCGCCTCCGAATGGTGCGGGCGGTTGGTCACATCAAGGTGATACGCGTCTGTTTCGATGGCTTTGGCCGGTACGTGTCCGGACGAGCCCCGGCTGAGCAGCTGCTCGTAGAATTGGACCAGAGCGCGCCGTGACACCTCCCAGGACAGTTCGCGGGCCACTCTGCGGTAGCCGGACTCCCCCATCCGCCGGCGCCGCTCGGGGTCGCGCAGTAGTGCGTCGATGGCCTGCGCGAATTTGAGCTCGTCGTTGGGCTCGACGTACACCGCCGCATCGGCCGCCGATACCCGTGCCTCGACCAGATCGAAGGACACGATGGGCCGGGCCATGGCCATGTACTCGACCACCTTGTTCATCGTGGACACGTTGTTCAGCGGGTTCAGCGGGTCCGGGGCCAGGCACACATCGGCGGTGGACAGGCAACGTTGCGCGAACTCGTCGGACACCCGGCCCGGAAATTCCACGACGTCGGTCAACCCGAGATCGGCACTGAGTGCGGCCACTGCGTCGTGCGAGTCGCCGGCGCCCATGAAGATGCAGTGAAAATCGGTTCGCCCGACCACATCACGCAACTGCTGGATGGCCCGCACCGCGTAGTCGACGCCGTCCGAGGGCCCCATCACGCCCAGATACGCGAGCAGATAGGGCTTGCCGCGACGCAGGCTGTCATCGGGTTCTCGCCGGATGAAGCGGCTCAGGTCGGGTGCGGTGCGCACCACGGTCACCCGCTCGGCGGCGACCTTGCCGCGTTCGATCGCGATGCGGCGGTAGCTCTCGTTCGTCGAGATCACCGCGTCGGCCGTGGCGAAGGTCAGTCGTTCGACCAATCGAGTGAGCCAGTACAGGATTCGTCCACCTGTGGGGAACCGGGAGAGGAACATCTCGGGCCCGAGGTCGTGATGGTCGAAGACGAACCGGGTGCCGCCCGGGCGCAGCACCAGAGCGATCAGGAACAGCAGGTCGGGAGGGTTACACGCATGCATGATGTCGACGGGCCCGTCACGGCGAACCTTGATGGCCAGTCGCAGCGTGTGGAACAGCGCGAGCGTGTACTCGCTCAGGTAGCCGCTCGGGCCACCGGTCGCCGGACGCAGCGGGTAGCGCAGTATCCGGACATCCTCGATCACCGTCTCCGACTCGCGGTCCTGACCGGTGCCTACCGGGCAGATGACGGTGACCTTGAACCCGGCCTCGGTCAATGCCCGGGCTTCCTGCCAAACCCGTCGGTCGAACGGCACCGAGAGGTTCTCGACGAGGATCAATATGTGGCGCACTGTTTCAGCTCCGTCTACTCGATGTGAATTGGCCGGCTACGACGTCTTCGAAGGCCAGCTGGGCGGCATCGACGCTGCGATCCAGACTGAACTCGTCTTCCACGCGGGCACGCCCCGCCCGGCCCATGCGACGGGCTGCAGGCGGATTCGTCAACACATCCAGCAGCCGGGCCGCCAGTAGCCGCGGATCCCTCGGTGGTACCAGGTAGCCGGTTTCGCCGTCGTCGATCATCTCGGGTATGCCGCCGACAGCCGTGCAGACCGCGGGCCGGGCGGCCGCCATGGCTTCGAGCAGCGCGATCGAGAAGCACTCGACCGTCACCGAGCTCAGTGTGAAGACATCGATCGCCCTGAGCAGGCGTGCGACATCGCGGCGCACGCCCGTGAAGTGGA
This sequence comes from Mycolicibacterium bacteremicum, assembly GCF_002086115.1. Taxonomy (GTDB): domain Bacteria; phylum Actinomycetota; class Actinomycetes; order Mycobacteriales; family Mycobacteriaceae; genus Mycobacterium; species Mycobacterium bacteremicum. The sequence continues at coordinate 40,376 of NZ_MVHJ01000009.1, forward strand.
CATTCGGCGTGAGTTGCAGCTCTGCGCTGAGCGCTTCGAGTTCGGCGCGGCACGCACCGTCGCCGATGACGAGGAACCGCGCCGTCGGCACCTGGTCGACCACGATGCGCGCCGCGCGCAGCAAGGTGGCGTGATCCTTGATCGGACTGAGTTCGGCCACGATCCCGACCACGGGATCTCCTTCTTCCCAGCCGAACTCACGCAGCGCACCGCGGTCCGTGCCGGCATCGAACAACGCCGGGTCCACGCCATTGCGGATGATGCGGATTGACTCGGCGGGGTAGCCGAGTTCTTCGGACATGTAACGACGCTGCGCTTCGGCCACTCCGAAGTACGCGCTTGTCCACCGCGTCAATGCCCGGTCGATGACGGTTCGCACAGTGCCACGCGGCTCGGGATCACCGATATTGTGCACCCACATGATCGTGTGCTCGATACCCGCGGCGCGGGCGGCGATGCGGCCCAAGGTTTCTGCGTTGTACCCCCGGACCACCACGACATGCGGCCGGTCCTGCCGCAGCAGCGACAGGAGTCCGCGCAGCGCGGCGATCATCTGCCACTTGCCGCCCAGATGCAGAGCGCGCGCAGTGATCCCGGCTGCCGGGAGGTCGGCGAAGAGCCCGCCTTCCGCACCGATGCAGACGACCGACGGTGTGAACCGCTCCGGGTCCATCCGCGGGAGCAGCGTGGTCACATGCCGTTCGGCGCCACCCACCGACAGATTCGGCACGATGAACAGCACCTTGATCGCACGCCCATTCATCGGACCACCTCGAGCTGGCGGTCCCGCACGGTCTGGGCGTCGCCGTTGGGCACCGAGGCGGTGTTGTGCCGGTCGGACCAGCCGACGGCAACGCCGAGGAGCAGGAAGATGGTGGCCGTGGAGAAGTCGAAGTACCGCAGGTCCACCGTGATCCCGGCGCACAGCATGATGGCCAGTGCCATCATCGCAATGACCACCAAGGGCTTACCGCACAGCTCCTGGTCCGGCAGCGTCCGGTAGGCCTGCCACAGTCGGTGTGCGATGAGCGCCAACACCGCGATCCATGCCGTCAACCCGATGATGCCCAGCTCGGCCAGGATGGCCAGTTCGTTCTGATGCGATACCTCGCCGAAGCCGCTGGCCCACGGAACGTCCGAGGCCCACTGCTGGTGGTGGATTGTATTGACGGACTGGAACCGGCCGATTCCCCATCCCTCGATCGGTCTCTGTGCGAAGGCCCACAGCGCGGTCTGCATATCGTTGAGCCGGGACTCCAGCTCGACATCGGAGGCGACACCACCTGCGGTGCGATCGGCACTGGTGAACGTCGACCAGTTCACCGCGACCGTCGCCCCCAACATCACCAGGATCGCGACGAAGCCCTTGCGGTATCCCTTGGCCAGGGCTGCACCGATGATGAGCACTGCCACGCCGGCCAGCCAGACCGCCCGGGTGTGAGTGAGGTACAGCCCGCAACCGCTGGCCACCGCGACGGCAAGCGCCGCGCACCGCTGCCATCCCGGGTCGGAGCGCCGACTGAGCAGTACCATCGCGATCGCGAATCCCAGCGCGAGGACCATGCCGTTGACGACCGGTTGGTTGAAGACGCCGACCGCCCGGCCGGCCCAGCTCGGCCTGATCTCGGTCACGATATAGCGGGGCCAGACCAGGTCGGACAACCCCACGGCCGGCATGATGCTGACCGCCGCCGAGTAGGTCGCCGTCCCCAGCACCGCCCACAGCACGGCCCGCACCGCCGAGGTGCTGTCGACAACGTAGCGCCCTATCACATAGAGCGCGAACGGGATCCCCACCGCGATTACGATGAACCGCGGTATCGGCAGATCTACGCCCAAAAGTGGATCACCAGCGGGGTACTCGTGTGCGGCGAGCATCGAGTAGACGTTGCACGCCAGGTATGCGGCCATCGCCCACTCGATCGGCCCGAGGCCACGCACTCGACCGGGTGTCCGATCCATCCACAGCACGGTCGCGGCCACCAGTGCGGCGAAGACCAAGAGGAACAGCTCGACAGGCAGGGCGATCTCGGATCGGATCGGAAGCCGCATGAACATCGTCACCAGCAGCAGGATGGCGGCGAAGACCGGACTGATCAGGACGCACAGCCCGACGGCCAACGCTGCGATGCCGGCCGCCAGCAGAAAGCCGGACTTCGAGCCGACGAGCAGCACCGCCGCCATGGCCGCGACGATCCCGAACCAGAGCGCAGCCTTCATTCGGACCGCCAGGTGATCATCGGCGCCCGGCCCGCGCTCGTCGGGTCGGCCGACTCGTCGGCACCTGCCCGGCGCCAGAACGAGCGCGCAGGGGCGGTGCGCTCCCTCCCCTCGATCAGGACCAGGCCCAGCAGCGCCGCCCGCGCGTCGGCCAGAGCATCCACCGCGGTCGTGACGTCGGCCACCCGCGAGGACTGCCTGCCGACGATCACCATGGTGAAATCAGCCACGGCGCAGATTGATTGCGCATCGATGGTCTCCGCGATCGAAGGAGCCGCGACGACGATGGTGTCGGCGTCGGCACGAAGCTCGTCGAACACCGCCGAGATCCGGTCGCGGCTCATCAGCGAGTAGCGATCGGCCACCACCGGGCCGGCACCCAGCACTCTCAGCGAGTCGACCGCGCCGTCTTTGAGCATGCTGTTGGCCAGCGCGCTGTTGACCAGTGCGTCGTTGAATCCGGCGCCATGGGCGTGCTGTGATGCATCGTTGTCGGCGTAGACCAGGACGGTCCGGTGTCCCTGTTGCGCCGACAATCTGGCCAGCGACTCCGCGAGATCGCGCGCTCCGCGGGCGCCCCTGGCATCCGTCAGGGCAATGACCATCGATTTGGACAGATCCTGGAGGCTGACGATGTTGGCCAGGGTGCGTAAGCGGTCCTCGCGCAACCTGTTCAGCTCGATCGAGCCACCGTCGGGCACCTCGGTCAACGGCTGCATACCCGTCTTGGCCATCAGGTCGCTCGAGTTCGTGAGCCGGGTAGACGTGGCGGCCAGTCCGATGGACGCGAGCACACCGAGCAGCAACCCGCCGACTGCCCGCAACGCGATTTCGAACATCGCATTTGGCGCGATCATGGTCACGCCCGCCTGCAGCTGGAGATCCTGGAGTTGATTGGTCGAGTCGGACCGCAGGCTGTCGAGCTTCTGCTGTACCACGGGCGCCAGCGGATTGATCATGCCGTCCGGGCCCGGCTTGCTGAGGAGCACATCGAGCTGTTTCTGGGTGTTCTTGATCGCCTTGTCATAGCCCGTCTTGCGGACCGAGTTGATGTCGTCACGAAACGCCTCGGCCATGTTGGCCGCAGTTCGCTGGGCCACCTGGGGATCTGTGGCCGTGGCCTCGACGACGAGAATGGGGCTGGCGGCCACCGTCCGGCCGGTGAAGGTGACGTCGTCCGGGATGTTCCGGTTGGCCCGCAACCGGGTGATCATCTCGGGCTCGTTGAAAAGGCTGGCGTACCCGACGGCCATCGTCGCATCGTCGACCGGGTTGCGCCCCGGTGAGGACAGCACGAGGGTCGACGTACCCACATACGTCGGCTTGGCGACCAGCAGTGCAGGCACCGCGGTCAGCATGGCCGCTCCGGCCACCAGGACCACCACCCACCACCGCTGCCGGATCTGCTCGATGCGGCGTCTCACCATGGGATTCATCAGGCATCCATCAGCAGTGCCGGCTCGGGATCCAGTGTGGTGCGCAACCACCGCATGGTGCGCTCGATCCCTTCGGCGAGATCGACGGCGGGCTCCCATCCGAGTTCGTTCCTTGCTTGCGTTGCGTCCAGGGCGATCTCGTGGAGCTCACCGGTCCTGGACGCGGCGAAGCACGGCGGAGCTGGGTCATCGAGAACCGCGGCGATGGCGCGGTGCACCTCGGCGACGCTGGCCTGTTGTCCCGTTCCGATGTTGTAGGTACCCACGGTCGACAAGGGGGCACGACCGGCACGCACGAATGCGTCCACCACATCGTCGACGTAGACATAGTCGCGGGTGGCGGTGCCGTCGCCGTAGACGGTGACGGGTTTCCCGCTGATCATCCTGCTGCCGAAGACGGCGATCACGCCGGCTTCACCGAATGGGTTCTGGCGTGGTCCATACACATTGGACAGACCCAGGCAGATCGGCGCGATACCGTACATGCTCGCGTAGGCGCGGATGTACATTTCGCCGGCAACCTTGGCGACTGCATACGGGGACAGCGGGTTCAGCGGGGCTGATTCGGCGACCGGCAGGCTGGTCGGCGCACCGTACCGGGACCCCCCCGAGGCGGCGTAGACCAGCCTCCGCACACCCGCGCGCCGAGTGGCCTCCAGAAGGTTGATCGTGCCGAGCACATTTGCACGGGCGTCGAATTGCGGGTCCGTCACCGATGCGCGGAGGTCGACCTGCGCGGCAAGATGGCAGACGACGTCGGGGTTGGCGCCGTCGACGATGCCGGCCAGCTCGGTAGCCTGGATGTCGGCCTTCAAGAAGGTGAACTTGCCCGGGCGAATCCTGTTGTAGCGCAGGGCCTGGTCGAGGTTGGCCGGGACGCCGGTGCTGAGATTGTCGATCCCGATCACTTCGTCACCTTCGGCCAGGAGCCGGTCCACCAGGGTGGAGCCGATGAATCCGCACGCGCCGGTCACCAGATATCGCATGATCTACTCCTATTCGACGGAACTGTGGTTGAGGTCTGCGCCACTCGCGTGGCTGGATACGAGCACGCCGGCCGCCGCGTCCCCGGGTCCGGTTCGGTGCACCAATTCGGCGGCGACACGGTGGCCGGACCTGATGGCACCCTCCATCAGCCCGAAGAATTCGATGCTGGTTTCGGTGCCGGCCCAGTGCACGCGGCCGTGCGGGGTGGTCAGGGTGGGCCCGAGCCGCAGCCAATCTCCGGGGCCGAACAGCGCGGCATAGCAGCCTCTGCTGTACTTCGCGGTGAGCCAGTCCGTCACCGTGCACCGGTCCGGCGGTGGCAGTTGCGGGAACAGCCGTCCCACGTGGGCCAGCACGGCATCCTGTTGCTCGCGATCCGACAGCGCCGAGAACGTCGATGCCTCGGAACCGGTGACGAATCCTGTGAGCACCCCGGCCGATTCGTCGGACGGAGAGTCATCGACGGTCGACAGCAGTGGCCCGTGCGAACTCACCGACCATCCGGACAGACCCTGCTCGCGCCAGATCGGAGCCGGATAGCCCAGGTGTACCTTGACCGCACATCCGGGGCCGGTGGACGCCGTGGCCCGAGGGCTGCGCAGGCCGGGCCGGAAGGTAATGCGCTGCGCGAGCGCCGGTGGCAGCGCGACGATGACCCGGTCGGCCCGATACCTCGGTCGTGTGCCATCGGCTCCCGGTGCACACTGCACCTCCACCTCCGCGGAGGTCTGATCGATAGCACAGACACTCTGTCCCAACCGAACCCGGTCTCCGAGCTGATCGGCCAGTGAAAGGCACAGCAGGTGTGCACCCCCGTCGATCCGCCACTGCTGGGCCCCACCCTCGAACGCGTTGAGATAGCGGATGCCACCGCCGGAGCGCAGGTAGAAGGCCATGTGCAGCACGGAGATCGCGGCAGGATCGGCCGCCATCATCTCGCCGATGAAGAGCGGGAAGAAGGTCTTCACATCCGGATTGTCGATCTCGTCGGCCAGCCAGCGCGCGGCGGTCAGCCGGTCGAGCTCTTCGGCTCGGGGACTCAGCCACGGCTTGTCCGGCCGGATCTCCGCGACGAGTTCCTCCAGCCGGTCGAACAGGTCGCCGAGTGCCACTGCGTCCAGCGGTGGCACTCGGCTCGCAGTGGTCGTCCGACGGTCCGACAGCAGGAAAGTGCTGTCCCCCGTCATCCCTGTGGAGACCACATTCAGACCCTGTTCCCGCATCCGAGCAAGCAATTCGGTATGCCGGATTCCCAGGTAGGCGGCGCCGCCGTCGGCGACCACACCGTCAGCGATGTCGACGCCGCGTACCCGGCCTCCCACCCGGTCATCCGCCTCCAGCACGGTGACATCGGCGCCCGCCGCCACCAGGTCGGCGGCGGCGGCGAGCCCCGCAAGGCCGGCCCCGACAACCACGACACGCATGCTCTCCCCGTTCATCGCACCGCTGCCGTGAGCTTGGCGAACAACCCGTCGGGCGAGGGGTTTTCGATGAAGTCATCCCACGACAACTCCGTGCCGAAGTCCCGTGCGATCGCGCTGAGCACCCGGGTGGCCAACAGGGAGTCGCCGCCTAGCTCGAAGAAGTCGGAGTGCGGAGCCACCTCCACCGGACCGAGTACCCGCCGGAAGATCTGGATGATGTGACCGGCGCTCATCGGCCCGAGCCTCTGGTGTCCTGCTCGGTGGCGGCGCGCTGGGTCGCCGCCCGGTCGACTTTTCCGCTGGCCGTGTAGCTCAGCTCACGCACGAAGATCAGCTTGCTGGGCACGAACTGGCTGGGCAGCAGACCCCGGAGATGGCGCTTCAGCTCGCCCGGAGTCACCGCACCGACCGGCACGACGTAGGCCGCCAGTGTCGTGCGGCCGAGTGACCGTTCGCCGATCACGACGGCGCCCCGCACCGCCGGATGCGCACTCAGATGCGTTTCAACCTCGGCCGGATGGACCCGTACCCCGAGAACTTTCACCTGTTCGTCGGCGCGACCGCGCGGGTAGAGCAGACCGTTCTCGTCGCGGGTGACGATATCGCCGGTACGGAACCAGCGCACCGGACCGCCGCCGTGATCGATCATCGGGAATTCCGCCGCGGTGCGTTCCGGCAACCCCAGGTAGCCGTCGGCCAGCGCGGGCCCCGACACCAGAAGCTCGCCCTCGTCGGTGACGTGATCGCGCACATGGTGGAGTGCACGACCGAGTGGAGACTCCGCCTTGCCGTCGGAGACGGCAGGTTCGGTGCCGGGCCCGCTCAGCTGCACCGCATGGGTCACCATTGTCGTCTCGGTGCATCCGTAGGTGTTGAGCAACCGGATGTGGCCGGTGGCGTGATCGCGCCACTGCGCCAATCGGGTTCGGTCGATCCGCTCGCCGCCGATCACCACCAGCCGCACGCTCTCGGGTAGCGCCACGTGTTCCTCGTGCAGGAAGAGCACCAGTTCGTGCCAGAACGCCGTCGGCAGATCGAGGACCGTCACCTCCCGCTCGGCCAGCATGCGGACGAACCGCGGGAACGAATGGGAGTGGGCCGCGTCGTCGAAGACCACTGTCGCACCTGCGGTCAGAGCCGGCAGGATCTCCTCCAGGCAGGTGTCCCAGCCCAGCGACGCGAACTGCAGGACGCGGTCACCGGGGCTGAGCGCGAACAGGTTCAGCAACGCGCGCACCGTCACCGCAAGGGCGCTGCGCGACACCACCACCGGCTTGGGCCGACCGGTCGAGCCCGACGTGCACAACACATACGCCGGATCCTCCGGCTGCCACCGTGGCGGGGCCGGTTCGGCCGCTCCCGCGCAATCGTCTGCTACGGGCGCCTCGTCCCAGGAGGTGAACACCCGGTCCAGCCCGATCACCTCGGCGAGCTGCTGTTGCCTGGCGACCGGAAGTCCCGAGTCGATCGGACAGAAAGCCGCCCCCGCTCCCAGGATGCCGAACAGTTCCTCGACCACCGCGGGCGAATGCGACACCATCGTCCCGATCAGCCGCGACGGCGCGTCCACAGCCGATCCGAGAGCGCGGTGGCGCAATGCGTGACGGCCGATGCTCTGCGCGAGCTCGCGATAGCTCACGTTGGTGCCGTTGTGCAGCAGAGCGGCATGGTCCGGTAGCGCTCGCACGATCGCAGCGAAGTCGTCCATGACGTCGTCAGCGCAGCCGACACTGGGCGAGAACGGATTTCGGTCGAGAAGGACTCCCGGCTCGCTCGCGTCCAACGCCGCAATATCGCTCATCTCTCGTGCTCCCATCTGAATGCTCACCGTGTGCCGATCGTTCGCAGTCACTCGACGGTGACCGATTTGGCAAGGTTCCTGGGCTTGTCCACATCGCGCCCGAGCGCGAGTGCCGTCGTACGGGCCAATACCTGCAGCGGTATGGTCGCTGCGATGGGTCCCCACGGCGCGACCGGTCCCAGGACGACCGGTACCGTGCTCCCCGCGGATCCGATCGTGATCACCCGGCCACCGCGAACCTCCACCTCGGCGATGTTGGCCGCCAGCTTGGGATCACCGTTGTCCACGACCACGACCGGAGTGCCGGTTTCGACCAAGGCCAGCGGTCCGTGCTTGAGCTCGCCCGCCGGGTAATGTTCGGCCCACCGATAGGTCAGCTCCTTGAGCTTCAAGGCGCCTTCGGCCGCGTAGGGCAGGCCGGCACCGCGCGCGATGAAGATGAAACCCGAAGCGGTGAGCACTTCTTCGACGACCGACGGTACGGCGCATTTGGCCACCGCACCGGCGGCAGCGAGCTGCTCCGGTAGCCGTCGCAGGTCGTCGGCCAATCGTCCGGCCACCTCCGGCGACAGCCGGTTCATCGCCACCAGCGCCGAGAGCATCAGCGCTGAACCGGCGATGATCTGGCAGATGAACGTCTTGGTGGCGGCCACCCCGATCTCCGGACCGGCCGGGAATCCCACCACCGCGTCCGCATGCCGGGCCAGCGTGGAGTACGGGTTGTTGGTGAGGGCGAGCAGCGTCGAATCGCCCATGCCCGACGTGTCGATCGCTCGGAGCACGTCGGCGGTCTCGCCGGACTGGCTCAGCGCCAGGCACAGCTGCCCGGGCTCCGGGACATCGGTGGCGGCCTCGCTCGCCACGGTGGCGGTCACCGGGATCCTGCCGAGTCCGCGCGCCAGGTTCGCGATGACACTTCCGGCGTTCAGCGACGTGCCGCAGCCGAGCACGCGCAGACGCTCGAAAGGCGGTAGCCCTAGCTGGTTCCATGCCTCGCCGGTCGTGATCCCTTCGGCGAGTTGATCGATCACCCGGGCCGCCGCTTCCGGCTGCTCGTCGATCTCTTTGGCCATGTAGTCCGTGTAGGCACCCAGTTCGGCATCACTGCTCCGGCATTGATGCCGAGTGAGCGCCGGCGGCGCCACGCTGACGCCGCCGCGGTGCCACCTGTCACGGCTGGTCAGTTCCACGACATCGCCCGAGCCCAGCGCCCGGAATTCATCGGTCCAGTCGGCGATCGCCGTGATATCACTGGCGGCGAAATCACCATGGCTGGTGTGCGCCAACAACAATGGAGAGTCCAGGGACGCAACCACGATTCGGCTCGTCTGCTGCTCCAGCACTGCGAGCGCCCACGATCCGCGGGCCCTGCTCAGCGCATTCTGCACTGCGTGCAGGATGTCCTCGCAGCGCCGGCGCTCGTCCTCGATCAGGTGCACGAGGACCTCGCTGTCGACCGTGGTGGCAAATCGGTGTCCGGCGGCCATGAGTTCGGCACGCAGTTCGACTGCGTTCACGATAATTCCGTTGTGCACCAGGTTCAGCTGGCCGGTGCAATCGGTATGTGGGTGCGCGTTCTTTTCGGTCACCGCACCATGGGTCGCCCAACGCGTATGCCCGATCCCCATGCCGTCGAATTTGGCACCGGACCACCCGTCCAGCAGATTCTCCAAGGTACCGATCCGCCCGGTGGTGCGCAGGCGGGCGATATCACCGGAGACCGTCCGCAGCGCCACCCCGACGGAGTCGTATCCGCGGTACTCGAGTCGGCGCAGCCCCACCCGTAGGTAGTCGACCGCCGGCCGGTCCGTCCGGCACGCGATGATGCCGCACATCAACGGTGCCCAAAATGTGGGCCCGTGAAAGGCATTGGCGCGAATTCGGATTCAGTCGGCTGCATCGTCATGTTGACCACCAGCGACCCTCCCGAATAGTCCTGAGTAAACCCCGAAGCACCACATCACTATCGGCGAACCGGAGCCATTGGTACATGGACCATCCGAGCGATTTTCGAACTGAACCTCCGCCCGGTTCCAGGACTAGTTCCCCGGGGGACCTTGGGGTCGAAGGATGGCGCGGGCACGTGCCGCCGCCTGGGCGCGCGTGCTCACGCCGAGCTTGGTCAGCAGGCTGTGGACGTGGTTCTTGACGGTATGAACGGCAATTCGGAGCTGCTCGGCGATGTCACGGTTGGTGAGGCCCATCTCCAGCATCCGCAAGATCTGGATCTCACGGGAAGTGAGGACCAGTTCCTTGGTTGCAGAACGGCCCTGTGACGCCAGCGAGGACAGTCTACGGAGCAGAATTGCCGATACTCTTGGCGAACACAGCGCCCCCCCGGCAGCAACCTTGTGTATCAACACAAGCAGGTCCTCGAGCGACTCACTGCGCAGGTGGTAGCCCGCCACACCAGCCTCGGCGTACGTAACGATCTCGGCTTCGTCGTCCTCGGACACGCCGAGAACCACAAGCCGCACATGCGGACTCAGCTTCATCGCCTGTCTGAGCAGCATCGCGCTGTCGCGTGTCCTGCTGTCCAGGAGAATAATTCGAGGCTGGGTGGTCGCGAAGCCCGCGATCAGCGATACCAGGTCCCACGCCACACCCGGGGATTCCGCTCCGTAGGACGCGAGTACCGCGACCAGGTAATCGCGGAACATGGCGCAGTCGTTGAGGATCAGGATCCGCAGGTCGCGCAGGAGGCCAGCGTCATCGGGGCCGGCCGGCTCTTCGCGCCGCCCCCCGACGGAATGCAGTTCGGTCGGGGGCCGGCCGTTGCCGGTCGACCACCCGTCATCCATTACGCCGGGATTCACGCGCTCACAGGTCCGGCTGGTCGATGGACCGGAGCTGCACCGTATGACATGCCTTCACTATCGGGGCAGGACAGCGATTGGTACATGGACCGATGGAGCGAAATTCGGACTGGATCACCAGATCCCCGAGGTTCCGGTTACAAGGAGTTCTCTGCGGGCAAGATGGTGCGCGCCAAGGCCGCCGCCTGTGCCCGCGAGGTGACCCCGAGCTTGGTCAAGAGGCTGTGTACGTGGTTCTTGACCGTGTGGACCGCGATACAGAGCTGGTCTGCGATCTCCCGATTCGAAAGGCCCGCTTCCAGCATCCGCAGGATCTGAACCTCGCGGGTCGTCAGCACCAGGCCTTTGGCCGGCTGCCGCTGGGCGGCCAACGATGAGATCCGGTTCAGCAGGATCGCCGAAACTGCTGGCGAACAAAGGAATCCCCCCGCCCCAACCTTCTGGATCGCCATGATCAAGTCGTCGAGGGTCTCCGAACGCAGGTGATAACCCGCCACGCCCGCCTCTGCGCACCCGACGATCTCCGATTCGTCGTCGCCGGACACGCCCAGCACCACCACCCGGGAACTCGGGCTCAACTGCAGGGCCTGCCGCAACAGCATCGCGCTGTCCCGGGTTCGCATGTTCACCAGAATGACTGTCGGCGTGCTCATTTCGACGGCGGCCACCAGGGAGGCCCAGTCCCAGGCTACTCCTGGCGTCACCGACCCCTCTGAGGTGATCAAGGCGACAAGATAGTCGCGATACAGCTTGCAGTCATCGACGATCAAAATCCTTGCGCCGCAGAGCAAGCCGACTTCGTCGACACCTTCCCTGTGCCGCTCGACTCCTCTAAGCGAACTAGGTCGTCGGTGCAAATCGCCCAGAGGCCAGAACTGATGCGACTGGAGGGCGGACGCCACCTGGAATGGTTTGCTGCCCTCGTCAGAAGCAGTCACGATTCCCACCCTGTCCACATACCGGCGGTTCATATGCCTTCATCTTCGCCCCCCCTGCGTAGTGAATATGGCAAAACACGCACTTCGCTGTACTGTTACCCGCTCCTAATCCCAGAGTGATTCGCCGGGTTGTTGAGCGAGAGTGCTTACGGGCGCCTTCCGACAGTGCCCTCAATTGCCCGCTTCATCCAAGCCGCCGGCACTCGAGGCAGCCAGAGCTTGTCCCGAGCCGGCGCAACCAGGGTCCCGGGCTACGCAGCTATCGCCGACTGTAAGTTATGGCGGTGCGGTGTGCAACCCACTCTTCGATTTCAGCGAACTCGCATCTGGGCCCCTCAAGGCTTGGTGCTCCATGATTGGATTGTTTATATTGATGAGGCAAAAATATGTGGCGCCACTTGTTTCGAAGCATTTCTGATCGCGTTCGAGCATTCTCTCCCTTTCAGCAAATCTTTACCGGGCAATGTGGAAGATTCATTCGTTCGGTGACCTTGCGTATCGAGTCGACCCATGAGTAGCGGCTCGCATTCGAAAGACCCCGACGTCGCAGGTCCGCGGCGAGGCCGGTCTCCGAGTCGAGTCGGTCCAATTGCGCTGTCAACGTGTCAGGATCATGCGGGTCGAAGTAGAGCGCAGCATCTCGGCAAACTTCAGCATGAGCACCGGAATCCGTCGCTACCACTGGGCAGCCCAGCGCCTGGGCCTCGATTGCTGCGAGCGCTGAGCCCGCGTAGTTTGCAGTTAAGACGAGAGCCGAGCTGCGCTGGTAGAGCCAGATCAGTTCCGCATCCGTCACCTGTTCGGCATACACCACAGATTGATGCGGAGTGGGATCCGACCTTCGCATTCCGATGATCACCACCCGGCGACCAGAGTTCGCCATAGCCGCCGCCGCGGCACCGATGCTCTCGTGTGGCGACCCGCTGCCGATCACCAAGTAGTGGTCACCCCACACCGGTAGGTCGGGCCGAAGAGGTTCCACCTCGTTCAGCCAATCGGCGGCACCCTCGGCAACAATGAATCGGTTGATATCAACCTTGAGTACATCAGCGAGTTCATGTGCTGTGTAGATGGTCTCAGCGACCAGACCGTGGGCGGTCCTGGCGATCCACCGGTAGGCCAGCGAATGCAGCAACAAGTAGCGCCAGCTGAAGCCAGCCGGACGGCGGAACGGAACGGCGTCGTGCATGGTCACCACCTGCTTGCGCTTAAAGATCGGCGCTGTGCCCTCGAAGTTCAAAAGCACCTTGCCCGCCGTGACTGCGGGGAGATAGACCTGCTCGAAGCTTGTGCCGGAGAATCTGGATGTTCGGACCTCGATATTTTGGCAGTCGGGCCAACCGGAGACATTGTCATCCGCGTCGGCAGGAGCATGCAGAACCACATTGCACCAGCCTGTTGATGCTAGCGCGCGCAACATTCCAGCGGCGTAACGACCAGCCTCGGATCTGCCTTTTGCCATCCACTTTCCGTTCACATGAACGTCACGCCTCAAGGATGTTGATCTGGGAAGCCCGGTTTCGACGGACCAATCAACGGCGCCATGCTCATTCCGCCAGCGGGCCCTCCTTGATGCCGTAGCGTTTATCGAATCCATCGAGCCCCCTCACCGTGCACAAATCGCATATGAGATCACTATCGATCTGTCGACGAAGCCGGTATATAGATCTTCGGATCCAATTTTCCGCCGCCAGAGGATCCAATCCCTCAGGCCGCAAAGTCCACCGAGGGCGTAGTGAACGTTCAATGCAGGAGCAAATCACCCGAGTATCCGCACGGAAAGCAACTAAAAGTCCGACGGCTCAGGATCCATCGATTCCGTGCAGCTCACCCCCTTCGAGCGCACCGTCTGGATTGGCCCTTGCAGGACAAGCTCATTCCGCATCGCGCCTGAAATCCGCGGACCCTATGGGTCGTCCGGTCGATACGGAAATCCCGCGGTCTCAAACCGATCTCGGTCACCAAGGTCTGGAGCGGTCAATAAAGCTCGGACGCTACTTCCCACGACAAGGTTGCAAGGGTTCTTTGCACCCGTACAGGCATCTGTGGCGAACGAGCCTCAGGTCGACACAGACGCGGTGCCCGTCAGACCAGCCACGTTCGGACGCTCGCGTCCAATTAGGCAATGATTCGTACAAAGCGAGCCGTGGATCTACACGACGGGACCTGGCTCACGCGGTTCTACAGTTCACGGATTCGCTTATGGCAAAGACCGTTGCCGTCGAGCCGACTCGGCAATGCGTCATACGAAGACGCCGTCACCCGACCCGGCTTTCCAACAGTTACCGGCCTAGACCTGCCGGGACAGGTCCTCGCCGCCGGTGGTCGGCCGGGACGGGCCGTGCGGTCCGATCGGCGCCGGGCCCGCGGTCGATCCGCCGGTGCTCGGCCCGGCCGCGGCCGAGTCACGCGAATCCAGCTGGGCCTCACGCTGATCCTGCTGCTGCTCGCGGGCGTCCTGACCGGCCTGCCGGTCGTTCTGCTGCACTTCCCGCTCGTCCTGCTGCGCGTCACGCTGATTCTGTTGCGCCTCACGCTGTTCCGGTGTCGGCGCACCCGGTACACCGGGCGGCGCAGCGCCGGCGGGACCGCCGGGCTGCTGATTCTGCTGGGCGGCCTGAGTGCCCTGCTGGACGGCTCCCTGAGCAGCCTGCATCGCCTGCTGCATCAGTTGGCCGAAGCCACCTCCGCCACCGCCCTGGCCACCGCCTCCGCCGAGGCTGCTCGCCGCCTGCTGGGGCATCTGCGCGAGCTGTCCGAGCTGCCCGGTGAGCTGACCGAGCATGCCGCCCACCTGCCCCACGGACTGCCCGCCGGACTCATCCCCGGTGTTGTAGGCGGCCTGTGCTGCGCCGACCTTGCCGGAGAACGTGTTCTCCTTGGCCGCAAGCGTTGTCACGTTGGCCGTCATCGAGGCTTCCAGGGTGGGGAGCACCGCGGCGATCGTCATGCTCATGGCGTCCGCACCCGGCGGAATCACCGGCATCGGTGGCAGCTCCACCGATGCGGCGTTCCAGCTGATGCCTTCAGGTTTGCGTAACGGGCTGCTCATCGCGGCTCACCAATCGTCGTCGACATCGTCTTCGGCCAGGTCATAGTCCAGCGATTCGGGTAGCGCCAGACCGGTTTTGGTGCCACCGCTGGCGCCCCGCTGCCCCATCATCGGCGCGCCCATACCGCCCATCCCGCCGCCGGCGGCCACCGGCGCCAATCCGCCGACGGCCCCGGTCCCGGCGTTGGCGCCCGAGGGCGCCACCGATACCGGCGGGGTTCCGACCAGGCTCGCCATCAACGGCGACTGCGCCGACCCGCCGGCACCACCGGGCAGCGATGCCGCGCGCATCATCCCGGCACCGGCAGCGGCACCGCCGCCACCGGCCAGCGGGTGGTTCGAAAAGGCCGAGAACGGTGACACGCCAGCGGCACCCATGCCGCCGCCGCTGCCGCTGCCGCCACCGAGCATCGAGGTGAGCTGCTGCAACGGCTGCCCGACGGTCTGCATCAATTGCTGGGGAGCCTGGGTCACCTGGCCCATCGCCTGACCGAGCATCTGGGGTAGTTGTCCGACCAGACCGGCCAGCTGACCCATCATCTGCATGGCCTGGCCGGGATCGGCCTGGGAGATCTGCTGCGCGCCGACCGCGGGCGCGCCCGGCGACGGGGTGCTGGCCGGAGCGCCGATGGTGTTGGCCATCGACGATGCATTGGCCGTGACGGTCGCGGTGTTCTGCGACAGCCCCAGCATGATCCGGCTCTGCACCAGTTCCTGGGTGTTGCTGAACGGCATAGACTGGATCGCCATGCATTCGGCCTGAGTCTCCTGGGCGACGATGTTCGCCATCGTCTTGGTCTGGATGACCGCGGCCTCCATGGTGCGCAGCTTCGCCGCGATCGCCGCGGCCTGCGCGGCGTTGGCCTCATGCCCGCCGATGATGGTGCTGGCCTCGCCGGCCGCGGCCAGCGATGCGCCGCCCTCCCACTCGCCGGTCAACTTCGTCAACTGCCCCTGCTGTTGCGGCACGACGGTGCCGCCGATCTTCGCGGCCAGCGCCTCGTACTGCGCCGCGGCCGCGGCCAGCGCGTTCTCGTCGACGTTCGGCCAGGCCGGGCCGGTGACCGTCTGCCCCCCGTATGGGCTCACATCAGGCTGGATCCCCATGGCCTCGAGGTTACCGTGCCCCCGATAGCGTCGGCACAGTAAAATCAGCCCAGGATCAGGCCCGAGGTCGGCACCCCCGTACCGGCCGTGACCAGCACATGCTCGACATTGCCGACCTGGTTGACCGATGTCCCCCGCAGCTGGCGCACCCCTTCGGCGATGCCGTTCATCCCGTGGATGTAGGCCTCGCCGAGCTGACCGCCGTGAGTGTTGATGGGCAGCCGCCCGCCGATCTCGATGGCCCCACCGGCGATGAAGTCCTTGGCCTCACCCTTGCCGCAGAAGCCGAGCTCCTCGAGCTGGATGAGCGTGTACGGGGTGAAATGGTCATACAGGATCGCGGTCTGGATGTCCTCGGGCGACAACCCGCTCTGCTCCCACAGCTGGCGGCCGACCAGACCCATCTCGGGCAGTCCGAGCTCGTCGCGGTAGTACGAATACATGGTGAACTGGTCGGTCCCTGCGCCCTGGGCGGCGGCCTCGATGATCGCCGGCCGGTGCTTGAGGTCCTTCGCCCGCTCCGGGGTGGTGACCACGATGGCCACCCCGCCGTCACTCTCCTGGCAGCAGTCCAGCAGGCGCAGCGGCTCGGCGATCCACCGGGAATTCTGGTGATCCTCGATGGTGATCGGCTTGCCGTAGAAGAAGGCCTTGGGGTTGGTGGCGGCGTGCTTGCGGTCGGCAACCGACACCGCACCGAAATCGGCACTGGTGGCACCGTATTCGTGCATGTAGCGCTGGGCGATCATGGCCACCGATGCGGCCGGGGTGCTCAACCCGTGCGGGTATGACCAGCTGTACTCCACCCCGCGGGAATCGGCGTTGACGGTGAGCCCGCTCATCACCTGACCGAACCGGAACTCCGAGCGCTCGTTGAAGGCCCGGTAGGCCACCACGACCTCGGCGACACCGGTCGCGACGGCCAGCGCGGCCTGCTGCACCGTCGCCGCCGCGGCGCCACCGCCGTAACCGATCTGGCTGAAGAACTTGAGGTCACCGATCCCGGTCGAGCGGGCGACGGCGGTCTCCAGGTTGGAGTCCATGGTGAACGTGACCAGGCCGTCGACGTCCGACGGGGACAGCCCGGCGTCGTCGAGTGCATCCAGTACCGCCTCGGCGGCCAACCGCAGCTCGCTGCGGCCGGAGTTCTTGGAAAAGTCGGTGGCGCCGATACCGGCGATCGCCGCCTTTCCGGACAGACCGGCCTTACCGGAGAGCGTCATTTGTCCCCCAGGGTGAGCGTCGAGGTGGCGATGACGTGATTGCCGAGACTGTTGGCACCCACCACTTTCAGGGTCACCAGGTCACCGTCGATCTCGGTGACCTCACCGCTGAACGTGATGGTGTCATAGGCATACCAGGGCACCCCGAGGCGCAGTTTGATCGACCTGACCAACGCGTTCGGCCCGGCCCAGTCGGTGACGTAGCGCCCGACCAGCCCGGTATCGGTGAGGATGTTGACGAAGATGTCCTTGGATCCCTTGGCCTGCGCCTTGTCCCGATCGTGGTGGACATCCTGGTAGTCGCGGGTGGCGATGGCGGTGGAGACGATGAACGTCGGGTCACCGTAGATCTTCAGCTCTGGCAGCGTCGTGCCGACGCGCACATCGGACGCGGTGACGGTCATGCTTGCGGCTCCCATGCGTACAAGGTCCAGGCCGGACTGACCTCGCTGTCGGCGAAGTCGATATACGTTGCGCTGACCGGCATCCCGATCTTCACCTGCGCGGCGTCGACGCCGCGCAACTCACCGAGCATCCGGACACCCTCCTCGAGCTCGACGAGGGCGATGACGAAGGGCAGGGTGCGCCCGGGGACCTTCGGCGCGTGGTGCACGACGTAGCTGAACACCGTGCCCTTGCCGGAGGACACCACATAATCGGCAGGGTCGTCCTTGTCGGCCCACACCGCGGGCACCGGCGGGTGCTGCAGGGTGCCGTCCGGGCGGCGCTGGATCCGCAGTTCGTGTGCGTTGACACCATCCCAGAAGAATTTGGTGTCGCGCGAGGACGACGGCCGCATCAGCTTGTCGGGATCGAGATCCTCGGGAATCGCCGTTGTCTCGGCCTTGGCGGCGTTGGCCGCCGGCAGGAACTTCATGATGCGCCAGTCCATATCGGCCACTTCTTCGTCGCCGACGTGCCAGCGGATCTTCTGGTTGATGAAGTAGCCCTCGCCGAGGGCGGTCTGCTTGGGTCCGACGATGCCGACGATCTCCGCACTCATCACGACCTGCTCACCGGGCTGCAGGTAACGGTGATAGGTCTGATCGCAGTTGGTGGCGACCACGCCGACGTATCCCGCGTCGTCGAACATCTTCATCGCCCGGCCCAAAGGATCGTCGTCGGAGCGCGTGCGCCCGAGCCCCATCATGGTCCACACCTGGATCATCGCCGGCGGCGCCACAACACCGGGATGTCCCGCGGCCCTCGCGGCGTCGTCATCGACGTAGATCGGGTTCGTGTCACCGATCGCGTCGACCCAATGGTGGATCATCGGCTGGTTCACCGGATCTCGGGCCACGGTCGGTTGGCTCGTGCCACCTGCCAGGATCTGCTCGATGCCGGCACGGAGTTCGCTCACCTGCACCCTCTCCGTCGAAAGTGAAGTTGTTCGTGAGATTCGGTCAGATTCACGCGATCGTGTTCAGACTCGGCGCTCATCTGCGCCCTCTGTTCTTCGCGCAAGCGCTCATCTGCGCCCTCTGTTCTTCGCGCAAGCGCTCATCTGCGCCCTCTGTTCTTCGCGCAAGCGCTCATCACCGCGGAACCCGCGGGACCTTCAGTCCGGCAGCGGCGATCATTTCGCGCATCACCTCGTTCACACCGCCACCGAAGGTGATGACCAGATTGCGCTTGGTCATCTTGTCCAGCCAGTCCAGTAGGTGCGCGGTGTGCGGGTCGGCGGGGTTGCCGTAGCGCCCGACGACCTCCTCGGCCAGCCGGCCGACCTCCTGGATGCGTTCGGTGGAGAACACCTTGGTCGCAGCCGCATCGGCGACGGCAATGGTCTCCCCGGAGGCGGCGACCTGCCAGTTCAGCAGCTCATTGACCCGCCAGATCGATTTGATCTGCCCGAGCAGCCGGCGCGCACCCTCCTGCTCGACGGGTACCACACCGTCCGAGCCGGGTTTGGACGCCCACTCGAACACCTCGTCGTAGATTCCGGCGATGCGTCCGGCCGGACCGAGGCCGACCCGCTCGTGATTGAGCTGGGTGGTGATCAGCTTCCAGCCGCCGTGCTCCTCGCCCACCAACATGTCGGCGGGTACATGCACGTCGTTGTAGTAGGAGGCATTGGTGTGGTGGGCACCGTCGCTGAGAATGATGGGCGTCCAGGAGTAACCGGGATCCTTGGTGTCCACGATCAGGATCGAGATGCCCTTGTGCTTGGCGGCTTCGGGATCGGTGCGGCAGGCCAGCCAGATGTAGTCGGCATCATGGGCGCCGGTGGTCCACATCTTCTGGCCGTTGACGATGTACTCGTCACCGTGGCGCACCGCGGTGGTGCGCAGCGAGGCAAGATCCGTTCCCGCTTCCGGTTCGGAGTAGCCGATCGCGAAATGCACCTCGCCGGCCAGAATCCCGGGCAGGAACTTCTTCTTCTGCGCCTCGGTACCGTGCACCTGCAGGGTCGGACCGACCGTCTGCAGGGTCACCATCGGCAGCGGCACATCGGCGCGGTTGGCCTCGTTGATGAAGATCTGCTGCTCGATCGGCCCGAAGCCCAGACCGCCGTACTCCTTGGGCCAGCCCACGCCGAGCTTGCCGTCCGAACCCATCCGCTTGATCACCGTGCGATAGGCCTCGTTGTGGCGATCGGATTCCATCGCCGCGGCTTCTTCGGGGGTGACCAGCGTCGAAAAGTACTCGCGCAGTTCATCTTGCAGCTTACGCTGCTCGGGGGTCAGTTCGATGTACATGCTGTTTACGCTCCCACCAGATCCAGTCGATATGCCGGCCCACCGAGCAACCGGGTGAGGTCCTTGATCGAGGAGAAGTACCGGTCCATCGGGTAGGTGATGTCCATCCCCATGCCACCGTGCAGGTGGTGGCACAACCGCATGGCCGGCGGCGCCTGCGAGGTGATCCAGTAGCCGAGCAAGGCCAGGTCGTCGTCGGCGTCCAGGCCTTCGGTCAGCCGGTACACCACCGATGTCGACACCAGCGCGATGGTGCGCGAGGCGATGTAGATCTCCGACAGTTGCGCGGCGACTGTCTGAAAGGTCGACAGCGGCCGGCC
The DNA here is from genome assembly GCF_002086115.1 of Mycolicibacterium bacteremicum. GTDB lineage: Bacteria > Actinomycetota > Actinomycetes > Mycobacteriales > Mycobacteriaceae > Mycobacterium > Mycobacterium bacteremicum. The sequence goes on from NZ_MVHJ01000009.1 coordinate 60,399, forward strand.
GAACTGCTCGCGGGTGGCCACATAGTCGGCTGTCAGCCGCAGGGCACCGGCCACCAGGCCGGCGGCGAATGCACCGATGCCCGCCAGCACCAGCTGGTTGACCCGGTGGATGGTCGCGCCGTCGAGGACACCGTCGACCCGGGCGCCGTCGAACACGACCACGTATTCGTCGGTGCCGTTGGCCGCCGGGGTCTTGGTGAGCGTCACCCCGGTGGCCGTCGGCGCTATCACCGCGACGCCGCCGGCTGCGGTCACCAGCAGCCACTGCGCCGATTCCGCGTAGGGGACACCGATTTTGGTCCCGCTGAGCTTCCCGTCGGACAGCGTCACCGACGGGCTGTCCGGCAGCGAGACTCCGGGCTCGTTGAGTGCCGCGGTCAGTACCGCCCCCTTGGCCACCTCGGCCAGGTAGCGATCCTGCTGCGCCTCGGAGGCCAGCTCGAGCAGCGGAATCAGTCCCAGACCGAGGGTGGCCAGCGCCGCCCCGGTGGTGCCGTGCCGACCGATCTCGGTCAGCGCGGTGGCGACCTCGGGCAGTCCCAGCCCGTCACCCCCGAGGCGCTCCGGCACGGCGAGTGCGGCCACGCCACCGGAAACCAGTGCGTCCCAACTGTTGTCCCGTTCCAGCACCGAGGTCACCACATCGGCGACGGCCTGCTGCTCGGGGTTCGGCGTGAAGTCCACCCGATTTCTCCTTGCCGTCAGTTCGCCGAAGCGCCGGTGTAGTCGACCTGCCAGTGTTTGATCCCGTTGAGCCAACCGGACTTCAGCCGCTCCGGCTCACCGATCGGTTTGATGTCGGGCATCACATCGGCGATCGCGTTGAAGATCAGGTTGATGGTCATCCGGGCCAGGTTGGCGCCGATGCAGTAGTGCGCACCGGTGCCACCGAAACCGACATGCGGATTCGGGTCACGCAGGATGTTGAATTCGTGCGGGTTGTCGAACGCGTCCTCGTCGAAGTTGGCCGACCGGTAGGACAGCACGACCCGCTCACCCTTCTTGATCTTCACGCCATTGAGCTCGGTGTCCTCCAGCGCGGTCCGCTGGAACGCCGACACCGGTGTGGCCCAACGGATGATCTCGTCGGCCGCGGTACCGGGACGCTCCTTCTTGTACAGCTCCCACTGCTCGGGATGCTGCGCGAAGGCGATCATGCCGTGGGTGGTGGAGTTGCGGGTGGTCTCGTTACCGGCCACCGCGAGCATGATGACGAAGAAGCCGAACTCGTCGTCGGAGAGCTTCTCGCCGTCGATATCGGCCTCGATCAGCTTCGTCACGATGTCCTCGGTCGGGTTCTTGGCCCGGTCCTCGGCCATCTTCATGGCGTAGGTGATCAGTTCGAAGGACGACATCGCCGGATCGATGTCGGCGTACTCCTCGTCCTCACCGGCGGTCATCTCGTTGGACCACCGGAACAACTTGTCGCGATCGTCCTGCGGCACACCGAGCAGTTCGGCGATGGCCTGCAGCGGGAGCTCGCTGGCGACCTGTTCGACGAAGTCACCGGTGCCGTCGGCGGCGGCGGTCTCGGCGATCTTGCGGGCGCGGGCGCGCAGCTCCTCCTCGAGCCGGCCGACGGCGCGCGGGGTGAAACCGCGGGAGATGATCTTGCGGAGCCGGGTGTGCTGCGGGGCGTCCATGTTCAGCAGGACGGCCTTCTGCAGGTCGATCGCCGAGCGTTCCATCCCCTGCGGCCATACCGGGATCGCGCCGTCGGGCGAGCTGCCGAACACCTCGCTGTTCTTGGACACCTCCTTGACGTCGGCGTGCTTGGTGACGATCCAGTAGCCCTTGTCACCGAAGCCGCCGGTGCCGCCCGGCACGTCCACCCAGTGGATGGGCTCGGACTTCCGCAGCTCTGCCAATTCTTCGACGGGAAGGCGTTCGAGGTTCAGACTCGCGTCCAGCGGGTCGAAGCCTTTGGGCAGGTTGGGGCTGGCCATGCGGAGATCTCCTTGCTCATATCGGGGCATGCCTCCGGCCACCAGGGGTGGGAAGACAATTCCTTCTAGTGCCACTTGCGAACCATTGAAACATGCCTTCACCGCAGATAAAAGGCACGGCAGCATCGTCGCTTGTCAGAGTAATGAAACGTGTTCTAGCCTGACAAGCATGGGTAATCCTGTCATCGTCGAAGCCACCCGCAGCCCGATCGGCAAGCGCAACGGCTGGCTGTCCGGCCTGCACGCCACCGCACTCCTGGGCGCGGTGCAGAAGGCTCTGGTGGAGAAGGCCGGTATCGAAGCCGGGGATGTCGAGCAGCTCATCGGCGGTTGCGTGACCCAGTACGGCGAGCAGTCCAACAACATCACCCGGGTCGGGTGGTTGACCGCCGGGCTGCCCGAGCATGTCGGCGCCACCACCATCGACTGCCAGTGCGGCAGCGCCCAGCAGGCCAACCATCTGGTCGCCGGGCTGATCGCCACCGGTGCCATCGACATCGGCATCGCCTGCGGTATCGAGGCCATGAGCCGGGTGGGCCTGGGCGCCAACGCCGGTCCCGACCGCAGCATCATCCGCGCCTCGTCGTGGGACATCGACATGCCCAACCAGTTCAAGGCTGCCGAGCGGATCGCCAAGCGCCGCGGCATCACCCGCGCCGATCTGGACGCCTTCGGGCTGGCTTCGCAGGCCAAGGCCAAGCGCGCCTGGGAGGAAGGGCGGTTCGACCGGGAGATCTCCCCGATCTCGGCGCCGGTCCTCGACGAGAACAAGCGGCCCACCGACGAATGGGCGCCGGTCACCCGGGATCAGGGCCTGCGGGACACCACCGCCGAGGGTCTCGCCTCGCTCAAGCCGGTGATGGACGGCGCCCTGCACACCGCGGGCACCTCCTCGCAGATCTCCGACGGCGCGGCCGCTGTGCTGTGGATGGACGAGGACAAGGCCAAGGCGTTGGGGCTGAAGCCGCGCGCCCGCATCGTCGCGCAGGCCAACGTGGGATCGGAGACCTACTACCACCTCGACGGCCCGGTGCAGTCGACGGCGAAGGTGCTGGAGAAGGCCGGGATGAAGATCGGCGACATCGACCTCGTCGAGATCAACGAGGCCTTCGCCTCGGTGGTGCTGTCGTGGGCCCAGGTGCACGGCGCCGACATGGACAAGGTCAACGTCAACGGCGGCGCGATCGCGCTGGGCCATCCGGTCGGCTCCACCGGCGCCCGACTGATCACCACCGCGCTGCACGAGTTGGAGCGCACCGACCAGAGCACCGCGCTGATCACCATGTGTGCCGGCGGGGCGTTGTCTACCGGCACCATCATCGAGCGGATCTGATGGCATCAGACGCCGAGCGCATCGCGGCCGCCCAGGCCTATATCGACGCCCTGTCCAGCCATCGGGCCGACGCGGTGCCGTTCCACCCGGACTGCATCCGCATCGAGATGGGACTCAAGACCGGACGCTCCGGAGACCACCTGCGGCGCAGCCTGAACAACGGTCCGCAGTTCAAGGTCATCGAGAAGACGACGCCACCGGAGTTCACCGTCGACGGCGACCACATCCGGGCCCGCTTCGACGTACTGACCAGGCCGCGCCTGCTCGGACGCCGGGTCTGCTCGCACGTCGACGAGACGTTCCTGATCCCCGCCGACGACCCGCGGATCCACCACATCCGGGCGTCGCTGAAGCCGTTCATCAGCCGATAGGGTTCCGCCATGGCCACACCACCCAAGCCCCTGAGCCCCAAACAGGTCGAGGGCCTCAACTCCAAGGCAGTCGGCACCGGCATCAAGTGGATGTCGCGCGCGAACACCTGGCTGTTCAAGAAGTCGGGCGGCAAGCTCGGCAACAAGTTCCTGCGCGGCGCCGAGGTCGGCATCCTCACCACGACGGGCCGCAAATCCGGGGAACCGCGTGACAGCCCGCTGCTTTTTCTCCAGGAGGGTCGACGCATCGTGCTGGTCGCGTCCCAGGGCGGCCGGGCCACCAACCCGATGTGGTACCTGAACCTGAAGGCCGATCCGAACATCACCTTCCAGACGAAGAAGGAAAAGCTCGACCTGGTGGCACGGGAGGCCACCGATGCCGAGCGCGACGAGTACTGGCCCAAGCTGGACGCCATGTACCCCGACTTCGCCAATTACCGGTCCTACACCGACCGCAAGATCCCCATCCTGATCTGCGACCCGGCCTAGCGGAGCGATGCCGTCAGTCATCTGACTGATGTCCGCCCGCGGACGGTGGGCGATACTCTCCGCATGGCGACGGCGTTGCGGGTGGCATCCCTTTCGGACCTACCGGAGGGAACACCGCACCCGGTGGCCGCCGGCGGTGTGGACCTGGTGCTGGTGCGGCGCGGCGCCGACGTCTCGGCGCTCTACGGCAGGTGCGCCCACCGCGGCGCCCTGATGTCCGACGGCCATCTCGAGGGCGGCCTGCTGGTGTGCGGTGTGCACGGCTGGCGGTACGACGCCGACACCGGCGTCTCGCCGGTCAATCCGGCCGTCACCTTGACCAAGTTCCCGGCCTGGGTGACCGGGGACGAGGTGTACGTCGATCAGGCCGCGGTGGCGGACTTCGCCAGGGCCAACCCGCAGGCCTATGGCGACGACGGCTACCAGGGCAGGTGGATCAAGCCCAGCGACACCGCCGAGGAACCGTTCGTCACGGCGATCCACGAATTCGCCACCCATGGACTGAGCCGGGTCGGTGGCCACGGCCCGGCGGCGGCGATGGGGGTGCCGCGCGATCAGCTGCCCTCCTGGGATTCCATCCAGATCGTCACGGCCCAGCTGGCACGGCTACCACTGCTGGACGACGAAAGCGTGGACACCACCACGGTGATCGGCCCGCACACGAAACGTCCTCTGCAGCTCGATATCCCGCTGTTCGTGAGCGATATGAGTTTCGGGGCGCTGTCCGAGGAATCCAAGACCGCCCTCGCGATGGGGGCCGAACGTGCAGGCACCGGGATCTGCTCCGGCGAGGGCGGGATGCTCCCGGAGGAACAGCAGGCGAACTCGAAATACTTCTACGAGCTGGCCTCCGGGCGGTTCGGATGGAGCTTCGACCGCATCCGGCAGGTCCAGGCCTTTCACTTCAAGGGCGGTCAGGGCGCCAAGACGGGCACCGGTGGGCATCTGCCGGGCAGCAAGGTGACCGGCAAGATCGCCGAGGTCCGTGGCCTGCCCCCGGGCACCGCGGCAATCTCGCCGGCCCGCTTCCCGGACTGGACCTCCCTGAGCCAGTTCGCCGATTTCGCTGCGCAGGTCCGCGAGATCTCCGGCGGCATCCCGATCGGGTACAAGATGAGCGCGCAGAAGATCGAGCGCGATATCGACGCGGCGCTGGAGATCGGCGTCGACTACCTCATCCTGGACGGCCGCGGCGGGGGAACGGGCGCTGCGCCGTTGATCTTTCGTGACAACATCTCGGTACCGACGATTCCGGCGCTGGCCCGGGCGCGGCGGCACCTCGACCGGTCCGGGGCCGATGGCGTCACCCTGGCGGTCACCGGCGGGCTCCGCACACCGGCCGACATGGTCAAGGCGCTGGCACTGGGCGCCGACGCGATCGGCCTGTCCAACGCCGCGTTGCAGGCCATCGGGTGCGTCGGCATGCGCGCCTGCAACACCAACACCTGCCCGGTGGGTATCGCCACCCAGGACCCGCGACTGCGGGAACGGCTGCCGGTGCAGCTGGCCGCCGAGCGCCTCGACCGGTTCCTGCGCACGACCGTCGATCTGATGGTGGTTCTGGCGCGGGCCTGCGGACACCGACGCCTCGCCGACTTCGAACTCGACGACCTCATCACCTTCGACCGCGACTTCGCCTACCTCACCGGAGTCCCCTATGCAGGAGCCACCGCACTGTGAGCAACTCCGAACCCCAGTGGCACAAGGCCGTTGACATCGACGCGCTGGCCGACGGTGAGGTGACCGTCTGCCCGGCCGGCCGCAAGACCGTGGCGCTGACCAAACTGCACGGCCGATACGGCGCCATCGACAACCGGTGCCCACATCAGGGTGGCCCACTCGGCCAGGGCACCCTGGAGAACGACAAGATCCGCTGTCCCTGGCACGGTTTCGACTTCGACCCGTTCACCGGCGCAGCCGCCGGCGGACCGGACTACGACGTGGCCACCTATCCGGTGGAGGAGCGCGCCGACGGTGTGTACGTGCAGATACCGCAGCCGGCCGAACACCGCCGCACGGTCAGCGATGTGCTGATCGAGACCATGTCCAACTGGGGTGTCGACACGGTCTTCGGCATGGTCGGCCATTCGAACCTGGGCATCGCCGAGGCCATGCACCGGGCCGAATCAGCGGGCAAGCTCCGCTTTTTCGGCATCCGGCACGAGGGCGCAGCCGCGTTCGCCGCCGCCGCGTACGGCAAACTGACCGGGCGGCCGGCCGTGTGCTTCGGCATCGCCGGCCCGGGCTCGACCAATCTGCTCACGGGTCTGTACGACGCCCGTTCGGACCGGGCACCGGTGCTGGCGATCTCGGGGAACGTCGACTCCGCGGTGGCGGGCAAGGGTGCCTTCCAGGACATCGACCTGCTGGCCGCCTTCGCCGACGTCACGGTGTACTCGGCGATGGTGCGCGCCGGGTCCGACCACGCGGAACTGATGACCATGGCACTCAAACACGCCATCCTGGAACGTGGTGTCGGCCATCTCGTGTTGCCCGACGAAGTCCAGGTGCTCGCCAGTCCCGACGCCGCGCCCTCGGGCCCGCACGGGCGGATGCCGGACCTGCGGATCGCACCTCCGGCCGCCGCACTTGAGCAGGCCCGCCGACTCATCGCATCCTCGACCCGACCGGTCATCGTGGTCGGCGCCGGCGCACGGTTCGACATGCCGGCGGTGGTGGCGCTGGCCGAACAGCTGCACGCACCGGTGCTGACGACGTTCAAGGCCAAGGGGCAGATCTCCGACGCGCACCCACTGGCCTGCGGGGTGCTCGGTCGCTCGGGAACCCCGGTGGCCTCGTGGATGATGAACAAGGCCGACCTGATCCTGGTGTTCGGCGCATCGTTTGCCAATCACACCGGCATCTCGCCCTACAAGCCGACCATCCAGGTCGACACCGATCCGATGATGCTGGGACGGTTCCGGCCGGTCGAGGTGCCGCTGCTCGGCGATGTCGGGGTCACCGCCGCGGCATTGCTCGACGGCGTGCGCCGCCACGCCGAACTGGTCGACCAACGCGGCGAGGTCGCCGAACGCTGGTCGGTGTGGCGCGCCGAGAAGTCCCGGCGCGTGGCCAAACGACCGGGCGGTCGAGTCTCTGCGGCAAGCGTTTTCGCCGAACTCGCCCGGTCGATTCCCGTGGACGCAGTCCTGACCGTCGACGTCGGCAACCATGCGTATTCGTTCGGCCGGTATTTCGAGACCGCCGAGCAGTCGGTGCTGATGTCGGGCTACCTCGGTTCCATCGGCTTCGGATATCCCGCCGCCATGGGCGCCTGGGCGGCCGCCCCCGACCGCAAGGTCGTGGCCGTCACCGGGGACGGCGGGTTCGGTCAGTACCTCGCGGAGATCACCACGGCGGTGAAGTACGGCATGAACATCACCCACATTCTGCTCAACAACGGCGAACTGGCCAAGATCAGCGAGGAACAGCGCGGCGCCGAATACGCGGTATGGCAGACCTCACTGCACAATCCGGACTTCGCGGCGTATGCGCGCCAATGCGGCGCGTACGGCATCCGGGTCACCGATGCGGCCGAACTCGGTCCGGCGATCGCGCAAGCGTTGCAGCGTCCCGGGCCGGCGCTCGTCGAGATCCTGACCGATCCGTCCAGCCACTAGGTCTGGTCGCCGAGAATATCGCGCAGTTGGTGGCGGCGGGTGACCCCGAGCTTGGGATACACCTTGTACAGGTGCGAGGCGACGGTGCGCGGCGAAAGGTGCACCCGCAGGCCGATCTCGCGATTGGTCAGCCCCGACGCCGCCATCGTGACGATCTGGCGTTCCTGGGCCGTCAGGGCGTCCAGGCCGGCCACCGCGTGCCGCGCCGGGCCGGTCACGCCGGCGGCACGCAGTTCGGCACGCGCCATCTGCGCGAGCGGCAGCGCACCGAGTAATTCGAACTGCTCCAGCGCCGCCCCCAACTGGGTGCGAGCCTGCGCGGGCCGACGGACCCGACGTAGCCATTCTCCGTAATGCAGTTGTGCGCGAGCACGTTCCAGTGGCCACTGTTGCCCGGCCGGGTCGGTGACCGCCAGCCGGTGATGACGCTCGGCCAGACCGGTCGAGGCCGTCAGGGCCAGCGCCTGATGCCGCAGCAGCCGCAACCGCACGGGTGGGCGGGACCCGAACTGTCTGCCGATCGTCGTGATCAGCGACCGCAGGTCATCGGAGTGTCCGCTGCGCACCCCCGTCCAGGCCAGGTCGGCTATCCCGCGATGCGACACGACGAAATGAACGGGTCCGCCGTCGGGGTCGAACATCTGCCGCAGCGCCCGGTAGGCGGTGTCGAAGTCACCGCGAGCCAGGGCTTGCCAGCCCGTTGCGCGCGACAATGCCACCGCGGTCGCCGCCCCGCCCTTGTCGGCCATCATCCGGGTGGCGTCGCCCAATGCCGCCTCGGCGGCGGCGATGTCGCCGGTGAGCGCCGAAAGCTGCGCGCGCACCAGTGCGGTCTCGGTGTGCAGGAGGTTCAGATCATAAACGGCGCAGAGACTTTCAGTTTCGGCCAGCAGCGCGTTCAGCTCGGCCCAGCGGCCGGTGTCCAGCAGCGACCAGGCCAGCGCGGCCATCGCGTAGGTGAACCCCCGCAAGCCACCGGTCGCGTTCAGCCCTTCGACCGCCGCGCGCAGGTGCGCCACGGCCAGGTCAGTGTCCTCGGTGACGTAGGCCATCTCACCCACGATGAGTCGACGGTACGGTTCGATCGCGGGCGACATCGGTTGTAGCCAGCGCCGGTCCCAGGTGACCGGCCGGACGCGGGTATCGGCGTACATCGCGATGTGGGCACGCTGCAACGGGCCTGCCTCCGGTGGCAGTGGCATCGGGAAGGCCGACGGCGCGTCGGTGTCGCCGGCGGTTCCGGCGAGCCAGCCGCGCAGCCGGGACCGCTCGGCCGGGTCACCGGAGTAGTACGCCGCCGATGCGGCGACGTACAGCAGGTTCAGCCGTAATTGGCTGTCGGAGAACGGTGTACCGTCCAGCACACCACCGACCACATCGAATGCCTCGGCCGGCCGCGCGGCCTGCACCAGGATGGACGCCCTGGTCAGCGCCGCCTGCCCGACGATCTGGGGCGAGGACGACCGGTGCAGGGCGCTGCCGGTCAGCGCCTGCGCCCAGGCCGGGTCGCCGCCGAAGTTCGCCGCCGCCGCGGCCAGCATGAACCGCCGCGCCGCGTCGCCATCGTCGGGACTCAACTCCCCGGCGCGCTGCAGCGCCCGGGCCACCTCCAGGTACCCGCCGCGCCGCCCGGACCGCGCGGCGCCCTGCTCCAGTAGCACGGCGACACCCTCGTCGGGAGCCGTCGCCGCCGCGGCCAGATGCCAGGCACGGCAGAAGTCGTCGAGCATCGGCGATGCGGCCAGTGCGGTATGCGCGGCGGTGCGTTCGTCGTGACCCGCCTCGGCATAGGCGATGCTGCGTAGCAGCGGGTGGCCGAAGCGCACCCGGCGGTCCTCGGCGACCGTCACGATGCCTGCCGCCACCGCCGGGTCCCAGCGGGCCAGCTGTGCACCGAAACCGGCTGCGGCGGTGAGAAGGTCGATGTCCTCGTAGCCGGCACCCGTGGCCGCGAAGATCACCAGCCGGCGGGCATCGGCCGGAAGTTCCGCGAGCTGGGTGGCGAACAGCGCCCTGGCGAACCCGCCGCCGACCATCCCGTAGACCCGGAACACGTCCGCACCCGACCGGCCGTAGAAGCGCGCAGACTCGATGAGCGCCAGCGGATTGCCCGCCGACCACCGGATGATCTCACCGGTGACGCTCGGGTGCGGCACCACCGATTGCGCCTCGATCAGTTGTGCTGCCTCCCTGTTCGACAAGGCCGGCACATCGGCGACGGTCATGCTCGCGTCCAGGCCGCGCACCCTGTCCAGGTGACGGGCGCTCGCCAGGATCCGGACGGCCAGGTGCGGAACCCGGCTCACCACGTAGCTGAGCACCTGGCGCGAGTCCGGTTCGAACCGATCGAAATCGTCGAGCACCAGCATCAGCGGGGCGGTGGCGGCGGATATACCGAGCAGCGCCAACACGGCCTGCTGGATCGAGGCCGGGCCGGGTACCGAGCCGTCGTCCGGGACGCCGACATCCAGGACGCCGACATCCAGGACATGGTGCAGGGCGTCGCGCAGTGTCGGCGGCAATTGGGCGACCAGGTCACCGAGTGGCCGGATGAGTTCGGCCAGCGCGGTGAACGGCGGCACGTGGTCCGGTTCGGTGCCGGATGCGAACAGCAGTCGGACATGGTCGGGTGCGTGCGCCATGGCGTGCCGCAGCAGCATCGACTTCCCGATCCCGGGTTCGCCGACCAGGATGACCCCCTGCGGCGCTCCGGGCGCCCCGGCGGCCACCCGCGCCGTCAGGTCCGCCAACTGGGCGCGGCCGATGATGGGCCCGACTTCCCAGGTCACAGCGTCCTCCGGATCCATTGCGGCGCGCCACCATGCTACGGGACGGCGGCCGCCGCGCCGGGGGTGACGGCGCCGCAGGCCGTTCTGCCGATCCCGGCCTGCGAGACGGCCCGGCTCGCTACTGTGACCCGATGGTCACGGGGTCGCACCGCCGGTCACTGGAACTTCTGGTCGTGGTGCTCGCCGCCGCGGCGCTGTTCATCATCACCGCGCTGCCGGCGGGAGCGCTGACGGTGACGTTCGTCCGGCACGGCGAGTCGGAGGCGAACGCATCGCACACCATCGACAATTCGATTCCCGGTGCCCACCTGACCCCGCTGGGGCAGGCGCAGTCGGCGGCGGTCGCCGACGCACTGATCGCCGGCGGTGTCCCCTACGACGCGATCTACGCGTCGAACATGGTGCGCACCACCGAGACCGCCGCGCCGTTCGCCGCCGCCACCGGGCTGACCCCCACCGTGGTCCCCGGATTCCGGGAGATCAACGCGGGCTGGTTCGAAGGGTGGTCGGACTCCGGGCCGGGCGGGATCGGCTATGTACTGGCGCCCGCCCTCTGGACCCTCGGGCTGCGGTCGGTGCCGGTCCCCGGCGGCGCCGACGGCAACGCGTTCGACGAGCGGGTGGACCGGGCGCTGCAGCTGGTCGAGGAATCCGGGGCACAGAATCCGGTGGTGTTCTCGCACGCCGCGACGATCATGTTCTGGACCATGATGAACGTCGACAACCCGGATCTGCTGCTGATGCTCACCCACCGGTTGCAGAACACCGATGTGGTGGTCGTCGACGGCAGCACCGAAGAGGGGTGGACGCTGACATCGTGGGCGGGTCGCGATGTCGGGCCGGCGTCGCTGGGCGCCAAACTGTTCGTCAACGTGCGCGATCTCGTGGTGACACCGCAGGCCGCGGTTTACCGCGTCGCGCAGGCCTTCCGTACCGGCGATATCGGCACCATCGCCGAAGCCGTGCGCGACGGAATCGGTGCCGTGCTGCGGGCGCCGGTGACGTTCGCGACCGCGGTGGTCCGGGATGTGACCGAGGCGATCACCGCAGCGGTGCGGCCGCGGTCCGCTCCCGCCACCGACGATGCGCTCCCGGCCGCGCGGATCGCCGCTGCTGCACCCGATATGGCAGCCGACGTGGCAGCCGAGCCGAGCGTCGACGCCGACGAGTCCGCAGCGCGCGAGGATCTGATCCGGGCGCTGCGGTCGCCGGAGCAGGAATCGCCGTCGGTCCGCACGGCCCGCACCACCCGGACCGCTCAGAAGCCGGTGCTACGCGCTGTCGACGCCGCCGAGGACGACGCCGAGGACATCACCGGGGGCCCGCACGGTGTGGGAACGCAGCCGGGCGGGCAGGCCGAGCCGACCGACGACAGGGCATCGGCTGCGACGGCGGGCGCTGATCCCGGCGGCGACACCGGCGCGGATACCGGCGGCGACACCGGCGCGGATACCGGCGGGTCCGACGAAAAAGCCGCGGCCTGACCCGCGCCCGACATGCCAGACTTGACCCATGGGTGTGCTCGACGCGTTCCTGTCGACCTGGTCCGATGCGCGCAACACCTTCGGTAGTGGGGTACCGCAGGGCGGCGAGCGGTTCGACCAGAGTGCGACCCTGACGCGATTGGCCGATCAGCTCACCTCGGCGGCACCCGGCGCCCGCTGGACCGGAACCGCCGCGACCGCCTACGACGCCGTCAACACCGAACACCGCCGGGTGATCGGTGAACTGGCGGGCCTGGACCGTCGGCTCAGGGAACAGATCGACATGTCCGCGCAGGTGGTCAGCGCCGGGCGTACCCGACTGGACGGCATCCGCACCTGGGTCACCGATGCCGCGGCGTCGGTGCCGAACAATGCCGCCGGAGAGCGCATGCTGCTGCCGATCGTCGCGAAGGGCGTCGGTGAGGTCGCCGATGTCGTGGCCCGCTCCAACAGCGATCTGAACACCATCGGCGCGGCCATCCGCAAACTCGGCGCGGAGTACGTCGCCCTGGGCGACCAGAAATTCGGCGTCGACCCGGGCGGGGGCCGACCGCCCGAGCCCGAACCCGCGAACCCCTACGAGCAGGCCCTGCGCGATGCCGGTCTGCTGACCGGCCCGCCGCCGGAAGGGCTGTACAAGGAATGGCTGGACAATGCCCAACGGCAGGGTGTCCCGCCCGAGACCATCGTCGACATCGCGCGCACGCACAACATCACCCCGTCGAGCTTCGATGTGCTCAAGGACATGCCGCGGGCGAAGGATCCGGACGGTAAGACCTTCTTCCAACTGCCCAAGGGAACCTCCGGCGAAGACGCCCGCAAGGCGGTGGTGATGACCTACATCTTCAACGCGGGCACCGACTACGGCGAGGGCACCCCGAACGACTTCACGCCCGAGCCGTACTCCGCGCAGGAGGTGCAGCGCATCATCGACCGGCAGGCCGCCAATTCCTGGACCTACGACGAGGACGTGCCGTTCATCCTGAACGCCGACGGGGCCCTGATGACGACGCCGAACGGCATGTTGATGGGTATGGGCGGCAACTGGGTTCAGGACCAGTTCAGCTGGAAGGGTGGCACCGCGTGGGGCGACATCTTCATGGAGAACATCGATCACGGGCACAACCCGACCGAGCAGCTCACCCAGATCATCGAATCGGGCCGGTCGTGGAACGTCGGCGAGGACGGTGTGCCCAAGGCCGGCTCGCTGGACCTCGACCGGTTGCTGCACCACGAGGAGATGCACTCCCGCCAGTGGGCGGACAAGGGTTATCTCGGCATGCTGTGGGCGGCGATGACCGATTCCGACGGCATCGAGAAGGAGGCCGGCCTCGGCGATGGGGGTTACCGGTGATGATTCGGTCGGTGGCGCTGTCGGTCACGGCCGGGCTGCTGCTCACAGGATGCTCGGTCATTGGTGATGATCCCGAGGTCGCCTCACTGCCACCGGTTTTCGGCGCACGGGTGACCGACGGTCGGTTGCAGTTGTCCACCGGTACGCCGTGCACCAATGTCTCCCGGGTGGTCGTGACCTTCACACCGGGCACGGCCAGGCTCATTCTCTCGGCGCCGCAGGGTGTTTCGACCGGCGTGGAAACCCTGACCATCGGCGGGCCGTATCCGGGTCTGGACGTCGTGGAAGCACCACCGGAGAGTTTCGACTGGCGGACCGAACGGGAGGTGTTGATGACCGTCGACGCCGATCCCGCCGGCGCCGGGGCGACCCCCACGGGCATCTCCGACATCATCGACGGATCCGACGCGAATCCCGACAGTTTCTACTACGCGGGCATCGGGTGGCTGGATCCGGCGGAGGTGGCCGAGCGAAACGGTCGATCGCTGCTGACCGCGTGCACGCCCGATCCGGGCAGTCCGTGAGCGCTGAGATCGGGCGGGTGGTCGCCGGCCTCCTCGGCGCGACCGCCGGATTGCTGTGGGTGCTGTGCCTGTATCTCGTCGCCCGATCCGGGTTCACCGGCGATCCGGCGATCGATCCCCACGGTTATGCGCTGATGTTCGGCACCGTCGTCGGCCTGCTCGCCGGACTGCTGTTCGCGGTGGTGCTTCCGGCCGCTTTCCCGGCCGGAACGCGTCGGCGTGCGTCCCGGGTGTGCGTGGGCGGCTACCTGGCGGTGACGATCGGGCTGTACACCGCGCTGTATCTGCACTGATGGGCGTTTGCCCGGCGCCCGTTGCGGGCAAATGACACCGCATGGTCGATGTTCGCAATTCGGGTCTGCTCGCCACGTCGATGAAGTACTTCGCCAAGGCGCACGTATGGGCGTATCAGCGGACCGGCGGACTGCTCGGCGCCCGCCTGCTCTGGCTGCCGGCGGCATTGATCACCACCACCGGGCGGCGCAGCGGCAAGCAGCGGACGACGGCCACGCTGTGCCTGCGCGACGGTGACCGCATCGTGCTGCCCGCCTCGTTCGGCGGCCGTGATCACGACCCGGCGTGGTATCTGAACATCAAGGACGATCCGGCTGTCCAGGTGCAGTTCGGCTCCGAGGAGCGCGACATGACCGCCAGAGATGCCACGCCCGATGAACGGAACCGCTACTGGCCCAAGCTGACCCGGATGTATCCGCCCTACCGCGGATACCGCGAGGCCGCAGACCGGGTCATCCCGCTGGTGGTCTGCGAACCGCGCCGACCCGCGACGAACTAGGCGCCGAACACCGGCAGCGGCGTGCGCGACTTGGCCAGCAGGTCGCTGACCACCGGACCGAGCTCGGCCGGGTCCCAGCGGGCGCCCTTGTCGATCTCTCCGCCACGGGCCCAGCCCTCGGCGACCCGGATGATGCCGCCCTCGACCTCGAACACCTTGCCGGTGACCCCACGCGATTCCACGCTGCCCAACCAGACGACCAGCGGGGAGACATTCTCCGGGGCCATCGCGTCGAAATCGGCCTCCTGGGTAGCCATCATGTCCGCGAACACCGTCTCGGTCATCCGGGTGCGCGCCGACGGGGCGATCGCGTTGACGGTGACGCCGATCCGCCCCATCTCGGCGGCCGCGACCAGGGTCAGCGCGGCGATGCCCGCCTTGGCGGCGCTGTAGGTGGCCTGTCCGACACTGCCCTGCAGACCGGCACCGGAAGAGGTGTTGATGATGCGGGCGTCGACGGCCTCGCCTGCCTTGGACTTCGCGCGCCAGTAGGCTCCGGCATGCTTCATGGTGGCGAAGTGGCCCTTGAGATGAACCGCGGTGACGGCATCGAACTCGTCTTCGGTGGCGTTGACGAACATCCGGTCGCGCACGATGCCGGCATTGTTGACCAGCACGTCCAGCGTGCCGAAGTTGTCGATGGCGGTCTGGATGAGTCCCTCGGCCTGTGCCCAGTCCGCGACGTTGGCCCCGCTGGTGACCGCTTCGCCGCCGGCAGCGACGATCTCGTCGACCACGCCCTGGGCGGCGCTACCTCCGCCGGCCGGTGAGCCGTCGAGGCCGACACCGATATCGTTGACCACGACCCGCGCGCCTTCCGCGGCGAAGGCCAGCGCATGCGCCCGGCCGATCCCGCCGCCGGCGCCCGTCACGATGACTACCCGGCCGTCGAGCAAACCCATTGATGTGTCTCCTTATTTGATGTCAGCTGTGGTGGTCGACAGATAGTGCGGTGGCTCGCCACCCCCGTGCACCGCCAATGCGGCGCCACTGATGTAGGACGCCGCCGGGGAGGCGAGAAATGCGGTGGCCCAACCGATGTCGGTGGGCTTGGCCAACCGGCCCAGCGGGACGTTGCGAGAGATGGCCGCGATGGAGTCGGCGTCGCCGTAGAACAGCTCGGACTGCTCGGTCTCGACCATGCCGACGACGACGGAGTTCACCCGGACCTTGGGCGCCCACTCGACGGCCAGCGTGGCGGTGAGGTTGTCGATGCCGGCCTTGGCCGCGCCATAGGCCGCGGTGCCCGGCGTCGGCCGGTGCCCGCTGACGCTGGAGATGTTGATGATGCTGCCGCCACCGTCCTGGGTCTGCATGACCGCGTTGGCGTGGGTGGACACCGACAGCGCGCCGATCAGGTTGAGTTCGATGATCTTGGTGCTGAACTTCGCGGAGGCGTCGGCGGCCGGCACATAGGGCGATCCGCCGGCGTTGTTGACGACCACATCGATGCGGCCGTGCTCGGCCACCACGGTCTCGATCAGCCCGCGCACGGCATCGTCATCGCGGATGTCGCAGGAGTGGAACTCATAGGGCGATCCATCCACCGGCCGGCGCGCGCAGGTGATGACGGTGGCGCCCTGACCGGCGAAGACAGCGCTGATGCCGGCGCCGACACCGCGCACCCCGCCGGTCACCAGGACCACCCGGCCATCCAGTTGCAGATTGATTCCGACCGCATCCGTCACTGTGCTAGCGTACCAAGCAAGTGCTTGCTTAGGTAGCGACCCCGTTCAGGAGACTGATGACGATCACCACCACCACAGTCGAACCGGGCATCGTCTCGGTGACCGTGAATTACCCGCCGGTCAACGCGATCCCCTCGCGCGGCTGGTTCGAACTCGGCGACGCGATCACCGCGGCGGGCCGCGACCGCAGCACCCACGTGGTGATCCTGCGGGCCGAGGGCCGCGGGTTCAACGCCGGGGTGGACATCAAGGAGATGCAGAACACCGAAGGCTTCACCGCCCTGATCGACGCCAATCGCGGGTGCTACCACGCGTTCCGGGCCGTCTACGAGTGCGAGGTCCCGGTCATCGCCGCGGTCAACGGGTTCTGCGTCGGCGGCGGTATCGGACTGGTCGGCAACGCCGATGTCATCGTCGCCTCCGATGACGCCAAGTTCGGCCTGCCCGAGGTGGAACGCGGTGCACTGGGCGCGGCCACCCATCTGTCCCGGCTGGTGCCCCAGCATCTGATGCGCCGGCTGTTCTTCACCGCCGCAACCGTTCCCGCCGAAACCCTGCACCACTTCGGCTCGGTGCACGAGGTGGTGCCGCGGGCCGACCTCGACGAGGCCGCACTACGGGTGGCCCGCGATATCGCCACCAAGGACACCCGCGTGATCCGCGCGGCCAAGGAGGCGCTGAACTTCATCGACGTGCAGCCCGTCAACGCCCGCTACCGGATGGAGCAGGGCTTCACCTTCGAACTCAACCTGGCAGGCGTGTCCGACGAACACCGCGACGCGTTCGCCGGCACCGAGAAGGGGTCGAAGTAGCTATGGCAGACAAGAGGACAACGCTTGATGAGGCCGTCGCCTCGATCGAGAGCGGCATGACCATCGGCATCGGCGGATGGGGTTCGCGGCGCAAGCCCATGGCATTCGTCCGCGCACTGCTGCGTACCGATGTCAAGGATCTGACCGTTGTCACCTACGGCGGACCGGACCTCGGCCTGCTGTGCTCGGCGGACAAGGTCAAGCGGGTCTACTACGGCTTCGTCTCCCTGGACTCGCCGCCGTTCTACGACCCGTGGTTCGCCAAGGCCCGCACCTCCGGTGCCATCGAGGCCCGTGAGATGGACGAGGGCATGCTGCGTTGCGGTCTGCAGGCCGCCGCCCAGCGACTGCCGTTCCTGCCGATCCGGGCCGGGCTGGGCAGCGATGTCCGCGCCTTCTGGGGCGACGAGCTCAAGACCGTGAAATCGCCGTACGACGACCAGGAGCTGATCGCGATGCCGGCGCTCGAACTGGACGCGGCGTTCGTGCACATGAACCTCGGCGACGAGCGCGGCAACGCGGCCTACACCGGTATCGACCCGTACTTCGACGATCTGTTCCTGATGTCGGCACAGCGGCGCTTCCTGTCGGTGGAGAAGGTGGTGTCCACCGAAGAGCTCAACAAATCCGTTGTGCCCCAGCAGCTGCTGATCAACCGGATGATGGTCGACACCGTCGTCGAGGCGCCGGGCGGCGCACACTTCACGACCAACGAGCCCGACCACAAACGTGACGAGAAGTTCCAGCGGCACTACGCCGAAGCCGCCGGCTCACCGGAGACCTGGGCCGAGTTCGAAAAGACCTATCTGTCCGGTAGCGAGGCCGATTACCAGGCCGCCGTACGCGCTTTCGCCGAAGCTCAGGAGAAGAAGTGATGTCCGTGACCCGTGCCGAGGTGTGCGCCGTCGCGTGCGCCGAGTTGTTCCGTGACGCCGGCGAGATCATGGTCTCCCCGATGACGACCATCGTGTCGGTCGGGGCCCGGCTGGCCCGGCTGACCTTCTCCCCCGACATCGTGCTCACCGACGGTGAGGCGCGCATCATCGCCGACACCCCGGCCATCGGCGCGGCGGCGGCCATCGAGGGCTGGATGCCGTTCAACCGGGTATTCGAGACCCTGTCCTGGGGTAGGCGCCACGTGGTGATGGGCGCCAACCAGATCGACCGCTACGGCAACCAGAACCTGTCCGCGTTCGGGCCGATCCAACACCCGACCCGGCAGATGTTCGGCGTCCGCGGCGCACCGGGCAACTCGATCAACCACGCCACCAGTTACTTCGTCGGCAATCACACCAAGCGGGTGTTCACCGATACCGTCGACATCGTGTCCGGAATCGGCTGGGACAAGATCGATCCGGCCAACCCGGCCTACCGGTTTGCCAACATCTACCGCGTGGTCAGCAACCTCGGTGTGTTCGACTTCGGCGGCCCCGACCACCAGATGCGCGCGGTCTCGCTGCACCCCGGTGTCCAGGCCGAGCAGGTCGCCGAGAACACCTCCTTCGAGGTGCACGGGCTGGCCGACGCGCCGACCACCCGGTTGCCCGATGCCGAGGAGCAACGGCTGCTGCGCGAGGTCATCGACCCGAAGGCACTGCGCGACAAAGAGGTCAAGGTCTAGAGATGGCGAAACTGGTCACGCCGCTGACCGAACTGGTCGGCATCGAGTACCCCGTGGTGCAGACCGGGATGGGCTGGGTTGCCGGTGCCCGACTGGTCGCAGCCACCTCCAATGCCGGCGGCCTGGGCATCCTGGCCTCGGCGACGATGACGCTGGCCGAACTGCAGACCGCCGTCACCAAGGTCAAGGCCGCGACCGACAAACCGTTCGGCATCAACATCCGCGCCGACGCCGGCGACGCGAACGACCGCGTCGACCTCCTGATCCGCGAAGGGGTCAAAGTCGCCTCCTTCGCCCTGGCCCCCAAGCCGGACCTGATCGCCCGACTCAAAGACGCCGGTGTCGTGGTCATCCCGTCGGTCGGGCTCGCCAAGCACGCCAAGAAGGTCGCGAGCTGGGGCGCCGACGCGGTGATCGTGCAGGGCGGCGAGGGCGGTGGCCACACCGGACCGATCGCGACCACGCTGCTGCTGCCCTCGGTGATCGACGCCGTCGCCGACACCGGGATGCCGGTCATCGCCGCGGGCGGGTTCTTCGACGGCCGCGGACTGGCCGCTGCCTTGACCTACGGTGCGGCCGGCGTGGCCATGGGGACCCGATTCCTGCTGACCTCGGACTCGACCGTGCCCGACGCTGTCAAGCAGCGCTACCTGCAGGCCGCCCTGGATGGCACCGTGGTGTCGACCCGCGTCGACGGCATGCCGCACCGCGTGCTGCGCACCGGTCTGGTCGAGAAGCTGGAAAGCGGTTCGCCCGTGCGGGGTTTCACGGCCGCGGTGGGCAACGCACAGAAGTTCAAGAAGCTTTCCGGGATGTCCTGGAAGTCGATGGTGACCGACGGTCTGGCCATGCGGCACGGCAAGGACCTCACCTGGTCGCAGGTCATCATGGCTGCCAACACCCCGATGCTGCTCAAGGCCGGACTGGTCGAGGGCAACACCGACGCCGGGGTGCTCGCCTCCGGCCAGGTGGCCGGCATCCTCGACGACCTGCCCTCGTGCGCCGAACTGGTGCCGCGCATCGTCGCCGACGCCATCGAGCAGCTGCGCAGGGCGGCCGGTTTCATCGTCGACTGACCGGGTCGCTTTGCGGGTACCCGAGCCCGCATGCCCGATCTCGCGCACTGGTTCCTCACCGCCGACGAGCGCGGGAACCCGTCCTCGCAGCTGCCCGCCTGGTGCATCGGCAATCGGGCCGAACCGCTGATCCACGGCGCAACCTACTTCGACCGGCTGGCCACCGAGGTGGAATCCCTGGGCGCGGGCGACCATCTCTTCTTCACCGACTGGCGCGGCGATCCCGACCAGTTGCTGCGCGACGGCGGGCCGACCATCTCGGAACTGTTCTGCCAGGCGGCCGAGCGGGGCGTCATCGTCAAGGGACTCATCTGGCGATCACATCTGGACAAGCTCGCCTACAGCGAAGAGGAGAACCGCCACCTCGGTGACGCGATCGAACGCGCCGGCGGGGAGGTGCTGCTGGACCAGCGGGTCCGATTCGGCGGTTCGCACCACCAGAAGCTGGTGGTGATCCGCCATCCCGGCGCGCCCGAGCACGATGTGGCGTTCGCCGGCGGTATCGACCTGTGCCACTCCCGGCGTGACGACGCGACCCACCGCGGCGACCGCCAGGCAGTCCAGATGGCGAAGAGTTACGGTCCACACCCGCCCTGGCACGACGTGCAACTCCGGCTGCAGGGACCGGTTGTGGGGGCGCTCGACACCTCATTCCGGGAACGCTGGAACGACCCGGCCCCGCTCGACATGCTCAACCCGCTGGCCTACCTGCGTGACCGGTTGCGCGGTGCCGATCTGAATGCCGATCCGCTGCCCGAGCAGCCACCGGATCCGCCCGCCTGCGGCCCCCACGCGGTGCAGGTGCTGCGCACCTACCCCGATGCGCACTTCGAGTACGACTTCGCCCCGTCGGGGGAACGCAGCATCGCCCGCGGGTACAGCAAGGCGGTGCGTCAGGCCCGCCGGCTGATCTACCTGGAGGATCAATACCTGTGGTCCAAGCGGGTGGCCCAGCTGTTCGTGCGCGCCCTCCGGGAGAACCCCGACTTGCACCTGGTGGCCGTGGTCCCCCGCCATCCCGATGTCGACGGCCGACTGTCGCTGCCGCCCAATCAGATCGGCCGCCATGACGCCATCGCGGCATGCAGCCGGGTCGACCCGGACCGGGTGCATGTCTTCGACCTGGAGAACCATGCCGGCACACCGGTGTACGTACACGCCAAGGTGTGCACGGTCGATGACACCTGGGCCAGCGTCGGCAGCGACAACTTCAACCGTCGGTCCTGGACCCACGACAGCGAGTTGTCCTGTGCGGTGCTCGATTCCGACGGGATGTTCGCCAGGGACCTGCGGCTGCGGTTGCTGCGCGAACATCTGGACCGTGCCCCGGACGGCAGCGAGGACGGCGGGCTGGCCGACCCGCGCACGGCCATCGCGGAGATCGTCGACACGGCGAACGCCCTCGATGCCTGGTATGACTCCGACCGCCGAGGGCCGCGGCCACCGGGCCGGCTGCGGGTACACCGACCCGAGCCACTGGGCCGGCTGACCCGGTTGTGGGCGGCGCCGGCCTACCGGATGATCTATGACCCCGACGGCCGCAATTACCGCGACCGGGTCCGCGGGCGATGGTGATGGCGAATCGCCCACGGTGATGATGCGCGCTTCCTACACTCGGCCGCATGAAGACCAACGCGGCGATTCTGTGGGAGTACGGCGGCGACTGGACGGTGGAGGAGATCGACCTCGATCCGCCCGGCGCCGGGGAGGTCCTGGTCTCCTGGGAGGCCACCGGCCTGTGCCATTCCGACGAGCACATCCGCACCGGTGACCTCCCCGCCCCGCTCCCCCTGATCGGCGGTCATGAGGGCGCGGGCATCGTGCGCGAGGTCGGGCCCGGGGTCATCGGACTGGCCCCCGGCGACCATGTCGTCGCCTCGTTCCTACCGGCCTGCGGACGCTGCCGGTTCTGTTCCACCGGTCACCAGAACCTGTGCGACCTGGGCGCGATGATCATGGCGGGCACGCAACTCGACGGCACCTACCGCCGTCACATCAACGGTCAGGACGTCGGTGTGATGGCGCTGGTCGGCACCTTCTCCCAGTACGGCACCGTGCCCGAGGCGTCCATCGTCAAGATCGACGACGACATCCCCCTGTCGCGGGCCTGCCTGCTGGGCTGCGGCGTCACCACCGGCTGGGGCTCGGCGGTCAACACCGCCGATGTACAGCCCGGTGACACTGTGGTGGTCATCGGATTCGGCGGTATCGGCAGCGGCGCGGTGCAGGGCGCCCGGCTGGCCGGTGCCGAGAAGATCATCGTCGTCGAACCCGTCGAAGACAAGCGCGCCAAGGCTTTACAGCTCGGCGCCACCCACTTCGTCACATCCTTGGCGGAGGCCACCGGGCTGGTCGCGGAGCTGACCCGCGGGGTGATGGCCGATTCGGCGATCCTCACCGTCGGTCTGCTCGAGGGTGCGATGCTCGAAGACGCCGCCAACATCATCCGCAAGGGCGGTGCGGTGGTGATGACCGCACTGTCGACTATGGCCGACAACTCCCCCACCCTCGGCATGATGATGTTCACGCTGTTCCAGAAACGCCTTCTGGGCAGCCTGTACGGCGAGGCCAACCCGCGCGCCGACATCCCGCGACTGCTCTCGCTCTACCGCGAGGGCAAGTTGCTGCTCGACGAGACCGTCACCCACGAATACAAGCTCGCCGAGGTCAACGAGGGGTATCAGGACATGCGCGACGGCCGCAACATCCGCGGGGTGATCCTGCACGACCACTGATCTCAGTACATGTGCACCAGCGGTTGCCCGACCGGGATGACGTAGGTGGACAGCATCAGGGTGCGCACGGTGCCGACGTTGATGGCGTCATGCACGGTATCGGCCGGGATCTGGAACGGCTGCCCGGCCCCGACCCGCAGGTTCGGCCGATCGTCGAACCGGAACTCGACATCGCCGGCGACGATGTAGCCGATCTCTGGTCCAGGATGAGAGTGCCGCCCCGACCTCGTACCGACCGGGATCTCGGTGCGGGTCTGAACGATCTCGAATCCCGGCTGCGGCGCCGGAACACGCTGTAGCTCGGTCATCGTGACGCCCGCCGTCGGCAGCGGGTCGGCCGCCGCCACCCCCGCCTCCAACGCACAGGCGGTGCCGGTGACGACGGCCAGTGCGGCGATTCCGACGAGACGTTTGAGTGAATGCTTCATGCAGTCAATGACAGCAGCGCCGCAAGCATCACGTCCAACGATGCCTTTTGATGACCGACATCTGCATCGGTGATGACTTCACCCATCATGACTCGCCCGCCGGCAGGGTTCAGCACAGCCTGCACGGCAACATCGACGAAACGTCGACGACACGGGAATTCAGCACGGCTGTCGGATTCTGAACCGCATGTCGGCACCCACACGAAGTCAGCGCAAGCGCGTGCACCCGGTCGACGAGGTGCTGCCGCTGCCGAAGCTGGCCACCTACGGCTTCCAACACGTGGTGGCGTTCTACGCCGGTGCGGTGCTGGTCCCGATCCTGATTGCCAACGCGATCGGCCTGTCCTCGGCCGAACTGGTCATGCTCATCACCGCCGACCTGTTCACCTGCGGCATCGCCTCGATCATCCAGGCGGTCGGGTTCCGCAACATCGGCGTGCGGCTGCCGCTGCTGCAGGGGGTGACCTTCGCCGGGGTCGCGCCGATCATCGCGATCGGCCTGGCGCACGGCGGTGGCACGGAGAGCCTGCTCTACGTCTACGGCGCGGTGATCGTCGCGGGTGTCTTCACCTTCCTGATCGCCCCGGTGTTCGTCCGGCTGCTCAAATTCTTCCCGCCGGTGGTCACCGGCACCCTGATCACCATCATCGGCCTGTGTCTGGTGCCGATCGGTGCACTGGACGCGGTGACCGATCCCGCCACCCACGAGCCGGATCCGGGCAACCTGCGCTGGGTGCTCTACGCCCTGGGCACGGTTGCGGTCATCGTCGCCATCCAGCGGTTCTTCCGCGGTTTCATGTCGACCATCGCCGTGCTGCTCGGGCTGGTGGCCGGCTGTGCGGTGGCCTACGCCCTGGGCGATATGAACTTCGACCGGGTCGGCGAGGCCGCCATGTTCGGGTTCACGCCGCCGTTCGCGTTCGGCATGCCTAAGTTCGACATCATCGCCATCGTCACCATGATCATCGTGATGATGATCATCGCGGTCGAGTCCACCGGCAGCACCATCGCGACCGGGGAGATCGTCGGCAAGCGGGTCCGGCCCGCCGACATCGGCAACGTGTTGCGCGCCGACGGTGTCGCCACCACGATCGGCGGCGTCTTCAACTCGTTTCCCTATACCGCGTTCTCCGAGAATGTCGGTCTGGTCCGGCTCACCGGGGTGAAGAGCCGGTGGGTGGTCGCCGCGGCCGGCGCGATCATGATCCTGCTCGGGTTCCTGCCCAAGGTCGCCGCCGTCGTGGCGTCCATCCCGAACCCGGTGCTCGGCGGTGCGGCGCTGACGTTGTTCGCGACCGTGGCGGTCGTCGGCATCCAGACGCTGGGCAAGGTCGACTTCACCGATCACCGCAATGTCATCATCGTGACCACCAGCCTGGCACTGGCACTGTTGGTCACCTCCTATCCGGCGATCTCCTCGACACTGCCCGCCGGGCTGGACATCCTGTTCGGCAGCGGTATCAGCACCGGTGCCATCACCGCCATCGCGTTGAACATCGTGTTCTTCCACCTCGGCAAGAAGGGACCGCGGGTGGCCGGCTCGGGTTCGATCACCCTCGACGAGGTCAACACCATGACCCGGGAGCGCTTCACCGAGGTGTTCGGGCATGTGGTGCAGGGCGTCGGATGGGCCGCCGACCGCGCCTTCGACCAGCGCCCGTTCACCGATACCGCGGCACTGCGCGAGGCCTTCCAGGATGCGGTGCTCACCGGCAACAGCGAACAGCAGCAGGAACTGCTCGACGCGTTCCCCGATCTGGGTGCCGAGGACGAGACCGGGCAGGTGCTCGCGGTCGACCATGTGGCGCTGAGCAATCTGGACGAGGACGACCATCAGGACGTGGTCGGTCTGGCGGCGGCCTACCGCGAACACTTCGGCTTCCCCCTGATCATCTGCGCGCGCGAGACGGAACGTTTCGACCGGGTGCTGCGCAACGGCTGGTCACGGATGGACAACTCCGCGGCCACCGAGCGGGCGTATGCGTTGATCGAGGTGGCCAAGATCGCCAACTACCGGTTCACCGATCTGGTCGCCGACGCCAATCCCATTGCTGCAGCGCGGTTCGGCAGGCTCAACGAACTCTCGTGAAGGCGATCGGGCTCGACAATTTCAACGCACTGTCCGAGCGGCAGCGGATGCATCTGCTGTTCGAGGTGTGCTCCTCGACCATCTGGGCTCGACGGGTGCTGGCCGGCTCGCCGTTCCGGGACGCCGACGCCCTCTACGACCGGGCAGACCGGGTTCTCGCCGAGCTGCCCGACGCCGAGATCGATGCCGCGCTCGACGGTCACCCGCGGATCGGCGCCAAGGCGGACAACCCGTCCTCGGCACGCGAGCAGGCCCGGGTCGCCGATGCCACCGATGCGGTCAAAGCGGCACTGGCGGAGCGGAACAGGGAGTACGAGGACCGGTTCGGCTATGTCTATCTGGTGTGCGCCAGCGGTCGTTCTGCCGACGAGTTGCTGGAGATTCTGACCGACCGCCTGGACAACGATGCCGAGACCGAACGGCGGGTGATGCGCAACGAGCTTGCCAAGATCAACCGGCTACGGCTGGAGCGACTGGTGAGCGAGCCGACATGATGGGGCACATGACTCTGTCCACGCATGTTCTCGACGCCACCACCGGACGGCCCGCCATCGGGATGGCCGTCACCCTGACCGCAGCGGGCACCGCGGTGGCCGACGGCGTCACCGACTCCGACGGCCGAATCGCCGGACTCGGTGGAGAACTCGCGGCCGGTGTCTACCGGCTGCACTTCGACACCGCGGCCTACTTCGCCGCCGAGGGACTCGCCGGGTTCTATCCCGAGGTCGTGATCGCGTTCGAGATCACCGAACTGTCCGGGCACTACCACGTGCCGCTGCTGTTGTCCCCGTACGCATACTCCACCTACCGAGGGAGCTGAACGTGAAGGTCGCCATCATCGGCGCGGGCATGGGCGGGTTGAGCGCGGCAATCGCGCTGCGCCAGATCGGGATCGAGACGGCCGTCTACGAACGCGTCACCGAGAACAAGCCGGTCGGAGCGGCCATCTCGGTGTGGTCCAACGGGGTCAAATGCCTGAACTACCTCGGACTGCGCGAGGAGACCGAGCGTCTCGGCGGAATGCTCGAGACGATGAGCTACATCGACGGACACACCGGCGAGACGATGTGCCGGTTCTCGATGCAGCCGTTGATCGAGGAGGTCGGCCAGCGTCCCTACCCGATTGCGCGGGCCGAGTTGCAGATGATGCTGATGCGAGCATACGGACTCGACGACATCAACTTCGGCAGGAAGATGGTCGGGGTCAGCGACGGTCCCGACGCCGCGACGGTCACCTTCGCCGACGGCTCGGTCGTCACCGCCGATGCCGTCATCGGCGCCGACGGAGCCAGTTCGATCACCCGCGAGTACGTGCTGGGCACCCCGGCGACCCGCCGCTACGCCGGTTATGTCAATTTCAACGGGCTGGTGCACACCGACGAGGCGATCGGTTCGGCCACCGAGTGGACCACCTATGTCGCCGACGGCAAACGCGTCTCGGTCATGCCGGTGTCGGACGGCCGTTTCTATTTCTTCTTCGACGTCGTCGTCGAGCAGGGTCTGCCCTATCGACGCGGGACCGCGCGCGAGGTGCTGCGGGAGCACTTCGCCGGCTGGGCCCCCGGGGTGCAGACCCTGATCGAGGCGTTGGATCCCGAGACGACAAATCGGGTCGAGATCCTCGACCTCGACCCGTTCGACACCTGGGTCAAGGGCCGGGTGGCGCTGCTCGGCGATGCCGCGCACAACACCACACCGGACATCGGACAGGGTGGATGCTCGGCCATGGAGGACGCCATCGCGCTGCAATGGGCGTTCAAGGATCACCCGGACGATGTGCACGCCGCCCTCGCGGCGTATCAGGCCGCTCGCACCGAGCGGGCCGGCGATCTGGTGCTCCGGGCCCGCAAGCGCTGCGATGTCACCCACGCCAAGGATCCGGAACTGACCGCCCGGTGGTACGACGAGTTGCGCACCGAGGACGGCACCAACGTCATCCGCGGCATCGTCGGGAACATCCTCGGTGGGCCGCTCACCCCGGTGCCGTCGTGAGCCGATGACCGCGCACGAACACCTGGTCGACTGCCTCCTCGCGCATGCTCAACAGCAGGGTGAACAACAACCGGTGCGAGTCGTCGGGATCGATGGGCGCCAACACCGCTGGCAGCATCGGTTGACGTCGAGGATCGATCACCACGAAGTCGGCCTCCTTACCCACGTCGAGGTTGCCGACCCGCTCCTCCATGTCCAGCGCCCTGGCGCCAGCGACGGTCGCCGTGAACAGCAGCTCGGCGGGCGGTATCGAGAGGTCCTGCCCCACCGGTTCGCTGATGTGCACCTTGAAGCAGTCGTTGAGCACCCGCGGGATCGACCACTCGTCGCCGGCCGCCACATCGGTCCCCAGCGCCACATTGACGCCGGCGGCGGTGGTCCGCCGCCACGGCATCGTGCCCGAACCGAGGAACAGCTGCGATGTCGGGCAGTGCGCCACCGAGCTGCCGGTCTCGGCGAGCCGGCCGAGCTCGTGATCGGAACAGTGCACGGCATGCGCGAACACACTGCGCCTGCCCAGCAGGGAGCGGCCACCGCCCGTGAGCCGACCATCGTAGGTGTCCAGATAATGCTGCACCCCGAAATCTGAACGAACAGCCTCGATCTCACCGATGTTCTCGCAGAGATGGGTGTGGAAGTAGACGCCCGAGCCGCGCACCGCGTCGTAGAGCTCACCCAGGGCGTGCAGCGTCGCCGCCGTCACCGACAACGCGAACCGCGGCACCACGGCCACCGCGACGAGCCCGTCCGCGGCACCGTGCCATCGTCGTATCTCGTTGTCGGTCAGCTCGATTGCGGTGGCGTCATCGGTGAGCAGCGGCATTGCCGCCGCGGGACCCACCGTCTGTATGCCCCGGCCCGATATGGTGCGCAGACCGGTACGGCACGCCTCCTCGAACAAGGCGTCCTGGGCATCGGGGAACGCCGATCCGAAGACCAGGGCCGTCGTGGTCCCGACCGCGATGCGACGCCGGCAGAAGTCCCGTGCGACGGTGCGCGCGTAGTCCGTGTCCGCCAGCCGCGCCTCGGCGGGAAATATGCAGCGCTGCAACCAGTCCAGCAGTTGACCGCCACCGTAGGAGTCGACACAGTGGGTCTGGGGGAAGTGCAGATGCGTGTCGATGAACCCCGGCAGCAGGAAGCCCGGGCGGCAATCCACCACATCGGCGCCGGCGAGCGTCGCCGGTAGCTGATCGTGCCGGCCGCTGAAGGCGATGGTTCCGTTCTCATCCACTGCCAGTGCACCGTCGGGCACACTCACCAGGTGGTGGTGCGCCTCGGCCAGACGTGGCGCACCACCGATGTGGATCAGGTGTCCGCGATACACACGCATGAGCTGATTGTCACAGTGTCTGCGCCACTGTGCAGTTCGGCGATCTCGTGCTGCGCGCGAGGACGATGGCGACTACGGTCGACAGATGGACCTCAACACCGTCGAGGCGGTGCGGGTCCCCGCCCGCCGCGAAGACGTGTGGCCGTTGGGGCCCGCCGATGCCATCCTGGCCGGCGGCACCTGGCTGTTCTCGGAGCCGCAGCCCGCCGTGTCGCGCCTGGTGGACATCACCCAACTGGGCTGGCCCGCGGTCATATTCACCGGGGACGGTATCGAGCTGTCCGCAACCTGCACGCTCGCCGAGCTGAGCGGGTTGTCCGAGAAGCTGCCGATCACACATCCGGACTGGACCGCCGCACCGCTGTTCGCGCAGTGCTGCACCGCGCTGCTCGCCTCATTCAAGGTATGGGGGACGGCCACCGTCGGCGGCAACATCTGCCTGTCGTTTCCTGCCGGCTCGGTGATATCGCTGGCCTCCGCGCTCGATGGCACAGTCACGGTGTGGCGTCCCGATGGCACCGACTATGACGTCCCGGTCGCCGATTTCGTGACCGGAGACGCTGTCAACGTGCTGCGGCCCGGTGAGCTGCTGCGCTCGGTCCGGTTGCCCGGCGCCGCACTGCGCTCGCGCACGGCCTATCGCAAGCTTGCCCCGTCCCCGTTGGGCCGCTCCGGCGCCGTGGTGATCGGTCGGCGAGACGTCACGGGACAGTTCGTGTTGTCGGTCACCGCGACCACCGTGCGCCCATACGTGTTCCGGTTCGCCGGGCCACCCGGTGCCGGCGATCTGCGCGACGCCCTGTCCGGGATCCCCGAGCAGGACATCACCCGCGACGCACACGGGGACCCGGACTGGCGGCGGGCGGTGACAGCGGTCCTGGCCGAACAGATACGCGATGAGCTGTCATGAAGCTGACGATCAACGGCGCCGCCTGTAGCGATGACCCGCGCCCCGGCCAGTGCCTGCGCACCTACCTACGCGAGCACGGGCACTTCGAAGTGAAGAAGGGGTGCGACGCCGGCGACTGCGGTGCCTGCTCGGTCCTGGTGGACGGAGATCCGGTGCACTCCTGCATATTTCCGGCCTTCCGCGCCGACGGACATGAGATCACCACCGTCGCGGGGTTGGGCACGGGCGCCGACCTGCATCCGGTGCAATGGCGTTTTGTCGAGGCCGCGGGTTTCCAGTGCGGGTTCTGCACCGCGGGCATGGTCACCACCGTCTCGGCTCTGACCCCGGAGCAACTGGCGGATCTGCCTCAGCATCTGAAGGGCAACCTGTGCCGGTGCACCGGTTACCGGGCCATCACCGATGCCATCGCCGGGGTCACCAACACCGAGAAGTCCGGCGGGGGTGACGTGGGCCGGTCGATCGGTGCCCCCGCCGGTATCCGGGTGGTGACCGGCACCGAGCAGTACACCATGGACGATGCCCCCACCGGGTTGCTGCACATGGCGGTCCTGCACAGTCCCGTCCCGCACGCCCGTATCCGATCCATCGACACCGCGCCGGCCCGGTGCATCCCCGGTGTCCGGCTGGTCCTGACCCACGAGGACAGCCCGCCGGCACGCTTCTCGACGGCCCGCCACGAAGTACGCGGTGACGATCCCGATGACACCGCCATCCTCGATGACACCGTGCGGTTCATCGGTCAGCGGGTGGCCGCCGTGGTGGCCGACGACCTCGGTACCGCAGAACAGGCCTGCCGGGCGATCATCGTCGACTACGAGGTGCTGCCCGCCGTCTTCGACCCGGATGTCGCACGGACACCCGGGGCGCCGTTGCTGCACGCCGACAAGGGCCCGGAGGCACGGATCTGCGATCCGGCCGGCAACCTGGTCGCCGAACTGCACGGCGAGGTGGGCTCCGTGGCGGCCGGTGTCGAGGCCGCCGTGTCCGGCGGTGGTGCCGTGGTGCGTGGCCGCTGGCAGACCCAGCGGGTCCAGCATGCGCATCTGGAGACGCACGGCTGCACCGGATGGCGAGACCCGGACGGGCGCCTCGTGATCCGGACCAGCTCGCAGGTTCCGTTCCTGGTCCGCGACGAGCTGTGCCACCTGTTCGGCCTGACCGCCGAACAGGTGCGGGTGTTCACCCGTCGGGTCGGTGGCGGCTTCGGCGGTAAGCAGGAGATGCTGACCGAGGATCTGGTGGCATTGGCGGTGCTTCGCCTCGGTGAACCGGTGCGCTACGAGTTCAGTCGGACCGATCAGTTCACGGTGGCACCGTGCCGGCACCCGTTCCGGGTTGACGTGACCGTGGCCGCCGATGCCGATGGTGTCCTGACCGCGTTGGCGGTCGACGCGCTCGTCGATGCCGGCGCCTACGGCAATCACAGCCCCGGTGTGATGTTCCACGGGTGCGGCGAATCCATTGCCGTCTACCGGAGTCCGAACAAGCGGGTGGATGCCCAGGCCGTCTACACCAACAATCTGCCGTCCGGTGCCTTCCGCGGGTATGGGCTCGGTCAGGTCATGTTCGCCGTCGAGTCGGCCGTCGACGAACTGGCGGCGCGGCTGGACATCGATCCCTTCGAGTTCCGGCGACGCAACGTCATCGTCCCCGGTGATCCGTTCGTCGATTCCCATGTGCTCGACGATGATCTGACCTTCGGCAGTTACGGGCTGGATCAGTGCCTGGACCTGGCCCAGGCAGCACTGCGTGCCGGCAACGGCCGGACCGCGCCCGCGGGGTGGGCGGTCGGTACGGGGATGGCCATCGCGATGATCGCCACCATCCCGCCGCGCGGACACTTCGCCGAGGCCACGGTGACCGTGGATGCCGACGGCAGGTACACCCTCGATGTGGGGACCACCGAGTTCGGCAACGGCACCACCACGGTGCACACCCAGCTCGCCGCGACCGAACTGAATACGGTGCCCGAGCAGATCGTGGTCCGCCAATCCGACACCACCACAACCGGTTACGACACCGGCGCGTTCGGGTCGGCGGGAACCGTCGTGGCCGGCCGGGCCACGCTGCTGGCCAGCAGGCAGCTCGGTGCCGCGTTGGTGGCCGCGGCGGCCGAGCTGACCGGATGCACGCCGGCCGACTGCATGTTGGGCCGCAACGGCGTCCAGTGCGGTGAGCGACTGGTGGATTTCGGGTCGCTGCCGACACCGATGAGCCGCACGGCAGCCCATGACGGCACGCCGCGGTCGGTGGCGTTCAACGTGCAGGCGTTCCGGGTGGCCGTCGACACCGAGACCGGTGCGGTCGAGATCCTGCAGTCGGTCCAGGCCGCCGACGCCGGGGCGGTGATGAACCCGCAGCAGTGCCGCGGTCAGGTCGAAGGTGGTGTGGCGCAGGCGATCGGCTCGGCCCTGTTCGAGGAGATCCAGATCGGCCCGGACGGTGCGGTCACCACCACCACGCTGCGCAACTACCACATTCCGCAGTTGGCGGACGTTCCGGTGACCGAGGTGTACTTCGCCGACACCTATGACGAGCTGGGGCCGCTGGGCGCCAAGTCGATGAGTGAATCCCCGTACAACCCGGTCGCGCCGGCACTGGCCAACGCGATCGCCGACGCATGCGGCGCGCGCATGCGTCGGCTACCGATGACACCGGCGCGGATCTGGCGCGAACTGCGCTCCGCGGACGGCTAGAGCCGTTCGATGATGGTGACGTTGGCCGTGCCGCCGCCCTCACACATGGTCTGCAGGCCGTAGCGTCCGCCGGTGCGCTCCAGGGTGTTCAGCATCGTGGCGAACAGCTTGGCACCGGTCGCACCGAGGGGGTGCCCCAGCGCGATCGCGCCACCGCTGGGATTGACTTTGGCCGGATCGGCGCCGGTCTCCTTGAGCCAGGCCTGCACCACCGGCGCGAACGCCTCGTTGATCTCGACGGTGTCGATGTCCTCGATGGACAGCCCGGTCTTCTCCAGCGCGTAGTGGGTGGCCGGGATCGGGCCGGTCAGCATGTACACCGGGTCGGCGCCGCGTGCGCTGATGTGGTGGATGCGGGCGCGCGGCGTGAGGCCATGGGCCTTGACCGCGTCTTCGGAGGCCAGCAGCACCGCGCTGGCGCCGTCGGAGATCTGACTGGCCATCGCGGCTGTCAGGCGGCCACCGTCGACGAGGGTCTTGAGACCGGCCATCTTCTCCAGCGTGGTCTCGCGCGGCCCCTCGTCGGTGACGAAGCCGTCCACCGGGATGATCTCGTTCTCGAAATAGCCTGCGCGAATGGCCTCCTGGGCGCGCTGATGACTGGTCAGCGCATACTGCTCCATGTCCTCACGCGAAAGGTTCCACTTCTCGGCGATCATCTCGGAGCCACGGAACTGCGAGATCTCCTGATCGCCGTAGCGGTGCAGCCAGCCCTTGGACTCGTTGGTCGGCGACGTGTGGCCGAACTCCTTGCCGACGATCATCGCGGAGCTGATCGGGATCTGGCTCATGTTCTGCATACCGCCGGCCACGATGAGGTCGGCCGTGCCGGACAGGATGGCCTGCGCGCCGAAGGAGATCGCCTGCTGGCTGGATCCGCACTGCCGGTCGACGGTCACCCCGGGGACCTCCTCGGGGAATCCTGCTGCCAGCCAGGACAATCGGGCGATGTTGCCGGCCTGTCCACCGACGGCGTCCACGCAGCCGGCAATGACGTCGTCGACCGCGCCCGGGTCGACGTCGTTGCGGTCGAACAGTCCGCGCCACGCGGCGGCGCCGAGGTCGACGGGGTGCACGCCCGCCAGTGACCCGTTGCGCTTGCCGACCGCGGTGCGGACGGCATCGATGACGTACGCCTCAGCCATGAGGGGACTCCATTCGTTCGGTTACTCAGGTGTTGTGGTGATGCCACCGAGAACGATGGCCAGGTACTGGCGGCCGACTTCCTCGGCCGTGAGCGGTCCGCCGGGCTGATACCAGCGCACCGAAACCCAGGTGGTGTCCCGGATGAAGCGGTAGACCAGATCGACGTCCAGATCGGGGCGGAACGAGCCGTCGGCGACACCCTCGTGCAGCAGGTCGACCCACATCTTGCGCTGCTCGCGGTTACGGTCGTCGACGAAGCCGAACTGATCCAGCGCGCTCAGTCGCTTGGCCTCGTCCTGGTAGATGACCACCTGCGCGTGCCGGTGCTCGATGGCCTCGAACGAGGTCAGGAACAGGCCCGTGAGCCGGTCCAGCGGTGTCGATTCGGAGGACAGGATCTGCTGGTACCGCTCGAAGAGCCAGTCCAGGAAGTCCCGCAGGACCTCCTCGACCATCTGCTCCTTGGATTTGAAATGGTGATACAGGCTGCCGGACAGGATGCCCGCCGAGTCGGCGATATCGCGGACGGTGGTCGCCTTGAGGCCGCGCTCGGCGAACATCGTCGCGGCGAGCTGGAGGAGCTCGTCGCGGCGGGTGGCCGGCTGCGTCATTGGCACAGCGTACCAACCAAGCACTTGCTAGGTCGAACGGACTCGGCCGGTAGCTGCCGAGGTGTCGCTCAGGCCCGCTGACTGGACACCGAGATGACCTCGCCGGTCAGGTAGCTGGAGTAGTCACTGGCCAGAAACGCGATGGTGGTGGCGATCTCCCACGGTTCGGCGGCCCGACCGAATGCCTCATCCCCGGCGAGGCGGTCGAGCAGTTCGGCCGACGACGTCTTCTCCAGGAACTTGTGCCGCGCGATACTCGGTGACACCGCATTGATGCGCACTCCGTATTCGACGGCTTCGATTGCGCTGCAACGGGTCAGCGCCATCACACCGGCCTTGGCGGCGGCATAGTGCGACTGCGAATGCTGCGCACGCCAACCCAGCACACTGGCGTTGTTGACGATCACGCCGCCGTGGTCGACGTCGCGGAAGTAGCGCAGCGCGGCCCGGGTGGCGCGCATGACCGAGGTCAGCGTGACGTTGACGACGCGGTCCCACTCGTCGTCGGTCATGTCGATGACCGGGGTCTGCCCACCGAGGCCGGCGTTGTTGACCAGCACATCGAGCCGGCCGGCCTGCTGCACGGTCTCGGTGATCAGGTTGTCGACGGCCGCGGTCGAGGTGACATCACAGACCACCGCGTCGACCTTGCCCAGTCCCAGCGCGGCCAGGTCTTCCCGGGTCTCGTTCAGCCGCCGTTCGTGGAAGTCCGAGACCACCACATCGGCGCCCTCCAGCAGCGCCCGGCGCGCGGTGGTCGAACCGATCCCGGTGCCCGCGGCCGCGGTGACCAGAACCACCTTCCCCTGCAGGAGTCCGTGTCCGGAAATCTCTTCGGGTACCTCTGACAGGCTCATCAGCCCTTGGCCTCTCGGGGTAGGCCGAGCACGCGCTCGGCGATGATGTTGCGCTGGATCTCGTTGGACCCGCCGTAGATGGTGTCCGAGCGGGAGAAGAGGTAGAGCCGCTGCCACTCGTCGAACTCTTTGTCGTCCAGCGTCAGTCCGGCGGTGCCCTGCACGTCCATGGCGATCTCGCCGAGCTCGCGATGCCAGTTGGCCCACAACAACTTCGACACGTTATCTTGGCCGGGCTGCTCGACGTCCATGGTCGCCAACGAGTAGGACCGCATCGCCTTCAGACCGGTCCAGGACCGGGTCAGCCGCTCCCGGATCAGCGGATCGTCGGCGGCGCCGGTGCGCTTGGCCAGCTCGACCAGGTTGGAATGCTCACGGGCATAGCGGATCTGCTGGCCCAGCGTCGACACACCACGCTCGAAGGTCAGCAGACCCATGGCCACCCGCCAGCCGTCACCGGGCTCCCCGACGACCAGCGCGGCCTCGGTGCGGGCATCGTCGAAGAACACCTCGTTGAACTCGGAGTCGCCGGTGAGCTGGATGATCGGCCGGATCTGCACCCCCGGCTGATCGAGCGGCACCAGCAAAAACGACAGCCCGGCGTGCCGCTTGGACCCCTTCTCGCTGCGCGCCACCACGAAGCACCACTGCGCCCAGTGCGCCAGCGAGGTCCATACCTTCTGCCCGTTGATCACCCAGTGTTGATCCCCCGTTGCTGCGCTCGCCCCGTCACCGCCCCCCACAAGCTGGGCGGTGGTCGACACGTTGGCCAGATCGCTGCCGGCGTTGGGCTCGGAGTAACCCTGACTCCACAGCTCGGTGACATCGCGGATACCCGGCAGGAAGCGCTGCTGCTGCTCGGGTGTGCCATAGGCGATGAGCGTCGGGCCGAGCAGTTCCTCACCGAGGTGGTTGACCTTGTCCGGTGCGTTGGCCTTGGCGTACTCCTCGTAGAAGGCCACCCGGTGCGCGACCGTCAGTCCGCGCCCACCGTGCTCCTCGGGCCAGCCCAGGCAGGTCAGTCCCGCCGCCGCCAGGTGCTGGTTCCACGCGCGACGTTCCTCGAAGGCCTCGTGCTCACGTCCGGGACCACCGAGGCCCTTGAGCGCTGCATATTCACCGACGAGGTTGTCGGCGAGCCACTGCCGGACCTCGGCCCGGAACTCCTCGACCGCAATCACCCTTGTAGGCTAACCTACCAAGCACTTGCTTTGTTAGAGGAGCATCAATGACGAGCGACCCGCACACCGTCCCGGCGGTGCTGGACCGGATTGCCGTGCAGTTTTCCGATCATGACGCGCTGGTGACGGGTCCGGTTGCCGGCGGCGCGTCGAAGCGGCTCACCTACGGGCAGCTGCGCGAGGAGGTCCGGCGCACCGCCGCGGCGATGATCGAGCACGGCGTGCAGGCGGGCGACCGCGTCGCGATCTGGTCGCCGAACACCTGGCACTGGGTCGTCGCCGCGCTGGCGACCCACTACGCCGGCGCCATCATGGTCCCGTTGAACACCCGCTACACCGCCAGCGAGGCCGCCGACATCCTGGCCCGCACCCAGGCGCCGCTGTTGATCGCCGCGGGCGAATTCCTCGGCGCCGACCGCACCGCCCAGCTCGATCGCGACGCACTGCCGGCCCTGCGGCACATCGTGCGCGTGCCGATCGACAAGGACGACGGCACCTGGGACGAATTCGTCGCGCGCGGTGTCGACCTGGATGCCGTCGACGCCCGCGCCGCCGCAGTCTGCCCCGACGACGTATCGGACATCCTGTTCACCTCCGGCACCACCGGCCGCAGCAAGGGTGTGCGGTGCGCGCATCGGCAGTCACTGGATGCCTCGGCCGCCTGGGCCGCGTGCGGACAGCTCACCAGTGCCGACCGCTACCTGTGCATCAACCCGTTCTTCCACAATTTCGGATACAAGGCAGGCATTCTCGCGTGCCTGCAGACCGGAGCCACGCTGTACCCGCTGCTCACGTTCGACCCCGAGCAGGCGATGCAGGCCGTCGCGGAGCACCGAATCACCGTGCTGCCCGGCCCGCCGACGATCTACCAGACGCTGCTGGATCATCCCCGCCGCGCCGAATACGACCTGTCCTCACTGCGGTTCGCGGTGACCGGGGCTGCCGTCGTGCCGGTCGTGTTGATCGAGCGGATGCAGTCCGAACTCGACATCGACATCGTGCTGACCGCATACGGATTGACCGAGGCCGCCGGCTTCGGCACCATGTGCCGCGCCGATGACAGTGCCGTCACGGTGGCCACCACCTGCGGCAGACCCATCGCCGACTTCGAGTTGCGCCTCGACGAATCCGGCGAGGTGCTGCTGCGTGGACCCAATGTGATGCTCGGCTACCTCGACGACCCGGAAGCCACCGCGGCCGCCATCGACGAGGGCGGATGGCTACACACCGGCGATATCGGAAAGCTGGACGAGGCAGGCAATCTCACCATCACCGACCGCCTCAAGGACATGTACATCTGCGGCGGCTTCAACGTCTACCCCGCGGAGATCGAACAGGTGCTTGCCCGGTTGGACGGGGTGTCCGAGTCCGCCGTGATCGGGGTACCCGACGAGCGCCTCGGCGAGGTCGGCAAGGCCTTCGTGGTGGCCAAACCCGGCGCCGATCTCGACGAGGCGGCCGTCATCGCCCACACCCGAGCCCATCTGGCGAACTTCAAGGTGCCCCGTTCGGTGGTCTTCCTCGATGTGCTGCCACGTAACCCTGGAGGCAAAGTGGTCAAACCGACATTGCGTGAGATCGACGGGAGGGGCTGAGGTGGATCTGACCTTCGACGACGACAGCGAGGCCTTCCGCCACGAGGTCCGTGAATTCCTGGCCGCGAACCGGGATTCGTTTCCCACCGAGTCCTACGACACCCGGGCGGGATTCGAGCAGCACCGGGTGTGGGACAAGGTGCTCTTCGATGCCGGGCTATCGGTCATCGCGTGGCCGAAGAAGTACGGCGGCCGCGACGCCACGCTGTTGCAGTGGGTGGTGTTCGAGGAGGAGTACTTCCGCGCCGGGGCCCCGGGCCGGGCCAGCGCGAACGGAACCTCGATGCTGGCACCGACGCTGTTCGCACACGGTACCGAGGAACAGCGTGACCGGGTACTGCCGAAAATGGCCAGCGGCGAGGAGATCTGGGCCCAGGCCTGGTCCGAGCCCGAGTCGGGCAGCGATCTGGCCTCACTGCGCTCCACGGCCACCCGCACCGACGGCGGATGGCTGCTCAACGGGCAGAAGATCTGGAGTTCCCGCGCACCGTTCGGGGAGCGGGCCTTCGGCTTGTTCCGTTCGGACCCGCAGGCCCAGCGGCACAAGGGCCTGACCTACTTCATGTTCGACTTGCACGCCGACGGCATCACGGTGCGCCCGATCGCCCAACTCGGCGGCGACACCGGCTTCGGTGAGATCTTCCTCGACGACGTCTTCGTCCCCGACGCCGACGTCATCGGCGAGGCCAACGACGGCTGGCGCGCGGCGATGAGCACCTCGAGCAACGAGCGTGGCATGTCGCTGCGCAGCCCGGCCCGGTTCCTGGCACCCGCCGAACGGCTGGTGGCGCAGTGGAAGGCGAACCCGGACCCAGTGTTCACCGACCGTGTCGCCGACGCCTGGATCAAGGCGCAGGCCTACCGCCTGCACACCTTCGGCACCGTCACCCGGCTGGCCGGCGGCGGTGAGCTCGGGGCGGAATCCTCGGTGACCAAGGTGTTCTGGTCGGATCTGGATGTCGCGCTGCACCAGACCGCGTTGGACCTGCAGGGCGCCGACGCCGAGATCGTCGACCACACCACCGAGGGTCTGCTGTTCGCGCTCGGTGGACCGATCTATGCCGGCACCAACGAGATCCAGCGCAACATCATTGCCGAGCGACTGCTGGGTCTGCCCCGGGAGCCGAAGGGACAGGCCAAGTGAACTTCGAAGGCGAGCACGAGTGAGGATCGCAGCGAGGAACGAGCAAGGACCGGAGCGAGTGGGAGCCGAGACATGAACTTCGAAGGCGAGCACGAGTGAGGATCGCAGCGAGGAACGAGCAAGGACCGGAGCGAGTGGGAGCCGAGACATGAACTTCGAAGGCGAGCACGAGTGAGGATCGCAGCGAGGAACGAGCAAGGACCGGAGCGAGTGGGAGCCGAGACATGAACTTCGAGATAGACGAACAGCAGCGCGATTTCGCGTCGAGCATCGACGCCGCACTCGGCGCGGCGAACGTTCCTGCGGCCATTCGCGCCTGGGCAGACGGCGACACCGCTCCCGGCCGCAAGGTGTGGTCGCAGCTGGCCGATCTGGGCGTGACCGCCCTGCTGGTGGCCGAGAAGTTCGACGGCATCGAGGCGCAGCCGATCGATCTGGTGGTTGCGCTGGAACGGCTGGGCTACTGGGCGGTGCCCGGGCCGGTCACCGAATCCATCGCGGTCGCACCGATCCTGCTCGCCGATGACGAGCGGTCCACCCAGCTGGCCGCCGGTGAGCTCATCGTCACCGCGGCGCTGCCGCCGCAGGTGCCCTACGCCGTCAACGCCGATTTCGCCGGACTGACACTGCTTGCCGGCGACGGTCAGGTCGCCGCGGCAGCCGCCGGCGCCGGGCACGACTCGGTCGACCCCACCCGAACACTGTTCGAGGTCACCGCCTCCGGGGACGGCCAGGCCGCCGACACATCGCGCGCCTACGAGTTCGGGGTGCTGGCCACCGCCGCCCAGCTGATCGGTGCCGGGCAGGCGATGCTGGATCTGTCGGTTGCCTACGCCAAGCAGCGCACCCAGTTCGGCCGGGTGATCGGCTCCTACCAGGCCATCAAGCACAAGTTGGCGGATGTGCACATCGCGGTCGAGATGGCCCGACCTCTCGTCCACGGTGCCGCACTGGCCCTTGCCGACGGATCGCCGGACACCGCCCGCGATGTCAGTGCCGCCAAGGTCGCCGCCGCCGACGCCGCGTTGCTCTCGGCACGGTCGTCGTTGCAAACCCACGGTGCCATCGGTTTCACCCAGGAACACGACCTGTCGCTGCTGCTGCTGCGGGTGCAGGCTTTGCGCTCGGCCTGGGGTGACCCGACCCTGCACCGTCGTCGAGTGTTGGAGGCACTGTCGTGACCGAAGAACGCAAGTTCCTGCAGGAGACCGTCGCAGCGCTGGTCGACAAGCACGCCAACCCCGAGGCCGTTCGTGCCGCCATGGAGTCCGAGCGTGGCTATGACGAATCACTGTGGAAGTTGTTGTGCGAACAGGTCGGTGCCGCGGCGCTCGTCGTGCCCGAGGAACTCGGCGGGGCCGGCGGTGAACTGGCCGACGCCGCCGTCGTCCTCGAAGAACTGGGTAAGGCACTGGTGCCCACACCGCTGCTGGGCACCACACTGGCCGAGCTCGCCCTGCTGCACGCCGGTGTGCACGAGCCGCTCGAGGGCCTGGCCGAGGGTGCCTCCATCGGCACCGTCGTCTTCGATGCGGACTACGTCGTCAACGGTGACATCGCCGATGTCGTGATCGCCGCCGACGGAGTCGATCTCACCCGGTGGACGAACGTCACCGTACAGCCGCACGCCACGATGGACCTCACCCGGCGGCTGTCCGCGGTGACCGCCGGAGACACCACCGCGCTGGGAACCGATCCCGGCCTGGCCGATACCGCGGCGCTCCTGCTGGCCGCTGAGCAGATCGGTGCCGCAGCAAGGGCATTGGACCTGACCGTCGCCTACACCAAGGACCGGGTGCAGTTCGGCAGGCCGATCGGCAGCTTCCAGGCGCTCAAACATCGGATGGCCGATCTGTACGTCAAGGTGCAGACGGCGCGGGCGGTCATCTACGACGCCATCGCCGATCCGTCACCGGTCTCGGCGTCGCTGGCGCGGGTCTTCGCCAGCGAGGCTCTGACCGATGTGGCCGCCGAGGCAGTGCAGCTGCACGGCGGTATCGCGATCACCTGGGAACACGACATCCAGCTGTACTTCAAGCGGGCGCACGGCAGTGCGCAGCTGCTCGGTCCGCCGCGCGAGCATCTGCGCCGGCTGGAAGCCGAGGTCTTTTAGGCGGCTCGCCGCCGAGGTGTTTTAGGCGGCTCGCCGCCGAGGTGTTTCAGGCGCCTTCTAACCGAGGTCGACCTCATCGGCATCGACGACCGCGGCGGTGCGGCCGGGAGCCGTCTGATGCGCCCAGTAGAGGTTGGTATGCGCGATCACCTGATCGGGCGGCGGTGCGCCCCACTCGGTGAGATCGCTGGTGGTGTGCGCGTCACCGACGAGCGTGACGTCATAGCCGCGGGCGAACGCACCGTGGATGGTCGAGCGGATGCACTGGTCGCTGGCGGCGCCGGCCACCACCAGCCTGCCGACGCCCAACCGGCCCAGCACGTCCTCCAGATCGGTTGCCTCGAACGCGTCGCCATGATTCTTCTCGATAAGGGGCTCGGCGGTATCGCGGGTCAACTCCTCGACAATGCGCCAGCCGGCGCTGCCCCGCTGGAGCTCGTCATCGCTGTGCTGCACCCAGACCACCGGGATGCTGCGGGCCCGGGCCCGGTCGACAAGTCTGCCGATGGCGGCGACGACCTGGTCGCGCCGGACGGCCCCGGCCACCACGACATCCTGGACGTCGACGACGAGCACGGCACTGTGCGGGCGATCTTCCAGCGTGGTCATGATGACCGCAGACTAGCCTGGATTCGATGAGCACTGAAGCCCTGCGAGCCGGGATACCACCGTTCTATGTGATGGACGTGTGGCTGGCCGCGGCCGAGCGCCAACGCAGCCATGGTGATCTGGTGAACCTGTCCGCGGGCCAGCCCAGCGCGCAGGCACCCGCGCCGATCCGGGCCGCGGCGGCCCGGGCACTCGCCGAACACAATCTCGGATACACCGTGGCACTGGGCATCCCCGAGCTGCGATCGGCGATCGCCGGGTCGTATCGGACCAAACACGGGATCGATGTCGACCCAGACGCCGTCGTCATCACCACCGGGTCGACCGGCGGCTTCCTGCTGGCATTTCTGTCCTGCTTCGACATCGGGGACCGCGTCGCGGTGACCAGCCCGGGCTATCCGTGCTACCGCAACATCTTGTCGGCGCTCGGGTGCGAGGTGGTCGAGATACCGTGCGGCCCGCAGACCCGCTTCCAGCCGACGACGGCGATGCTGGAGGCCCTCGACCCGCCGGTGCGGGGACTGATCATCGCGAGCCCGGCCAACCCGACCGGCACGATCATCCCGGCCGACGAGCTGGCGGACATCGTGTCCTGGTGCGATGCCAACGGGGTGCAGTTGGTCAGCGACGAGCTCTATCACGGACTGGAGTATCCGGGGGCGCCGGCGACCTCCTGTGCATGGCAGACCTCACGCAATCCCATTGTGGTGAACAGTTTCTCGAAGTACTTCGCGATGACCGGCTGGCGGCTGGGCTGGCTGCTGGTACCGGAGCCGCTGCGCCGGGCCGTCGACCGGCTGACCGGCAACTTCTCCATCTGTCCTCCGACGCTGCCGCAACTCGCCGCCGTCGCCGCGTTCGACCCGGCCGCGTTGGCCGAAGCCGATGCGCTGGTCGAGCAGTACACCCTGAACCGCGAGCTACTGCTGACCGGTCTGGCCGCCATCGGACTGGACCGGTTGGCGCCGGCCGACGGCGCGTTCTACGTCTACGCCGACATCTCGGCGTATTCCACCGACTCCCTGGACTTCTGTGCCCGACTGCTGGCCGACACCGGGGTGGCGATCGCCCCCGGAGTCGATTTCGACACCGTGCACGGCGGGTCGTTCGTCCG
Organism: Mycolicibacterium bacteremicum; assembly: GCF_002086115.1. GTDB lineage: Bacteria > Actinomycetota > Actinomycetes > Mycobacteriales > Mycobacteriaceae > Mycobacterium > Mycobacterium bacteremicum. Next base: position 102,855 of record NZ_MVHJ01000009.1, read on the forward strand.
GCTGTCCTTCGCCGGGGCGGCAACAGACATCAGCACCGCGCTGGACCGGATGGGGCCGTGGCTCAGGACTTCAGGAACGCCAAGAGGTCCGCGTTGATCACATCCGCGTGTGTCGTCGGCATTCCGTGCGGGAAGTTCTCGTAAGTGATCAGTGTGCCGTTCTGCAACAATCCGGCCGATTTCGGACCCGATGCCACATACGGGACGATCTGGTCGTCACGGCTGTGCATCACGAGCGTGGGCACCGTGATCTTCAACAGATCTTCGGTGAAGTCGGTCTGAGAGAAGGCCACGATACCGTCGTAGTGCGAGAACGCGTCACCCATCATGCCCTGACGCCACCAGTTGTCGACGATCGCCGGAACGGGTTGCACACCAGGTCGATTGAACCCATAGAAGGGTCCCTCCGGCAGGGTCCGGTAGAACACCGAGCGGTTGGCCGCCAGTTGCGCCTGAAGGTCGTCGAACACGGCCTTGGGCAGCCCCTCGGGATTGGCCTCGGTCCGCACCATCAACGGCGGTACCGCACTGATCAGCGCTGCCTTGGCCACCCGACTCTCGCCGTGGCGGGCCAGATAGCGCACCACTTCACCACCACCGGTGGAGTGCCCGACGTGGATGGCCTCGCGCAGGTCGAGATGCTCGGTCAGGGCGGCGAGGTCGTCGGCATAGTGGTCCAGATCGTGCCCGTCGGGCGTCTGCGCCGACCGTCCGTGGCCGCGTCGGTCATGCGCGATCACCCGGTAACCCTGGGACAGGAAGTACAGCATCTGATTGTCCCAGTCGTCGGATGACAGCGGCCATCCATGACTAAAGACGATGGGTTGCCCGACGCCCCAGTCCTTGAAGAAGATCTGCGTGCCGTCCTTGGTGATGAGGGTGCTCATGTCAGATGAGCCTGCCCGGACTGCCGCCTGATGTCGTTCCTGCTGGCCTCCATCTGTTGTCGGTGCCACCCGGTAACATCGGCAACGTGATCGAAAGTTTGTTCGATGTGGATCCGCGGTCCTCGGAGGAGGAGCTGCGGGCCCAGGTCGAGCACTTCGAGCGCATGAAGTCGGCAGCCGCCGCCGCGCAGGCGCGCGCCACCGCGCTGTGGTCGGCCAAACGCCGCGCAACCGAGGCGGTCGCCGGTGTCGCGTCAGCCAAACGCGGCCGGGGACTCGCCGCCGAGGTGGCCCTGGCGCGCCACGAATCCCCCAAGAGGGGCGGTCGACACCTCGGATTCGCGCATGCGCTGGTACACGAGATGCCATACACACTGGCGGCTTTGGAGTCCGGCACGCTGTCGGAGTGGCGGGCGACGTTGATCGTGCGGGAGTCCGCATGCCTGGACGTTGCCGATCGCCGCCGCCTCGATACCGAGTTGTGTGCCGAACCGGCCCGGCTGCAGGGCTGGGGCGACGCCCGAGTGGAGGCCGAGGCCAAGCGCATCGCCGCCGGACTGGACGCCGCCGCGGTCGTCGCACGCTCGGCCAAGGCCGCCGGGGACCGCTGCGTCACCATCCGCCCCGCCCCGGACACCATGGCCTATGTCACCGTGCTGTTGCCGGTCGCGCAGGGGATCGCGGTGTACGCCGCGTTGAAACGCAACGCCGACACCACATTCGACGGCCGCACCCGCGGCCAGGTCATGGCCGATACCGTCGTGGAACGGGTGACCGGGCGCCCTGCGGACCGGCCGGTGCCCGTCACACTCGGTCTGGTGATGGCCGATACCACCCTGGCCGGTGATGACGACGCTCCCGCGTGGGTGGCCGGATATGGTCCGGTGCCAGCCGGTTTCGCCCGAGGGTTGGTCACCGAGGCCGCCAACCCGGAGCTGCGTTCGACACTGCGCCGGCTGTACCGCCACCCAGAGTCCGGTGAATTGGTGGCCATGGAGTCACGGGCACGTCTCTTCCCGAAGGGATTGGCCACATTCCTCGGTCTGCGGGATCGAACGTGCCGCACACCGTATTGCGATGCACCTATCCGCCACCATGACCACGCGAAACCGGCCCGGGCAGGTGGTCCGACCAGCGCTGAGAACGGCCTCGGGAAATGCGAGGCGTGCAACTACGCCAAGGAGGCTGCGGGCTGGTCGGTGCGCACCGCAGTCGTCGACGGCCGACACACCGCCGAGTACACCACTCCCACCGGTGCCGTCTACCGGTCGACGGCGCCGCCACTTCCGGGTCCACCGCTGCGATCGGTGAGCGTCATCGAGGGCGGGCTGAGCATCGACATCGTCAGATTCGACGCCGCGTGATCCATTGCCGGCGTCGCCCGGCCGTCAGCCCAGACCGGTCGAGGACCGCCTGCGCCGGGAAATCGCGTCCACACTCGCCGCGAGCAACAGGACTCCGCCGGTGACCAGAAAGTTGATGTAGGACGACTGGTTCAGCAACCCGAGCCCGTTGGCGATGGTCGCCACCACCACCCCGCCGATGACGGCGTCGATCGCCCGGCCCTTGCCGCCGAACAGGCTGGTGCCACCGATCACCGCGGCACCCACGGCGTAGAGCAGCGTGTTACCGGCACCGGACGCCGCCGACACCTTTCCCGCATATGAGGCCGCGATGATTCCGCTCAACGCCGCCAGCGACGAGCAGACCACGAACACCGACACGCGGATGCGGTCCACCGATATACCGGCCCGTCGGGCGGCCTCGGCGTTACCCCCGACCGCGTAGATGTGCCGGCCGTAGGAGGTCCTTTTCAACACCACCGTCAGCGCGACCAGCAGCACCAGGATCAGCGGCAGCACATAGGGAATGCCCCGAATCTCGTTGGCGGCGTTGACACTGCGGTTCACCGACAGGATGTAGGTGACACCGAGGATGACCGCCGCGACAGTTCCCACCCGCGCGGCGACGACCCCCAGCGGCGCATTCGCCAACTGCAGCGCCGCCTTGCGACGGTACTGGTAGAACTCGATGCCGGCGAAGGCGAGCACGACCACCACCGCGGCCGCCCATCCGATGTTCACCGGCAGGTTGCTGATGGTCAGTCCGCGGATCACCGGATCATCGACCCGCACCGAGCCGCCCTCACCGATCAGTTTCAGTGTGACGCCCTGCAATCCGAGGAAGAACGCAAGGGTGACCACGAACGACGGGATGCCCAGCTTGGCGCGCAACAGACCGATCGCCAGGCCGATCAGTGCTCCGCAGAGGATCCCGGTGAGGATCGCCGCCCACCACGGCCAGTTCTGGTTGACGATGATCAGCCCCATGGCGCACGCGGACACGCCGCCGGCGACACCCGCGGACAGGTCGATGTCCCCGAGCAACAGGACGAAGACCAGGCCCATCGCCAACACGCAGATGGAGCCCGCCTGGGTGATCAGGTTGGCCAGGTTGAGCGCCGACAGGAAGCGGTCGTTGGCCAACCCGAACACCACGAACAGCACGATGAGGCCGAGGACGGCAGGCAGTGAACCCATGTCCCCGCCACGTACCCGCTGCAGGTACCCGCGCACCGCGGCACCGAAGGTCACGTCGGCGCGGGCATCGCCGGCGAAGTCCGAATCGGCCAGGCTGCCCGTCGGTTTCGAGCTCATAGTGGTCATCTCGGATTCTCTCTGGTTCACATCGATTCGGCGGCTTGGGCCGGCGCCAGTCCGAGGGCGCCGGAGCGGCCTGCGGTGATGAGCTCCACCACCTGGCCATGGGTGACCTCGCCGGCCGGCACATCGGCGGCCACCCTGCCGAGGTACAGCGCGCAGATCCGGTCGGCGACCTCGAAGACGTCGTTCATGTTGTGCGAGATGAGCACGACGCCGAGTCCCTGGTCGGCCAGCCTGCGCACCAGTTCGATCACCTGTTGGGTCTGTGCGACACCGAGCGCGGCGGTGGGTTCGTCCAGCAGCACCACCTTGGAGTTCCACAGCACCGATTTCGCGATGGCCACCGTCTGGCGCTGACCGCCCGACAGGCTCGACACCGGCTGGCGCACCGACTTGACCGTCCGCACCGACAACGAGGTCAACGCCTGCCGGGCCATGGTCTCCATCCGCGCCTCGTCGAGCATGCCGCGGCTCTTCAGTTCCCTTCCCAGGAACATGTTCTCGACGATGTCGAGGTTGTCGCACAACGCCAGGTCCTGATAGACCACCTCGACCCCGAGGGCGGAGACGTCGTTGGGACTGCGCACCGTCACCGGCGTGCCCTCGAACAGATAGGTCCCGGTGTCGATCGGGTGGATACCGGCGATGGCCTTCACCAGTGTCGACTTTCCCGCCCCGTTGTCACCGACGAGCGCGGTCACCTGGCCCGGGTACACCCGGAAGTCGACATCGTGCAACACATGGACCACGCCGAAACTCTTGTTCACACCCTGTAGTTCGAGGATGGGTGCAACCGGAGCGCTCACGTCGCTCAGATCCCCGCGGCGGTACACATCGCGGCGAACTGGCCCGTGCACACCTCGTCCCTGGACTGTCCGCCGTCGTCGAGAACGACGTTGACGTTCTCTTTGGTGATCGACTTCGGGGTCAGCAGCACCGAGGGCACGTCGCGGCCGCCGGTGTCGTCCCGGGAGGTGGCCGTCGTCTCCGGCGACTCACCGTTAACCAGGGCGATCGCCACCTCCGCCAGTGCGTCGGCCTCCTCGGTCGCCGATTTGTAGACCGACATGCACTGATTGCCGGCCAGGATGTTCTGCAGCCCCTCGACGGTGGCGTCCTGGCCGGTGACCGGAACCTGTCCGGCGCGCCGGTTCTTCTCCAGGATCGAGATGACCGACCCGGCGAGACCGTCGTTGGCCGCGTACACGCCGTCGACCCGGCCGTCGGCCGCGGTGTAGAGCTGCTCGAAGATCGTCACGGCCTTGTCGTTGTCCCAGTCCGGTACGGCCTGTTCACCGACATTGGTGATCGAGGGGGTGGCATCGATCACCGAATGCGCTCCGCTGCTGAAGAGCGTGGCGTTGTTGTCGGTCGGGGAACCGTTGAGGAACACCACATTCGCCGGCTTCCCGCCCAGGCAGTCGACAAGACCCTGCCCCTGCAGTTTGCCGACCTCGGTGTTGTCGAAGGAGACGTAGACATCGGCAGACCCGCCCAGCGTCAGCCGGTCGTAGTCGATGGTCTTGACGCCCTGGGCCGCAGCCTTCTGCTGGATGGACGCCCCGCTGTCGGAGTCGAGGTTGACGATCGCCAGGACGGTGACGCCGTCGGCGATCATGGCGTCGGCGATGGTGGCCATGGTGTCCGCCGAGCCCTCGGCATTCTGGATCGTGTACTCCACCCCGGCAGCCTTGAAGGCCTCTTCCAGCGCCGGACGGTCCTTGGTCTCCCACCGCACCGAGGACTTGGTGTCGGGCAGGATGACACCGACCTTGCCGCCGGAGGCCTCCCCCGACCCGGAGTCCGATGCGTTCGATCCGCATCCGGTGAGGGTCAGACCGATGCCGACGACGGCGGTGACGAGCAGGGTGCTGGTGCGTTTCACGGTGTCCTCCGAGGGGTTCGGTCGAGTCCGGATGATTTGTTGTCGATCTTTACAAATAATGTGTCGTAGGCCACGACTACCGGGCGCCGAGCAGATGCTCGATCGCCAATTGATTGAGCCGGACGAAGTGGCAGCCCCGGCCGCCGAAGTAGCCGGCGGCGTCGAAATCCTCGAACGCCGTCCGGTCGGCGAGCAGGTCGGCGTAGGTTTCGCCGGCACCGAGGGTCGGTTCCCGCAGTTCGGCCACCCGGGCCGCGGCCATGGCCTCCTGCACCTCGGGGTCGGCACGGAAGGCGGTCGCCCGCTGGCGCAGCAACAGGTACATCCGCATGTTCGCCGCGGCCGAGGCCCACACACCCTCGGCGTCCTCGGTGCGGCTGGGCTTGTAGTCGAAGTGCCGCGGCCCCGCATAGGCCGGACCACCGCCCGGACCGCCGTGCTCCAGCAGGTCGACAAGGGCAAAGGCGTTGGCCAGATCGCCGTGTCCGAACACCAGGTCCTGGTCGAACTTGATGCCGCGCTGGCCGTTCAGATCGATGTGGAAGAGCTTGCCGCTGTAGAGCGCCTGGGCGATGCCATGGGTGAAATTCAGACCCGCCATCTGTTCGTGGCCGGTCTCCGGGTTCACCCCGACCAGGTCTGGCTGCGCGAGGGTGTCGATGAACGCCAGCGCATGCCCGACCGTCGGCAGCAGGATGTCCCCGCGCGGCTCGTTGGGTTTGGGTTCGATGGCGAACCGGATCTGGATGCCCTGATCGGTTACGTACTGGCACAACAGGTCCAGTGCTTCCCGGTAGCGCTGCAGCGCGGCCTGGACATCCTTGGCCGAGTCGTACTCGCTGCCTTCCCGGCCGCCCCACAGCACGAATGTCTGGGCTCCGAGTTCGGCGGCCAGATCCAGGTTGCGCAGCACCTTGCGCAGCGCGAACCGGCGCACGGCCCGGTCGTTGCTGGTGAATCCGCCGTCCTTGAAGACCGGCTGGCTGAACAGATTGGTGGTCACCATGGGCACGACCAGACCGGTCGCCCCGAGCGCGGCGGTCAGCCGGTCGATGGCGTGCCGGCGGTCGGCATCGGAACTGCCGAAGGCGAACAGGTCGTCGTCGTGGAAGGTCAACCCGTAGGCGCCCAGTTCGGCCAGCTTCTCCACCGCCTCCACCGGATCGAGCGCGGGCCGGGTGGCGACGCCGAACGGGTCGATGCCCTGCCATCCGACGGTCCAGAGGCCGAACGAGAATCTGTCCGATGCCCGCGGCGTCAGGTCGTCGGTGACACTGGATTCCAGGACGGTCATGGTGCTCCTCGTATCGATGCTCTACGCTTTTGTTCTCGCGCCGAACATAAGATGTGGCGCAGGCCACTGTCAAGCGTGGATGTGAAGGGATGGTGAGCTCGTGAAGGCGGTTGCGCACGGCGACGACGCGCGGCGAACCACCCGGGTGGGCACCAGCAGCGACGACGTCCGGCGCCGCAACCTGTCCAGCGTGCTGACACTGGTGCACCGCCGCCGCGCGCTCAGCCGGGCCGACCTGACCCGGGTCACCGGACTGTCCCGATCGACCACCAAGGATCTGGTCGAGGAACTGGTCGGGCGCGGCCTGGTGGCCGAGGCGCCGGCCGGGTCGGCCACCCAGGTCGGCAGACCCAGCCCCATCGTGCGCCCCGGCGACCGTGCGCTCGCGGTGGCGGTCACCCCCGAGGTCGACGCCGTCACCGTCGGCGTGGTGTCGATGGGTGGCGCGGTGCTCGAGGCCGTACGCCACGAGACCGCACAGGTGCCGACCGCATCCGACACCGTCGCCATCGCCGCCGCCGAGATCGACCGGATCAGGCGCACCCTGCGCGACGGGCAACTGGTGACCGCCGTCGGCGTCGCCGTCCCGGGCCTGGTGCACACCGGCGAATCCACCGTCCAGCTGGCCCCGAATCTCGACTGGCATGACGTCCAGATCGGCCAGATGCTGAGCGCGGCAACCGATCTGCCCGTCTTTGCCGCCAACGACGCCAACGCCGGCGCACTGGCCGAGCACCTGTTCGGCAGCCATCACGATCCCGACCACCTGATCTATGTGAACGGCGGGCCCAGCGGCATCGGGGCCGGTTTCGTGGTCGCCGGTGACATCCTGGCCGGCGTGGCCGGGTACGCGGGCGAACTCGGACACACCTACGTCGGCGGCGCCGAGCGGTGCCACTGCGGCAGCACGGGTTGTCTGGAGACCGAGGTCCGCCAGCCTCCGTTGGCCCGACTGCTCTCCCGTCTGGATGGTGTTGACGCAGAAGGCCATTCACCACCCGACGATGCCGAGATGGACGTGCTCGCGCGGCAGGCACGGTGCCTGGCGATCGCGCTCGGCAACGCCGTCAACATGCTCAATCCGCGGCTGATCGTGCTGGGCGGCTTCCTGCGGGCGTTCCCGGCGTTCGCCGCGGCGGTGTTACACGACGAACTGGCCCGGCACACCATGGGCGCCCCGCGCCGTCTGGTGCGGGTCGTCCCCGCCACCCTCGGCGGTGACACGCTGATGATCGGTGCCGCCGAACTGGCCTTCACCCCACTGCTCGCCGACCCCGGAAGGTTCTGACATGGCACTGGTCGCCGGAATCGATTCGTCCACCCAGTCGTGCAAGGTGGTGATCTGCGAGGCCGCCACCGGTGAGGTCGTACGCTCGGCATCCTCGCCGCATCCCGCGGGCACCGAGGTCGACCCGCGGCACTGGTGGGAGGCGCTGGAGCGCACCATCGCGGCGGTAGGCGGTATCGACGACGTCGCCGCGGTGTCGGTCGGCGCCCAACAACACGGCATGGTCTGTCTGGACGAGGCCGGCCGGATCGTGCGAGATGCGCTGCTGTGGAACGACACCCGCTCCGCCGAGGCGGCCGACCAGCTGGTCGCCGAGCTCGGGGGCGCCGCGGCATGGGCCGAGGGCGTCGGCGTCGTCCCGGTCGCATCGGTGACCGCGACCAAACTGCGCTGGCTGGCCGACCACGAGCCGCACCACGCCGACACCACGGCGGCGGTCTGCCTGCCGCACGACTGGCTGACCTGGCGCCTGACCGGTTCACGCGATATCGCCGATCTGCGCACCGACCGCAGCGATGCCAGCGGCACCGGATACTTCGCCGCCGAGAGCGACTCCTACCGGATGGACCTGTTGGAACTGGCGATGCGGGGGCGCCGGCCCGCCGTCCCGGACGTGCTGGGGCCCCGCGACGCCGCCGGCCGGACCACCGGCGGTGCGGTGCTGGGACCGGGCGCCGGTGACAACGCCGCAGCGGCACTGGGATTGGCGGCCGGCTCCGGTGACTGTGTGGTGTCGCTGGGGACCTCCGGGGTGGTCAGCGCGGTGGGCCCGACGGCACCGCATGACGGCGCGGGCATCGTCGCGGGGTTTGCCGACGCGACCGGCCTGCAGCTGCCGCTGGTGTGCACGCTCAACGGCGCGCCGGTGCTGGCGGCCGTGGCTGCCATGCTGCAGGTGGACTTCACCGAGTTCGACCGGCTCGCGCTGTCGGCCCCGGCCGGCGCCGAGGGCCTGGTGCTGGTCCCCTACCTGGACGGGGAGCGGTCGCCCAACCTGCCGCACGCCGCCGGTGCCCTGCAGGGTATGACGTCACGAAACCTCAACCCGGCCAACATCGCCCGCGCCGCGGTCGAGGGACTGCTCAGTTCGATGGCCTACTGCACCGGCAAGATCGCCGAGCAGGGTGTCTCGGCGGATCGCATCATCCTGATCGGCGGCGGGGCACGCTCGGAGGCCGTGCGGCGCATCGCCCCTGCGGTCTTCGGGACGACGGTCGACGTACCCGAAGCCGGTGAGTACGTCGCGCTGGGCGCCGCCCGTCAAGCCGCCTGGGTGCTGTCCGGGCACGAGGCGCAACCCGACTGGCAGGCCCGCGTCGCGACCGGCTATCAGGCGGACCCGACACCCGACGTGCTCGACCGGTACCTGACCGCGCAGGAACTCACGCTGCGCTGACCGGATCAGCGTCGCTGGGTGACGTACCAGTCGAGCAGGTCGGGATCGTCGACGGCGGTGCGTTCCACCACCTTCGCCGCATCGGCGCCCTGGAACAGCTTCTTGATCGGCACCTCGAGCTTCTTGCCGGTCCGGGTGTGCGGGATGCCGGGGGCGACGATGACCTCGTCGGGGACGTGGCGCGGCGAGACCTCCGTGCGGATGGTCTGCTTGATCTTGTCGGTCAGCTCGTCGGTCAACGACACCCCGTCGGCGAGCACCACGAACAGCGGCATCCAGTAGCCCCCGTCGGGCTGCTCGGCGCCGATCACCAGCGCCTCGGCGATCTCGGGCAGCCGCTCCACGGACTGATAGATGTCCGCGCTGCCCATCCGGATACCGTGCCGGTTCAGGGTGGAATCCGAGCGGCCATGCACGACGACGCTGCCGTGGTCGGTGATGGTGATCCAGTCACCGTGTCGCCAGACGCCGGGGAACATCTCGAAATACGCGTCCCGGTACCGGGATCCGTCCGGGTCGTTCCAGAACGAGACCGGCATCGAGGGCAGCGGTTTGGTGATCACCAATTCGCCCACCTCGCCGCGCACCGGCGTGCCCGACTCGTCCCAGGCATCCAGCGCCGCGCCCAGGAAGGGTACCGACAACTCGCCCGGCCACACCGGCACGGTGCGCACCCCACCGATGAACGCCGACACCACGTCGGTGCCACCGCTGATCGAGGCGACCTGCACGTGCGCGCCGAGGTTGTCGCGCATCCACAGCGATGTCGAGGGCGGCAGCGACGATCCGGTGATCCCGACGGTGCGCAACGCGGCCAGGTCATGATCGGTACGGGGAACGGCACCGGCCTTGGCGCAGCCCAGCACGTATCCGGGGCTGGTACCCAGTACCGTGACGCGCAGCCGAGCGGCCAACTCCCACAGGGTATCCGGTGTCGGGGCGGACGGGCTGCCGTCGTAGCAGACGATGGTAGCGCCCACCAACAGGCCGGCGACCTGGAAGTTCCACATCATCCAACTCGGGCTGGTGTACCAGAAGAAGGTGTCCGACGGTCCGATATCGCTCTGCAGGGCAACGGCTTTGAGATGCTCGACGAGCACGCCGCCATGACCGTGCACGATACCCTTGGGCAGCCCCGTGGTGCCCGACGAGAACAGGATCCACAGCGGATGGTCGAATGGGACGTCGGTACTGCGCAACTCGGCGTCGCGGTCGGTGACGGTCGCGAAATCCAGACACCCATCGGGGGTCGGCGACAGTCGCGATACCGAGACGGTCGCCTTCAACGTCGGCAGCCCGGCGCGCAACTCCGCCACATCGGCGGTCTTGTCATGGGACTTGCCGCCGAACCGATACCCGTCGGCGGTCACCAACACCACCGGCTCGAGTTGATCGAGTCGGTCCAGCGCGGCCTTGGCCGAGTAGTCCTGGCCACAGGCGCTCCACACCGCGCCGATCGAGGCGGTTCCCAGGAAGGCGATGACCGCCTCGGCGATATTGGGCAGGTATCCCACCACGCGGTCACCCGGCCCCACCCCGAGCTCGCTCAGCACGGCCGCGAAACCGGCTGTCCGGCGGAGTAGTTCGGCCCAGGACACCTCCACGACGTCGGCCCCTTCGCCGACGCTCAGGATGGCGGGCCGGTCCGAGCGGGCGTGCCGGGCGATCTGGTCGACGTAGTTCAGGCGCACCCCCGGGAACCACGTGGCGCCGGGCATCGAGGCGTCGGCCAGTACCTCGCCCGGGATGTCGCCGAGGTCGAAGTAGCGCCACAGCGCACCCCAGAATGCCTCGGGTTCGTCGACCGACCACTGCCACAGCGCGTGGTAGTCGGCCTCTTTTCCGACCGTCCGCGCGAACGCGGTGACTTGCGCGTCGGCGATATCGGCTGCGGTCGGTTCCCACTGCGGCTCGGGGCTCACCGGGCGCTCCACCCACCGTCCATGGTGTAGGACGCGCCGGTGACCATGCCCGCCTGATCGGAGGCCAGCCAGCCCACCAGCGAGGCCACCTCCTGCGGCTCCACGAGTCGTTTGATCGCGCTCTCCTTGAGCAGGATCTGCTCGACGACCTGCTGCTCGTCGATGCCGTGCGTGCGTGCCTGGTCGGCGATCTGCTTGTCCACCAGCGCGGTCCGCACATATCCAGGGTTGACGCAATTGCTGGTCACTCCGTGCGGGCCGCCCTCGAGCGCGGTCACCTTGGAGAGCCCCTCCAGCGCGTGCTTGGCCGTCACATAGGCGACCTTATATTCGGAGGCCCGCAGTCCGTGCACCGATGACAGATTGATGACGCGACCGAAACCCGCGTCGTACATGTGCGGTAGCGCCGCCCGGATCAACAGGAAGGGCACCTCGGTCATCAGCGTCAGCAGGGTGCGGAAGGCGTCGGGCGGGAACTCGGCGATCGGCGCCACCCGCTGCACGCCGGCGTTGTTGACCAGGATGTCGACGTCGAGGCGCAGATCTTCGAGGGCCGATACGTCGAGCAGGTCGACCGGCCATGCGGTACCGCCGATCTCGTCGGCCAACGCCTGCGCCCCCTCGGCGTCACGGTCGGCGATGGTCACCTTGGCGCCGCGCGCGGCCAGTTCGCGGGCGCAGGCGGCGCCGATCCCGGCGGCCGCCCCGGTGACCAGTGCGGTCTTGCCGGAGAGATCGCTCGGTGCCGTTGATGCGCTCGCAGGCTCGCTCATGCCCGCGCCCCGGCGATATCGCGCGCGTCGGCGTCATCGAGCGTCTTGAGGTCGATGCCCTTGGTCTCGCGGGTGGCCAGCGCGGCCAGCAGCGAGACGCCGCACGCCAGGCCGAGATATACCGCGATCGGCACTGACGAGTCGTAGATGTCGAGCAGCTTGACCGCGATGATCGGTGCCAGCGACCCCGCGACGATCGAGGTGACCTGATAGCCAAGGGAGACACCGGAATAGCGCATCCGAGTGGGGAACATCTCGGACATGATGGCCGGCTGCGGCGCATACATCAGCGCATGGATCACCAACCCGATGGTCACCGAGGCCGTCACCACCGCGTAGTTGCCGCTGTTCATCATCGGAAAGGCGAAGAAGCCCCACGACGCGCCCAGCAGCGCGCCGACGATGTACACCGGCCGGCGGCCGTACTGATCCGACAGCCGGCCCACCAGCGGGATGACCGCGAAGTGCACGGCGTGAGCGATCAGCAGGTACCAGAGGATGGTGCTGGTATCGGCACCCACCTGGGTCTTGAGGTATGTGATGGAGAACGTGACCACCAGGTAATACATGATGTTCTCGCCGAACCGCAGGCCCATGGCCGTGAAAACGCCTCGGGGGTAACGCTTGAGCACCTCGACGACCGACAGCGAGCCCGCCTTGATGCGCTCCGCCTCCTGCTGCGCCTCGACGAAGATCGGCGCATCGGTGACCTTGGTGCGGATGTAGTAGCCGACCAGCACCACCACCGCCGACAGCCAGAACGCCACCCGCCAACCCCAGGACAGGAAGGCCGCATCCGAGAGCGTGGTGGTCAGCACCAGCAGCACGACGGTGGCCAGCAGGTTGCCCGCCGGCACACCGGCCTGTGGCCAGCTGGCCCAGAACCCACGCTGTCGGCTGGGACTGTGCTCGGCGACCAGCAGGACCGCACCGCCCCATTCCCCGCCGACCGCGAAGCCCTGGATGAAGCGCAGCGTCACCAACAGCGCCGGCGCCCAGTAGCCGATCTGGTCGAAGGTCGGTAGGCAGCCCATCGCGAAGGTCGCCACACCGACCAGCAGCAGGCTGAACTGCAGCAGTTTCTTGCGGCCGTACTTGTCGCCGAAGTGGCCGAAGACGATGCCACCCAACGGGCGCGCGATGAATCCGACGGCATAGGTGACGAATGCGGCGAGGATGGCGTCGAGTTCACTGCCGGTCTGAGCGAAGAACACCTTGCTGAACACCAGCGTCGCGGCGGTGCCGTAGAGGAAGAACTCGTACCACTCGACGACCGTGCCGGCCATCGATGCGGTGACGACACGTTTGAGCCCGGTGGTCGGCTGAAGTGAATTGTGATCGGCAGCACACATGGCCATGAGTATTCATGCAGGTAACACCGCGCACAATGACCAGAAACGCACCACTTATCTGCAAAAATGCAGAGGTGGCCGTACCGAGCGCCGATGATCTGCTGATCCTGCTGGCTGTCGGGCGCACCGGGCGTTACGTCAGCGCCGCCGAGCAGCTCGGCGTCAACCACACCACCATCTCGCGGCGCATCGCCGCACTCGAACAGGCCATCGGGGCGCGGGTGCTGACCCGCGTCGGGGCCGGGTGGGAGCTGACCGACCGCGGCCGCGAGGTCCTGTCGGCGGCCGAGGCGATCGAGGCCGCGGTGCGCTCGCTGGCCGACGCCGACGGTCGGCCGCAGGCGCTGGAAGGCGTCGTGCGCATCTCGGCCACCGACGGGTTCAGCGCCTATATCGCCGCGCCGGCCGCCGCCGAGGTGCAGCGCAGTCATCCCGCGGTGGCGGTCGAGATCGTCGCGGCCACCCGCCGGGCCAGCCAGCAGCGCGCCAGCGTCGACATCGAGATCGTGGTCGGCGAACCGGCCGTGCAGCGAGCCCAGGCCATCCGGCTCGGTGACTACTGCCTCGGCCTCTACGGTTCCCAGCGTTACCTGTCCGACCACGGCACCCCGCGGGCGGTCGAGGAGCTGGCCGCACACCCGCTGGTCTATTTCATCGATTCCATGCTGCAGGTCGACGAGCTGGACCTGGCCACCAGCTTCGCGCCCACCATGCGCCAGTCGGTCTCCTCGACCAATGTCTTCGTCCATGTCGAGGCGACCCGCGCGCACGCCGGGCTCGGCCTGCTGCCCTGCTTCATGGCCGACCGGCACCCGGATCTGGTCCGGGTGCTGCCCGCCCAGGTGTCGGTGCGGCTGAGCTACTGGCTGGTGACCCGTGCCGAGACGCTGCGCAGGCCCGAGGTCGGTGCCATCGTCGACGCGATCGGCGACCGCATGCGTGAGCAGAAGGATGTGCTGCTGGGCACCGGCTGAATATCGTTGGTGCATGCCGTTCCTGGAGACCCCGACCGCCCGCGCGTACTACCGGCACTGGGCGGCGGCCGAACCCCGCGCCGCCGTCATCTTCCTGCACGGCTTCGGCGAGCACACCGGTGTCTACCACCGCTATGGATTCGCGCTGAATGCCGCAGGCATCGACGTCTGGGCCGTCGATCAACTAGGCCACGGGTTGAGCCCCGGCCCGCGTGGTGATGTCGGCACGCCGGCCGACAGTTCGGCATTGGCCGAGGCGCTGACCCGGCTGGTCGAGACCCGGTACCCGGGTCTGCCCCTGGTCGCCGCCGGCCACTCCTACGGGTCGGTGGTGACGCTGCTGCGACTGGTCGAACAGCCCGACCGCTACCGGGCCGGTGTCATCTCCGGGGCACCGCTGGCCCCGGTGGCCGACCTGCTCGACGTCGACACCTCCCTGCAGCTCGACCCGGCCTGGTTGTCGGCCGACCCGTTCTATCTGGACGCCATGGAGAACGATCCGCTGGCCTTCGTCGAGGCCGACAGCGCTGCGCTGGCGCGGGCACTGGATGCAGCCTGGGACCGGTTCGGCCGCGAACTGCCGACGTTGGCGGTGCCCACCCTGGCGGTACACGGCCAGGCCGATCCGATCGCACCGGTCGGCCCGGTGCGGGCCTATGCCGAGCAACTCGACGCCCTGCGGATCGCCGAGTTCCCGGGTGCCCGGCACGACATTCTCAACGAATCGATACATCGCGAGGTGGCCGCCGCCGTGATTGCGTTCATCGCAACCACTCTGGGATGGCATTCTTACGGCGATGGCAATTGGGCTGAGTAAAGACACCAAGCGCACCCTGGTCAAACTGCTGGCGGCGACCGCGCTGGTCGCTGTCGTGCTCGGCGGTTTCGCGGCGTGCCTGTACACCGTCCGAACCACCGGTGCCGAGCAGGAAGCCGCCAAGACCGGCCCCTCCCTGGACGGCACCTACAAGGTCGATGTCGGACCGACCGCGACACCCGACGGTAAGCCGGTGGCCGGCACCGCGCGCACCGAGACATGGGTGGCCCGTTCGGTGTGCAAGGGCTCCGAATGTGTTGCGACGGTGGCGGTGGTGAACCCGCAGGACCCGGCCGGACCGCCACTGCAGACCATGGTGTTCGACTATCTGGGCGGCGACTGGCTGCTGGTGCGCGAGGCTCCGGACAAGTGCAAGGTGGGCGATGTCGAAACCGACGCCCAGGGCTGGACGGTCATCACGCTGAAGTCGCAGCTCGACGGTTCGATGAACGGCGAGTACACCTGGGCCACCGCACCGGCGTTGTGCGCCAACAAGCGAGCCATCCACCTGACCCCCACCACGGGCTCCGGTGTCAGCATCACCCCGCCGGATCCCGCGCTGGAACCGCCGCTGCGCAAGTCGGTGGGCGCGGCGCTGCGCGGGGTGTACACGTACTCCCAGACCTATCGGGAGACCGGCCAGACGTTCCCGCCGCACGACTACAAGGCGACGACCTACTGCCTGCGCACCGGCGACCGCTGCGTGAGCCTGATGTCGACGATCGACACCAACAACCTGTTCGTGATGCTCTACGGCGACGGCCGCTTCACCGCCAACTTCCCCGACGGTGACGCCGAGTGCACCGACGGCATCGGCAAGGTGCGCCAGACATCCCGCGACGACCTGCCGCTCCCGCAGGGACCGCAGGACCCGATCGTCACACTGTCGGGGACGTCGTTCCAGGAGTACACCGGCGACTGCCCGGCGAAGGTCGAACTCGACGTGAAGCTGCAGCGGGTCGGAGACTAGGGCTTCGGGATCAGAGCGCCCCGGGCGAGCGAAGCGACGGGATTACAACGCCCCGGGCGAGCGAAGCGACGGGATCACAACCACGTGTCCGATGTCGTCGTGGTGAGAAACGCCTCCAGGTCGTCGCGCCACTGCGCCGGGGTGTTCTTGTCCGGTTCGATACCGGTGTACTGGCCGCGGTAGAACAGCAGCGGCCGCGGTTTCAGGGCCGGCGGCTCCGACAGCGCGTGCACCGCACCGAACACCACGAAATGATCGCCGCCATCATGCACCGAAGCGACCGTGCAGTCGATGTGGGCCAGGCTGCCGTCGATGATCGGTGAACCCAGTTCCGATGCGGTCCAGTCGATCCCGGCGAACTTGTCGGGCGCCTTGGATCCGAACTGGGCCGAGACATGCTGCTGGTTCTCGTGCAGCATGTTGACGCAGAACCGGCCGCTGGCCTCGATGGCCTGCCAGGCCCGGGACTGTTTGGTCGGACAGAACAGCACCAGCGGCGGGTCCAGCGACAGCGCCGCGAACGATTGGCAGGCGAACCCGATCGGGGTGTCCTCGTGGTGGGTCGTGATGACGGTGACCCCGGTGCAGAACTGTCCCAGCACATTCCGGAATGCGCGCGGGTCGATCGCGTGAGCGGGCATATCGGCTACTGGAAGCCCACGCTGAAGTCGTGGCCCCACAGGCTGACCGCGGTGCTCTCCCGCGCCACCCAGTTCTGATCCTCGACTTCGAGTCCCTCACAGCCGAATTCGATGTCGAAACCGCCCGGGGTCTTGATGTAGAAGGACAGCATCTTGTCGTTGATGTGCCGGCCCAGGGTGGCCGACATCTTGACCTTGCGGCGCAGCGCACGGTCCAGGCACAGGCCGACGTCGTCGGACTCCTCGACCTCGACCATCAGGTGCACGATGCCGGTCGGGTTGGGCATCGGCATGAACGCCAGCGCGTGGTGACGCGGGTTGCAGCCGTAGAAGCGCAGCCAGACCGGGTCGCCGTCGGCGGGCCGGCCGGCCAGTTGCGGGGGCAGGCTCATCGAGTCGCGCAACCGGAAGCCGAGCACGTCTTGGTAGAACGCCTGCGCCGCGGCGTCGTCGTCACAGGTGAGCACCACATGGCCGAGCCCCTGCTCGCCGGTGACGAACTTGTGGCCGTACGGGCTGACGAAACGCCGGCCCAGGTACTGCGCACCGTGGAAAGCCTCCAGTACGTTGCCCGCCGGATCGTTGAACCGGATCAGGCCCTCGACCCGGCGCTCGGCACGCTCCTCACGGGTGCCTTCGGCGAACTCGACGCCGGCCTTGGACAGCGTCTCGCGCAGCGCCTGCAACGCCGGGGCATCGGCCACCTCCCAACCGGAGATGAGCAACCGGTCATGATCGCCGGGCACGATGACCAGGCGCGCGGCGACCTCGTCCATCCGCAGGTAGAGGGCACCCGGGGTGGCCCCCTCGCCCTCGACCATGCCGAGCACCTTCAGGGCGAACTCGCGCCACGCCGCCACATCGGTTGCCTCGATGCGCATGTACCCCAGCGACTTGATGCTCATGGAAGGGCCCTCCTAGCCCAGGAAATCAATGGTGAGCTTGTTGAATTCGTCGAACTTCTCGACCTGGGCCCAGTGCCCGCACTGCCCGAAGACGTGTAGTTGCACGCGCGGGATCTGCTTGACCGCGACCAGCGCACCGTCGAGTGGGTTCACCCGGTCCTCACGGCCCCAGATCAGCAGCACCGGCTGGCGCAGCTTGTACACCTCGCGCCACATCATGCCGAGCTCGAAATCGGGCCCCGCGAACGACTTTCCCATTGCCCGGGTGGCCGCCAGCGACTCCGGGGTGCTGGCGATCCGGAAGCGTTCCTCGACCAGTTCCGGGGTGACCAGCTTCTGGTCGAACACCATGATCCGGATGAACGCCTCGAGGTTCTCCCGGGTCGGCTCGACGTTGAACTTCGCCAGCGCCTTCACGCCCTCGGTGGGATCGGGGGCGAAAAGGTTCACCGACAACCCGCCGGGGCCCATCAGGATGAGCTTGCCCGCGCGGTCCGGGTAGTCCAGCGCGAAGCGCACCGCGGTGCCGCCGCCGAGCGAATTGCCCAGCAGCGGAACGCGCCCGGTGATCTCCAACGCATCGAGCAGGCCGAGTACGGCCTTGGCGCTGTAGCGGTTGTACTGCTCGTGCTCGGTGTGCTTGTCCGACAGCCCGTAGCCGGGCTGGTCGATGGCCAGCACGTGGTAGTGCTCGGCGAGTACGGCGATGTTGCGGCCGAAGTTCGACCAGCTCGATGCGCCGGGCCCGCCGCCGTGCAGCAGCACGATGGTCTGCGCCGTCGGGTCGCCGGCCTCGTGGTAGTGCAACCGCATGGCCAGTTCCCCGGCCTGCACGTCGGCATACCGCGACGTCGACTCGAATGTGATCTCCGAAATGGCAGTCATCAGACCATCGTGTCCGCGGGCGGCAGACCGAACTCGTTGTTACCGAAGATCAGGTAGGCACGCTCGGGCTCGTTGGCGGCGTGCACCCGGCCGGCGTGCGCGTCACGCCAGAACCGCTGCAGCGGGGCACCGGTGACCAGGGCCGTGGCGCCGGCCGATTCGAACAGCAGATCGATCGAGGCGATGGCGCGGGCGGTGGCCCGCACCTGGTCGCGGCGGGCCCGGGCCCGCAGCTCGAACGGGATCTCCTTGCCGGCCTGCAGCAGGGCGTACTCGTCGCCGACGTTGCCGATCAGCTGACGCCAGGCCGCGTCGATATCGCTGGCGGCCTCGGCGATACGCACCTTGGCGAACGGGTCGTCCTTGGACTTCTCACCGGCGAAGGCGGCGCGGACACGCTTGCCCTGGTGTTCCACGTGCGCGGCGTAGGCACCGTAGGCCATGCCGACGATCGGTGCCGAGATGGTGGTGGGATGCATGGTGCCCCACGGCATCTTGTAGACCGGTGCGGTGTTGTTCTGGTAGCCGCCGGCGGTGCCGTCGTTCATCGACTTGTAGGACAGGAACCGGTGCGAGGGCACGAACACGTCCTTGACGACGACGGTGTTGCTGCCGGTGCCCTTGAGCCCGACGACGTGCCACACATCGTCGATCGTGTACTCGGTACGCGGGATCAGGAAGCTGCCGAAGTCGACCGGGCGGCCGTCCTTGATCACCGGGCCGCCGAGGAACGCCCAGGTGGCGTGCTCACTGCCGGAGGACCACTGCCAGGCGCCGCTGACCAGGTAGCCGCCGTCGACCACGGTGCCCGCGCCCATCGGGGCGTACGAGGACGAGACGCGCACGGTCGGGTCGTCGCCCCACACCTCGTCCTGGGCGCGCTGATCGAACAGCGCGAGGTGCCAGTTGTGCACACCGATGATGGAGCTGATCCATCCGGTGGAACCGCACGCGCTGGCCAGCCGCCGGACCGCTTCGTAGAACGCCGTCGGCTCGGCCTGCAGGCCACCCCACTGCTCGGGCTGGAGCAGTTTGAAGAAGCCGACCTCGTCGAGTTCGTTGATGGTCTCGTAGGGAACCTGACGCTGATCCTCCGCGGTCTGTGCGCGTTCCCGCAGGTTCGGCAACAGATCGTCGATACCGGCGAGAACCGCCTGCACGTCACGCTGTTCAATGGACGTCACTGAAATGCCTCCTGGATCGAGATCCGCCACTGATCAAAGATTAGAACACGTTACGATTTGTGTCGAGTAGCGCGCGGAATCAACGGCTGGACCTGCGCAAGTGCGGTTTTGTAACATGTTCTAGTTATGACGGAAGTGAGGGTCCTCGCGTGACCGATGAGCCGCTCGGCAGCCACGTGCTGGAACTACAGGTGACCGAAGTCGTCGAGGAGACCGCCGACGCCCGGTCGCTGGTGTTCGGCATCCCCGAGGGCAGCGATGTCCCGGCCGAGAGGTTGCGCTACTCCCCCGGACAGTTCCTGACCCTGCGGGTGCCCAGCGAGCGCACCGGATCGGTGGCCCGCTGCTACTCGCTGTCCAGTTCGCCCGCACACGATGAGCAACTGACCGTGACCGTCAAACGCACCGCGGACGGGTATGCCTCGAATTGGTTGTGCGACAACGCTCATGCCGGGATGCGCATGCACGTGCTCGCCCCGTCCGGCACGTTCGTGCCCGCGAACCTGGACACCGATTTCCTGCTGCTGGCCGCCGGCAGTGGCATCACGCCGATGATGGCGATCTGCAAATCCGCCCTCGCCGAGGGCACCGGGAAGATCGTGCTGGTGTATGCCAACCGGGACGAGACGTCGGTGATCTTCGCCGGCGCGCTGCGCGAACTGGCGGCCGCCCACCCGGACCGGCTGACGGTGATCCACTGGCTGGAGAGCGTGCAGGGCCTGCCCAGCACCGACGCGCTGGCCACTCTGCTGCGCCCGTTCGCCGCACATGAGGCATTCATCTGCGGGCCCGGCCCGTTCATGTCCGCCGCCGAGGCCGCGCTCAAGACCGTCGACGCCCGGCACATCCACATCGAGGTGTTCAAGTCGCTGGATTCCGATCCGTTCGCACAGGTCGTGATCGAGGTCGACGAGGAGGACGACCGCGGCCCCGCGCAGGCCGTCGTCGAACTCGACGGCACCACCCACGAGATCGAGTGGCCACGCCGGGCCAAGCTGCTCGACGTGCTGCTCAACAAGGGTCTGGACGCGCCGTTCTCCTGCCGCGAGGGCCATTGTGGGGCCTGCGCGGTGCTGATGCGCAAGGGCGATGTGGAGATGGAGATCAACGATGTGCTGGAACCCGCTGATCTCGACGAGGGGCTGATCCTGGCCTGCCAGGCGCTGCCCGCATCGGATTCGGTGGAAGTCACCTACGACGAATAACGCTCGGGCTAACGTGACGTCGACCGGAGGGATGAGGCCGTGAAGAGGATTTTCAGTTTGCTGGCGGTTGCTGTTGCCGCGACTGCGCTCAGCAGCCCGACCGCGGCGGCAGCGGTGAACACCGGGACGTCGTCGATTCCGACACCGCAGGGCATCGTCGAGATGAAGGTGACCGCCGACTGCCCGGCATCCGACGGCAAGTGCTTCTTCCGGACCCAGGCCAGTCTGCTCACCCCGACCGGTCCGGTCGGCCTGCCCCAGGACACCTGGGCGCGCCAGACCATCACCCTGCGCAGCACCAACCGCAGCACCTGGCAGGAGGCCTGGTACAGCGCCCCGGCGGGGATGCCGCGGGAGCTCAAGGGCGCCAACCACAACAACGTGCTGTCCAAGGCCTACAAGTCGATCAGCGACTACACGGTGTCGGTCACCTATTTCGGCGGCGGACCGCTGGAACGCTTTGCCACCGACGGTGATTCGGTGCAGACCGCCTGGAGTACCGGACGGCCGGACACCGAATCCGGCTTCATCGTGTGCTCGGACATCCACACTGTGTTCGGCGGGGTGAACGTCACCACGCCGAAGGCCTGCGCGCAGACGACCTTCGGCTGAGGCGGCCGTTGCCTAACGAGGTAGGCCGAGCAGCCGCTCGCCGGCCAGGGTGAGCAGGATCTGCTCGGTGCCGCCGGCGATGCTCAGGCAGCGGGTGTTCAGGAAGTACCGCACATCCGGTGAATCGACGATGCCCGCACCATCCTGGAAATCCATCGCCGTCTCGGCCAGCCCCTGCCGGTAGCGCACGCCGATCAGCTTCCGCACGCTCGACGGCGCGCCGGGATCGTGCCCGCCGACGGCCAACCGCGCGATCAACTGATCCAGCAGCGAACCGACCTGGGCCAAGGTGATCAGGGTGCCCAGCCGGTCGGCCTCGGCGCCGTCGAGTTCACGGTCACCGATCACGTCGAGCAGGTGCTCCATGCCCTTGTCGAGGGCCCCGCCGGTGGCGATGGCGACGCGCTCGTTGGCCAGCGTGGTGCGCGCCAGCGGCCAGCCACCGTCGACCTCGCCGACCACGCAATCGTCGGGGACGAACAGATCGTCGAAGAAGACCTCGTTGAACAGCGCCTCCCCGGTGATCTCCCGCAGCGGCCGGATGTCGATACCCGGGGAGTTCATCTCGACCAGGAAGTAGGTGATGCCCTTGTGTTTCGGCGCATCCGGGTTGGTCCGGGCCAGGCAGATACCCCAGTTGGCGCGGTGCGCGTTGGAGGTCCACACCTTCTGGCCGGTCAACCTGAACCCACCGTCGACCCGGACGGCCTTGGTGCGCAGCGCCGCCAGATCGGACCCGGCACCGGGCTCGGAGAACAGTTGGCACCAGTAGATGTCGCCGGTGAGGGTGCCCGGGATGAACCGCTCGATCTGTTCGGGCGTACCCGCCGAGAGGATGGTCGGCGCGGCCCACCATCCGATCGAGATGTCGGGGCGGGCCACTTCCGCCGCGGCGAGCTCCTCGTCGATGACGAGCTGCTCGGCCGGCGTGGCATCGCGGCCGTACGGCGCGGGCCAGTGCGGGGCCAACAGGCCGGATTCGGCCAGCGCGCGCTGCCGCTGATCCTCCGGCAGTGCCGCGATCTGCGCTGCGGCAGCGGCGATCTCGGGGCGCAGCGCATCAGCCTCCGCCACGTCCACATGCAGCTGGCGGCGCACACCGGCGCGGGTCAGCTCGACGGTGCGCCGCAGCCAGCGCGACCGGCCGCCGAGGAACTGCGCGATCGCATAGGCCCGGCGCATGTACAGGTGCGCATCGTGCTCCCAGGTGATGCCGATGCCACCGAGCACCTGGATGCAGTCGCGGGCGTTCTCCTTGGCGGCGTCGATCCCGACCGCGGCGGCCACGGCGGCGGCGACGGAGAGCTGGTCGGGGTCGTCGCCGGCGGCGGCCGCGATGGCGTCGGCGGCCGCCACGGTCACCTGCTGGCTGCGCAGCAGCATCTCGGCGCACATGTGCTTGACGGCCTGGAAGCTGCCGATCGGTTTGCCGAACTGTTCGCGCACCTTGGCGTACTCGTTGGCGGTGTTGAGCAACCAGCGCGCCAGCCCGGCGGCCTCGGCCGCGAGCACGGTGGCGATGAGGTCGGTGATCCGCTGGGGTGCCGCGCCGAGCGGCTGGGCGGGCGCCCCGGTGAGGATCACCCGGGCCAGCGGCCGGGAGAAATCGGTGGCCGGCAGCGCGTCGACCTGCACCCCGTCGGCGGTGGCGTCGACCAGCACCCACTGTGCACCGGCGGGCAGGACGAGCAGCCCGGCCGGATCGGCTCCCAGCACGTAGTCGGCGGTGCCCGACGCGGTACCGGAGTCGACGGTGATGTCGGCGGTCAGTGCGATCCCGGCGGTGCGCTGACCGGCCGCCAGCGCCTCCAGCACGGCGGGGTCGTCGACGACCAGGGTGGCCAGGGCGGTCCCGGCGACCGGTCCGGGGACCAGTCCGGCGGCGGCCTCATCGATCATCGCGAGCAGATCTGCCACGGTGCTGCCGGCGCCACCGAACTCCTCGGGGATCGCGACGCCGAATGCCCCTAGTTCGGCGAAGCCGCCGTACGGTGCGCGCCAGGCGTCCGGATCGCCCAGTTCGACGTTGCGCACCGCGGTGATCGAACCGGAACTCGCGGCCCAGTCTCGCACCAGCTCACGGGCCGCAGCCTCATCGGATGTGTCGGTCGGAACGGACAGCACAGACACCGGCTACTCCTCGCTTTGGGTGAGAAGGCCGCGCTTCCCACTAGAACGTGTTCTAATAGTGCCAGTGTCGCAACGTCAAGTCGACTGCCATTGCGGCAGGACACGCCGTTGTGATCTGCGTCGGGGAAGTGGTCTGCGGGTGTCCGGCTTGCGTATCGTTTTCCCGCACACGCACACGAAGGAGCACGGCAGATGACCTCGCCAGCACAGCCCGGATCGGGATCTGACTCACCCCGTCAGGTGATGGCCGTCGCGGTGCTCTCCGAATCCGAACTGGGCTCCGAGGCCCAGCGCGAACGGCGCAAGCGCATCCTGGACGCCACCCTGGCAATCGCCTCCAAGGGCGGCTACGAAGCCGTGCAGATGCGCGCCGTCGCCGAACGCGCCGATGTCGCCGTCGGCACGCTGTACCGCTACTTCCCGTCCAAGGTGCACCTGCTGGTGTCCGCGCTCGGCCGCGAGTTCGAGCGCATCGACGCCAAGTCCGACCGGGCCACCCTCACCGGCGGCACGCCGTACGAGCGGCTGAACGTGATGGTGGGCAGGCTCAATCGGTCCATGCAGCGCAACCCGCTGCTCACCGAGGCCATGACGCGGGCCTTCGTCTTCGCCGACGCCTCGGCCGCCGGCGAGGTCGACCACGTCGGCAAGCTGATGGACTCGATGTTCGCCCGGGCGATGAGCGACGGCGAGCCGACCGAGGATCAGTACCACATCGCCCGTGTCATCTCCGATGTGTGGCTGTCCAACCTGCTGGCCTGGCTGACGCGGCGGGCCTCGGCGACCGATGTCGCCAAGCGACTCGATCTCGCGGTGCGACTGCTGATCGGTGACGGGGAACAGCCTAAGGTCTGAGGGGTGCTCGACGCCGCCCTGCAAGATGCGCTCACCCGGGCGGCCGCGTCACCGCGGCTGCTGGTCACCTCCGATTTCGACGGCACGCTCTCGCCGATCGTCGACAACCCCGGTGACGCGCGACCGCTGCCGGCCGCCGCGGCTGCACTCGAGGCCCTGGCGGCTCTGCCCGACACGACCGCCGCACTGATCTCCGGCCGGGCGCTGGCCGTGCTGCGCGAGCTGTCCGGTGCGTCGGCGGCCGTGCAGGCGATCGGCAGCCACGGCGCGGAATTCGACACGGGGTTCGCCCACGAGATCGACACCACGCTGCTGGCCGAGATCGTCACGACGTTGCACTCGATCGCCGCGGGCCGTCCGGGTGTGGCCGTGGAGACCAAGCCGGCCAGCGTCGCGCTGCATGTGCGCAACGCGTCGGTTGCCGACGGCGAGGCGGCGCTGACACTGGCCCGCGAGGCGGCGCGGTCCTGGGATGTGCACCTGACGGCGGGCAAGGCCGTGCTGGAGTTCGCGGTGATCGTCACCGACAAGGGCGAGGCGGTCGACGTGTTGCGGGACCGCAGTGCCGCGACGGCGGTGGTGTTCCTCGGCGATGACGTCACCGACGAGAAGGCGTTCCGCCGCATGCGCGACGGCGATATCGGGGTCAAGGTCGGACCCGGTGACAGCCTGGCCGCGTTCCGGGTGGACTCGCCGGAGGACGTGGCGTCGGTGTTGGCGTACCTGGTCGACGAACGGCGCCGCAAGCTTGCCTGATCGGCAACATTGTTTGCGCTGCGGCCATAACGTCCGCACGCTGGAGCCATGACCGGAACACCGCATGCAGCAGAGCTTTTCGCCGAGTGGGACGAACGCTACACGGCATTGGTGGACCGCCTGCCGGCCCAACGCCCCAATCCCGTCATCGTCGCCGAGATCGGCGGGCGCCCGGCGGGATCGGCGCTGGACATCGGGTGCGGGCTGGGCGCGGATGCGGTGTGGTTGGCCGCCCAGGGCTGGCGGGTGACCGCGCTGGACGTCTCTGCGGTGGCGCTGCAGCGGGCCGCCACCGCTGCCGCGGCGGCCGGTGTCGAGGTGCGTTGGGTACGAACCCGTCTGGAGGATCTGCAGATTCCGCCGGGCGGTTTCGATCTGGTCAGCGCGCACTATCCGGCGCTGTTGCACAGCCCCGATGGCGCCGCCGGTCGAGCCCTCCTGGCGGCCGTCGCGCCGGGCGGGACGCTACTGGTGGTGCACCACGCCGACATCGATGTCGAGAAGGCCAGGTCGCACGGGTTCGATCCGGCGGTCTACCTGCTGCACGATGACGTCGTCGCACTGTTCGATGATGCATGGGAGGTGCGTGTGCAACGGCGCCGCCGCCGCGAGGTGCCCGCCGGGGTGGACGGTCAGCACACCCACGACGACATCATCGTGGCGCGACGCCGCTAACCGGGCGGCCCCGATGTCCGGCCGCGGACGACCTCGGTGTCGAGCAGTTCGATGACCGGCAGGCCGGAACGCGGCGGGTGATGCAGCAATTCGCCGGCCCGGCGGCCCTTTTCCATCCCGGGCTGCGACACCGTCGTCAGCCCGCGGGCCAGCGCCTCGGGCACCCCGTCGAAACCGGTCACGGTGACCTGGCCCGGCACGAAGATACCGTGCGCACGAAGGTAATCCATTGCCGAGAGGGCCAGCACGTCGGCAGTGCACATCAGCGCGGTGATGCGTGGGTTGGCCGCCAGCGCCACCTCGGCCGCGGCGCCGCCGGAGCCGGGCAGGTGCTCGTAACTCTCCACGACCGTGACGGTGGCCGGGTCCAGTCCCGCGGCGGTCATCGCGTCGTACACGCCGTGCACGCGTTCACACTGCACGTGAAAATGCGGCGAGTTGAGCCGCTCCGGGTCGGCGACCATCGGCGTGGTGGTTTCCAGCGGCCATTCCCGGCCCAGTCGCATTGTCAGCAGTCCGATCTCACGGTGCCCGAGGCCGAGGACGTGCTCGGCGAGCCGGCGCATCGCGGCCCGGTCGTCGATGCCGACCCGCGAGGCGCCGGGGACATCCACCGGTTGGTCCACGACGACGATCGGCAACTGTCGCTGCAGCAGCACCGGGAGATAGGGGTCGTCGTCGGAGGCCGAGTAGATGACGAAACCGTCGACACCGGCCGCCAGCACGGCGGCCGTCCCGTCCTCGACGCTGCGGTTGGGCCCCACCGCCACCAGGAGCAGGCCCTGCCCCGCCTCTTCGCACGACTCGGCAAGTCCGGCAACGAATTCCAGGGCGGCCGGGTCACTGAACGAGTAGTTCAGCGGCTCGGTGATCATCAGACCGACCGCACCGGCGCGCCGGGTGCGCAGCGAACGCGCCACCGGGTCGGGACCGGGATAGCCGAGTTCCTTGGCGGCGGCGAGCACCCGCTCACGCAGTTCGGCCGACAACTGGTCGGGACGGTTGTAAGCGTTGGAGATCGTGGTGCGCGAGACGTTCAGTTCGGCGGCCAGCGAAGCCAGCGTCGCCCGCCTCCGCGGACCCGGACTTCGGGACATGCCTCATGACGCTAGCGCATGGTGGTGTCCGTCACCGCCGAGCGACCGGCTTTCGGGCGCGCGTCACCGGCGCGACAATCCGGGTTGCGCAATGCGGCTGACCGTCCACACCACCAGCCAGGTGAGACAGGCGATGGTGACGATCACGAAACTGGGCGGCAGGTTGAACACCGCCGAGGCGACCAGGCCGAGCCATACCGATGCCAGACCGATCACCGTCGAGATCGCCATGGCCGCCAACGGTTGTGCGGTGAGCATGATCGCCGTGGCGGCCGGTGTGACCACGAGTGCGAACAGCAGCAGGGTGCCGACGGCCTGCACCGCCATCGTCACCGCCACCCCGAGCAGCGCCATGAACAGCACCGAGAGCATCCGCACCGGCACGCCCTTGGCCTCGGCCACCTGCGGATTGACCGAGGCGAACAGCAAGGGGCGGTAGACGATCACCATGGTCACGGCGATCACCGCCAGGAACCCGGCGAAGGTGAGCAGTTGCTGGTGTGTGATGGCCAGCAGATTGCCGAACAGGACGTTGGTCAGCGTCGACGAGTTCTTGGTCGCCAGCGAGTTGAAGAACAGGCCGAAACCGGTCGCCAGCGCCAGCACGGTACCGGTAATGACCTCACGATCGTCGGCGCGCTTGCCCATCACGCCGATGACGAGCGCGCCGCCGACGCAGAACACCCCGAGACCCAGGCCGACCGGAAGACCCAGCAGCGCAGCGCCGGTGGCCCCGGGCAGACCGATGTGGGCCAGCGCGTGCGCGGCGAAGGCGGTGTTGCGCACGATGATGAAGTAGCCGATCAGCCCGGCCGCCAGGGCGACCAGGGTGCCGCCGATCAACGCGTTGCGCATGAACGCAGAGGACAGGATCTGCCACCAGTTGTCCTGGTATCCCAGCGCCAGGACGGTGGTGGTCACTGTTCACTCCGCATGTACATCCGGCCCTGCAGGGTGTTGGCGACCTGGACCTTGGTGCCGTAGAGGTGGGTCAGCAGGTCGGCGTCGATCACCTCGTCGATGGCGGCGTGGTGGGCGTGACCGTCGAGCAGGTACACCGCGCTGCTGAGCACCGGGAGCAGCGGGTTGAGATCGTGCGCGACGACGAGGATGGTGACCGCGTAGTCGGCGTTGAGCCGGGCCAGCAGTGCGACGATCTCGTTCTGGTTGCGCAGATCGAGCGCGGCCAGCGGTTCGTCGAGGATCAGCAGCTGCGGCCGGGACACCAGGGCGTTGGCCAGCGCGATGCGCTGGCGTTGACCACCGGACAATTGCGAGACCCGCCGGTCGGCGAAGTCGGCGGCCTCGACGGCGGCCAGCGCCTCCTCGACCCTCTCCCGGTCGGCGCGGGTGGTGCGGTGCATGCCCCACCGCCTGCCGGTCAGCCCCAGCATGACGGCGTCGCGGGCGCGGATGGCCTCACCGGCGCCGGCGACGTAATCCTGCGGTACGTAACCGATCACGTCGTTGTGTTCGCCGGGCTTGCCACCGAGAACCCGCACCGTGCCGGACGCGACCGGCAACAGTCCGAGCACCACCTGCAGCAGCGTGGACTTCCCGGAGCCGTTCGACCCGATCAGTGCGACGATGCCGCCGGTGGGGATGGCGAAGGTGCCCTCCGACCAGATCAGGCGCCCGCCGCGGACGACGCTGACATCGTCGAACTCACACGCCGGTGCCGGAATCCCGGCGGCCACTAGGTCGGGATGCCGAGAGCCTCGGCGAGGGCGGTGAGTTGGTCCACCTGCCAAGCCTCGAACGTTTCGGCGCCCGGCGCCAGCGTTTCGGTCACATCGACCACGGGCACACCCGCGGCCTCGGCGGCAGAGCGCAGCTGCTGGGGTACCGATCCCTCGGTCTGGGTGTTGTAGATGAGTACGTCGACACCGCGGTCGCCGAGCAGCCGCAGGAAGGCATCGAGGTCGGCCGGCGACGGATCGCTCTCGTTCGACGACGCCACCTGGTAACCCTGCGGGGTGCGGTTCTGCAGGCCGAGCGCGGTGGCTATCTCGTCGAACAGGCTCTCGGTGGCGGCGTAGCTCTTACCGGCAGCACCGGCGGAGATCGTGTCGATCAGCGCGCGGTAGGGCTGCAGCGATTGGGTGAAATCCGCCTGCCTGCCCGCGAAGTACTCGCCGGCGGCCGGGGCCAGTTCGGTCAGCTTGGCGGTCACCGCAGCGGCCAGGTCGGTCACCGCGACGGGGTTGTACCAGGCGTGCGGGTTGGCCCCGTCGCCGTTCCCGTGCTCATCGCCGTGACCCGCGTGCTCGCCGTGTTCCTCGTGCTCGCCTTGTCCTTCGCGCTCTCCGTGATCGTGGCCCTCGTGGTCACCGCCCAGCAGTGCCATGGCGTCGACGACGGGGGCATCCGGCGCGGTGCTCTCGGCCAGTTTGGCGGCCCACTCGTCGTAGTGCCCGCCATTGATGACGACCAGTTGGGCGCCCTCGAAGGCTGCGGCGTCCGAGGGCGCGGGCTCGAAGTCGTGCGGGTCGACCGAGGAGCCCGCCAACACCGTGGTCACCTCGGCGCAGGCGCCGCCCAGCGCAGACACGATCTGACCCCACTGATCGACGCTGACGACGACGTCCACCGGGGTGGTGGGGCAGTCACCGGCCGCCGCGCTGGACGCCGGAGCAGCCTGGTCGCCGGAGCCGCAGCCGGCCAGGACCAACGGAAGGGCCAGCGCGAGGGCTGCGAGGGAGCGGGGCAGCGGGTGCTTCACGCCGATAACGATAACCGTTTGCATTTAATGCCGTCGAATCGGAGGATGTCTTATTGGTAATGATTTTCAATAAGGAGTTCCATGACTACCCCCTTGCCTGTCACCGTGCTCTCCGGCTTCCTCGGCGCCGGGAAGACCACCCTGCTCAATCACATCCTGGCCAACCGCGACGGGCGTCGGGTCGCGGTGATCGTCAACGACATGAGCGAGGTCAACATCGACGCCGCGCTGATCGCCGGACAGGGTCACCTCGAGCGATCCGAGGAGAAGCTCGTCGAACTGACCAACGGCTGCATCTGCTGCACCCTGCGCGAGGATCTGGTCGAGGCCGTCGGCACCCTGGCCCGGCAGAACCGGTTCGACCACCTGGTCATCGAATCCACCGGCATCTCCGAACCGATGCCGGTCGCGGCGACCTTCGAGTGGGAGTTCGAGGACGGGTTCCAACTCGGCCGGCTGGCCAAGCTCGACACCCTGGTGACGGTGGTCGACGCGTCGACCTTCCTGACCGAGGTGATCCGCGGCGAAGGTCTGGCCGACCGCGATCTGGCCGCCGGGGAGGGGGATGCCCGCAGCATCGCCGACCTGCTCACCGATCAGGTGGAATTCGCCGACGTCATCCTGATCAACAAGACCGATCTGGTGAATCCGGCGACGCTGAACACCGTCGAGACCCTGCTGCGCAGGCTCAATCCCACCGCCAAATTGCTCCGGACCGACCACGGCATCGTCGACATCGCCGAGGTGCTGGGCACCGGACTGTTCGATCCGGACGCCGCCGCCGCGACCCCCGGTTGGGACGAGGAGATCGCCGACGGACACACTCCCGAGACCGAGGAGTACGGCATCAGCTCCATGACATTCCGGGCCGACCGGCCGTTCCACCCCCAGCGCCTCGGTGACGCGCTGGGCCAGGTGACGCGGGTGTTGCGCAGCAAGGGGTTCTGCTGGATCGCCAGCCGCCCGACCATCGCCGCCATCTGGTCGCAGGCCGGGCCCAACCTGGTGATCGAACCGGCGCAGTACTGGTCGGGCACCGAGATCGCGGCGGGCCAGGAGATCGTCTTCATCGGCATCAAGCTCGACCGCGACAAGGTGGCGCGGCTGCTGAATGGGGCGCTGCTCACCGATGCCGAACTGGCCGCCGGCCCGGACGCCTGGCGCACCTACCCCGATCCGCTACCGGCCTGGGCGGTGGCGCAACAGCATTCGCACTGACGACGATGCCGACGGCCCGGCCGATGAACATCGGCCGGGCCGTCTGCGCATGCACGCCGATCAGTGGTCGTGGCCGACCGCGCCGCTCAACTCGTTCGGCGTCTGCTCCAGCGTCACCGACTCGGTCACGGTTCCCCCGACCAGGTCCACCAGGTGGATCTGCTTGGCCGCCGGATCGCTCACGTAGACCGCGTCCTCGCGGGTGAACACGGCCGGACCGGGCTGCTGCCAGTCATCGGGCTCCATCCACGGCTGCGTCACGTCGATGGACTTGACCAGATCACCGGTCACCGGGTCGAAGACGTGCAGCTTGCCGTCGGTGCCCATGATCAGCGCCTCGGCCTGCGGACCGCGGCCCAGCGATCGGAACCAGTAGCTGACACCCTCGGGTAGCGGGACGACCTTGAGCTGGTTGGTGGTGGTGTCGATGAGCGAGAACTGGTTGGGCCGCTCCATCTCGGCATCGGCGTCGACCTTCATGTCGCCGAGCACGACGGGCGAGTCCTCGTGACCGCGGGTGTTGCCGATCCGGCCGTAGGCGGTCGGGCTGGCGATCTTGGTGAACTCGCCGCCCTTGTAGGTCAGCACGCCGGTCTCGCAGC
Source organism: Mycolicibacterium bacteremicum (assembly GCF_002086115.1). Lineage (GTDB taxonomy): Bacteria > Actinomycetota > Actinomycetes > Mycobacteriales > Mycobacteriaceae > Mycobacterium > Mycobacterium bacteremicum. Next base: position 134,563 of record NZ_MVHJ01000009.1, read on the forward strand.
CGATCACGACGACCTCGTCGGCCGCCACCGCCTCACCGTGCACGCCGGGGCACTGCTCGTTGCGCGCGATCTCGCGGTCGCCGTCGAAGGCCACCGCACCGACGCGGGTGTCCGGGTTTCCGAGTGAGTGCACCAGGGTGCCGTCGGCCAGGATCACCGCAACGCCGTGATGGGGCTCGGGGGTCTTCCAGGTTCGGGTCTCGGGCATGCCGCCGGCCTCGAGCGCGTGCGGGTCGAAGGCGGTGATCTCGCCGGTTCCGTCGGCGAACAACACGGTGTTCTCCCCGTGTGGGGTGACATGTCCGGCGTCCACGGCGGGGAACGTGTCGTCGGTCAGCTCGCCGCCCGCGGCGTTCAGGATCCGGAAGCCCTCGGGTGTGGTGACCAGCAGGTGTCCCTGATCGCCGGCCGGGTTGATGCGCAGGAAGCCGTCCAGCGGGATGTCCTGCTTGACCTCCAGGGTCGCACCGTCGAGGACGTACAACCCGCCGTCGTAGGTCGTCACCAGCGGCTCGGCGATCGACATGGTCGGTGCCGCCGTCGCCGATGTGCCGGCCGAGGTCTGTGAGCCTGCCGTGCTGTCGGCGCCGTCGCTTCCCGATGAACACGCCGTCAGGGCCGCCGCCGCGAACGTCACGGCTCCGGCGCGGTACAACCACCGCGGATTGGACATGTTTACTGCTCCTTCTCTTGGGGGTGGTGAAGATCTGCGGCTATCGCAGTCCGGTGACGATGGCGTCGGTGTTGGCCCGCATCATGTCGAGATAGGTGCCTCCCGGAGTGCCTGGCGGACTGAGGGATTCGCTGTAGAGCGGCACGATCTGCACCTGCACACCGGCGTCCTGCGCCAGCACCCGCGCCAGCTTCTCCGGCTGCGAGGAGTCGACGAAGATGGCCGGCACCCGGGCGGACTCGATGGCACCGACCAGTGATTGCAGATCCGATGCGCTCGGTGCGGCCAGCGTGGTGCCGCTGGGCACCACGGCCCCGATCACCTCGAAGCCGAAGCGCTCGGCAAGATATCCGAGCACGTGGTGATTGGTCACCAGCTTGCGCCGCTCGGGCGCGATGGTGGCGAACCCCGTGCTCATCGTCTCGTCGAGCTCGCGCAGTCGAATCCGGTAATCCTCGGCGTTGCGCGACACCGCGTCGGTGTCGATGCCATCGACATCGCGCAGGATCGTCTCCTCGATGACGTCGACGGCGGTGATCATGCGCTGCGGATCGGTCCAGAAGTGCGGGTCGAGAGTGCCCGAGCTCTCGCCCTCGGTGTATTGGATGGGACCGATGTGATCACCGACCGCGAGCGTAGGAACGCCCTGGGCAGCAGCCGTTTGCACATTGCGGGTGATGTTCTCCTCCAGCCCCAGTCCGTTGTGGACGATCAGTCCCGCCCCGCCCATGGCGGCGGCGTCCTGGGCCGAGACGCCGAACGAATGGGGATCGGCGTTCGGCTGCATGAGAACCCGCACATCGGCGGTGTCGCCGACGATGTTGCGCACCACATCACCGAGGATGTTGGTGGTCACCACGATCGGACCTGACGAGCCCGACGTGCCCGAACATGCGGTGGTCAGTGCGCTGATCAGTGCCAGGATGATCAGCAGCCGGCGGCTCACCGGCCTGCCTCGACCATCAGTCCCGGCGTCACCTCGGTGGTCAGGGTGCGGGCGATGCGAAGACCGTCGGCATAGTCGATCTCGTACACCGTGCGGGCGGCGGCATCGTTGACATACGCCCGGTCGGAGTCCAGGTCCACCACCGGTTGCGCACCTTCTGTCGCAATGGCGTTCGCGAACAACGGAATACGCGCGGTTTCGGCCCGACTGTTCACATCGAACGCGCTCAACGTCCCGTCCCGGCGCAGCGCGAGGACCGTCCCGTCGCCCGCGGTGTTGACGGCCACCGCATCGGGGACCGGGATCAGCACCCAGGAGCGCTGCCGGGTGTCGAGCACCCAGACGTGACCACCGGCCATGCCCGCGGCGACATCAGCGCGATCGCGGTGTTCCATGCTGACGGGCCGCTGCGCGGGTGCATCGTCCGGATACGGGGCGGCCGTCACCGTCAGGTCGTTCTCGCCGCCGGTCACCCGCACCGCGCCCGTCTCGCAGCCGAAAGCCACTGCGCGCCGACTCGTCATGGTCCAGGAGGGTTGTGGACACCGCCCGGCGAGGTCGGTGGTGCCGGACTCACCGGTGACCCGCATGCGGCCGTCGGCGGTGACCGTCACCAGGCGGCTCCCGTACGGTGCAGCGACCGAGACGTCGGAAGGCACTGCGAGACCGGCCCTTTCGGCGGTCTTCTGGCGGAGCTTCTCCCGGTCGAACACTTCCACCGCGCCGTCGGGTGAGCGCACCGCGACGGTCGAGTTGCCGGCGCTCACCGATGCGACGGGCAGATCCAGGGTGGCCGCCTCCGACGGGGTACTGACGAAGTAGTGGTAGTGATCGCCGTGGTCGAATGTCCATGCCCCGGCGTCGATGACCGTCGTGCGGTCACCGGTGCGCAGGTAGGCGAACCGGCCGTCGCCGGCGAGGCCGGACACCGGACCGTACTCGCCCATCGGGGTTTCGGTCTCGTCGACGGCGTCGTACACCGATGTCGCTCCGCTGGCCGGGTCGACGAGCACCAGTTTGGTCAGCGGCCCGTCGGCCTCGCGGGCACCGTTCTCGACGGCAACCCCGTCGCCCGTGCTCGCCGAGGGCGCCGGGGCGGGGACGGGAGTGTCGGACGCGCACCCGGCCACCACACAGGATGCCGCCGCCGCGGCGACGCCCACCTTGGCCCACCGGCTACGCAGGGCCGCCAGCAGCGCGGATCCGAAGAACAGCAGCACCGCAACACCGGCGATGGTGGCTCCCCCGGCGGTGCCGGCGTGCCACGAGATCAGCAGACCCAGATAGACAGCGGCACTGCCGATGAGGGCGGACAGCAGCATCACCCGGGGGATGGAACGCGCCCACATCAGCGCCGCGGCCGGTGGGGCGACGAGCAGTCCGAGCACCAGCAGTGTGCCCACGACGTGGAAGGAGGCCACCATGGCCACCGCCATCAGCACGGTCAGCGCCGAGATCGCCAGGTGCGGGCGCAGGCCCAGGGTGGCTGCCTTGCGCGGGTCGAAGGTGACCGCGACGAACGCGCGGTGCCCGGCGATGACGGCACACAACGTCACCACCAGTGCGCCGGCCAGGACCACGAGATCGGCTGTGCGGACGGCGAAGACGTCACCGAAGAGGAATCCGGTCAGGTCGACGGCGAAGCTCTGCGACCGCGAGACCACGATGACGCCGAGTGCGAGCATGCCGACCAGCAGCAGCCCGATGCTGGTATCGGAGGACAGTTTGGCGGAACGGCCGATCGCGGCGACACCGAAGGCCATGACCAGGGCGGCGACCAGACCACCGATCATCAGGCTGACGCCCAGCAATGCGGCGATGGCGACTCCGGGCAGCATGCCGTGAGTCATCGCCTCACCCAGGAACACGCTGCGGCGCAACAACACCCAGCAGCCGACCAGTGAGCACAGGCACGCGGCGATCACACCGGCCGTCAGCGCTCGCAGCACCATGTCGGCCTGGAACGGGTCGGTGAGCCAGTGCGTCATGCCGTACACTCTTAGCAGTAATGAATGTCATTTTCAATAAGGCGACCCCCGTCACCACCACCATCGACGTGACCGGACTGGACTTCAGCTACGCCGGCACGGCGGTGTTCCGTGGGCTCGATCTGTCCATCCCGAGCACGGCGGTGACCGCCGTGGTCGGCCCCAACGGTTGCGGCAAATCAACCCTGCTGGGCCTGCTGGCCGGCATCGAGCAGCCCGATGCCGGCACCGTCCGGGTGGACAGTGACAACATCGCCTTCGCCGTGCAGCGCAGCGCGGTCACCGACTCGTTCCCGATCACGGTCGCCGAGGCCGTGATGATGGGCCGGTGGCGACATCTGGGCCTGCTGCGCCGACCGAGGGCCGCCGACCGGGCGATCGTCGAGCACTGGCTGGCCGAACTCGGTCTCGCCGATCTGCGCCGGCGCACACTCGGCGAACTGTCCGGCGGTCAGCGCCAGCGCGTGCTGCTGGCCCAGACATTCGCCCAGGAGGCGCCGCTGATCCTGCTCGACGAACCCACCACCGGTCTGGACAGCGCGTCGGCCGCGCTGGTGATCGAGCACCTGCGGCGCCTGGTCGCCGACGGCACCACGGTGGTTGCGGCCACCCACGATGCCGCCGTCATCGCCGCCGCCGATGGCCGTCTGGACCTCGCCGGGCAGGGGCGCGCACTAGGCTGACCGGCATGCCCCCGGTGTCGGTCGATCTCAACGCCGACCTCGGCGAGGGTTTCGGGGTGTGGACACTCGGCGATGACGAGGCGATGCTCGACATCGTCACCTCGGCGAATGTGGCGTGCGGCTTCCACGCCGGCGACCCGGCCGGACTGCTCCGGGTGTGCCGGGCGGCGGCCGGGCGCGGGGTCCGGATCGGCGCACAGGTGAGTTACCGGGACCTGGCCGGATTCGGACGGCGCTTCATCGACGTGGATCCGGCCGAGTTGACCGCCGAGGTCATCTATCAGATCGGGGCGCTGTCCGCACTGGCCGCCGCCGCCGGTACCGCGGTCAGCTATGTCAAACCCCATGGTGCGCTGTACAACACGATCGTCACACATGAGCCCCAGGCCCGCGCGGTGGCCGCGGCGGTACACGCGGTGAACCCGGCGTTGCCGGTGCTCGGTCTGGCCGGATCGGTGTTCTTCGAGCAAGCTCGCGGCCACGGATTGCGCACGGTCGCCGAGGCTTTCGCCGACCGCGCCTACCGACCGGACGGGCAGTTGGTCTCGCGCCGCGAGCCGGGCGCGGTACTGCACGATCCCGCCGAGATCGCCGCGCGGGTGCTGACGATGATCACCGCGGGCCGGGTCACGGCGGCCGACGGCACCGACATCGCGATCAGCGCCGAATCGGTGTGTGTGCATGGCGATTCGCCGGGCGCGGTGCGGATCGCCAGCGCGGTACGGGACCGGCTCGTCGGCGCGGGTGTGCGGCCGGCACCGTTCAGCTAGCCGCCTCACGCTCCAGCTCGTAGCGGATCAACCGGGAACTGTTGGCCACCACCGCCACCGAGGATGCGTTGTGCAGCACCGCGGCCAGCACCGGCGACAGTGCTCCGCCGGCGCCGATCAACAGCCCCAGCGCATTCACCGCGATCGACATCGCGTAGTTCTGCCGGATCACCTCGACCGCGCGGCCACCGAGATCCCGGACGTCGAGCAGCCGGTGCAGATCGTCACTGGCCAGCGCCACGTCGGCGGTCTCGACCGCGACATCGGTACCGCCGAGTCCCATGGCGATGCCGATATCGGCCTCGGCCAGCGCCGGTGCGTCGTTGACACCGTCGCCGACCATGGCCACGGTGTGCCCTTCCTCGCGCAGCCGGCGTACCACGGCCAGCTTGTCCTCGGGCAGCACCTCGGCCTGCCATTCCGCGATACCGAGCTGCTCGGCCACCACGGCCGCGGTCTCCGGGTGGTCACCGGTCAACATGACGATGCGGCGTACACCGTTGGCGCGCAACCGCTGCAGCACCGCCGCGGACTCCGGGCGGATCTCGTCACGCAGGCTGATCAGGCCGACCAGCTTGCCGTCCACCGCGAGCAGCAGCGGCGTCTCGGACTGCCTGCGCAGCTTCTGCACCCAATCGGTGGCCTTCTTGGTGACCCGCACCTTCTCCCGCTCGAGCAGCGACGGGCTGCCCAGCAGCAGGGTGCGCCCGTCGGCCCAGGTCCGCATGCCGAGCCCGACGAGCACCTCGCACTCCTCGTGCGGCGGGATCTCGATATGGCGCTCCTGGGTGGACCGGATCACCGCCTCGGCCAACGGGTGGCGGGAGTGGATCTCCGAACTCGCCGCATACGCGAGCACCTGCTCGGGCTCCCAATCCTTGTGAAAGGCAACCAGGTTGGTGACCACCGGCCGTCCGACGGTCAGGGTTCCGGTCTTGTCGAACACCACCGCGTCGACGCGGCCGGCCTCCTCCAGGTGCGAGCCACCCTTGATCAGGATGCCCCGGCGCGCACCATTGCCGATCGCCGCGCTGATGGCCGTCGGGGTGGACAGCCCCACCGCACACGGGCAGGCCACCAGCAGCATCGTCATGGCCCGGCGCACGTCCCTGGTGACGACCAGGGTGAGCGCGGACAGCAGGAACGATGCCGGTACGAAGCGTCGCGAGAAGCTCTCCCCCACAGTCTGGATGGGCGCTCGGTGCTGCTGGGCCTCCTCGACCCGGGAGATGATCCGACCGATCGTCGTCTCGCTGCCCACCGCCTCGGCCCGCACCACCAGCCGCCCGCGCACGACCACCGATCCGGCGAAGACGCGTGCGTCGGCCGTCACCGCCACCGGCAGGTTCTCCCCGGTGATCGCCGACTGGTCGATGATGGCCTCACCGTCGACGACCACGCCGTCGACCGGTAGGGCCACCTGATCATGTACCACCACCTCGTCACCGACGCGCAGTTCGGCGGTGGCCAACTCGACCTCGGTACCGTCGGACAACCGGACCCAGGCGGTGTCCTGATTGCCCTGCAGCAATCTGGCGATGGCGCGCCGGGTTCGGCGCAGCGTCAGGTCCTGCAGGTACTCACCGATGTTCAACAGCCACAACACCGTCAGCGCCACCACGTTCTCGCGCAGCACCAGACTGGCGATCGTCGCCGCGCTGACCAGTACGTCGGTGCCCGCCGAGCGTCCGCCCCGCAGGGTACGCAGCGCACCGCGCAGGAACGGGTAGCCGGTGAAGATGGTGACGCCCGTGGCCGCGACCCGACTGGTCGGACCCAGCAACGGCGGGCGGGCGAACACATAGCGGCGGATCCCGAGCAGCACCAGTGCCGCGCCTCCGACGGCCATCCGCAGCACATCGGCGTTGGTGACATCGGCCGAGCGTGGCGACCGCGCCGGCACCAGATCCCTGGACACCTGCGCGGCGTCCTCGATGGCGCCGAACACCGCGTCCTTGTCACAGCGTGTCGGCGAGTACCAGACGACGATGGACGCGGTGCGCGGGTAGGCGTGCACGGCCCGGACCCCGGACACCTGTTCCACGGCGTCCTCGATGGCCACCGCGCGCGACGAGTCGTTGCGGAACCAGGGCGCCTGCAATCTGATCCGGCCACCGGCGTCCGACAGGACGGTGAGCGCCACCACGGCGATCAGTGATCGTGGTCGTGGGTGTGGTCCGTGACGGCCGGCGGCGGTACTTCCTCACCGATGCGTTCGCGGGCCTCGGCGACGACATCGGCCACGGTCAGTCGCGCCGACTCGGCGCCCTCCTCGGCCTTGCGCACCCCGCGCAGCGCCCAGCTGGTCGCGGTGACCGAGGCTTCCCGGATCGGCGCTTTGGCCACAACCTTTTTGACGCCCTGGTAGGCCGCGGCGCCGACGGCGCCGGTGACGACCGTGGAGGCCGCCTTGGCAAGGAACGCATGCAACACCATCACCCCACCCTAGCCTCGTCATCCGTTCGTTACACGGCTTACTGCTGGCACAATCGATGACCGTGACGGCCGAGACCGATGTGAGTCGCCGGATCGGTTCGATGCCGATCCTGGTCGTGGTCATCCTCGGACTCGCCCTGGTGGGCACCACAGCACGTGACTTCGTCGCTGATCATGACGAGATCGCCACCGCGGCAACGGTTTTCTGCGGCATATTCGTCCAGGCCATACCCTTTCTCGCGTTGGGGGTGCTGATCAGCGGCGCGGTCGCGGCCTTCGTCACGCCGGACCGGCTGGCGCGCTGGCTCCCTCGGCGCCCGGCCGCGGCGATCCTGGCCGCCGGGGTCGGCGGCGCAGCGCTGCCCGGCTGTGAATGCGGATCGGTCCCGGTGGCCCGCCGCCTCTTCGGCGACGGCGCGGTCGGAGCCGCGGCACTGACCTTCATGCTGGCGGCACCGGCCATCAACCCGGTGGTGCTGATCGCCACCGCGGTGGCCTTCCCCGGTGAGCCGCTGATGGTGCTCGCGCGCTGCGCGGCCTCGCTACTCACGGCGCTGACCATGGGGTTCCTCTGGGCCCGGTTCGGCAAGGCGGACTGGATCACCCGGCGGCTACCGCAACCGGTGCACGGCACGGGTTCGCGCTTCACCGTCTTCACCGAGGCCGCCCGGCACGATTTCCTGCAGGCCGCCTCCTTCCTGGTATTCGGAGCGGCCGCGGCGGCGGCCCTGCACGTACTGGTGCCGGCCTGGGTGTATGAGCACCTCGCGGGACAGATCGTGCTGGGTATCGCGATGATGGCGGTGTTGGCGGTGGTGCTGGCGCTGTGCTCGGAGGCCGACGCGTTCGTCGCGGCGAGCCTGTCGATGCTGCCATTGCTGCCGCGACTGGTCTTCCTGGTTGTGGGGCCGGCCATCGACATCAAGCTGTTCGCGATGCAGGCCGGGATGTTCGGCCGCGCCTTCGCGATCCGGTTCGCGCCGGTCACCTTCGCTGTCGCCGTGCTGGCCGGCACCGGAGTCGGCCTGTTGGTACTGGGGCTTCGATGAGCCGCGAGACGGAGAACGCGCTGCTGCTGCTGATCGGGCTGTCCACCGCGATCATCGCTGCCACCGGTGCCTTCATGCGCTATGTGAAACCGGCTCTGCTGCCGTGGTTGTGGGCCTCGGCGGTGGTGCTCATCGGCCTGGCGCTGGTGGCCATCGTCGGCGACATCCGCCGCGGCACCCGCGAGCACGGCGACAATCACGGCGACCATCGCCACGGCTCCGGGGTGATCTGGTTGCTGGTCGTCCCGATCGCGCTGCTGGCCTTCGTCGTTCCACCGCCACTGGGTCCGCAATCGGCCCGGCCCGCGGTCGCCGAGTCGGATGCGCAGGCACCGCGACGGCCGTTCCCGCCATTGCCCGCCGGCGCGGCGCCGGAGCTGTCACTGCCCGCGCTGTTGACCCGTATCGCGCAGGATTCGGCGGGGACCCTGCGGGACCGGCCGGTCACCGTCACCGGTTTCACCATGCGCGACGGCGACCGAATCTATCTGGGGCGCATCGTGATCCTGTGTTGTGCCGCCGACGCCCAACTGGCCCGTGCCCGGCTGACCGGCCCCGCCGCGGGTGCCGCCGCGGCGCTACCCGACGGTTCCTGGGTGCGCGTGCGGGGCACGGTGACCGATCTGCTGCAGCACACCGCGGTACCCGAGTTCGGTATCGACAGCGTCGAGCAGGTGCCCGAACCCGCGAACACCTACGCGTTCTGAGCGGCCGGCGCGTCGCGATTGGCGCCGTTGACGATGCTGTGCAACAACCCGGGCAACGCCGCCTCCACATCGTCGAGGCGCAGTCGCTGATAGGTCAGACCGTCGATCACCAGACGTTCGGTGACGCCGGCCTCGCGCAGGATCTTGAAGTGGTGAGTGGCGGTGGATTTGTTGATGCCGTCGTAGAGCGCACCGCACTGCATCGGCGCGCCGGCGTTGTACAGACGCCGCACGACCTCGAGGCGCACCGGATCGTGGACGGCGCCGAGTACCTGCTGCACGGTCCCCACCCGGGGACCTTCGGCGAGACGATCGGGCATAAAACCATCCTGGGCCCGGGTTTGGTATTTGTCGAACCGAGCGTACTCTCGATCGGGTTCGATATCCATCAAACTTGCTGACCGGAGGTGACAGCACGATGGTCGCGATAGAGCACGCAGCCAGCACCCAGCGATGGGCATATCCGCTCCTGCTGATTCTGAGCGGTGTCGCGCTCGGCGTCTCCGGGATCCCGGCCCCGCTGTACGGCATCTACGAGGCCAACTGGCACCTGTCGCCGCTGGCCACCACCATCGTGTTCGCGGTGTACGCCGTCGCGGCACTCGGTGCCGTGCTGGTGTCGGGCCGGATCTCCGACGTCGTCGGCCGCAAGCCGGTGCTGATCGGCGCGCTGATCGCACTGCTGGTCGGACTCGGCGTCTTCCTCATCGCCGACAGCATGGCGATGTTGCTGCTGGCCCGCACCATCCACGGCGCGGCCGTCGGGTCGATCGTGGTCGCCGGTGCCGCCGCACTGCTCGACCTCAAACCCGATCACGGTGTGCGCTCCGGGCAACTCAGCGGTGTCAGCTTCAACATCGGTATGACGATCGCCATCCTGGGCTCTGCGCTGCTGGCCCAGTACGCGCCCCATCCGCTGCGCACGCCCTACGCCGTCGTCGCGGTGGTCTGCCTGATCGTCGGGGTCGGCGTGCTGGCGCTGCGCGAACCGCACACCGCCCGCGCCAGTGGTCCCATCCGGATCGCCAAACCGGCGGTGCCCGAACAGATCCGATCGGACTTCTGGTTCTCCGCGTTGGGCGCGATGGCCTCCTGGTCGGTGCTGGGTGTGCTGCTGTCGCTGTACCCGTCGCTGGCGGCCCGGCAGACCCATATCGACAATCTGGTGTTCGGCGGTGCCGTGGTGGGGACCACCGCCTTCGCCGCCGCGCTCGCCCAGCTGGCCGCCACCCGGCTGCCCGCCAAGTACTCGGCCATCATCGGCGATATCGGTATGGCCGCGTCGCTGCTGCTGACCATCCCGGTGCTGTTGACGCACCGCTGGGAGCTGGTATTCGTCGCCGCGGTCCTGTTGGGTGCGACCTTCGGCCTGGGCTTCGGCGGCTCGTTGCGCCACCTGTCCGATGTGGTGCCCGCCGACCGCCGGGGCGAGACCATGTCGGCGTTCTACCTGTTGGCCTACACCGCGATGGCGGTCCCGACGCTGGTCGCCGGGTGGGCCGCCACCCGCTGGGACCTGGCCTCGGTGTTCCCCTGGTTCGCCGGCGCGGTCGCGCTGGCCTGTCTGGGTGCCGCAGTGGCCGGTCTGCTCTCCGACCGGAGGCGACGCACCGCCATCGCCTAGGCTTCCGGTGTGACCGATCACGCGTTCAGCACCGCCGAGCGCCAGGCCGTCTACCGCGCGATCGCCGAACGTCGCGATATGCGTCGCTTCATCCGCGGCGCGACCATCGACCCGCAGGTGCTGGCCCGGCTGCTGCAGGCCGCGCACGCCGCGCCCAGTGTCGGACTGATGCAGCCGTGGCGGTTCATCCGGATCACCGATGACGCACTGCGCCAAGCAATGCACGCGCTGGTCGACCAGGAACGGCTGCGCACCGCCGACGCCCTCGGGGCGCGTGGTGACGAGTTCCTCACCCTCAAGGTCGAGGGCATCCGGGATTGTGCGGAACTGCTCGTCGTCGCCCTCGGTGAGGGCCGCCGCCGGCACATCTTCGGCCGGCGCACCATGCCGCAGATGGATCTGGCGTCGGTCTCCTGCGCCATCCAGAATCTGTGGCTGGCCGCCCGCGCCGAGGGCCTGGGCATGGGCTGGGTGTCGATCTTCGAACCGACCAAGCTGGCCACCCTGCTCGGCATGCCCGACGAGGCCGAGCCGGTGGCCATCCTGTGCCTGGGACCGGTACCGGAGTTCCCCGACCGGCCCGCACTGGAGATCGACCAGTGGACCTACGGCCGGCCGCTGTCGGATTTCGTATCGGAGAACGGCTGGGCGGCAACGCCTTCCCCGCAGATCTAGGGCCCGTAGGGCAGCAGGGCCATCTCTCGGGCGTTCTTGATCGCGGTCGCGACCCGGCGCTGCTGCTGCGGGGTCAACCCGGTGACCCGACGGGACCGGATCTTGCCGCGGTCGGAGATGAAGGTCCGCAGCACCGAGACGTCCTTATAGTCGACATCGGTGATACCGAGGGCCTTGAACTTGTTCACCCGGGGCCGCTTGACCTCCACCGGTGCCGGTCGGCGCTTTCTGGCCGGACTGCCCGCCATCACCAACTCGCCTTCCGCACGCCGGGCAGTTCGCCGCGGTGCGCCAGTTCGCGGACCTTCACCCGGGACAGCCCGAACTTGCGCAGATGCCCTCGCGGTCTGCCGTCCACCGAGTCCCGGTTGCGCAGCCGCACCGGGCTGAAGTCGCGGGGCAGGCGCTGCAGGGCGGCCTGGGCCGCGGCACGCTGTTCGGCGCTGCTGGACGGGCGCCGGATGATCTCCTTCAATTCCGCCCGGCGCTCGGCGTAGCGGGCCACCGTCTGCTTGCGCCGTTCGTTCGCGACGATCTTGGATGCCTTGGCCATCAGCGCTCCTCGCGGAAGTCGACATGCTTGCGGACCACGGGGTCGTACTTGCGCAGCACGATGCGGTCCGGGTCGTTGCGCCGGTTCTTGCGGGTGACATAGGTGTAGCCGGTGCCCGCGGTGGATTTGAGCCGGATGACCGGACGGATATCGGTGCTCTTGGCCATCAGATCTTCTCCCCGGCTGCCCGCAGCCTGCCGACCACGGCCTCGATCCCGTCGCGGTCGATGACCTTGATGCCTTTTGCGCTGACCCGCAACGTGATCCGGCGATCTTCCGACGGGAGATAATAGGTCTTGTTCTGGATGTTGGGATTCCAACGGCGGCGGGTTCGACGGTTCGAGTGCGACACCCGGTTACCGAAACCCGGTGCGCGACCGGTGACCTGACAGGTCTTGGACATCGGTTACCTTCTCATGCACGGTCGTTAATGAAAACGATTTTCGACAAGTGGACCCCGACACGGTAGCGTACGGACGAAGTTGATGACAATCGTTACCAATAAGGGTGTGATGACATGCGGACGCCGGTACTGCTGGTTGCCGGACAGGGCGCACGGACCGACGTGGTCGATCTGCTGCTCAAGACATCGGGAACGCTGGCCGTCGGATATGCCACCGACGGCCACGTCGTGATCCGCAACGTCACCGAGATGCGCGGGGCCAAACGGATCATCACGCAATGGCCGATCGAACTTGCGGGTGGTTGCCTCACCTGCACCATCCGCAATGACCTGCTGATCCTGTTGCGCCGGTTGCATCGCCGCGAGGACGTCGCGCGCATCGTCGTCGAACTGATGGAATGGGTTGACCCCGAACCGATCTGCACCGCGATCAACGAGGTCTCCGTCGCGGTCGGCCCAGGCTACATCGACGGCCCGGCCAGTCGCGACGTCGTCATCTCGGCGGTGATCACCGCCGTCGACACCGCCTCGTGGTTGTCCCAGGCGCTCGGCGACGACGATCTGGACGGTTCGCGCACCGTGGCCCAGGTGACCGTCGGACAGGCCGCCTTCGCCGACGTGCTGGTGCTCAGCGAACCCGAGACCGACACGCTGGCGGTGCTGCGCCGGCTCGCCCCGCGCAGCCGGATCACCGTGGGGTGCGATCACGTGGAGACCGCGCTGGCCAAGCTGGATCCGCAGGCCCGCCGGGGTTTCAGCGACGACCCGCACGACTCGCTGCTGGCCGGACAACCGCCGCTACAGCCCGCGGGCCAGGTCACGCTGCTGGAGTTCAACGCGCGCAGGCCTTTTCACCCCGACCGGTTGCACCTGGCGATCGACGACTTGCTCGACGGGGTGGTCCGGGTGCGGGGCCGCGCCTGGCTGGCCAGCCAGCCCGACACGGTGGTCTGGATCGAATCCGCCGGCGGCGGGCTGGGTGTCGGCGACGCCGGACGTTGGCTGGCGGCGATGACCGACAACGAACGCGCCTACGTCGACCCCGAGCGCATCGCGCTGGCCGGTACCGGCTGGGACGACCGGTTCGGTGACCGGCACATCGCCTTGACCGCGCTGCTCTGTGGCGCTGCACCGGAGACCGTCACCGCAGCCCTGAACCGGGCACTGCTGACCGACGCGGAGATGGCCGACCCCGACAGCTGGTCCGCCCTGCCCGACCCGTTCGGCGACTGGCACGAGGACCCCTGCGCGGACCTGCCCGAGGGCGTCTCGGTCACCGATGAGCACCGCACCGTGAAGGGAGAAGAATGAAACCCGATATCCATCCCGACTACCACCCGGTCGTCTTCCAGGACGCCGGTACCGGCAAGCAGTTCCTGATCCGCTCGACCATCACCAGCGACCGCACCGTCGACTACCAGGGCCACACCTATCCGCTGGTGGTCGTCGACGTGACCGCCGACTCGCACCCGTTCTGGACCGGCACCAACCGGCACCTGGACACCGCGGGCCAGGTGGAGAAGTTCCGCCGCCGCTACGGAACCCGGTAGGCCGCCGCGCTCTAGGCTTTGGCCATGCGCCTCAAAGCCGGCCGGCCCGATATCGACGACTACCGGCAGTTCTTCGACCTGCCGGTGGCCGGCCCCGGCGCCGCACCGAAGGTCACGTGGGCCGGTGTCACCACGTTGCTGGTGGACGACGGCGCCTCGGCGGTACTGACCGACGGCTTCTTCAGCCGTCCGTCGCTGCTGCAGGTCGGGCTGGGCAGGATCGCCCCATCGGAACCGCGCATCGACGGTTGCCTCGGCCGGCTCGGGGTGCGGCAGCTGGACGCGGTGCTGCCGGTGCACACCCACTTCGACCACGCGATGGATTCGGCCGTGGTGGCCGAGCGCACCGGTGCCCGGCTGATCGGCGGCATCTCGGCCGCCCATATCGGCCACCGGCTCCCCGCGGACCGGGTCGTCGTGGTAACCCCCGGCGAGCCGGTGCGGGCCGGGGCATTCGACATCACCCTGGTGATCGGGGACCACTGTCCGCCCGACCGCTTCCCCGGCCGGATCGAGGCCCCGGTCACCCCGCCGGTGCGGGCCTCGGCGTACCGCTGCGGTGAGGCCTGGTCGACCCTGATCAACCACCGCCCGACCGGGCGCACGCTGCTCGTGGTGGGCAGCGCCGGTTTCGTCCCGGGCGCACTGACCGGCCACCGTGCCGATGTGGTGTATCTGGGCGTCGGCCAACTGGGCCTGCAGCCCGAGCGCTATCTGACCGACTACTGGGACGAGACGGTACGCACGGTCGGCGCCCGGCGCGTGGTGTTGATCCACTGGGACGACTTCTTCCGGCCGTTGGACCGCCCACTGCGCGCCCTGCCCTATGCCGGTGACGATCTGGACGTCTCGATGCGTGTGCTCAGCCGGCTGGCCGCCGACGACGGTGTGGCACTGCATCTGCCGACGCTGTGGCAACCCGCAGACCCATGGAGCTGATCCTTTCCGTCACCGCCCTCGCGGCGGTGCTCGGGTGCGCGCTGTCGGCGCCACGGTGGCAGGCGGTGGTGGCGCTGGCCGCCGCCGGTCTGGTCATCGCAGCGGGCGCGGTCTCCTGGCAGCAGTCGCTGGATGAGGTGTCCGAACTGGCCCCGGTGGTCGGATTCCTGGCTGCCGTCCTGGTACTGGCCCGGCTGTGCGATGACGTCGGGCTCTTCCACGCCGCCGGGGTGATGATGGCACGGGCGACGGCCGGCGGCCAGAATCGGCTGCTGCTCTCGGTATTCGGCATCGCGGCCGCGGTGACGGCCATCCTGAGTCTGGACGCGACGGTGGTGTTGCTGACACCGGTGGTGCTCGCCACGGCGCGGGCCCTGACGGTCCCGGCACGCCCGCACGCCTACGCCACCGCGCACCTGGCCAACAGCGCATCGCTGCTGCTGCCGGTCTCCAACCTGACCAATCTGCTGGCGTTCAGTGCGGCCGGGCTGACGTTTCTGCATTTCGCCGCGGCGATGACGTTGCCGTGGATCGCGGCGGTACTCGTCGAATTCCTGCTCCTGCGCTGGGTTTTCGCCAAGGATCTCGCAATCGCGCCGCAGCACGACGCACCCGAAGAGCCCATCGAGATACCGCTGTTCGCGTTGATCGTGGTCGCGTTGACGCTCATCGGCTTCGCGGTGACCTCGCTGGTGGGGTGGTCCCCGGCCTGGGCGGCGCTGGCCGGTGCGGTGGTGCTCGGTGTGCGTGCCCTGCTGACCCACCGCACCACCGTGCGCAAGATCGCGGTGGCTCTGGACATCCCGTTCCTGGCGTTCGTGCTGTGCCTGGGGGTGGTGGTCGCCGCGGTGATGCACAACGGGCTCGAATCGGCGATGCACCGCGTCATACCCGACAACGAGGGGCTGGTGGCGCTGCTGGCCATCGCGGCGGTGGCCGCCGTGCTGTCCAACCTCGTCAACAACCTGCCCGCGGTGCTGGTCATGCTGCCGCTGGCGGCGCCGATCGGGCCGGCCGCGGTGCTGGCGGTGCTGATCGGGGTGAACGTCGGCCCCAACCTCAGCTATGTCGGTTCGCTGGCGAACCTGTTGTGGCGCAGCGTGGTACGCCGCGACATGAGTGCCGGATTCGGCGAGTTCAGCCGGATCGGGCTGATCACCACGCCCGCGGTGCTGGTCGCCGCCGTGCTCGGGCTGTGGAGCTGGATCCAGCTCTTCGGACTCTAACCCCGGCGCTGCCGGGCGATCTCGGCGAGCACGACACCGGCGGCCACCGATGCGTTCAGCGATTCGGTGGGCCCGGCCATCGGGATCGAGACGATGGCATCGCAGTTCTCGCGCACCAACCGCGACAGACCCTTGCCCTCCGAGCCGACCACCACCACGGTCGGGCCGGCGGCGTCCAGTTCGTCCAGGGTGGTGTCGCCCTCGGCATCCAGCCCGACGACCTGCAGGCCGGCGTCGGCCCAGCTCTTGAGGGTGCGGTTGAGGTTGGTTGCCCGCGACACCGGAAGCCGGGCCGCCGCACCGGCACTGGTGCGCCATGCGACCGCCGACACCGAGGCCGACCGGCGCTGCGGGATCACCACGCCGTGACCGCCGAAGGCTGCCACCGACCGGACGATGGCGCCCAGGTTGCGGGGATCGGAGATGTTGTCCAGGGCCACCAGCAGTGCGGGCTGGCTGTCCCGTTGCGCGGACTTCAGCAGGTCGTCGGGATGGGTGTAGACGTAGGGCGGCACCTGCAGGGCGAGGCCCTGGTGCAGTCCGTTGCTCGACATCCGGTCCAGGTCGTGCTTCTGCACCTCGAGGATTGCGATCCCGGAATCGGCTGCGCGCTGGACGGATTCGGTGATCCGATCATCGGCGTCGACGCCGAGCATCACGTACAGCGCGGTGGCGGGCACCCCGGCCCGCAGGCATTCGACCACCGGGTTGCGGCCCAGGACGACCTCGGTCTCGTCGGTCTTGCGGTGCCGGCCCTGGGCCGCGCGAGCGGCCTTGGCGGCCTTCTTGGCGGCCGGATGGTGCGGCCGGTCCTTGGCCGCCGGGGTCGCCTTCTTGCCTTCCAGACCGCGCCTGCGCACGCCGCCGGAGCCGACGGTCGGGCCCTTCTTGGTGCCCTCCTTGCGAACCGCACCGCGACGCTGTGAATTGCCCGCCATCAGTTACTCTTTCCCGTCGCTTCGCCTGCGCCATCGCCATCGGTCAGCGACCACTGCGGCCCGTCGGCGGTGTCGGTGACCTCGATACCGGCCTCTTTCAGCCGATCCCGGATGGCGTCGGCGGCGGCCCAGTCCCGCTTTTCCCGTGCCTCGGCGCGGCCGGCCAGCGCCCAGTGCACCAGCACGTCGACCGCGGCCAGAGCGGCCGAGGTCTCATCGCGGGTCTCCCACCGTTCGTCGAGCGGGTCGCAGCCGAGGATCGCCATCATGGCCCGGATCGATTGTGCGGCAGCCATCGCGCCCTCGTGGTCACCGGAGTCCAGCGCCCGGTTGCCCTCGGCGCGCGCGGTGTGCACCTCGGCCAGCGCGATCGGCACGGACAGATCGTCGTCGAGGGCTGCCCCGAACTTCTCGGTCCAGGTGCCCGGCTCGATGGCGCCGACCCGGTTACGCACCCGGTGCAGGAAGTCCTCGATGCCGGTGTAGGCCTTGGCGGCGTCGCCGAGCGCGTTCTCGGAGAACTCCAGCATCGACCGGTAGTGCGCACTACCCAGGTAGTAGCGCAGCTCGGCGGCCCGGACACGTTGCAGCACAGCAGGAATCGCGAGCACATTGCCCAGCGACTTGCTCATCTTCTCGCCGCCCATGGTCACCCAGCCGTTGTGCAGCCAGTACCTGGCGAACCCGTCACCGGCGGCCTCGGCCTGGGCGATCTCGTTCTCGTGGTGCGGGAACACCAGATCCATCCCGCCGGCGTGGATGTCGAACTCGGCCCCCAGGTACTCCTGGCACATGGCCACGCACTCGGTGTGCCAACCCGGCCGGCCCGGTCCCCACGGCGTCGGCCAGGAGGGCTCGCCTGGCTTCGCGCTCTTCCACAGCGTGAAATCGCGCGGATCACGCTTGCCGGTGGCCGCACCCTCGCCCTGGTGCACATCGTCGATGCGGTGTCCGGAGAGCTTGCCGTAGTCGGGCAGGCTCAGCACGTCGAAATACACGTCGCCGTCGCCGGTGTAGGCGTGCCCGCGCTCGATGAGCCGTTCGATGAGTTCGACCATCTGGGTGATGTGCCCGGTCGCACGCGGTTCGGCCGACGGGGGCAGCACCCCGAGCGCCTCGTAGGCGGCGGTGAAAGCGCGCTCGTAGGTGGCCGCCCACTCCCACCACGGCCGGCCGGCATCGGCGGCCTTGTTGAGGATCTTGTCGTCGATATCGGTGACATTGCGGATGAACGCGACGTCCAGCCCCTTGGCGGTCAGCCACCGACGCAGCACATCGAAGGCCACCCCGCTGCGCACGTGGCCGATATGGGGCAGACCCTGAACTGTGGCTCCGCACAGGTAGATCGACACATGGCCGGGGCGCCGTGGCACGAAATCACGGACGCCACCGGTGAGGGTGTCGTACAGCCGCAGACCAGTCACCGCGGCCAACCGTTCGCTTCGCTCACGACGGGCCAGCTTACCCGGCCTGTCGAGCGTTATCTGACCACAAGGGCTGTGGCGATCGCCGCCAGGCCCTCGCCACGGCCGGTGAGTCCGAGGCCGTCGGTGGTGGTCGCCGAGACCGACACCGGCGCGCCGACCAGTTCGGAGAGCAGCGTCTGTGCCTCCACGCGGCGCGGGCCCACCTTGGGCCGGTTGCCGATCACCTGGACGGCGGCATTGGCCACCCGGAAACCCTCGGCGTCGAGCAGGGTGCGGACATGGCGCACCATGTCGGCACCGCTGACCCCGCGCCACCGGGGCTGATCGGTGCCGAAAACGGCACCGAGGTCACCGAGGCCGGCGGCGCTCAACAGCGCGTCGCACAGAGCGTGCGCAGCGACATCACCGTCGGAATGACCGGCGCAGCCGTCGGCATCGGCAAACAACAGGCACAGCAACCAACACGGTCGCCCTGCTTCGATGGGATGAACGTCGGTACCCAGACCGACGCGCAGATCCGTCACTAGGACGCGGCGGCCAACGCCTCGTCGAGGATGATCGTCGCCTTCTCGTCATCGGTGTTCTCGGCGAGTGCGAGCTCGCCGACCAGGATCTGACGAGCCTTCGCCAGCATCCGCTTCTCCCCCGCGGAGAGCCCACGCTCCTGATCACGACGCCACAGGTCGCGAACCACCTCGGCGACCTTGTTCACGTCACCGGAAGCCAGCTTCTCCAGATTCGCCTTGTACCGCCGCGACCAGTTGGTCGGCTCCTCGGTGTGCGGCGCGCGCAGCACCTGGAAAACCTTGTCGAGGCCCTCCTGACCGACGACGTCACGCACGCCGACGTACTCCGCGTTGTCAGCGGGAACGCGAACCGTCAGATCCCCCTGCGAAACCTTCAGGACGAGGTATTCCTTCTGCTCACCCTTGATGGTGCGGGTTTCGATAGCCTCGATCAACGCAGCACCGTGGTGTGGATAGACGACGGTGTCTCCGACCTTGAAAATCATCAGTTTCGAGCCCCTTTCACCAGTCGATCTTATCACGGGCCTCCACCGGGCGGGGATCAACAATGCAGGTCAGGGGCACCGCAGCTGAAGACTAGGGGTTGACACGGCGCGAGATACATGCAACTGGACTGCTGTCCAGGGACTCCGCCACCACCGTGGGCCGCCCTCGGCTACCGCCCGCAAAGACGACCTACTACAGTGCATAGTCGAATCCGTCCGGTTAGCAGGAGGCTCCAGTGGTCGCAGTGAACCGCTCCAACGTGCGCGCGTCCCGCCTGGCCGCCGGCGCCCTGATCGCCGGCATCGCGCTGACCGGCTGCGGCGCCGGCCAGATCTCGCAGAGCGCCAACCAGCAGCCCGCCGTCAACGGCACCGTCGACAATGTCGGCGACATCGCGTTGCGCAACGTGTTCCTGCGAGCCCCGCAGACCACCGACTACGTCCGCCCCGGCACCGACGTGGAACTGATCTTCGTGGCCGCCAACAACTCCGCCGACGCCCCCGACCGGCTGCTGTCGGTGACCTCCGATGTCGGCACCGTGACCCTCGACGGTGACACCACCGTCCCGGCCAACGGCGTCCTGAAGGTCGGCACCCCCGATGACCCGATGGAGCTGGCCGTGGTGGAGCGGGCCGACGAGGTGCAGGCCCAGGTCGCCCTGACCCAGCCGATCACCAACGGGCTCACCTACGACTTCACCTTCACCTTCGAGAACGCCGGCGCCACCACGTTCGCGGTGCCGATCTCGGCGGGCGAGGTCGCTCGCCGCGACGGTGAGCCCAACGAGGGCATGGGCCCCGTCGGCGGACACGGCGAGGGTCACTGAATCTGACGTTCTGTCGGGTGTGACGGCTACCGTCGTCACGTGGCTTCGAAAGTACGTTCGCAGTACCGGTGTTCGGAATGCAATCACGTCACGCCGAAATGGGTGGGCCGCTGCTCTGACTGCGGCACCTGGGGCACCGTCAACGAAGTCGCCGCGCTTTCCTCGCTGAACGGGAACTCCGGCCGTCGCGCCGTCGCGCCCTCCTCCCCCGCCGTCCCGATCACCACGATCGACCCCGGCATCACCCGGCATCTGCCCACCGGGGTCTCCGAGTTGGACCGGGTGCTCGGCGGCGGCCTGGTGCCCGGTTCGGTATGCCTGCTGGCCGGCGATCCCGGCGTCGGGAAATCCACCCTGCTGCTCGAGGTGGCCCACCGCTGGGCCGCCACCGGCCGCCGTGCGCTCTACCTGTCCGGCGAGGAATCGGCCGGACAGATCCGGTTGCGCGCCGAGCGCACCGGATGCACCCACGACGAGATGTACCTGGCCGCCGAGTCGGATCTGCAGACCGCGCTGGGGCACATCGAGGCCGTCCGGCCCACCCTGGTCGTCGTCGACTCGGTACAGACGATGTCGAGCGCGGAGGCCGACGGGGTCACCGGTGGTGTCACCCAGGTCCGCGCGGTGACCACCGCGCTCACCTCGTACGCCAAGGCGGCCGGATCCGATGGTGTCGCGCTGCTGCTGGTCGGGCACGTCACCAAGGACGGCGCCATCGCCGGCCCCCGTTCCCTGGAGCATCTCGTCGACGTGGTGCTGCACTTCGAGGGTGATCGCAATTCGGCGCTGCGGATGGTGCGCGGTGTGAAGAACCGGTTCGGCGCGGCCGATGAGGTCGGCTGTTTCCTGATGCACGACGACGGGATCGAGTGCATAGCCGACCCGTCCGGGTTGTTCCGGGATCAGCGGCCCGCGCCGGTGTCGGGCACCGCGGTGACGGTGACCCTGGACGGTAAGCGGCCACTGCTCGGAGAGGTGCAGGCGCTCATCGGCGCCGAGAAGACCGGGAGCCCGCGGCGCGCGGTCAGCGGTATCGACTCCGCCCGGGCCGCCATGATCACCGCCGTGCTGGAGAAACGCGTCCAACTGCCCCTGGGCCAGCACGACATCTACGTCTCCACGGTCGGGGGCATGCGGCTGACCGATCCGTCGTCGGATCTGGCGGTGGCGGTGGCCATCGCGTCGGCATATACCGATATCGCGATGCCGGCCACCGCGATCGCCATCGGCGAGGTGGGGTTGGCCGGCGATCTGCGCCGGGTCAACGGGATGGACCGCCGGCTCGCCGAGGCCGCCCGGCTGGGCTTCACCCACGCCGTGGTGCCTCCCGGTGTGAAGGATGTGCCTGCCGGGCTGACGATGACGGTCGCCGATGACATCAGGACTGCGTTGCGGCGGCTGCGCTCGATCGACGACAATGGCCCCCGATCCAAGGAGGCGCCATGGCGGTGAAGTCCAGAGGCAACCGGAGTGTGGTGCATCTGGCCCGTCCGACCATGCGTGAGACGCTGGGCCGGCTGGCACCGGGCACCGACCTGCGGGACGGACTGGAACGCATCCTGCGCGGTCGCACCGGCGCCCTGATCGTGTTGGGCTACGACGACAGCGTCGAGGCCATCTGCGACGGCGGCTTCTCCCTCGACGTGCTGTACGCGCCGACGCGGTTGCGTGAGCTGTCCAAGATGGACGGCGCGGTGGTGCTCTCCACCGACGGCACCCGGATCTTGCGGGCCAATGTGCAGCTCGTGCCGGACGCCTCGATCCCCACCGATGAGTCGGGCACCCGGCACCGCTCGGCCGAGCGCACCGCGGTGCAGACCGGCTTCCCGGTGATCTCGGTGAGCCACTCGATGAGCATCGTCACGGTGTATGCCGCCGGGGAACGCCACGTCGTGCCGGACACCCCGACCATCCTGTCGCGGGCCAATCAGACGGTGGCCACCCTGGAGCGGTACAAATCCCGCCTCGACGAGGTCAACCGGCAGCTGTCGACTGCCGAGATCGAGGATTTCGTGACGCTGCGCGATGTCATGACGGTGGCGCAGCGCCTGGAGATGGTGCGCCGGATCAGCCTGGAGATCGACGCCGACGTCGTCGAACTGGGCACCGATGGCCGGCAGCTCAAGCTGCAGTTGGAGGAGCTCGTCGGTGACAACGACACCGCCCGTGAGCTGATCGTGCGCGACTACCACGCCAACCCGGACCCGCCGAGTGCTGCGCAGGTGAGCGCGACGCTGGAGGAGCTGGATGCGCTCTCGGACAATGAGCTGCTCGACTTCACCGCGCTGGCACGGGTTTTCGGCTATCCGACCACGTTGGAGGCGCAGGATTCGGCGATGAGCTCGCGCGGTTACCGGGCGATGGCCGGTATTCCGCGGTTGCAGTTCGCCCACGTGGACCTGCTGGTGCGCTCGTTCGGCTCACTGCAGGGTGTATTGGCCGCCAGCGCGACCGACCTGCAGTCGGTGGACGGCATCGGTTCGATGTGGGCGCGCCACATCCGCGAGGGCCTGTCCCAGCTGGCCGAGTCGACGATCGCCGACCAGCTGGCCTGACTCAGTTGCCCGGGGGCTGCCCGGTGCCGTCGTGCGGCAGTGCGTCCGCCGGCGGCGCAGGTGCACCCGGCGGGGCCGCCTCGGCCAGGATGAAGGGCACCGTCGCCGAGCGCAGATTGCCCAGCTGCACCACCAGGTTGTAGGTGCCGGGGCCGATGGGTTCACGCGGCAGCGGGCAGTTCGGGGCAGAACCCATACCGGTCCAGGTGACCTCGGTGGTGACCTGCTCACCCGGGGCGAACTCCTTGACCAGCGTCTCGTTGGACGGCGCGCAGTCCAGGTTCGACCACAGCCGGTTGTTGTCGAGCGAGTACACGTAAGCGGCCAACACGGCGGCACCGACGTCGCGCTTGCAGGACACCAGGCCGATGTTGGTGACCACCATCGTGAACTTCGGCTGGTCGCCCATCACGTAGTCGGGGGCGCTGGTGATGCCCTTGACCGCCAGCGTGGAGTCGGGGCAGTCCTCACCGGCCTGCAGCACCGGGGGCGGGACCACCGCGGTCGTCGGCGTCGGCGTCGGCGGCGGGGCGGCCTGGGCGGGCGGGACCACCGGCGTCTTGACGCCCGGCTCCTCCCCCGGCAACGGGGTGGGCGCGGCGGCCGAGGGGGCCGGATCGGCGGACTGCTCGTTGGCGGTGGGTTCGGATCCGCCGGTCATGGACACGACGATGGCGACGATGCCGGCGACGAGTGCGATGACCACGACCGCGACCCCGATTGCCAGCGCTCTGCGTCGCCGGTAGATCTCCGGTGGCAGCGGGCGGTGCGGTTCGGTGTCTAGCACGACCTCAACGGTAAGCCGCGGTCAGGTCAGGTCGTCCGAGGCGGACCGGCGTGTCTTCTGTGACCTTGCTCAGATCATTTCGTGACCCGCGAGCGGGTTCAGACCTCGCCGATGTCACCGAGGTGGTTGCGCAGCTGTACCCGGCCGTCGGCCAGGTGGTAGGTCAGTCCGACGATCGCCAGGTCACCCGAGCGGACCCGGTCGGCGATGACGGTGGACCGGGCCAGCAACTGCGAGGCGGTCTCCTCGACGTGGCGCGCCTCGAATTCGTCGACCCGGCTCAGGCCGTCGCGACGGCCGGCCAGGATGGACGGCATCACCCGCTCGACGATGTCGCGGATGTAGCCGCCCGGGATCTCGCCGGCGTCCAGCGCGTTCAGGGTGGCCTTCACCGCGCCGCAGCTGTCATGGCCGAGGATGGCGATCAGCGGGACGTTGAGCACGCCGACGGCGTATTCGATGGACCCGAGCACGGCGGAGTCGATGACGTGGCCGGCGGTGCGGACGACGAACATGTCGCCGAGGCCCTGGTCGAAGATCAGCTCGGCCGCGACGCGACTGTCGCCGCAACCGAACAGCACCGCGGTCGGCTTCTGCGCCTCGGTCAGCCGGGCCCGGTCCTCGATGCCCTGGCTGGGATGCTCGGGCCGGCCCGCGACGAAGCGCTCGTTACCCTCGCGGAGTGCCTTCCATGCGGAGATCGGATTCGAGTTCGGCATGACCAGAAGTATGCCCCAGTCCGAATACGGCATCGACCCGGCCGAGCTGTTGGCCTGGTTCGACGTCGCCGAGCGCGAT
The DNA here is from genome assembly GCF_002086115.1 of Mycolicibacterium bacteremicum. Classification (GTDB taxonomy): domain Bacteria; phylum Actinomycetota; class Actinomycetes; order Mycobacteriales; family Mycobacteriaceae; genus Mycobacterium; species Mycobacterium bacteremicum. Next base: position 159,129 of record NZ_MVHJ01000009.1, read on the forward strand.
CTGCCATGGCGCCGGCCGGGTGTGACGGCCTGGCAGATCCTGGTCAGCGAGTTCATGCTGCAGCAGACGCCGGTCAGCCGCGTCGCACCGATCTGGCTGGACTGGATCGCACGGTGGCCGACGCCGTCGGCGACCGCGGCCGCCTCGGCGGCCGATGTGCTGCGGGCCTGGGGCAAGCTCGGCTACCCGCGCCGGGCCAAGCGGTTGCACGAGTGCGCGGCCGTCGTCGCCGCCGAGCACGGTGATGTGGTGCCGGCCGACGTCGAGACGCTGCTCGGCCTGCCGGGGGTGGGCGCCTACACCGCACGGGCCATCGCCTGCTTCGCCTACCGTCAGCGCGTCCCGGTGGTCGACACCAACGTACGGCGGGTGGTGGCCCGGGTGATCCACGGTGTGGCCGAGACCCCGGCCCGCGCCGGTGACCTCGCCGAGGTCGCTGCGCTGCTTCCGGAAGGTGCTGCCGCGCCGCGCTTTTCGGCCGCCCTGATGGAACTCGGCGCGATCGTCTGCACGGCCCGCGCGCCGAAGTGCGGGGTGTGCCCACTGCGCGCCTGCCGCTGGCGCTCGGCCGGTCACCCGGCGGCGACGACACCGGCCCGGAAGACGCAGGCCTACGCCGGGACCGATCGGCAGGTGCGCGGCAGGCTGCTCGACGTGTTGCGCGCCAGCACCACACCGGTGACCCGCGCCCAGCTCGACGTCGTATGGCTCACCGATACCGCCCAGCGCGACCGGGCACTGGACTCGTTGCTCACCGACGGCCTGGTGGAGCAGACCGCGGGCGGGCTGTTCGCGCTCGCCGGCGAGGGCGACGATGGGGGCGAGGGACGACCGCCCTGACAAGCCGAGCACCCCACCACGAGGGTGGCTAGGCGCTCTCCTCGCACGCGTCATCGCAGGAGAACCTGCGCCGGTAATCCGATGGGGTCACCCCGATGATCCGGCGGAAGTGGTGACGCAGCAGCGTCGCGGTGCCGAACCCGCAGCGGTCGGCGACCCGGTCGATGTCCAGATCGGTCTCCTCCAGGAGCCGGCGTGCATAGAGCACCCGCTGATCGGTGATCCACTGCATCGGGGTGCGCCCGGTCTCGTCGACGAAGCGGCGGGCGAAGGTGCGTGCCGACATGTTGGCACGCGCCGCGAGCGAGGCCACGGTGTGCGGCTTGTCCAGGTTGGCCAGCATCCAGTCCAGTTGCGGGGCAAAGCCTTCGGAGTACCGCGCCGGAATCGGCTGGTCGATGTACTGGCGTTGGCCGCCGTCGCGTTGCGGTGGGACGACCATCCGGCGCGCGATCTTGTTGGTGACCTCGGCCCCGAGTTCGCGGCGCACCAGGTGCAGGCAGGCGTCGATGCCCGCGGCGGTGCCGGCGCTGGTGATCAGGTTCCCGTCGTCGACGAACAGCACGTTGCGGTCCACCCGGGCGGTGGGGTTGGCGGCGGCCAGGTCGTCGGCGTGCATCCAGTGGGTGGTGCACGGGCGGCCGTCGAGCAGGCCGGCCGCGCCGACCAGGAACGCGCCCGAGCAGACGGTCAGCACCGTCGAGCCCGTCTCGATGGCCTTGCGCACCGCCGCCAGCGCCTCGGGCAGATAGTCCGAACCACTGATGGCGGGGATGGCCACCAGGTCGGCGCCCAGCAGATCGTCGAGGCCGTGATCCGGGGTCAGGGTGGCGCCCACCGAGGTGCGGATGGGCTTACCGGCCTCCGGACCGCACACCTTGAAGTCGAAGTTCGGCACGCCGTCGGCGGAGCGGTCGATGCCGAAGACCTCGCAGATCACGCCGAACTCGAAAATCGCTAGACCGTCCAGTACCAGCACCGATACGCTCGATATCGCCATGGCAGCATTTTATCCCAACGTGTCATTCCTGCCACTGTTGGCTGGATCTTTATTTACGGAGCATTACTGCCATGACTACTGCACTGACCTACCTCGCCCTCACGGCCATTCTGCTCGCGCCGTTCGCCCTCACCTTCACCCTCGGCCGCGCCGCCCGACGCTCGGGCATCCTGCGCCTACACCTCGACCAGTTCCAGCAGGCCGGCCCGTTCGTCGGCCGACTCTTCGGCAGCGACCAGGCCGAGGACCGGGACGGGTTGCGCACCCAGCACGACATCGACGCCATCCGTAGCCGGTTCTCCGAGCACCCGAGCTGGCCCACGTCCAGCGCCTCAGGCGAGCGCCGTTAAGAATCCCTCGACGGCCTCGCGATACACCTGCGGCGCATCATCATGAATCAGATGACCGGCACCCGGAACCTCCAGATAGGTTGTTCGATAACCGGTTTCGTGCATCCGCCGCATCTGCCCGGGCGGTGCGACGGTGCCGCCGGCCTCCAGCAGCAGCACCGGCGCCCGCACCGCCTGCCACTGCTGCCAGTAATCGCGGGTGCCCCACTGGGCGGCGATCTCGATCCAGCGCGCGGTGTGACCGTGCAGCCGCCACCCGGTCGCGGTGCGGTCGAATGCCTCCAGGAAGTACTGCCCGGCCACCGGCCCGAATTCCCGGTACACCTGCTCGGCGGTCTCGAACTCCACCGGCAGTGCCTGCAGCCATGGCTCCCACGGCCCGGTCGTGCGGCCGCGGAAGTCCGGGGCCATGTCCTCCACCACCACGGCAGTCACCAGGTCCGGGCGCTGTGCGGCCAGACACCACGAGTGCAGGGCGCCCATCGAATGCCCGATCAACGTCACCGGCTGCCCGAGCTCCGACACCGCCTGACCCAGATCCTCGACGAACCGCTCGGTGCTGATCGGATGCGGATCGTCGACACCGCGGCCCCGGTGCCACGGCGCGTCATAGGTGTGGACGGTGCCCAGCGCGGTCAGCCACGGCAGCTGCCGCGACCAGGTGCTACCCCGTCCCATCAGGCCGTGCACCAGGACCAGCGGGGCCCCGGTACCGCCGCGCGCAGTCAGAAGTTCGGTCCGCATGCCGTCATCCTGCCCGGGCCGGGCACAGGTAACCTCATGCCATGCCCGTCGTGAAGATCAACGCCATCGAGGTCCCGGCCGACGCAGGCCCGGAGCTGGAGAAGCGGTTCGCCCATCGCGCCCACGCCGTCGACAACCAGCCCGGCTTCCTCGGGTTCCAGCTGCTGCGCCCGGTCAAGGGCGAAGACCGCTACTTCGTGGTGACCCAGTGGGAGTCCGAGGAGGCCTTCCAGGCCTGGGCCAGCGGCCCGGCCGTCGAGGCGCACGCCGGCCAGCAGAACAAGCCGGTCGCCACCGGTGCCTCGCTGCTGGAGTTCGAGGTTGTGTTGGACGTTGCGGGGACTGGCAAGTAGCACGCCGCGGCGCGCACTCGGGTTCACCGCACTCCTGACCGCGGTCGCCGTGCTGGGGTCCGGCTGCGCCCACACCGGGCCGCCGGTTGCCGAGGCCGCCTACGGCATGCACATCGAGACCAACACCCCGCAGGGCCTGCGCGCCAAACAACTGCTGGACATGGTCAATTCCGACTGGCCGATCGGCGTCGTGCCGGTGGCCACCCTGGCCGCACCGCAGCAGGTCGAGTTCGTCGCCGGTGCGATGGACCGGCTGTGGTCGGATCGCCCCATCACCGTCACCGCGATCTCGCTGGGCGCCGGGCAGGCCACCCTGCACGTGCGCAACACCTACAACGTCGAGCAGACGATCGAGATGCGCACCGGTGACGGCGGTTTGGTGGACCGATTCGAGGTGTCCGTCGAGCCGCCGCGCATCCGGCAGTGGTCCGATGTCGACGCCGAGATCGCGAAGTCCGGCGCCAGCTTCGCCTACCAGGTGTCCAAGGTGTCCGACGGCCGGTGCCTGCCGGCAGCCGGCACCGATGTCGACCGGTCCATGCCGCTGGCCTCGATCTTCAAGCTCTACGTGCTGCTCGCGCTGGCCGACGCCGTCAATGCGGGCACCGTGGCCTGGGACGAGCAGCTGACCATCACCAAAGAGGACAAGGCCGTCGGCTCGGCGGGTTTCAACGAGCTGGAGCCGGGGTCGAAGGTATCGGTCAAATCTGCTGCGCAGCAGATGATCTCGGCAAGCGACAACATGGCAACCGATATGTTGATGGCGCGGCTGGGACCCGGCGCGCTGGAACGGGCGCTCATCGCGGCCGGCCATCATGACCCGTCGGCGATGACGCCGTTTCCCACTGCGCACCAACTGTTCTCGATCGGGTGGGGCAAGCCGGACGTCCGCGAGGAATGGAAGACGGCCTCGCCACAGCGCCGGGCCGCCATGCTGGCGCGCACCGGAACCCAGCCGTACGAACCGGATCCGATGCTCACCCGCGTACCGGCCTCGCCGTACGGCATCGAGTGGTACGGCACCCCGATGGACATCTGCCGGGTGCACGCCGCACTGCAGGCCGCGGCCACCGGCCCGGCCAGCCCGGTGCGCGACATCCTCTCGGCCACCCCGGGCATCGAACTGGACACGACGAAATGGGGTTACGTCGGCGCCAAGGGCGGCAACCTGCCCGGCGACCTGACCTTCAGCTGGTACGCCGAGGACCGCAGTGGACAGGGCTGGGTGGTGAGCTATCAGCTCAACTGGCCGGAGTATCGCAGCCTGACCGCGGCCACCTGGCTGCTGTCGATCGCCACCCAGTCTTTCGGTCTGATTCCGGAGAGCAGCTAGCCGCATCGCAGGCCGGGGCGCAGGCCGCGGATGTATGCTCCCTCTGCTGCGGCGTTCGGGAACCCGGTGTGAAACCGGGGCGGCCCTCGCCACTGTGAACGGGAAGTCGGCGTCCATCAGTGCCACTGCTCGCGCATCGCGTGGGCGGGAAGGCGGATTCCGGCGAGTCAGGCCGATGGTCTGGTGTGCCCGTGAGCCAGGAGACCGGCCGCAGCACCGACATCGATGCCCACGAGGTGCTGGGCAGAAAGGCACACCGGACAATCATGCACATCGCAGAGGGATTTCTTCCCGCGGCGCACGCGGTCGGTTGGACCGTCGCGGCAGCGCCATTCGTCATCTACGGCGCCCGACAAGTCGTCGTCACCGTCAAGGAGCACCCGTCCGCCGGGCCGCTGCTCGCTGCGGTGGGCGCGTTCTCGTTCGTCATGTCGGCCATCAAGCTGCCGTCGGTGACCGGATCGAGCTCCCATCCCACCGGGACCGGCCTGGGCACGGCCATCTTCAAACCGCCGGTGATGGCGTTCCTGGGCACCATCGTCCTGTTGTTCCAGGCCCTGCTGCTCGCCCACGGCGGCATCACCACGCTCGGGGCGAACGCGTTCTCGATGGCGATCGCGGGCCCGTGGGCCGGTTTCAGTGTCTTCTACCTGCTGCGCAAGGCCGGTGTCGGGGTGCTGCCCGCGGTGTTCGCGCTGGCTTTCGTGGCCGACCTGTTCACCTACATCGTCACCAGCTTCCAGCTCGCGCTGGCCTTCCCGGCCGCCGAGGGCGGTTTCGGGGAGAGCTTCGCGGAGTTCATGGGTGTCTTCGCGGTCACCCAGGTGCCGCTGGCCATCGTCGAGGGGCTGATCACGGTGGTGATTGTGCGGGTGCTGATGCAGGTCGCCGCCTCCGAGCTGCTGAGCCTGGGCTTCCTGACGGGCAGGGATGTGCCGGCCGGGGCCGGCGACGAAGTGCCCGTCGCCGAGCGCAGGGAGGTCTGAGGATGAGCACTGCGACGAATACGTCGGGTTCCAACGGACGCTCCGTCATCGTGATGTCAGTCGGGTTGCTCGCCCTGGCCGTGGTGATCGCGGTCGGATCGCTGCTCTACGGGTACTCGCGCGACGCCGAGGCCGAGTTCGGCGGCGCCGACGGCCAGGCCGAAGCGGTGATCACCGAGATCCACCCGACCTACGAGCCGTGGTTCGCCCCGCTGGTCGGCGAACTGCCCGGCGAGGTCGAGTCGGGTCTGTTCGCCATCCAGGCCGGGCTCGGCGGCATGATCCTGGGCGGTGCGATCGGCTGGTACGCCGGGCGGCACCGCGGCCGCAGGGAGGCCGCGGCCGTGACATCTCCGGGCGGCCCCGCCGACGGCTGACCCGCCGGCGTGAATCCGCTTGAGATCAGTGCGGCACAGAATCGGTGGTCGACCGATCCGGCCGCCGAGAAACTGTTGCTCTTCGGTGGACTGTTGCTGTGCGCGATGGTGTTGCCACCGCGCACCGCAGCGCCGCTGGTGCTGCTGGCCACCGCGATCGCGACACTGGCACTGGCCCGGGTGCGGGCCAGGCTGTTCGTGCTCGTGCTGCTGGGACCGGCGGTCTTCATCGCGCTGGGCTCCGTACCGATCGCGGTGAGTCTGCGCGGCGGACCGCACCTGGAACCGGGCGGGCTGGACCTCGCGGTCGACACGGCACTGCGCTCGTTCGCCGCGTCGGCGGCCACCATCGGATTGGCGTTGACGACGTTGATGGCCGACCTGCTGGACCTGGCCCGCCGCGCCGGGGTGCCCGCACCGCTGTGCCACGTCGCCGATCTGACCTATCGGCTGGTGGGCATCCTGGTGCAGTCCGCCCGCTCCGCCCGGGAGGCGGTGGGACTGCGTCTGGGGCTGCGCACCCCGCGCGAGGCGATCCAGGCGATCGGCTCGCAGACCGCGTTGATCTTCGTCCGCGCCACCGAGCGGGCCCGCTCGATGTCCGAGGCGATGTCGCTGCGCGCCGAACCGGGAATGACGGCGGTGCTCACCACGGACCGCCCGGCCCGCGGGGCCCGTATGGCCGCGATCATCGCACTGCTCGGCGGGATTGCCGCCGTATCGATTCTGACGTGGAGGGTGTGGCATGGATGACGACGAGGTGCTCGGCCTCGGCGGCGTCGGTTTCGGCTACCCGCGCGGTCCGCATGTCTTCGACTCGGTGGATCTGTCGCTGCGACCCGGGCAGCGCATCGCCCTGCTGGGTGCCAACGGCACCGGCAAGACCACGCTGCTGCGCATCCTGGTGGGCCTGACCAAACCCTCCACCGGCACGGTCCGGCTGGACGGCTCGGCCCTGACCGGCTCCCGGGCCGACCGGACCCGGCTGCGCAGCCGGGTGCAGATGGTCCTGCAGGAACCCGACGACCAGATCGTCGCCGCGACCGTCCGCGCGGACGTGTCCTTCGGCCCGGCCAATCTCGGGCTCGACCGGACCGAGGTGGTGGCCCGCGTCGACGAGGCGATGGCCGCCCTGGGCATCACCGCGCTGGCCGACCGGACACCGAATCAGCTGTCCTTCGGGCAGCGCAAGCGGGTGGCGATCGCCGGCGCCGTCGCCATGCGGCCGCGGGTCCTGCTGCTCGACGAGGCGACCGCCGGACTCGATCCGCGGGCCGTCGAGGACCTGCTGGGCACCCTCACCGAACTCGCCGGGGCCGGTACCGCCATCGTGCTGGCCACCCACGATGTCGACGTGGCGTGGAGTTGGTCGAAGGAGAGCCTGGTGCTCGGTTCGGCGACGGGTGTGGCCACCCTGCACCGCGGCAACACCCATGACCTGCTCACCGATGCCGCCCTGCTGGCCTCTGCCCGGCTGACGGTTCCGTGGGGTGCGGCCGTCTCACGCACGCTGGGACGTCTCGTGCTGCGTCCCGACCAGATCTGAGCCCGCAGACGCGGATCGGGCGGCCACCCCGATGGGGTGACCGCCCGATTCACGTGGTCGAGACTATTCGGCGACCGTGGCCGCCAGGTCCGCGTCCTCGGTGGACCCGGCCGACTTGGGCCGGCCGGCGAAGGTGAACTTGGCGTTCTCGCCGGCGCCCTCCCCGTCCCAGCCCTCGACGTCGACGGTGACGATCTGGCCCGGTCCGACCTCTTCGAAGAGGATCTTCTCGGACAGCTGATCCTCGATCTCGCGCTGGATGGTGCGACGCAGCGGCCGCGCACCCAGCACCGGATCGAAGCCACGCTTGGCCAGCAGCGCCTTCGCCTGGTCGGTGAGCTCCATCTCCATGTCCTTGGCCCGCAGCTGATTGCCGACCCGGCCGATCATCAGATCGACCATCTCGATGATCTCGTTCTGCGTCAGCTGGTGGAACACGATGATGTCGTCGATACGGTTCAGGAACTCCGGGCGGAAGTGCTTCTTCAGCTCGTCGTGCACCTTGAGCTTCATCCGCTCGTAGTTGTTCTCGCCGCCACCCTGGGTGAAGCCCAGTCCGACCGCCTTGGAGATGTCGGAGGTGCCCAGGTTGGAGGTGAAGATCAGCACGGTGTTCTTGAAGTCGACCGTGCGGCCCTGGCCGTCGGTGAGGCGACCGTCCTCCAGCACCTGCAACAGGGTGTTGTAGATCTCCTGGTGGGCCTTCTCGATCTCGTCGAACAGCACCACCGAGAACGGCTTGCGGCGCACCTTCTCGGTGAGCTGGCCACCCTCCTCGTAGCCGACGTAGCCCGGAGGGGCACCGAACAGCCGCGAGGCGGTGAAGCGGTCGTGGAACTCGCCCATGTCGATCTGGATGAGTGCGTCGTCGTCGCCGAACAGGAAGTTCGCCAGCGCCTTGGACAGCTCGGTCTTACCGACACCGGACGGGCCGGCGAAGATGAACGAGCCCGACGGACGCTTGGGATCCTTCAGGCCGGCACGGGTGCGGCGGATCGCCTTGGAGACGGCCTTGACGGCATCCTCCTGGCCGATGATCCGCTTGTGCAGCTCGTCCTCCATGCGCAGCAGACGCGTGGTCTCGGCCTCGGTCAGCTTGAACACGGGGATGCCGGTCCAATTGCCCAGCACCTCGGCGATCTGCTCGTCGTCGACCTCGGCGACGACATCCAGATCACCGGAACGCCACTGCTTCTCCCGCTCGGCCCGCTGCCCGACCAGGGTCTTCTCCCGGTCGCGCAGGTTGGCGGCCTTCTCGAAGTCCTGCGCGTCGATCGCGGACTCCTTCTCCCGGCGCGCGTCGGCGATCTTCTCGTCGAATTCGCGCAGGTCCGGCGGTGCGGTCATCCGGCGGATGCGCATCCGGGCGCCGGCCTCGTCGATCAGGTCGATCGCCTTGTCCGGCAGGAACCGGTCGTTGATGTAGCGGTCGGCCAGGGTGGCCGCGGCCACCAGCGCACCGTCGGTGATGGACACCCGGTGGTGCGCCTCGTAGCGGTCGCGCAGACCCTTGAGGATCTCGATGGTGTGCTCGACGGTCGGCTCGCCCACCTGCACCGGCTGGAAGCGGCGCTCCAGGGCGGCGTCCTTCTCGATGTACTTGCGGTACTCGTCGAGGGTGGTCGCACCGATGGTCTGCAGCTCGCCGCGGGCCAGCTTGGGCTTCAGGATGCTCGCGGCGTCGATGGCGCCCTCGGCGGCACCGGCACCCACGAGCGTGTGCAGCTCGTCGATGAACAGGATGATGTCGCCGCGGGTGTTGATCTCCTTGAGCACCTTCTTCAGGCGCTCCTCGAAGTCACCGCGGTAGCGGCTGCCGGCGACCAGCGAACCCAGGTCCAGGGTGTAGAGCTGCTTGTCCTTGAGCGTCTCGGGGACCTCGCCGTGCACGATGGCCTGGGCCAGGCCCTCCACCACAGCGGTCTTGCCGACGCCGGGCTCACCGATCAGCACCGGGTTGTTCTTGGTGCGCCGGCTCAGCACCTGCATGACCCGCTCGATTTCCTTCTCACGGCCGATGACCGGATCGAGCTTGCCCTCCATGGCGGCGGCGGTCAGGTTGCGGCCGAACTGGTCGAGGACCAGCGAGGTCGACGGGTTGCCGGACTCGCCACCACGGCCTCCGGTGCCCGCCTCGGCGGCTTCCTTGCCCTGGTATCCGCTCAGCAGCTGGATCACCTGCTGGCGCACCCGGGTCAACTCGGCGCCGAGCTTGACCAGCACCTGGGCGGCCACGCCCTCACCCTCGCGGATCAGGCCGAGCAGGATGTGCTCGGTGCCGATGTAGTTGTGGCCGAGCTGCAGGGCCTCGCGCAGCGAGAGTTCCAGCACCTTCTTGGCGCGCGGGGTGAACGGGATGTGGCCCGAGGGGGCCTGCTGTCCCTGGCCGATGATCTCCTCGACCTGGCTGCGCACGCCTTCCAGGGAGATTCCCAGCGACTCCAGCGACTTGGCCGCTACGCCCTCACCTTCGTGAATGAGACCCAGCAGGATGTGCTCGGTGCCGATGTAGTTGTGGTTCAGCATCCGGGCTTCTTCCTGAGCCAGGACGACGACCCGACGGGCACGGTCGGTAAATCGTTCGAACATCCGTGGTTACCTGCTCTTCCTCACGTAGGTCGGCAACGTGCGCTGAAAACTCGCCGCACCTTCCGTCCACTGTAGTGGGCACGCGGCACGGGTGCTTTTCTTGGTGCCGCGGTTGATGACATAACGCGCAGCGGAGCCCGAACGTTTCCCGAAATGGGGTCCGGACAGTTCGCCGTCAGCGAATCGGATACCCGGGCGGCCGGCCTGAAACCGGCGCCGGCGCGCCGGATGCGAGCAATTGCGGTTCAGGTTGCCGCGTGGAAGGCGTCGATGACGTCGGCGGGGATGCGACCGCGGGTCGACACGTTGTGCCCGTTGCGGCGGGCCCAGTCCCGGATGGCCGCACTCTGCTCGCGGTCGATGGCCGCGCGACCCCGGCCGGTACCTGCCGAGCGGCCGCGCCGGCGACCGCCGACCCGGCGGCCCGCCTCGACCCACTGCTTGAGGTCACCGCGCAGTTTTGCGGCGTTCTTGGAAGAAAGGTCGATCTCGTAACTCACACCGTCGAGGGCGAATTCGACGGTTTCATCCGCAGCGGCTTCCCCGTCGAAATCGTCGACCAACGTGACGGTCACTTTCTTCGCCATTAGCTCACACTGACCCTTCTGTGGCCACTCGTAGATTCGCCCCCGAACCCCTGCCGCCAATGCTTACATACCGCGGTTATTCATTCAACAACCACGTCGGTGAATGCAGTCAGTTTGAGTGTCTGCGCACAATCGGGAACAAAACCGTCTCCCTAATCGTCAGGCCCGTCAAAGCCATCAAGAGACGATCAATACCCATTCCGGTTCCGGTGGTCGGCGGCATCGCGAACTCCAATGCGGCGAGGAAATCCTCGTCCAGTTGCATTGCCTCGTCATCGCCCGCGGCGGCCGCGCGGGCCTGGGCGGCAAAGCGCTCCCGTTGGATCACCGGATCGATCAGTTCGGAGTAACCGGTGGCCAATTCGAACTTGCGGACATAGAGATCCCACTTCTCGGTGACGCCGGGAATGCTGCGGTGCGCGCGGGTCAGCGGGCTCGTCTCCACCGGGAAATCACGCACGAAGGTGGGTTCCCACAACGTCTCGCCGACGGTGTGTTCCCAGAGTTCCTCGACCAATTTTCCGTGTCCGTATCCGCGGTCGGACGGAATCTCCACGCCGAGCCGGTCGGCGATCGACAACAGATGTTCGAGGGTGGTTTCCGGGGTGATCTCCTCGCCGAGCGCGGCAGAGAGCGACGGATACATTTCCAGCGTCTGCCATTCACCGTCGAGGTCATAGATGGTGCCATCGGCCAGTGGCACCTGCCGCGTTCCGAGTGCTTCGTCGGCGACTTCCTGAATAAGTTCACGGGTCACGATGGCGGAATCGTCGTACGTACCGTAAGCCTGATATGTCTCGAGCATCGCGAATTCCGGTGAATGCGTGGAATCGGCGCCTTCGTTTCGAAAGTTGCGATTCAACTCGAAAACCTTCTCGAAACCACCGACCAGGCACCGCTTGAGGAACAACTCCGGGGCGATACGCAGGTAGAGGTCGGCGTCGAGGGCATTGGAATGTGTGACGAACGGCCGCGCCGCCGCCCCACCGGCCAGCGTCTGCAGCATCGGGGTCTCGACCTCGAGGAATCCGCGGCGTTCCAGAGCGGAACGGACCGCACGGACCACGGCGATGCGCTGGCGGGCGATGCTGCGCGCCTCCGGGCGCACGATCAGGTCGACATAGCGCTGCCGGACCCGCGACTCCTCGCTCATCTCCTTGTGCGCGACCGGCAACGGCCGCAGCGCCTTGGACACGATTTGCCAGGAATCGGCCAGCACAGAGAGCTCACCGCGCCGCGAGCTGATGACCTGGCCGTGCGCGAACACGATGTCACCGAGGTCGACATCGGCCTTCCAGGCGTCCAGCGATTCCTGGCCCACCTCGGCGAGGCTGATCATCAGCTGCAGCTGGGTGCCGTCCCCGTCCTGCAGCGTCGCGAAGCACAGCTTGCCGGAGTTGCGCGCGAAGACGACGCGGGCGGCAACGCCGACGAGATCGCCGGTCTGGGTGTCGGCCGCCAGCTCCGGGTAGGCGGCCCGCAGCTCGCTGAGGCTGTGGGTGCGCCCCACCTGGACCGGATAGGGGTCACGGCCCTCGGCGAGCAGGCGCTCGCGCTTGGCCTGACGGATCCGGTACTGCTCGGGGATGTCGTCTTCAACAGAACTCACGACATGCCAGCTTAATCAGCGACGACCGCGCTGGTTGTCGCGGTTGCGCTCGAACACCAGCCGCAGCCCGTCCAGGGTCAGGTGCTGGTCGTAGTGGCCGACGGTGCGCAGATCGGGCAGCACCAGCGGCGCGGAGTTGCCGGTGGCGACGACGGCCACGTCGGAGCCGCCGAAACCCGGGACGTCGGCCCGGATCTTCTCCACCAGTCCGTCCACCAGCGCGGCGAAGCCGAACACCGCACCGGACTGCATGCACTCGACGGTGTTCTTGCCGATCACCGAACGCGGCCGGGTGAGCTCGACCCGGCGCAGCGCAGCGGAGCGGGCCGCCGCCGCGTCCGAGGACACCTGCACACCGGGCGCGATCGCCCCGCCGAGGAACTCACCCTTGGCCGAGACGACGTCCACACAGATCGAGGAACCGAAGTCGACGACGATGGCCGGCGAGCGGTACTTGCTGTAGGCGGCCAGGCAGTTGACGATGCGGTCCGCGCCGACCTCCTTGGGGTTGTCGACCAGCAGCGGGATCCCGGTGCGGACACCGGGCTCGATGAGCACCTGCGGTACCGCGGGCCAGTACTGGTCGAGCATCAGCCGGATCTCGTGCAGCACCGAGGGCACCGTGGACAGCGCGGTGGCGCCGGTGAGCCGTTCGGAGTCGTCGCCGATCAGACCGTCGATGGTGAGCGCCAGCTCGTCGGCGGTGACTTCGGACTCGGTGCGGATCCGCCAGTGCTGCGCCACTTTTCCGTAGCTGCCGGCACCGGATATCAGGCCGACGACGGTGTGCGTGTTGCGGACGTCTATTGCCAGCAGCATGGTTACCGCGGTGACATCAGGCCGGCGGCGTCGGCGGGCACGAAGGCCGGGTCCGAGCCGAGATCGACCTGCTTGTTGCCGGCGTCGACGAAGACGATGCGCGGTTGATGGGTGCGTGCCAGCGCATCGTCCATGGTGCCGTAGGCGATCAGGATCACCAGGTCCCCGGGATGGATCAGATGCGCTGCGGCCCCGTTGATCCCGATGACACCGCTGCCGCGCTCACCGGTGATGGCGTAGGTGATCAGCCGGTTGCCGTTGTCGATGTCGACGATGGTGACCTGTTCGCCCTCCAGCAGGTCGGCGGCCTCCATCAGGTCGGCGTCGATGGTGACCGAGCCCACGTAGTGCAGATCAGCCTGGGTCACCGTGGCGCGGTGGATCTTCGATTTGAGCATCGTGCGTATCATCAGTTCCTCCAAGGCAATTCGTGCTCGTCGAACGCGACATCCGGCCCGTTACCCGAGGGCGCGCCCAGCTCGATGGCGATGTTGTCCAGCAGCCGGGTGCGGCCCAGCCGGGCGGCCAGCAGCATCCTGGCCCGGCCGGTCTGCGGCGCGGGACCCAGCCAGGCGTCCCGGATCTCCAGATAGTCCACGGTGATCGCGGGCACCTCCTCGAGCACGGCCCGCGCGGCGTCCAGGGCGGCGTCGGCACCCTCCCCGGCGGCGTACACGCCCGCCAGCAGCGCCGACGGGATCGCCAGCGCCTGTTCGCGTTCCAGTTCGTCGAGGTAGCGGTTGCGCGAGGACATCGCCAGCCCGTCGGCCTCGCGCACGATCGGCACCGCCACGATCCGGGTGTCCAGGTTCAGGTCGTCGGCCATCTGCCGGATCAGCACCAGCTGCTGATAGTCCTTCTCGCCGAAGAACGCCCGGTCCGGCGCCACGATCTGCAGCAGCTTCATCACGATGGTCAGCATGCCGGCGAAATGCGTTGGCCGCGCGGCTCCTTCGAGCTGGGATCCGAGCTCGCCGGCGTGTACCGAGGTGCGCGGTCCGGCCGGGTACATGTCGGCGGCGGTCGGCGTGAATGCGATCTGCACGCCCTCGGCACGCAGGGCCGCGAGGTCCTCGTCGAGGGTGCGTGGGTAGGCGTCGAGATCCTCGCCGGGCCCGAACTGGGTGGGGTTGACGAAGATCGACACCACCACCACCGAGCCGGGCACCTGCTGGGCGCGCCGGACCAGGGTGAGATGGCCCTCGTGCAGGGCGCCCATGGTGGGCACCAGCATGACCCGCCGCCCGGTGCTGCGCAGCGCGCGGGTCACCTCCGCGATATCGGCGGGCCGGCGATAGATGTTGAGCTCCCCGGCCTTGAACGCCGGTGGACGGCGATCGATCACGGTGCCTCCTTGTCGGTGAGTACCTCGAACACATCCGCGGGTGCGTGCGCCCGCTGGGCGGTACGCAGCGAGTTGGCCCGATATGCCTGTGCCAAAACGGGATCCGCCTCGGTCAACGCGTTCAGGTGGCGGGCCAGAGCGTCCGCGTCACCGCGGGCCACCGGACCGGTCAGCGCGGCCTGCCCGCGTTGCAACGCGTTCTCCAGGGAGGCGCGCGCCAGCGGCGCCACGATGCGCTCGGCCAGTCCGCCGGGCGCGTCCCCGACGAGTTCCTGCCCCAGGAGTTCCTGACCGCGCAATGCGTCGCGCAAGGCCTCGACCGCGTCGAGCACCACGGTGATCAGATGGTTGCCGCCATGCGCCAGCGCGGCGTGATAGAGCGTGCGGGCGTCCTCGCGGACCCGGAACGGCTCGCCGCCGATCTCCAGCACCAGCGACTGGCCGATGGCATAGCCGATCTCGTCGGCGGCGGTGACACCGAAGCAGGCATCCGAGAGCCGGACGATGTCCTCGTCGGATCCGGTGAACGTCATCGCCGGGTGGATGGCCAGCGGCAGGCAGCCCTGCTCGGTCAGCGGCGCCAGGATGCCGATGCCGTTGGCTCCCGAGGTGTGCACCACGATGGTGCCGGCCCTTACCGCGCCGGTGGTGGCCAGCCCGCCGATCAGGGTGCCCAGTTCGGCGTCGGGCACCGCGAGCAGCAGCAGTTCGGCGCGGGCGGCGACCTCCGGAACGGGCAGCACCGCGGTGTCCGGTAGGCGTCGGGCCGCGCGGTCACGCGAGGCCACCGAGATGGCGCTGCAGGCCACCACGACGTGTTCGGCCCGTTCCAGGGCCACGCCGAGTGCGGTACCCACCCGGCCTGCCGAGATGACGCCGACGCTGAGCCGGGCCGGACGGAGTCCGTCGACCATGACAGACGACCTCGCATATTCGCTGGTTCACAACGTTGCGGTCCCGCATCGCGGGTACCGCACGGACTGCGGTGAGCCTAGCTCACTCTTCGCGGCGTCGGCGCCGGCCGCCTCCGCCGGGGGTCGCCTGCAGTCGGGAGAGCAGTTCGGAGACGGGTTGCCCGCCGGAGTGCTGGCCGCCTGCTTCCGGCTCGGGTGCTGCCTCCTCGGGGCTGCGGTGTCGCGGCGCGGGCGCGTTCTCCGGTTCCTGGGCGGCCGGCGCGGGCGGCGGTGACGTGGGGGCCTCGCCGGGGACCGCATGGCGGGCCCGGCGCGGTGCGGGCGCGGCGTTGGGGTCGGGTATCGCAGCAGGCGGGGTGGCTTCGTCGTCCTCGGCACGACGTCGGCGGCGGCCGCCGCCGGCGTTCGGCGGGGTCATCTCCGGAGCGGGCGGGGCGGACGACGACACCGACACCGGCGGCGCGGGCGGGGGCGACGACACAGGCGACACAGGCGACACAGGCGACACGGGCGGAACGGGCGGCTCGGGTCGCGGCTCGGGCTGCGTCCAGTTGCTGCCCGGTGCGCCGGCGGGGACCCATTGCCCCTCGGCCGGGACCGGGTTCCACTGCGCCACCAACGGTTCGGACGGCTCGACCGGCTCCACCCGCGGGGGCACCACCGGCGGCGCCGGGGTCGGTACCGGGTTGGGCATCGGGGTCGGTACCGGGTTGGTCATCGGGTTGGGCACAGACGCGCGCCGCTGCCACGGCGGCGGGGAGGGCTCGGCTTCCGACGGCCGACGATGCGCGCCACCGATGGGCTCGGCCGGCGGGGCCCACCCGAACTCGGGTGGCTGCGGTTCGGCCGGGACGTCGATGATCGGGCTCTCTTCGGTGCGCGGTTCGGCCTCGCTGCGCACGGGGGCGTCGATCCGGCTGGCGATGACCCGGCCGGCCGGACGGTCGGTCTCCAGCGCGGGCCGCTGGTCGAGGTCGGCGTCGAACAGGATCTCCAGGTTCGCGCGCAGCGCCGCGAGTTCAGCCCGCAGCGCGGCCACCTCGTCGGCGGATTGGGCGCGCAGTTCGGCGGCCAGCTCGCGGCGCAGCTGCGTCTCGACGGCCAGTTCGTATTCGCGACGCGCCGAGATCTCCCGGTCCAGTTGCAGGTCGTACACGTACTTCAGGTCGCGCACCTTGGCCTGATCCAGATCGCTCTGCCTGCGGTAGATGAAGGACGCGAAGGCCGCGGCAACGGCGGCCCACAACGCCAATACGACGGCCAGCTTGAGCAATTCGACGCGATTGGTGAACACCAGGACCGTGCTGGCGACGATGGCCAGCACCAGCAGCGCGGTCAGCAGCACCCATCCCGGCCGGCGGTTGACGCGTCGCACGCGCATGCCGCGGGAGGGGTCTGTCATGGGCTCCGACTGTACCGGTCGCAGGTCGCATCGCGTGTCGACCGGCGCGGCGATTCGGCTACTCCGCCGCGCTGCCGAGGTGGTCGGCGTTGTCGTCCCGGTCGTCGGGGGACTTGCAGCAGTGCTGCAACCACACCCCCGCGGTGACCAACGCCAGCGCGCACAGCGCGGCGACCACCGCACCGCCGGTGTCCTCACCCGCCACGCGCAGGCTGTCCCGGCGCGGCAGCAGGTAGCCGAGCACCCCGATCCACCAACCGAGTACCAGCGCCCCCACCCATGCCGACGCCTTGGCGATGACGACCGACCGGGCGACCGCGAGCGGATGCAACCGCCCCCCACCGACGCCGATCTTGCCCTCGGCGATGCGGGTCCGGACGATCTGACCCCAGCCGGCCTCGGCCACCGCGACCGCGAGCAGTGACACCCCGGTCCACAGTGTGATCGGCGGGAACCACCGGTACAGACCGGTGACCAGCAGATAGGCCAGCACCGCGGTCACCACGGTGGCCACCGCGAGGTCGCGGGTGCGGGTCAGGCCCATCAGGTGGCCAGCACCAGATCGGTTCGCCGCACGCCGTCGCGCTCGGCGCTGTCGATCCCGGCGAGCAGGTCGGCCACCGAGCGGCCGGACAGCGTGGCATCCGGGTCAGCGGCCAGCCAGGGGACCAGGACGAACGCCCGCTGGTGGGCATACGGATGTGGCAGCGTGAGATCGGCTTCCCGACAATGCAATTCGGCATCGTCGTCGCCATAGCAGCTGATCACATCGACGTCGAGGGTGCGCGGGCCCCAATGCACCTCGCGGACCCGCTCGGCGGCGGCCTCCAGTGCCTGCCCGTGCCGCAGCCAGCCGTGGCCGTCGTACCCGGGATCCGCAGCGATGAGCACTGCGTTGAGGAAGGCGCCCTGATCGACCCCGCCCCACGCGTCGGTTTCGTAGACCGGCGAGACGGCGCGCACCCGGGCGCCGAGACCGTCGACGACCGACTGCAGATGCGCCAGCCGGTCACCGAGATTGGAACCGATCGACAGCACCGCCCTCATCGGGCACCGCGCCGCGACCGCCGGGCGACGACGGCGACATCGTCGAAGGCGAGCGGGATGGGGGCCGACGGTTTGTGCACCACGACCTCGACGGCGTGGATCCGTTCGTCGGACATCACGTCCTCGGCGATCTCGGCCGACACCGTCTCGATGAGGTTGCGCGGCGGCCCACCGACGATCTCGGCGGCCCGGGTGGCCAGCACGCCATAGTCGACGGTGTCGGCCAGGTCGTCGGTCGCCGCGGCGGCGGCCAGGTCGACCCACACCGTGATGTCGATGATGAAGTCCTGGCCGTCGCGGCGCTCGTGGTCGAACACACCGTGATGACCACGCACCTTCAACCCCCGCAGTTCGATGCGGTCAGCCATGCTCCTCCTCCTGTGTCCCCGACCAGGCCGCGAGTACCTTGAGCGCGTCGACCGAGGCCTGCACATCGTGTACCCGCACACCCCACGCGCCGTGCTGGGCGGCCAGCACCGAGACGACCGCCGTCGCGGTCTCCCGTCCGCCGGGCGGGCGCGGCGTCCCGTCGGGCCCGGCCAGCAGGGTGCCGAGGAAACGTTTGCGCGAGGCGCCCACCAGGACCGGTATCCCGGTGTCGACGAACTCCGCCAGGGCCCGCAGCAGCTGCCAGTTGTGCTGTGCGGTCTTGGCGAATCCGAGACCCGGGTCGATGATGATGTTGGCCGGGTCCACCCCCGCCGTCACGGCGGCGTCCACGCTGCGCAGCAGTTCCTCGCGCACCTCGGCGACGACATCGGTGTAGGCGGGCACGTCATGCGGGTCGTCCGCGCGCACCGACCGCCAGTGCATCAGCACCCAGGGCACCTTCGCCTCGGCCAGCAACGCGGCCATGTTCGGATCGGCGCGGCCACCGGAGACGTCGTTGACGATCGCGGCGCCGTGCTCGAGGGCGGCGCGAGCCACCGCCTCGTGCATGGTGTCGATGCTGACGGTGACACCGGCGGCCGCGAGTTCACGGACGACGGGGACGATCCGGCCCGTCTCCACGGGTGCCTGGACCCGGACCGCGCCGGGGCGTGTCGACTCACCGCCCACGTCGATGATGGCGGCGCCCGCGGCGATCAGGCTGTCGGCGTGCTCGAGCGCGCGGTCGCGGTCCAGGAAGCGTCCGCCGTCAGAGAACGAGTCGTCGGTGACGTTGAGGACGCCCATCACCTGCATGCGCGTGGAGCTCACCGGCGCAGGATCAGTTCCAGTGCCTCGGCCCGCGACGCCTTGTCGGTCTTGAACTGACCGCGCACCGCCGACGTGGTGGTCACGGCGCCGGGCTTGCGGATGCCGCGCATGGCCATGCAGAGGTGCTCGGCCTCCATCACGACGATGACCCCGCGCGGATCGAGCTTGCGCATCAACGCGTCGGCGACCTGTGCGGTGAGGCGTTCCTGTACCTGCGGGCGCTTGGCGTACAGGTCGACCAGCCGCGCGATCTTGGACAGCCCGGTCACGCGGCCGTCCTGACCGGGGATGTAGCCGACGTGCGCCACGCCGTGGAAGGAGACCAGGTGGTGCTCGCACGTCGAGTACATCGGGATCTGTTTGACCAGCACCAATTCGTCGTGCTGTTCGTCGAACGTGGTGTTGAGCACCGTGTCGGGATCGGTGTACAGGCCGGCGAAGATCTCCTTGAAGGCCCGCGCGACCCGGGCCGGGGTGTCGACCAGACCGTGCCGATCCGGGTCCTCACCGACCGCGAGCAGCAGTTCGCGGACCGCGGCCTCGGCGCGTGCCTGATCGAAGTCCGCCTGGATGAATCCGCTGGTGCTCTCGCCGTTCTTGCCCGACGTCGTCATCGACGCTCCGTTCTGGTCAGCCTCGTGAAGGTGGCGGATTCTCCGGCGGCGGACCGTACTGGCCCGGCGGCGAACCGTATTGGGGGCCACCGTACTGCCCCTGCTGCGGATTGTGCTGGCCCTGATGCGGCGGACCGTATTGCTGGGGCGGCGGGCCGTACTGTGGCGGCCGACCGTACTGGCCCTGCGGGGAGCCGTCACGGGGCGGCCAGCCCGGTGCGTGCCAGCCGGCGGGGGCGCCGTAGTCGGGCTGGGCGTGACCGTTGGGTGCGCCGTGCGAGCCCGAGCCATTGGACCCGTTGGACCCGTTGCTCCCGGCGTCGCGCGGGCGGGCGGCCTCGGCGGCCCGGCTGGCCTCCAGGATGGCCGCCTTGTAGGCGGGCTCCTTGACCGGCGGCGGCCACGGTTCGCCGCGCTCGATCGCGATCTCGCCCGGCGTCTTGATCGGCGGCTTGTCCGACGGCACGCGCCCACCGAAGTCGTCGAACATGGTCAGCCGCGGGCGCTTCTTCACGTCGCCGAAGATGGCCTCCAGCTCGGTGCGGTGCAGGGTCTCCTTCTCCAGCAGTTCACCGGCCAGGATGTCGAGCACATCGCGGTACTCAGTGAGGATCTCCCACGCCTCGGTGTGCGCGGCCTCGATCAGCTTGCGCACTTCGTCGTCGATGATCTGCGCGACCTCATGGCTGTAGTCGGCCTGGGTTCCCATGGAGCGGCCCAGGAACGGGTCGCCGTGCTCGGTGCCGTAGCGCACGGCGCCCAGCTTGGCGCTCATGCCGTATTCGGTGACCATCGCGCGCGCGATCTTGGTGGCCTGTTCGATATCGGAGACCGCACCGGTGGTGGGCTCGCGGAACACCAGTTCCTCGGCGGCGCGCCCACCCATGGCGAACACCAGCCGCGCGACCATCTCCGAGCGGGTCATCAATCCCTTGTCGTCCTCGGGCACGGCGACGGCGTGTCCGCCGGTGCGGCCGCGGGCCAGGATGGTGACCTTGTAGATCGGCTCGATATCGGGCATGGCCCAGGCCGCCAGCGTGTGCCCGCCCTCGTGGTAGGCGGTGATCTTCTTTTCCTGCTCGCTGATGATGCGGCTCTTGCGCCGGGGGCCGCCGACGACGCGGTCGACGGCCTCCTCCAGCGCGGCGCCGCTGATGATGGTGCCGTTCTCGCGGGCGGTCAGCAGGGCAGCCTCGTTGATGACGTTGGCCAGGTCGGCGCCGGACATCCCGACGGTGCGCTTGGCCAGCCCGTCGAGGTCGGCGTCGGGGGCGATGGGCTTGCCGGCGGAGTGCACCTTGAGCACGGCACGACGGCCGGCCAGGTCCGGATTGGACACCGGGATCTGGCGGTCGAAGCGGCCCGGGCGCAGCAGCGCGGGATCGAGGATGTCGGGCCGGTTGGTGGCGGCGATCAGGATGACGCCCTGCCGGTCGCCGAAGCCGTCCATCTCGACGAGCAGCTGGTTGAGCGTCTGCTCGCGCTCGTCGTGCCCCCCGCCCAGGCCGGCTCCACGCTGACGGCCGACGGCGTCGATCTCGTCGACGAAGATGATGCACGGGCTGTTCTGCTTGGCCTGCTCGAACAGGTCGCGCACGCGTGAGGCGCCGACACCGACGAACATCTCGACGAAGTCCGAACCCGAGATGGTGAAGAACGGGACCCCGGCCTCGCCGGCCACCGCGCGGGCGAGCAGCGTCTTGCCGGTACCGGGCGGGCCGAACAGCAGCACGCCGCGCGGGATCTTGGCGCCCAGGGCCTGGTAGCGGCTCGGGTTCTGCAGGAAGTCCTTGATCTCGTAGAGCTCTTCGACGGCCTCGTCGGCGCCGGCCACATCGGCGAACGTCGTCTTGGGCATGTCCTTGGAGAGCTGTTTGGCCTTCGACTTGCCGAAGCCGAAGCCCATCCGGCCACCGGACTGCATGCGCGAGAACATCACGAACAGCGCGACGAGCAGCAGCAGCGGCAGCATGTAGATCAGCAGCGTGCCTAGCACACTGCCCTGGTTGACGACCGTGTTGATCTTGGCGTTCTTCGCGCTGAGAGCGTCGAACAGCTGCACCCCGACGCCGGTCGGGTATTTGGTGAGGATCTTGTCCTCGTTCTTGGTGTCGTCGTTGCCCGATTTCAGATCCAGGCGCAGCTGCTGCTCGCGGTCGTCGATCTGGGCGCTCTCGACGTTGTCGGCGTTGATCTGGGCCATGGCCACCGAGGTGTCCACCGGCTCGTAGTCGCGGGTGTCGTCACTGAAATAGAAGAAGGACCAACCCAGCAGCAGCAACACGGCGACCACCGTGAGGGTGCGGACGACGTTCTTACGGTTCATAGCTGTTCGCGGCCGCACTGGTACGGCGGCCGACCCGGTCCTTCCGATATGCGCAGTGGAAAACTAAAGGCTACCGCTTGATCAACGTTCGGAAGTTCCCGCCCGGGATGCTCGTCACGGGCCGCCGGGTGTGCTTGGGTGAGACCGTGCTCACACCAACCGAACGGTTAGTCGACACCAACGGCGTGACATTGCGCGTGATGGAGGCGGGTGAGCGCGGCAACCCGGTGGTGGTGCTGGCTCACGGCTTTCCCGAGCTGGCCTACTCGTGGCGGCACCAGATTCCCGCACTGGCCGCGGCCGGATACCACGTTCTGGCCCCTGACCAGCGCGGATACGGTGGTTCGTCGCGTCCGGCGGCCATCGAGGACTACAACATCGTGGAACTGACCGCCGATATCGCCGGCCTGCTCGACGATGTCGGCGCCGAGCGGGCGGTGCTCATCGGCCACGACTGGGGCTCACCGGTGGTGACGAACTTCCCGCTGTTCTATCCGGACCGCGTGCAGGCGGTGGCCGCGCTGAGCGTGCCGCCGATCCCGCGGGCGTCCGCGCCGCCCACCCAGATCTGGCGGCACATCTTCGGCGACAACTTCTTCTACATCCTGTACTTCCAGGAGCCCGGGGTCGCCGACACCGCACTCGACGCCGATCGGCGGGCCTCGCTGCAGCGGATGGTCGCGCTGGAGGGATTCACCGGCCCGGTCGATGAGATGGCGGGAAACCCGCTGCCCGCGCTGCCGGAGTGGATCAGCGCCGACGAGTTCGAGGAGTACGTCCGCGCGTTCGAGGCGACCGGATTCACCGGACCGCTGAACTGGTACCGCAACTTCGATCGGAACTGGGAGCTGACGGATCCGGCCGCCGGCCGGGTGGCCACCACGACCATCACCGCCCCGGTGCTGTTCCTGGCCGGCAGAGCCGACCCGGTGCTCAGCTTCACCCCGCGCGACCATGTCCGCGAGGTGGCCACCGGCCAGTACTACGAGGTCCTGCTCGACGGGGCGGGGCACTGGCTGCAACAGGAACGCCCGGAGGAGGTCAACGCGGTGCTGCTGGAATTCCTCGGGGGGCTGCAATGAGCGACGCTTGCGGAGCGAATCACCGGGTGCAGAGCGACGCTTGCGGGACCCGAGCCTGCGAGGAAACCGCATGACCCGGCCGCTGAACTTCGGTGTCTTCATCACCCCGTTCCATCCGACCGGCCAGTCCCCCACCCTGGCCCTGCAGTACGACATGGACCGGGTCGAGGAGCTGGACCGGCTGGGTTACGACGAGGCCTGGTTCGGCGAACACCATTCCGGCGGTTATGAACTCATCGCCTGTCCGGAGGTGTTCATCGCTGCCGCGGCCGAGCGCACCCGGCACATCCGGCTGGGCACCGGCGTGGTGTCGCTGCCCTACCACCATCCCCTGATGGTGGCCGACCGCTGGGTGCTGCTCGACCATCTGACCCGCGGCCGGGTGATGTTCGGCACCGGCCCGGGCGCGCTGCCCTCGGACGCCTACATGCTGGGCATCGACCCGGTCGATCAGCGCCGGATGATGCAGGAGTCACTGGAGGCCATCCTCGCGCTGTTCCGGGCCGCCCCCGAGGAACGCATCGACCGGCAGACCGACTGGTTCACCCTGCGCGACGCCGCCCTGCATATCCGGCCATATACCTGGCCGTATCCCGAAATCTCCACCGCGGCGATGGTTTCACCGTCAGGTCCGCGGCTCGCGGGCCAACTGGGCACTTCCCTGCTGTCCCTGTCGATGTCGGTGCCCGGGGGTGCGGCCGCCGTCGAGACCACCTGGGACATCGTCACCGACCAGGCGCAGCGCTCGGGCCGCGACACCCCCGATCGCAAGGATTGGCGGGTGTTGGGCATCGTGCACGTCGCCGACACCAAGGAGCAGGCCATCGAGGACTGCACCTACGGCCTCCAGGACTTCGCCAACTACTTCGGCGCGGCCGGGTTCGTCCCACTGTCCAATTCGACAGACGGCGGCGCCGACGACGCCCGCAAGTTCGTCGAAGACTATGCGGCCAAGGGTAATTGCTGCATCGGTACCACCGATGAGGCAATCGCCTACATCCAGGATCTGCTGGACCGGTCCGGCGGGTTCGGCACCTTCCTGATGCTCGGGCACGACTGGGCCTCGCCGGCGGCGACGTATCACTCCTACGAGCTGTTCGCCCGCGAGGTGATCCCGCATTTCAAGGGACAGCTGGCCGCCCCGCGGGCCTCGCACGAGTGGGCCAAGGGCAAGCGCGATCAATTGCTCGGCCGCGCCGGACAGGCGATCGTCAACGCCATCACCGAGGCCGCTTCCGACACCCCGGCACGGGCCGAGAGCTGATGCGCGCCGCCGTGTTGCGCGACGGGGCCATGATCGTCCGCGACGACGTGCCCGAACCAGTCCCCGGGCCGGGACAGGTGCTGGTGGCGGTCAAGGCGTGCGGAATCTGCGGATCCGACCTGCATTTCGCGTCGCACGGTGACGAGATGTTGGCGGCGGGCGCCGAGATGGAAGGCATGCCGGACACGCTGGCGGGTATCGACCTGGCTGCCGACATCTACATGGGCCACGAGTTCAGCGCCGAGGTGCTGGCCGCCGGTCCCGATACGGATGCGCCCGCGCCGGGCACCATCGTCACCTCCGTGCCGGTGCTGGTGTCTTCCTCCGGTCTGGAGATGATCGTCTACAGCAACACCACGGTGGGCGGCTACTCCGAGCGGATGCTGCTGTCGGCGCCGTTGCTGCTGCCGGTGCCCAACGGTCTGGACCCGCGCCATGCCGCGCTCACCGAACCGATGGCCGTCGGGCTGCATGCGGTGAACGTGTCGGCGATCCGGCGCGGCGAGACCGCGCTGGTGATCGGGTGCGGACCGATCGGCATCGCGATAATCGCGGCGCTGCGTTACCGGGGCGTGGAAACCATTGTGGCTGCCGATTTCTCATCGACCCGGCGCGCGTTGGCCGCGCAGGTGGGCGCGCATGTCACCGTCGACCCGGCCCAGGGATCACCGTTTCACCAGAGCACGCCGGCCGTGGTGTTCGAGGCCGTCGGCGCGCCCGGAATCCTCGACGACGTCCTGCGCCGGGCCCCGGCCGGGGCCCGGGTGGTGATCGCGGGGGTGTGCATGCAACCCGACACCGTGCACCCGTTCTTCGCCAGCGCCAAACAGCTCAGCCTGCACTTCGTGTTCGGCTACGACCCGGCCGAGTTCGCGGAGTCACTGCGCGCGATTGCGGAGGGCGATATCGATGTGGCACCGATGATCACCGCCGAGGTCGGCCTGGACGGCGTGGCCGGCGCTTTCGGCGATCTGGCCGATCCTGAGCGGCATTGCAAGATCCTCGTCACGCCGTGAGCGGTTAGGGTGCGAACATGACCCTCGCGCAACGATTGCCGGTCCGTGTCAGCCTTGCCGTCCTCGCCGGCGCCCTCGCTATCGGTGTGACCGCCTGCGACTCGAACTCCGGACCGGTCGCCACCGGTCAGCCGGCCGCGTCGACCGGACGTCAGGTGACCGTGATCGGCTCCGGTGAGGTGCAGGGCACCCCGGACACACTGACCGTGTCGGCGGCCATGGAGGCCATCGCCGCCGACGTCACCGGTGCGCTCAACCAGACCAGCGAACGTCAGCGCGCAGTGATCGACGCGCTGACCGCCGCCGGTATCGAGGAGCGCGATATCAGCACCAGCCAGGTTTCCTTGCAGCCGCAATACAACTCCGACGGCACGCGCATCGACTTCTACCGGGCCAGCAACGGCGTCGACGTGAAGATCCGCGATGCCGGTCGCGCCTCGGACATCCTGGCGCTGATAGTCAACACCGGCGGCGATGCCACCCGGATCAACTCGGTGAGCTACTCGATCGCCGATGATTCGGACCTGGTGCGCGACGCTCGCGCCCGCGCGTTCGAGGACGCCCGCGACCGCGCCCAGCAGTACGCCGAACTGTCCGGGCTCAGCCTGGGCGACGTGGTGTCGATCTCGGAGGCCTCCGGTTCGACACCCCCACCGCCGATGCCGATGCCCCGGGGGGCGATGGCCGAGTCGGTTCCGCTGTCGCCCGGCGAACAGACCGTCGGCTTCACGGTGACCGCGGTGTGGGAGTTGGGCTGACCCCAGCCCCGCAGCATCGAAGCTGGGACCAACCCACTCCGCGGGCCGCCTGTTTCACTGTGAAGTTGTCAAGGTGCTTCGTGAGATTCGTTGTCGGTTCTGGTTATACGACTGACTATGCGGCCGCCGGTAGGTCGGTCATGGTGCGTCGATTGTGTGAGCGCAGATGCTCGGGCTCGGGCTGTCCCGGCGTCTGCGGTGGGATGAACCAGGGATGACGGTCGCGGCCGAGGTACACCGTCCAGCCGCCGTGGTGGATGAGACTGTGGTGCAGCCGGCACAGCAGCACCCCGTTGTCCAGACTCGTTGTCCCACCGAAACTCCAGGGTTGGATGTGGTGGGCGTCGCACCAGGACACCGGCCGGCCACACCCTGGATGCGCGCAGCCGCCGTCGCGGACGCCCAGTGCTTTGCGGATCGCGGGCGTGAACAGCCGCTCGCCGCGGCCGACGTCGAGCGGCACGCCGGTGTGGTCGACGATCACCTTGGTCAGCGTGGAATCGCATGCGATCAGGTCGGCGGTCGCCGCACTGACCGGTCCGCCGAAGCCGAGGGAATCCACGTGGTCCTCACCGCGCTGCCCCGGGCGAATGAGCGTGACGTGCGGTAGCACCCCACCGGACATGGGTCGCGTCGACTGGGACAGATAGGTCCGCAGGATCTGCCCGACCGCATCACCCCGGCGTTTCTCGATGGGACGCGGATCCGGTGACCCGTCCGGGAGCGGGACAGGCCGGCACAACGGGTCCAACGCCGCACACAGTTCTTCACCGGTGCCGACGTCGAGGTTGAGGGTGGCCTCGTACCGGCCCTCCTCGCCCAGGACGAGGGTCATCGTGTTGAGGTCGGCGTCCTCGGCGATGGGTATCGCACGCTCTTCCGGCGGGAGGGCTGCAGCGCGGTCGATGGCGATCGCCCGGGCCTTCTTCCCGACTTCGGCCGGCGTGGTCTGAATCATCAGTTTGGTCACCACGCTCGCCCGATCATCCTCGGACAGTTCGGTTCTGGCATTGATGTGGGTGACGCCCTTGCCGACGGCGTCGGCGAACTCGATCCCGATCCCACCCAGGCGTTGCGCGGTGGTCAAGGCAGGCAGCAGATGCGCTGTGCGGCCCACCCGCACCGCGCGCACCGCCGCACCCGGCGCCATCCCGAGCAGGGTCAGTAGGTCGGTGCCCGTCTTCAGATGTCTTCGCGCCGGGATCCCGGCCCGCTCGGCAGCCGCGACCGCCGAGGCGATGACATAGTCGGCCAGGTTGCGTACGGTCACCGCCGCTGCCAATACCGCCAGCAGCGGTTCCTCGTCGACGATCCGCCGCGGGCACTCCAACAGATGAAACAGCCGTCGATCACCCTCATCACCCAGCGGCGACGGGGTGAGGTCATCGATCAACGCATCAACGAAACAATTCAGATCGGTGGCGTCCATAACGGGACCCAACCTTTCGGACAAGGCCAACACACACTCGCCCCCACAGGGGCACTACGGCTCGATCAGACCCTCGTCAGGGTCGGTCGAACCTTCTCGACGGCGCGGTGCCGCCGACACGGGCTCACCCGGAGAGTGGGAGCCGCTTCGCTTCGAACTTATGTTCGAATATACCTCGGATAGCCAACGCGTGCAAGCACTTGTTCGAAGCCAGATCGGCGTCGGTTCACCCCCGCAGCCCTGCGCCCATCAGCCCACTACGGCGCCTCGTACACCTTCGGTTCCAGGGTGCCGATGTAGGGCAGATCGCGGTAACGCTCCGCGTAGTCCAGCCCGTAGCCGACGACGAACTCGTTGGGGATGTCGAACCCGATGTAGGTGACGTCGATGTCCGCGCGGACGGCATCCGGCTTGCGCAGCAGCGTGCACACCTTGAGCGAGCGTGGGTTGCGGGTCGCCAGATTGCGCAACAGCCAGGACAGCGTGAGACCGGAGTCGATGATGTCCTCGACGATCAGCACATCGCGGTCGTTGATGTCGCGATCGAGGTCCTTCAGAATGCGCACCACGCCCGACGAGGACGTCGACGAGCCGTAGGAGCTGACCGCCATGAACTCCAGCTGGGTGGGCGCCGGGATGGCCCGGGCCAGGTCGGTCACGAACATGACCGCACCCTTGAGCACCGTGATCAGCAGCAGATCCTGGTCCCCGGCACCGGCGCGATGGTCGGCGGCGATCTGAGCGGCCAGCTCAGCAGTCTTGGCCTTGATCTCGTCCTCGGACAGCAAGACCGACTTGATGTCGCCCGGATACAACTCCGCAGTCACGCCCACAGCGTAGCCGGGCTCAGCCGACGGGTTCACGGTAGAGCGTCAGAAAACCGTTGCGGCGGGCCGCGAACAACCGTTCCGCGGCGGCCGGACTGGGCACCGCCACACCGCCCTGACCGCGCCATTCGGTGATCAGGGCGTCCACCGAGCGCAACTGTCCGTCGTTCAGGTCGCAGGCCCCATGGCGCAGCAGCCAGCCGCGGATGACCCGTCGCCGCACAGCGGTCGGCAGCGTGGCCAGCGTCGCGGTCTCCAGCGTGTCCGCGGCCGTGTCGTACGCGGCGGCCCACGCATCGAGGGCCTCGGTGTCCTCGCGCAGCGCCGCGGCGGTGCGGGCGAGGGCGCCGGCCACCCCGCCGCCCAGCACGTCCTCCAGCAACGGTAGGACCTCGGTACGCAACCGGACCCGGGTGAACCGGGGGTCGGCGTTGTGCGGATCCCGCCACGGCGTCAGGCCGAGCGCGGCGCAGGCGGCCTCGGTGGTTGCGCGCCGCTGCCCGAGCAACGGCCGACACCACGGGTGGTCGAGTGCCTGCATCCCGGCCATCGAACGCGCGCCCGACCCCCGCCCCAAGCCGAGCAGCACTGTCTCGGCCTGATCGTCGAGAGTGTGCGCCAGCAGCACCGGCGCACCGGCGCGTGCCTCGTCCAACGCCCGGTAGCGGGCAACGCGGGCCGCAGCTTCGGGCCCACCGGCTGTCCCGACGCTCACTCGAATGATCTCGGCACCAATACATCCCAGCTGCATTGCCTGCTCGCGTGTCGTCGCGGCCACCGCGGCCGAACCGGCCTGCAATCCATGGTCGACGATGAGCGCCGTAGTGGGCCGCAACCCGGCGGCCACCGCCGTCAGCGCCAGCGAATCCGCCCCGCCGGACAGCGCCACCGCCCAGGATCGACCGTCGGGCAGCCGGGTGTCCGCGAAAGCACGGACAGCCGAACGCAATTGGACTACAGGACCCGATCGATCCATCGCTGCGGTTCCTCGATCTCCGCCGGCTTGGGCAGAGTCTCAGCGTCGGTCCAGATCACGTTGAAGCGGTCCATCCCGACGCGGGACACGACATCGTCGACGAACACCTTGCCCCGGGTGTACTGGCTGAGCTTGGCGTCGAACCCGAGCAGGGTGCGGATGATCCGTTGCAACGGTGGCTGTTTGCGCTGCCTGCGCTCATCGAAACGACGCCGGATGGTGGCCACCGACGGCACCACAGCGGGCCCGACGGCATCCATCACATGCTCGGCGTGCCCCTCCAGCAGAGTGCCCAGCACCAGCAACCGGTCGAGCGCCTCACGCTGCGGCTCGGCCTGGGCCGCCCGCAGCAGCCCCAGCACGCCGGTCGAATTGGGTTCCTCGGATCCCCCGTTGCGCTGATTGCGGACGTACTCGCCGAGCCGGCCCACCAGGTCGCCGACCTGATCGGCACCGTCGCCGGTGAGGGTTTCCAACGAGGACGACATGTGTTCGGCCAGCCATGGATTGGCCCGGAACTGCACGCGGTGAGTGACCTCGTGCAGGCACACCCACAGCCGGAAGTCGGCCGGGTTGACCCGCAGCTGACGTTCCACGGCGATGACGTTGGGGTAGACAAGCAGCAGTTCGCCACCGCCGGAGAACGGATCGTACTGTCCGAGGATCCCGCCGGAGATGAACGACAGCACCGCGCCGGTCTGCGCGCCGGTCACCTTCGAGGTCACCGCGGCCGCCAGTCCGCGCGGCGCGTCGGTCGACCCGCCGGTCATCAACCGCATCGACTCGGTGGCCGCGCGCACCCACTGCGGCCGGTCGACCACGCGGGCCTCCGGCACCTCGGCGCCCTCGTTGAGGTGGGTGACCTCGCGGACCGGCAACTCGGCGGTGCGAGCCGACTCGGACAGTTGCGCGATGGCCTGACTGCGGGTGTAGTCGGTGGTCGCCGGCCCGGGCCGAGACAGCTTGACCCCGACGGTGGCGGCCACCGCCCAGTCCACGGCGGCGCCGACAGTCGTCTGGCTCATCCGCCGCACCCGCACAACCGGAGCTTGGCGGCCAGCGCATCCAGTGAGGTCCGGCCGGTCGGTCCGGCATTGTTGGACAGCAGCGCGAAGGTCAGGACCCGGCCGCTGGAATCGGTGACGATGCCGGCCAGCGAATTGGTGCCGGTCAGCGATCCGGTCTTGGCCCGCAGCCAGCCCGCGGAGGACCGGCCCTCCTCGGTGTCGAGGTAGCGGTTGGACAGCGTGCCGCTGCCACCGGCGATCGGCAGCAGGTCGACCAACGGCCGCAGTTTGGGTTGGTCGTCTCCGACGGCTACTGCGATCACCTCGTCCAGGGTAAGCGCGGTGAGCCGGTTGTCGACCGAAAGCCCACTGGAATCAAGCAGTTTGGCACCGGTGGTATCGATGTTCGCACCGCGCAGCTGGCTCAGGACCGCCTGGACGGCGCCGTCGAAGCTCTGCGGGCGGTTCAGCGCGGCGGCCACCTCACGGCCGATGGCCTCGGCCATCACGTTGTCCGACTCGTACATCATCTGTCGCAGGCGTTCGATCAGCGGCGGCGACTGCACCGCGGCCAACTCGGTGGCATCGGCGCTCGAGCGCGTCGTGACCGTCACGGCGGCCGGGTCGACGCCCAGTGCCACGGCCAGCGCACGGCCGGCGTCCAGGCCGGGGGTGCGCGAACGGCGCGAGTCATAGGACACCGGCTGCGTGCGGCCGCCGTCGAGCATCACCGATTCCATCGGTGCGATGTCGCCGCCGTCGATGTCGAGCGGGTCCCAGCCCACTGCCATCGTCGGCCCGCTGTAGGCGCTCAGGTCCACCTGCACCCCGGTGACCCGGGTACCCGACTCGCGCACCTGCTCGGCCAGGTCGCTGATCCGGGCCGCGCCCTTGTACCAGGTGCGTTTGTCACCGGCGAAGGCCGACAGGGTTGGGTCACCGCCGCCGCGCAGCACCACCACACCGGGCCGGTCACCGGCGCGCACCGTCGTCGTCAGCCGGGCGTCACGGTCCAGTGTCAGCAGCGCCGCGGCGGTGGTGAGGGTCTTGTTCGTCGAGGCCGGTTGCATGGGAATGGTCTCGCCCTGCGACCACAATTCCTCGCCGGTGACCGCGTCGGTGACACGTCCGGTCAACATGCCCAGATTCGGGTCGGCCAGCGCCGTGGCCAGCATCGCGGACAGGCCCTTGGCCGTCGGCTCGGTGGTGGCGTCGCCCAGCGGCGCCACGCCGGGGGCCGCCGTCACCGCCGCGGGCTGGGCGGGCAGCGCATTGTTCGCCGCCGTCCGCGACGAGGTGACCACCGCGGCCACCCCCACCACGGCCGCGACGAGCACCAGAACCACCAGACCGATCACCAGGTGGGTTGATCGGCGCCATCGACCGGGCCGCATAACGTGCAGCGTATCGCTCCTCTAAGGTGGACCCGCCAGACCAAGCGAGGCGAAGGAGCTGTCCCGGTGTCGTTCGACGTCGTCATCGAGATCCCCAAGGGGTCCCGCAACAAGTACGAAGTGGACCATGAGACCGGCCGGGTCAAGCTGGACCGGTACCTCTACACCTCCTTCGGCTACCCCGCCGACTACGGCTACTTCGAGAACACCCTGGGCGAGGACGGCGATCCGCTGGACGCGCTGGTCCTGCTGCCCGAGTCGGTGTTCCCGGGTTGCATCGTGGAAGCCCGACCGGTCGCCATGTTCAAGATGACCGACGAGGCCGGCGGCGATGACAAGCTGCTGTGCGTGCCCGCCGGCGACCCGCGCTGGGAGCACGTCCAGGATCTGGCCGATGTGCCGCCTTTCGAGCTCGAGGCCATCAAGCACTTCTTCGTGCACTACAAGGACCTGGAGCCCGGCAAGTTCGTGAAGGCCGCCGACTGGGCCGGCCGCGACGAGGCCGAGGCCGAGCTGCAGCGTTCGTTCGAGCGTTTCAAGGCCGAAGGCCACTGATCGGCACCGCCGACGGAAGGCCACTGATCGGCTCCGCCGACGAGAAACCGCTGAATTTGCACCGCTGTAACAAGCGGTAACCTGGGCGTGAGCCGGGCCTTTGATCATTGACGTGTGTTGCTGCATCAGGGAATCGGCTTGGACGTGTTCAACGCGCTGCCCGAACGCAAGGCCATGCATGCGCTCTACGAGTGCTGCAACAGCTACGCGCTGGCCCGCGAACTCGTCCGGGGCCGCGCCTACGTCGACCATGACGCCCTGTTCCGCCGCGCCGACGCCGCACTGTTCGAGCTGCCCGAGTCCGCCGTCGACCAGATCCTGGACGCCTGCCCCGATATCGGCCGGCGGCCCCGCAGCGCGAGGTCGCAGTACGAGCCCTGCGCGGTATGGGACGACGACGCCGACCTGATGGCCGAGCTCGGTGCCGCCTCCCGACGGTATTCACAGCGCTACGGATTCGCCTTCGTCATGTACGTAGACGGGCATTGCGCGCGCGATGTGCTGGCCGCCATCAACAACCGTATGCAGCACGACGCCGAGATGGAGCGCAAGATCCTGCGCAATGAGCTCGCCAAGATCGGCCGCAGCAGACTGGAACGGATGCTCGGCCCGGAGGGCGGCTTCCACAACTGGTAGGTGCGCCGGACGGTGATCGGCCATGATGGCTGCCATGACCGTCGACGGTGTCTGCGACCCCCGGTTCGAGAAGGTGGCCGACGCGCTCGGCCGCGCCATCGACGGCGGTGAGGAATGCGGCGCCGCGATCGCGATCGACATCGGCGGCGAACTGGTGGTCGACATCTGGGGTGGCCACGCCGACGCTGCGTGCACCAGGCCGTGGACCGCGGACACCATCGTCAACGTGTGGTCCTCCACCAAGAACGTCACCGCGCTGGCCGGGCTGATGCTGATCGACCGCGGGCTGGTGAGCGCACACACCCCGGTCGCCCAGGTATGGCCCGAGTTCGGTGCAAAGGGCAAGGACCGCGTCGAGTTCCGGCATCTGCTGACGCATTCCTCGGGAGTCTCCGGCTGGGATCAGCCGGTGACGCCCGAGGACATCCTGGACCGGGACCGCTCGACCGCCATGCTCGCGGCGCAGGCACCCTGGTGGGAACCGGGGACGGCCACCGGCTATCACGCCCTCACGCACGGCCACCTGATCGGCGAGGTTGTTCGCCGGGTCACCGGGAAACCGCTGAAGCAGTTCGTCGCCGAGGAGATCGCCGGGCCGTTGGGCGCCGACTTCCAGATCGGCGCACTGCCCGAGGACGAACCGCGAATCGCCGAGATCATCGCACCGGCAGACCCTTTCGAGGGCATCCCGCAGATGGACCAGTGGACCGAGCAGATGCTCAAGACGTTCACCGGGCCGGCTCCGGACCCGCTCATTGCGAACACACCGCAGTGGCGGGCCGCCGATATCGGAGCGGCCAACGGGCACACGAACGCCCGGGCACTGGCCAAGATCCTGTCGGCGATCTCGCTGGGCGGCAGCGTCGACGGGGTCGAACTGCTCACGCCGCAGACCGTGGAATCCATCTTCGAGACCCAGTTGGAGGGACCCGACCTGGTGTTGGCGCAGCACCAGATAAGGATGGGCCTGGGATTCGGGCTACCCAGTCCGGCAATCGGTTACATTCCGGACGGCAAGATCTGCTTCTGGGGTGGATGGGGTGGATCCTGGGAATCGATGAACCCCGACTCGCGCACCACGATCGCCTACGTGATGAACAAGATGGGTCCCGGCATCGAGGGGTCCGCGCGTACCGACCGCTACTTCCGGCTGATCTATCAGGCGCTCGACGACATCGGCTGACGTCAGCGCGCCACCACATTGTGCAGCGGCTCGCCGCGCACCAGGCGACCGATGTTGGCGGCGATATCGTCGACCCGGCCCCGGAAGGTGTCGGTGGTGATTCCCGACGAGTGCGGGGTCATCAGCAGGTTCGGCAGCTCGTGAAACGGCAGGTCCGCCGGAGCGCCGGCGGCACCGCGGCCGGTTGCCTCCGGGTAGCGGTACCAGACGTCGATCGCGGCGGCGCCGACGCGACCGGTGAGCAGCGCGTCATAGAGGGCCTGCTGGTCGACCAGCGGGCCGCGACCCACGTTGATGAGAACACCGTCGGAACCCAGTGCTGTGAGCTGGGTGCGGCCGATCATCCCGGTCGTCCCGGGTGTCAGCGGCGCCGAGACCACCAGCACGTCGGAGGCGTCGGCCAGCTCGTCGAGCCGGCTCACGTCGTCCACCCGGTCTAGTCCGTGATCTCCGGTCACCCGACCGGAGCCGGTGACCGCCGCTCCTCGACAACCCAACTGGCGCAGCAACTTCCATGACTGCTGGCCGATGTGCCCGAACCCGACGAATCCGATCCGCGCGTCGCCGAGGGTCGGCGGCTGGGCGATGGTGTCGTCGTAGACCGCGCTGGCCCACACGTCCCGGCGCAGCGCCGCGTCCTGGGCCAGGAACCGTCGGCGCAGCATGATGGCGGCCGCCAGGACGTACTCGGCGATCGATCGTTCATGGTGGAACGTGTTGGCCACCAGCACATCCGGTCCCAGCGCATCGAACGCCACGCGGTCGGTGCCCGCGCCGGCCACATGCACCAACTGCAGCTTCTCGGCGACGGCGGCCATCTCGGCGGTGAACCGACCACCGACATGCACCGAGGCGTCGCGCAGACGCTCGATCGAACGGTCCGCACCCGCCCAGAGCAGCTCGACACCGGCCGGTACCGCCGCCTCGAAGCGATCCCGATGCGGGACCAGATTCCGATCTGCCACATAGACCTTCATGCGCGCTGCAGGCAGGGACGCTTGCTGTCGAACGTCCAGCCCGGGATCAGATATTGCATGGCGGTGGCGTCGTCACGGGCTCCCAGGCCTTCGGCGAGGTACAGCTCGTGAGCGGCTGCCACCCGGTCCTCGTCGAGTTCGATCCCGAGTCCGGGCGCGGCGGGAACGTCGAGGTAACCGTCGACGATCTCGTACGGCGCCTTGGTGATGCGTTGGCCGTCCTGCCAGATCCAGTGCGTGTCGATGGCGGTGATGTGTCCCGGTGCCGCGGCGGCGACCTGGGTGAACATTGCCAGCGACACGTCGAAGTGGTTGTTGGAGTGCGAGCCCCAGGTCAATCCCCACGCCTCGCACAGCTGCGCGACGCGTACCGAGCCGTTCATCGTCCAGAAGTGCGGATCGGCCAGCGGGATGTCGACGGCACCGGCCCGGATGGCGTGGCCCATCTCGCGCCAGTCGGTGGCGATCATGTTGGTGGCGGTCGGCAGACCGGTGGCGCGCTTGAACTCGGCCATCACCTCGCGCCCGGAGAACCCGTCCTCGGGTCCCACCGGGTCCTCGGCGTAGGCCAGCACGTCGGTCAACCCCCGACATGTCGCGATGGCATCCTTGAGCAACCATCCGCCGTTGGGGTCCAACGTGATTCGCGCCTCGGGGAAGCGGTGCGCCAACGCGGTGACAGCGGCAGCCTCTTCGGCGGCCGGCAGCACACCGCCCTTGAGTTTGAAGTCGGCGAATCCGTAACGGGCGTGAGCGGCTTCGGCCAGCCGGACCACACCCTCGGGCGTCATGGCCTCACGGTGTCGAACCCGCAGCCATTCGTCGGCCGGATCACCGGAGGCGGCCTCGTCGGCGGCCGTGCGGTAGGGCAGGTCGGTCTTGGCGCTGTCCCCGACGAAGAACAGATATCCCAGGGCCTGCACCCGATCTCGCTGCTGCCCATCCCCCAGTAGCGCGGCGACCGACACGCCGAGGTGCTGGCCGAGCAGGTCGAGCATGGCCGATTCGACTGCGGTGACGGCGTGCACGGTGACACGCAGATCGAAGGTCTGAGCTCCGCGGCCGCCGGCGTCGCGGTCGGCGAAGGTGCGGCGGATGTCGCCGAGCACGGTGTTGTACGCGCCGATGCCGCGGCCCTCGACCAACGACCTGGCTTCGGTGAGGGTGCGCTCGATCGCGGCACCGCCGGGCACCTCGCCGACGCCGGTGTTGCCGTCGGAATCCTTGAGGATCACCAGGTTCCGGGTGAAGTACGGGGCGTGTGCCCCGCTGAGGTTCAGCAGCATGCTGTCGTGTCCGGCGATGGGGACCACCCGCATCTCGGTGACGATCGGGGTGCGCTTCGACGAGCTCATGTCGACCAGCCTATAAACGTTCGTTGATGCACGTCCAACACTGATGCGGCATCAATTGATTCAGGAATTGGATGCGTGACCAGGCCATCCGTCGCCATCACGCGAACCACTTGTCGCCGTTGGCGACCGGACGCAGCACCCGGCCGACCTTGTCACCGACCGCGCACAGCGCCTCGACGATGCCGCGTTCACGTTCGGCGGTCAGCCGCGCCAACGGCACCGAGGCGCTGATCGCGTCCTGAGCCGGCCAGCAGTAGCGCAGTGCCACCGCAAAACACCGCACGCCGGGGGTGTTCTCCTCATCATCGGTGGCGTATCCGCGGATGCGGACGGTGTCCAGCGCCTCGGTCAGCTCATCGTGTGAGGTGATGGTCGCCGGCGTGAGCGCCGCCAACTCGGCGGGCAGGTGCGCGCGGCGCTCGACGCCGGTGCGTTCGGCCAGCAACGCCTTGCCCAGCGCGGTGGCGTGTGCGGGCAACCGGCGGCCGACCCGATTTGTGGTGCGGCGGTACTGCTGGGATTCGCGGGTGGCCAGGTAGACGATGTCGGTGCCGTCGAGGCGGCCCAGGTGGAACGTCTCATCCCAGTCGCTGCGCAGATCGTCCAGGAACGGCAGGATCATCGGCAGGTACGGGTCGCCGTCGAGGTAGCTGGTGCCGACCAGCAGTGCCCGGATCCCGATGCCGTACAGCGTGCCGGTTTCGTCCGCGCGCACCCAGCCCTGCGTCATCAGGGTCCGCAACAACGCGTGCGCGCTGCTGCGCGGCATGCCGAGGTCCTCGCTGATCTCCCGGATGCGGGCGGGCTTGTCCTGTCGCGCGGCCAGGTACTCCAGCAGTTCGACGGTGCGGACGGCCGACTTGACCCCCGCACGCGCAGTCGATTCGGTCATAGCAGGCCTGTCTGTTGGACGATGAGAACCACCGCACCGGCGGTGGATGCGGCGATGGCGGTCCACCGCTGCCGCAGCGGAGTCAGGACGCGATTGGCGTAGCGCGACAACACATATCCCAGGACCGCGGCCGGTACCAGCAGCGCGAACATCTGCACCGTGTGGTGGTCCACGGCGCCGGTCGCCGCCAGCATGGCGATCGACATGAGCGAGCCCACCAGGAAGAAACCGGCCATGGTGGCCCGCAGCTGGGCGCCGTTGCTGCGCTGCCACACCAGCGCCATCGGCGGACCACCGATGGACGTCGCCGTGCCCAGCACCCCGGAGGTGGCGCCGGCCAGCATCAGGTTGCGCCGCCGGGGTTCGGGAATCCAGCCCAGGCTGGTCACGGCTACCCCGAGCAGCACCACCGCGGCGATCAGGATCGCCAGGGCCCGTTCCGGGATGGCCGTCAGCAGCAGTGCTCCCGCGACGGTCCCGGGGACCCGGCCGAGCAGCGCCCAGCCGGTCCCACGCATGTCGATGGCCGTGCCCTCGCGCAGCACGACCAGCAGCGTGAGCAGGGTGGCCAGCATGATCAACGTGCCGGGCACCAGTCCAGGATCGATGACGGCGACCACCGGTGCGGCCAGCATGCCCATGCCGAAACCGATGGAGCCCTGCAGACAGGACGCCAGCATCACCGCGATCATGATGACCGCGAACCCGGGCACGCTGGGATTCATGTCCCGCCTCTCCCGGGGCTCGACGGCGCCGCTGATGTGCTCATGCGCTGTGCGACAACGCCGATGTCTCGTGTTGGACCGGGTGGTGGCATTCGGCGGTGTGTCCGGCCACCACGGGGTCGACGGCCAGCGGCGGACGCTGCTGGGCGCAGATGTCGGTCGCGTGCGCGCAGCGGGTCCGGAAGCGACAGCCCGAGGGCGGGTTCAGCGGTGAGGGAACCTCGCCCTTGAGCAGGATCCGCTCGCCGCGCGCCGCGTCGTGCAGCTTGGGGGCGGCCGACATGAGAGCCGATGTGTAGTGGTGCTCGGGCCGGTCGAAAACCGCTTCGGTGGGCCCGGTCTCGATGATCCGGCCCAGGTACATCACGGCCACCCGGTCGGCGACGTGGCGCACCACCGACAGATCGTGGGAGATGAAGACGTAGGAGATCTTCAGTTCCTGCTGCAGTTCGTTGAGCAGGTTGAGTACCTGCGCCTGCACCGACAGGTCCAGGGCCGACACCGGCTCATCGCAGATGATGACCTCGGGATTGAGCGCGAGCGCCCGGGCAATGCCGATGCGCTGGCGCTGGCCACCGGAGAATTCCTGCGGGTACTTGCCGAAGGCCTTCGTGCCCAGGCCGACCAGATCGAGCAGGCCACGTACCCGCATGTCGCGGTCGGCTCGGGTCTTGTACAGGCCCTTGTGCGTGCGCCACGGTTCGGCGATGATCTCGGCCGCCGTCATCCGGGAGTTCAGCGAGGCGTAGGGATCCTGGAACACCATCTGTACCCGGCGCCGGAACTTCAGCAGCTCCTTGCCCTTCAGTGCGAACGGGTCTATCCCGTCGAAGCTCACGGCTCCCGCGTCAGGGCGCTCCAGCATCATCAGCGTGCGGGCGAGGGTGGACTTGCCGCAACCGGATTCACCGACCAGGCCCAGCGTTTCACCCCGGGCAAGATCGAGGTTGATGCCGTCGAGCGCGGTCAGTGTCTTGCCGCCGGATACCCGGAACGTCTTGGTCAGATCGCGGACCGCGAGTACCTGATCAGCCGCCGTTGGCGAATTAGCCGCCGTAGTTGAATCAGCCGCCGTTGTTGAATCAGACATTGGAGACCTCCGTGGGGAAGTGGCAGGCGGCTGCCCGTCGGGTACCGACGGCCTGCAGGGTCGGACGGGTGCTGCGGCAGATGTCGGCGACCAGCGGGCAGCGATCCTGGTACACACATCCGCTCGGGATGGAGTGCAGGTCCGGCGGTGAACCCCCGATCGACTTGAGCTCGGCACCGCGCTCGGCGTCGACGGGTACCGAATCCAGCAGCCCTTTGGTGTACGGGTGCTTCGGCTCGGCGAAAACCTCGGATACCGGGCCGGTTTCGACGATGCTGCCCGCGTACATGATGGCGACGCGGTCGGCCTCCTCGGCGACCAGGGCCAGATCGTGGGTGATCAGCACGACCGCCATGTCGTACTCGGCACGCAGACTCTTGAGCAGGGCCATGATCTGGGCCTGCACCGTGACATCGAGGGCCGTCGTCGGCTCGTCGGCGATCAGCACCTTGGGGTTCAACGCCACGGCCATCGCGATGAGCAGACGCTGCCGCATACCCCCGGAAAACTGGTGCGGATAGGCCTTCATCCGGTCTTCGGGCTGCGGGATGCCCACGCGCGCCATCAGTTCCACCGCCTTGGCCTTGGCCTGCTTGGCCTTCATGCCGTGGTGGATGCGGAACGGCTCGGCCAGCTGGGTGCCGACCGTGTAGAGCGGATTGAGCGCGGTGAGCGCGTCCTGGAAGACGATGGCCAGCTCCGGGCCGGCCATCTCGCGGCGCTTCTTCCGGTCGACCGCGAGGATGTCCACGTCGCCGATGCGCGCGGTGCCGTCGGCGATCTGGGCCACCGGTTCCAGCAGGCCGACCAGCGCCGTGGCGGTCATCGACTTGCCGCAGCCGGATTCACCGAGCAGTGCCAGCGTCTCGCCGCTGCGGGCGGCGAAGCTGACGTGGTCGACGGCCCGGACGGTGCCGGTGATGGTGCGGATGTCGACGGTCAGCCCCTCGACCCGCAGCGCGGGATCGGCGTCCACCTGGTCCATGGGGAGATGTTCTGCGACAGCAGTCATTAGATGGCCTTTCCGGACTTGGTGAAGCGGGACAGTCGCTTCTGCGGGACGGTGAGCCGCCAGCGCTGGGCGGGATCGGTGGCGATGCGGGCCCAGGCGGCCAGGATGGTCGCCGAGACGGTGGTGACGACGATGGCCAGACCCGGCAGGAAGGACAGCCACCACGCGGTGTGCAGATAGGTGCGGCCCTGGGAGACCATCAGGCCCCAGCTGACGTCGGGCGGCTGGATGCCGATGCCGAGGAAGCTCAGCGAACTCTCCGCCAGCATCACGTAGCAGAAGTCCAGGGTCGCGACGGTGAGCAGGGTGGGCAGCACGATCGGCACCACATGCCGGGTGATGATGGACCGTCCGCTGGCCCCGAACGTCCGGGCGGCGTCGACGAACACCCGGCTGGACAGTTCGGCGGATTCGGCGCGGGCGGTGCGCAGGTACACCGGGATGCGGGTGATGGCCAGTACCGCAACGATGTTGGCCGCGCTCGGGGAGAACACGTAGAGCACCACCACCGCCAGCAGCAGCGACGGGAAGCTCATGATGACATCGGCCACGCGCATCGCGACGGTCTCGCGCCAGCCGCGGTAGTAGCCGGCCCACATCCCGATGATGGACCCGACGACCGCCGAGATGACCACGGCGGGGATGGCCACCGACAGGGTGGTCTGACAGGCCACGATCAACCGGGCCAGCATGCTACGGCCCAGCGGGTCGGTGCCCAGCACATTGGCCCAGCCGTGCGCCAGGGTGAACGGCGCCTGATTGGAGTTGTCCAGGTCGATGCGGGTGGCCAGATCACCGACAAGCATGGGGCCGAAGATCGCGGTGAGGAAGACCAGGCTCAGCACCACCGCGGCGGCGGCGGCGACGCGGTCGTTGACCAGCAGGCGGAACCAGACGGAGCCGGCGGAGCGCTTCTTGGTGACCGGTTCGCCGACGATGGCGGTGGTCGGTTTGACCGGGACGAGATCGATCTGAGTGCTCATCTGTGATTGGCTCCCTTAGACCTTGGCGGGTTCGCGGACGCGAGCGTCGAGCAGCGCGTAGCAGGCGTCGATGGCGATGTTGAGGATGAAGATGCTGACCGCGGTGAGCAGTACCGCCGCCTGCAGCACCGCGAAGTCGCGTTGCAGGATCGCGTCGATCATGAGCTTGCCGATACCGGGCCAGCCGAAGATGGCCTCGACCACGACCGCGCCGTTGATCAGGCCGACGGCCAGGTCGCCGGCCACGGTCAGGGCGGGGGCGGCGGCGTTGCGCAGGGCGTGGTGGGTGACGACCCGCATGTCGCCGGCACCCTTGCTGCGCGCCAGCCGGACATATGGCGCCGAGAGCGCGGAAACCATTGCGCCGCGGACCACCTGGGTGAGAACCCCGAGCGGCCGGATCATCAGGGTGGCGATAGGCAGGATCCAGGACAGCACCCCCGCGTCGGTACCCGAGGTGGGCAGCCAGCCCATCAGCACCGCGAACAGCCAGACGCCGGTGATGGCGAACCAGAAGTCCGGGATGGAGGCCGCGGTCATGGACAGCAGGCTGGAGAACCGGTCGGCCAGCGAGTTGGGCCGGTAGGCCGCCCAGCAGCCGATCACCACAGCGCCGATGATGGCCAGCAGCATGGTGACGAACGCCAGTTGCAGGGTGGCCGGGAAGGCCCGCAACGCCATCTCGGCGGCCGATTCGCCGGTGCGCAGCGAGGTACCGAAGTCGAGGTGGATGACGCCCTTGAAGTAGTCCAGCAACTGCACGATCAGCGGATCGTTGAAGCCGTTGGACTCGGCGAACGCGGCGCGCTGCTCAGCGGTGGCCGATTCGGGCAGGTACAGGTTGGTGGGATCACCGGTGAGCCGGGCGAGCAGGAAGACACCGAGCAGCACGATGACCAAAGGAATCGTGCTGGTGTACATCCGGCGCCGGAGGAATCCGAACATGGCGTGTCCTCTTTCGGGAGCGGTCGGGTCAGGACTGGTCGGTGCGGTCGCTGGCCGCGGGCGTCATCG
The DNA here is from genome assembly GCF_002086115.1 of Mycolicibacterium bacteremicum. Lineage (GTDB taxonomy): Bacteria > Actinomycetota > Actinomycetes > Mycobacteriales > Mycobacteriaceae > Mycobacterium > Mycobacterium bacteremicum. The sequence goes on from NZ_MVHJ01000009.1 coordinate 201,285, forward strand.
CGGCCAGGCGCATCTCATCGCCGGTCGCCGGGTCGGGGGTGTAGTCGATACGCGGCGATTTGCCCAGGATGCCCTGCATGTGGGCCAGATAGGCCATCTGCATGATCTCCTGCGGTTCCTCGGCGAACAGTTCGGCGAAGGCTTCCTGGCGGGCCTCGTCGGTCAGTGCTTCCGCGGCGCGGATCTTGGCATCGAATTCCGTTGTGCCGTACGCAGCTTGCGGTCCGTCGGAGAGCATGTACTGGTCGAGTGTGAAGGCGGCGTCACCGGCCTGGTTGCCGTGCATGATCATCAGCAGATACGGCCCGGTGTTCGCCGGGAACGGCCGCAACTGGTACTGCAATTGGCTTGCGGTGTCCATCATCTCGATCTTGACGTTGAGGCCGATCTCGGTGAACTCGCTCTGCAGCACCTCGATGGTCTCGGTGATCTTCGGGAACTGGGCGGTCCGCCCGATCAGCCGGATCTCCCGGTCCACCGGGACACCGTCGGCCTTGGCCTGCGCGATCAGCTCCTTGGCCTTGTCCAGATCGTGCGGCCACAGCGGCAGTTCGGCGTTGTATCCGACGACACCCGATGGGATCAGTTGCGCCGCAGGCTCACCCAGGTCACGGAACAGCGCCTTGACGATGCCGGTCCGGTTGACGGCGTAGTTGACCGCCTGGCGCACCCGGATGTCGTCCAGCGGCGGTTCGGTGGCCTGCATCCGCAGGGCGGTGGTCTCATTGTTCTGGAACGGCACGCCCAGGTCGCCGGCGCCGTCCTCGGGCCCGAGCCCGACGGCGATATCGGCCTCGTCGTTGGTGATCATCGCGGCACGCACGCTGCCCTCACTGCGCCACTGGTATTCGGCCCTGCCGAAGGCCGGCGCCGCGCCCCAGTAGGTGGCGTTGCGGGCCAGGGTCAGCTTCTGGCCGTACTCCCAGCGTTCGATCGCATACGGTCCGGTGCCGATCGGCTCACGCACCTTCGCCTCGACACTGGTGGTCCGCGGCACCATCTCCACGAATGAGATACGCAGCGGCAAGATCGGATCCGGCTCGGTGGTGCCGATGACAACGGTGTTGGCATCCGGGGTCTGCAGCGCCAGCTTCTCGTCGCCGAAGACGTAACCGTCGACGTTGCACTGCAGGTCGGAGTTCACCGCGCGGTCGATGGAGAAAGCGGCGTCCTCGGAGGTGAAGGGCGCGCCGTCGGAGAAGGTGACCCCGTCGCGCAACCGGAAGGTCCACTCGGTCGGGGCGGTCTGCTCCCATTCGGTGGCCAGCAGCGGCTGCAGATCGCCGGTGGTGGCGTCGCGCTCCAGTAGCGGTTCGGTGATGTTGGAGCGCACGACGATCCCGGTCGACGTCAGCGAGCTCTCGCAGGGTTCCAGGGTGGGCGGCTCCTGCTGCAACACGATGCGCAGGGTGTCGGGGTCATAACCGCCGCCCCCGGAGTTGGCGACGGTGCAGCCGGCGGCCAGCACGGCCGTGCCGGTGATGACGAGCAACCGGCGCACGGGCACTCTCGCGGCCATCGGGACCTCCAGATCAGGTTGTGGGCGGTATCTACCTGTGGTCAGTGACGTGACGTCCATGTATGTGGACACCATCTGTGACGGTAGACACACCGTAGGAGCGCTCGTCAGACAGCGTCAACCGCCCGAAATGAGCTGATCTGCTGCAATCCAGATGGCTGCGCCGTCCGCTCGACGGTCGGAAAAGGGTGCATGAGCTGCTGCTATGCTGATCTTGTCCGGCTTTTGATACTCGGGAGCGGCAGGCAATTCGCTAGTCATGCAGGTTCTGCATCAACCCATGCTATTTCCGTGTTGGACAGGTATCCGCAGGTCTCCCTACCGTGACAACGAGGAACAAAGGAGCACCATGGGAACATCAACGCGGCCCACGACCCGTGTCCTGCAGGTCGGCCCGCTCAAACCGTCGCTCGCCGACACCCTGCGTACCCGGTACGACGCGTTGGTCCTGCCCGATGAGAAGTCCGCGCGCGAGGCGTTCCTGGCCGAACACTCCGACGCGGTGACCGCCGTGGTGACCTCCGGTCGCACCGGCGTGGACGCCGGCCTGATGGGCGCGCTCCCGCGACTGGGCGCCGTGATCAACTTCGGCGTCGGCTACGACACCACCGATGTGGATGCCGCCGAACTTCGGGGCGTCGGGGTGAGTAATACCCCCGACGTCCTGACAGACTGTGTCGCCGATACCGCCGTCGGCCTGCTGATCGACACCATGCGCCAGTTCTCGGCGTCCGACCGCTATGTGCGGGCCGGACGTTGGCCCGCCGAGGGCAACTACCCGCTGACCCGCCAGGTCAGCAACACCCGTGTCGGCATCATCGGCCTGGGTCGCATCGGTGGCGCAATAGCCAAGCGGCTCAGCGCCTTCGGCTGCACCATCAGCTACCACAACCGACGCCGAGTGCCCGATTCCCCGTACCGTTACGTCGAAACCGCGGTGGACCTGGCCCGCGATGTCGATGTGTTGGTCATCGCCGCCGCCGGCGGCAGCGCGACCAGCAAGCTGGTCGACGCCGCGGTGCTCGATGCGCTGGGCGCCGAGGGGTACCTGATCAACATCGCCCGCGGCAGCGTGGTCGACGAACGGGCGCTGGTGGCAGCACTGCGCGAGGGCCGGTTGGCCGGTGCCGGTCTGGACGTCTTCGAGGCCGAACCGCAGGTTCCCGCCGAGCTGTTCGGGATGGACAACGTCGTGCTGCTCCCCCACGTCGGCAGCGCGACGGTGCAGACTCGCGCCGCCATGGAGGCGCTCACCCTGCGCAACCTGGATGAGTTCCTGGCGACCGGTCAGCTGGTGACGCCGGTCCTGCAGCCTGCCGTCCGGGTGTAGTCGCACCGCTCGATCGCATCAACTGCCGAAGCTGTCCAGCAGATCGTCGGTGGTCCACTCCCGGGCCGGCAGCACATCGCGCAGCAGTCGCAGCAGGGCTGGGTTGGTGCTGTCCTGGCGCCAGCAGGCGTCCAATTCGACGGGCCGTTCCCGGAAGGCCCCGATCGTGCGGAACACCACGCCCTCCGGATGCAGGGTGGCGGCCGAGGCCGGCACCAGTGCGATGCCGATACCCGAGCGCACCAGCACCAGCATCGTGTGCACCTGCGTGACGAACTGGACGTAGCGCGGTGTGGCCCCGGCGATGGTGAACGTACTGATCAGCAGTTCGTTGAAGTAGCGCGCCTGCACCGGTGAATACATCACGACGTCCTGGCCGTCGAGATCGTTGAGGGTGAGTTGGCGGGTCTGGCCGACCAGCGGATGCTCCGCGGGCAGTGCGGCCACCAACTGCTCGTGCAACAGCGGGCGGGAGACGATTCCGGGGCGCTTGAGCGGCGGACGGGCCATCCCGAGGTCGATGTCACCGCTCATCAGTGCCTCCAGCTGCACCGAGGAAACCATCTCGCGCAGTTCGAGTTTGACGTCGGGCAGCTTTTCGCGGGTGTGCTCCAGCAGACGCGGCAGCACGGCGTGCGCGGATGCGGCGGTGAACCCGACCACCACCGTGCCGAGATCACCGGCGGGTACCCGCTTCACGGTGAGCGCCGCGCTCTCGGCCAGCTGGAGGATGCGGCGGGCATCCGGCAGGAAGGCCACCCCGGCCGGGGTCAGCGTGACGGTGCGGGTGGTGCGGTCGATGAGCTGGACCCCGAGTTCGGCTTCCAACTGCTGGATCTGGCGACTGAGCGGGGGTTGGGTCATGTGCAACCGCTCGGCAGCCCGCCCGAAGTGCAGCTCCTCGGCGACGGCGATGAAGCAGGACAGCCGGGCCAGCGAGAACATCGATGCACTCCTCGTATCACCGCGTCGCTGCGGGATGTCAGTGGTGCATGAGTCTAGCGCGCGGCGAAGCTCTTCAGTTCGTACCGGTTGTGGAAGGCGCGCAACTGCTCGTAGCGGTACCGGTTGTAGGCCATCGGCTCCAGCACCGCCCATCTGGGCAGCCAGCGCCGGGCCGCCCGGATCCCCACCCGGTACACGGTGAACTCCAGTTGCTTGGCCGAATTCCATTCGCTGCCCAGCAGTTCCATCATCTTCGGATGGGTCGCCGACTCGGCGCAGATGCGCGCGGGCCGGGCCAGCAGCGGCACCGTCACCCGCCAGGCGGGCTCGATGAGCCGGTGCAGCCAGGCCGGACCGAACAGTGTGGGCACCGGCGGATCGGCGAACTGGTCGGCGGCCCACAGCAGGAACGGGTTGGCCGCCAGTTCGGCGTCCGCGATCTCGTCGTAGTACGCCTGCATCTCGGCCACGGTGGCCGGCACCTCGGCAGCGTCGCTGGGCAGGCCGACATCGGCCATGGCACAGACCGTGCGCCACACCACCTCTCGCTGCTCGTCGGTGAAGTGCTCGCCGTAGACCGCGATGTAGCCGGCGTAGAAGATGTTCAGCGAGGTGGTGCCCACCCACTTCCACAATTTGGGGTCCAGCGCGCTGAACCGTTCACCGGCGAAGTCCCCCTTGCCGACACCGTGCACCGCGCCGTGTTTGGCCTTCAGCCGTTCGGCGGTGGCCCGCCGGTCGCTTTCGTCGCTGAACGCCAGCGGCCCGTTCCACAGGTAGCTGTTGATTCCGCGGTCGGTGAAGTTGGCCGCGAACCGGCCACTGGCGTCGACGGCGGCGGCAACCTTGCGGTAGGCCACCTGATCCAGGGCGAGCCTGCCGAACAGCCCGAAGGACAGCGGCGTGCCCATCCACCAGCGCACGTCGGCAGCCAGTTCGTGGTGTGGTTGACCGGGATCCCATGGCCTGGGCGAGCTGTCCGCGTCGACCCGTTCCACCGTGCTCGTCATCGCCCGACCCCCATCACTGAAAACAGGAAACATCCGTGTGCAGTTTGAGGAAATCAGTGCCGCGCCACTGTGTCAAGATGGTGCGATGGCAGTCTCGCGGCGCTATGGCGGACAGACCGCCGTGGACCGGGTCGCCGAACGGCGGGCCAAGTTGCTTGCCGCCGGCCTGGAGCTGATGGGAACGCGCGGCATCTCCGGCACCACGGTGCGCGGGGTCACCGAGGCCTCCGGCGTGGCGGCGCGGTACTTCTACGAGAGCTTCGCCGATGTCGAGGCGCTGCATTTGGCCGTCTACACCGAGGTCATCGAGGAGGCGGCGCGCCGCTCGGTCGCCGCGCTGGAGCAGGCACCCGACGATGATCTGGCACGTACCAGGGCGGTGCTGGGCGAGCTGGTCGACCTGATCCTCGGTGACCCGCGCAAGGGCCGGATCCTGGTGCTGGAGGCCACCGCCTCACCGGCGCTGGGACGGCGGAGCCTGGCCGAGTCGAGCCGCTTCGCGGGCATGCTGGCCTCCACCGCGGCCGGTGGTGACCCGGGTCGGGCGGCCGACGGGCTGCCGACCGATCTCCGCCTGGTGTCGCAGTTCCTGGTCGGCGGGGTCACCGCGACCATCGGGGCGGTTCTGCTCGGTGATGTCGAGGTCGACCGGGAACACCTGGTCGATGTGCTGGTGTCCCTGTTCGAGGCGATCCGGGCGGCCGCCCCGGGCTAGCTCAGCCTGATCGCGGCGAGCTTCACGTCCCGTGCCGCCGACTCCCATTGCGCGACAGTCGGGAGTCGGTCATTGGCGAACGTCAGCCCCATCTGACGCTGCGCCTTCTTCGGTCCGTAGGAGGTGGCGATCCGTTCGGCCAGCGCGGCCACCGCGGCGGGATCGTCGATCAGTTCGCCGCGCATCGTGGTGGTCTTGCCGCGATAGGACACCTGTGCGTCGGCACCGCCGCGGAAGTTGTGCTTCCACTGCGCCTCCAGCAGGACGTAGAGCGCACCGTCGAGGCGGTGCGCGCTGACCGGGGTGGCGTACCGCCTGCCCGTCTTGCGGCCGGTGAAGGACACCAGCATGAAGTCACCGATCAGCCCGCCCAGGGGGGTCCGGAGGACGAATTTCAGTGTCGGATTGACGATGCGCAGCAGTAGTTCGGGCGGGTGGGCGGCATCGACGGCCGGCTGGTCTGCCATCAACCCACGGTAGCGGGGCGAGCGAAGCGACGGGCTGGAAGCCGGGCCTACCAGCGCGGACTGGCGAGTGTGAAGTTCGGATCGACGGTCTGCATGTAACCGGTGTCGTCCCGGTCGCGGATCCCGCAGGTCACGTACTGCTCATGCAGCGCGGCCAGCGAGTCCTCGTCGATCTCGACTCCCAGGCCCGGTCCGGTGGGTACCGGCACGGAGCCCTCGACGAAGGTGAGTACGCCGTCCTTGACGACATCCTCGGTCTTCCACGGCCAGTGCGTATCGCAGGCGTAGGTGAGGTTCGGGGTGGCGCCGGCCAGGTGCACCATCGCCGCCAGGCTGATACCCAGATGCGAGTTGGAATGCATGGACAGGCCCAGCCCGAAGGTCTCGCAGATGCCGGCCAGCAGCCGGGAGCGCTGCAGCCCACCCCAGTAATGGTGATCGGAGAGAACAACTTTCACCGAGTTCTTGAGCACCGCCGGTTTGAGCTGATCGAACGCCACCACGCACATGTTGGTGGCCAGCGGCATCGGGGACTGCGCGGCCACCTCGGCCATCCCGTCCAGGCCCGGGGTCGGATCCTCCAGGTATTCCAGGATGCCGGCCAGCCCGGTGGCCACCTTGATCGAGGTCTGCGGTGTCCACGCGGCGTTGGGGTCCAGCCGCAGCGGGACACCGGGGAAGGCCTTGGCCAGCGCCTCGATACCGGCCATCTCCTCCTCGGGGGCGAATACGCCACCCTTGACCTTGATGGCCGTGAACCCGTATTCGTCGACGATGCGGCGGGCCTGGGCGACCAGGCCGTCCGGGTCGAGCGCTTCGCCGAACCGGTCGGGTTGTGCACCCGGATGGCCGGCCCACTTGTAGAACAGGTAGGCACTGAACGGCACGGCATCACGTACCTTGCCGCCCAACAGATCCGAGACCGGCCGGCCCAGGGCCCGCCCCTGCACATCCAGGCAGGCCACCTCGAACGGGGAGAGCACCTGATCGACCGCGCTGGCGGTGGTGATCATGCCCGCGGTGCCGACCGCCGCGTCATCACCCGCCAGCCGGACCTCGATCGCGGCGCGGATCTCGTTGAGCGCGAACACGTCCAGACCCGTGATGGCCGCAGCAGCGGCGTTCAGCCGGGCCAGGTGCCGGGTATCGGCATAGGTCTCACCGAGGCCGACCAGACCCGCATCGGTGTCCAGCTGGATGATCGCCCGCAGCGCATAGGGCTGGTGCACCCCGACGGTGTTGAGCAGCGGGGGGTCGGCGAAGGCGACCGGGGTGATCCGTGCGCCGGTGATGCGGATGGCGCTCATGTTCAGACGGCCCCGCTCAGCGCGTCGGCCAGCACGGCGCGACCGGCGGCGACGATCGCGGCCAGCGCCTCGACATCGGAGGCGCTGGGCATCACCAGCGGCGGGCGCACCGACCCGGCCGGCACACCCTCCATCGTGACACCGGCCTTGACCAGCGAGACGGCGTAGCCCGGGACGGTGTCGCGCAGCTGGACCAGCGGGATGAAGAACGCGTTGAGCAGCGCGTTGGTCAGCTCCGTATTGCCTGACTCCAGCGAGTTGTAGAACGCCAGCGCCAGGTCCGGGGCGAACGCGAACGTCGCCGAGGAGTACAGCGGCACACCGATCGCGCGGAACGCCAGCTGGGTCGTCTCGGCCGTCGGCAGGCCGTTGAAGAACAGGAAGTCCGGGTCGACCTGGGTGGTGACGGCGGCGACGATGCGTGCCACCTGGTCGAAATTGCCGGTGCCGTCCTTGAATCCGATGACGTTGTCGATCTTGGCGACGGCGACCGCGGAAGCCTCGGTGAACTTGGCGTTGTTTCGGTTGTAGACGATGACCGGCAGCGTGGTCGCGCCGGCGACCGCGGCGACATAATCCACCAGGCCGGGCTGGGGCACCTCGACCAGATAGGGCGGCAGCAGCAGGATGCCGTCGGCCCCTTCCTCCTGTGCGGCCAGCGCGAACGCCTTGGCCTGGGCCACCGAACCGCCGGCGCCGGCGTACACCGGGACGCGTCCGGCGATCACCTCGACGGCGGTGCGCACCACGACGCGGAACTCGGTGAGTTCCAGCGCGTGGAATTCACCTGTGCCACAGGCGATGAAGACACCGCCCGGGCCGGCCTCGACCCCCTTCGTCAGGTGTGCCGACAGTGCGTCGATGTCGACCGCACCGGAGGCGGTGAAGGGGGTGACGGGAAAGAACAGCACGCCGTTAAAGTTTGGACGCATCTTCGGTGGCTCCTTGAAATGGTGGTGGGGGTGGGTGTCAGTCCTGCGTGAGCCGGCCATCGATGCGCCGCCACAGGTGGTCGGGATTGCCGTCAGCAACAGCGCTGGGCAGCAAAGCTTTCGGGACATCCTGATAGGCCACGGGACGCAGGAAGCGTTCGATCGCGCGGGCACCGACCGAGGTGGTGCGCGAGTCCGAGGTCGCCGGGAACGGCCCGCCGTGCACCATCGCATGGCACACCTCGACACCGGTCGGCCAGCCGTTGAACAGGATCCGGCCGGCCTTGAGTTCCAGCAGCGGGAGCAGTTCACCGGCGGCCTGCTCGTCGGAGGCGTCGGCGTGCACGGTCACGGTGAGCTGACCCTCGATGCCGGTCGCGACGGCCCGCACCTCGGCGTCGTCGGCGCACCGCACGATCAGGCTGGACGCGCCGAACACCTCGGCCTGCAGGTCCTCGTTGCCCAAAAAGCTCTGCGCATCCGTGCTGAACAACGCCGCCTGCCCGCACGTCTCGATCCCGCCGGCCGCACCGCGGGCGATGAGGTCGGCTGCGCCGCCGAGGGTTTCGACACCGGCTGCGTAGCTGCGGGCGATGTTCGGGGTCAGCATCGGGGTGGCCGGCGCCGCGGAGATGGCCTCGCCGGCCGCGGCGACGAAAGCGTCGAGCCCCGGCCCGTCGACGGCGATGACCAGACCCGGGTTGGTGCAGAACTGCCCCGATCCCATGGTCAGTGAGCCGATGAAGGCCTTGCCCAGTTCGGCACCGCGGGTGGCCAGCGCACCCTCGAGCAGGAACACCGGGTTGATCGAGCTCATCTCGGCGTACACCGGGATCGGTTCCGGACGGGCCGCCGCGGCGGCCACCAGTGCGGTTCCGCCGGAACGGGATCCGGTGAAGCCGACCGCCTTGATCCGCGGGTCGGTGACCAGGGCGATACCGAGTTCCTGCCCCGAGCCGAACAGCAGCGAGAACGTCCCGGCGGGCAGGCCGGCGTCGGCAACCGCGGCGGTGATGGCACGGGCAACGATCTCGGACGTGCCGGGATGGGCGTCGTGGCCCTTGACCACCACGGGGCAGCCGGCGGCCAGCGCGGAGGCGGTGTCGCCGCCGGCGACCGAGAAGGCCAGTGGGAAGTTGGAGGCGCTGAACACCGCGACCGGACCCAGCGGCACGAAACGCTGGCGGATGTCGGGGCGGGGCAGCGGGCTGCGGTCGGGCTGCGCGGTGTCGATCCGGGCGCCGTTCCAGCTGCCCTCACGCAGCACACCGGCGAACAACCGCAGCTGGCCGGTGGTGCGGCCCACCTCACCGGTGATGCGCGCGGTCGGTAGGCCACTCTCGGCGGCGGCGCGGGCGATCAGCGACTCGGCGACGGCCTCGAGGTGGGTGGCGATGGACTCCAGGAACCGGGCCCGCTGTTCGGAGGTGGTGGCGCGGTACAGCGGAAACGCCTCGGCGGCAGCCGCCGCGGCGGCCTGCACGTCGGCGGCGTCACCGTGGCGGTAGCCGGGTTCCAGCGGCAGCCCCGCCGCCGGATCGAATCCTCGGATCTCCTTGCCGGCGCCCGTGACGGGCGATCCGGCGATGATCATCTGTCCGGTCAGCTGGGCGGGAAGAGTCGCAGTCACACCGACAACGGTATGGAGAGAATCCATACATGTCCAAGACCATTTCAGTGCCGACTAATGCAGAACTTGGATGGATTCGCGGCGCGAATCAGGCGCAGGCGCGGTTGCGTTGCTCCAGCAGCCCCAGCACCGTACGACCGAGTTCGGCCAGGTCCTGCGGCGTCGCGGCGTCGGCGCCCGTGGCGTTGACCAAGGTGACGCCGTCGGCGACCCCGGCGGACTCGATATCGGCGATGAGCCCGGCCAGGCCGTTCACCGTGCCGGCGTAGCGCACCCCGTCGGCACCGTCCAGCCGGGCGTAGGCGGAGCGGACGTCGGCCGCGACGGCCACCTTGATATCGAGGATGACGGCGATCTCGCCGTCATCGTCGCGTAGTCGGGTCCGCGCCCGCCGGGCCTGTTGCAGGTCGTCGGCTGCCAGCCGTACCACGGGTTCGGGACCCGAGGTCAGTTCACTCCACGCTTCATCTGCCACGAATAGCCGCACCCGCCGACGGTATGGCCGGTGCCGGGCAGCGGCCAATGGTTGCGATCAGCAAGACCGGAACGGAACAAACCCGGGCGGCGCGCGCCGCGCGCGGGGCCGCCGCCGGACTTCAGTAGTTTGTAGCCGTGACAGCAGCGGAACCCGGGCAGGCGATCCCACCCCAGTACCTACTCTCCGACGCCGCTGCCACCCCGCGGACCCTGGTCGACATCCTCTACGACACCGCCCGGCGCTTCCCGGATGCGCCGGCCATCGACGACGGCGAGGTCCAGCTCACCTATGCCGAGCTGATCGGCGACATCGAGGAGAGTGTGCAGTGGCTGGCGGCCCGCGGGATCGGGCGCGGCGACCGCATCGGCATCCGGATGCCCTCGGGAAGCTATGCGCTCTACACCGCGATCCTGGCGACCCTGGCCACCGGCGCCGCCTACGTCCCGGTGGACGCCGACGATCCCGACGAGCGCGCCGCACTGGTGTTCGGTGAGGCCCAGGTGGTGGCGATCATCACCGAGGCCGGCCTGGTGCGTGGTCCCGGATCCTCGCGGGGCTGGCGCGCGGCCGCGCCACTGACCCGTGACGACGCCTGGATCATCTTCACCTCCGGGTCCACCGGCACCCCCAAGGGCGTGGCCGTCACCCACCGCAACGCGGCGGCCTTCGTCGACGCCGAGGCCCGGATGTTCCTGCAGTCGGCGCCGATCGGCCCCGGTGACCGGGTGCTGGCCGGGCTGTCGGTCGCCTTCGACGCCTCCTGTGAGGAGATGTGGCTGGCCTGGCGGCACGGCGCCTGCCTGGTGCCCGCGCCGCGCTCGCTGGTGCGCAGCGGGATGGACCTGGGCCCCTGGCTGGTCAGCCGCGATGTCACCGTCGTCTCGACAGTGCCCACGCTGGCCGCGCTGTGGCCGGCCGAGGCGCTGGAGGCGGTACGGCTGCTGATCTTCGGTGGCGAGGCCTGCCCGCCCGAACTCGCCGAGCGGCTGGCGGTGGACGGCCGCGAGGTGTGGAACACCTACGGCCCCACCGAGGCGACCGTGGTGGCCTGCGCCGCGCCGCTGGACGGCCGCTCCGCGGTGAGCATCGGGCTGCCGCTGGCCGGCTGGGACCTCGCGGTCGTCGACAAGGAAGGCCGGCCGGTCGCGCTCGGACAGGTCGGCGAGCTGGTGATCGGCGGCGTCGGCCTGGCCCGCTACCTGGATCCGGCCAAGGACGCCGAGAAGTACGCGCCGATGGACACCCTGGGCTGGGCTCGTGCCTACCGCAGCGGCGATCTGGTGCGGCTGGAGGCCGACGGGCTGTATTTCCAGGGCCGCGCCGACGATCAGGTGAAGGTCGGCGGGCGCCGGATCGAACTCGGCGAGGTCGACGCCGCACTGGTCAACCTGCCGGGTGTCAGCGGCGGGGCCGCGGCCGTGCGCAAGACCGCCAGCGGTACCCCGTTGCTGGTGGGATACATCGCATCCGCCGATCCCTCCTTCGATCTGGGTGCGGCCCGCGCGGCGCTGGCCGAGGCGTTGCCCGCCGCCCTGATACCGCGCCTGGTCCTGCTCGAGGATCTGCCCACCCGCACCTCGGGCAAGGTCGACCGCAATGCGCTGCCGTGGCCGCCGCCGGGTGCGGGGCCGGAGGACGAGCCGGACCTAGGCGGCACCATGGGCTGGCTGGCCGGGCTGTGGCGCGATGTGCTGGCCGCCGCCGTCGACGGACCAGAGGCCGACTTCTTCGCCCTCGGTGGTGGATCGCTGTCGGCCGCGCAGCTGGTGACCGCGGTGCGCGGGCGCTACCCGCAGGTCACCGTGGCCGACCTCTACGACCATCCGCGGCTGGGTTCGCTGGCAGGCTACCTCGACGAGCTGGCCCCGCCGCCGGAGGTGGTGCGCCGCGATGTGCGGCCCACCCCGATGTCCACCCAGGTGGCCCAGGTCGCGTGCTCGATCCCGCTGGCCACCCTGACCGGCCTGCAGTGGGTCATCTGGCTGGCCATCCTCAACAATGTCGCGGCCGCAACGGATCTGGTGCCGTGGGCCACCACCCTGAATTGGTGGTGGATCCTGGCCGGATTCGCCGTCTTCATCACCCCGCCGGGCCGGATGGGCATCGCGGTGCTGGGGGCGCGCACCCTGCTGTCGAACCTGCAGCCGGGTAGCTACCGCCGCGGCGGGTCGGAACACCTGCGGGTGTGGTTCGCCGAGCGCCTCGCCGAGGCCAGCGGCGCGGAGAACCAGGCGGGCGCACCCTGGCTGGTGTATTACGGTCGCGCGCTGGGCAACTCGATCGGCAAGGGTGTCGATCTACACTCCGCTCCCCCGGTCACCGGCATGCTGACCATCGGGCACCGCGCCTCGGTGGAACCCGAGGTCGACCTGACCGGGCACTGGATCGACGGGGATCTCTTCCACGTCGGCCCGATCAGTATCGGAAACGACGCGACCATCGGCGCGCGCACCACGTTGTTCCCCGGTGCCGCCGTCGGCAAGAACGCCGATGTGGCACCGGGTTCCGGCGTCGTCGGCAAGGTCAAGAACGGCCAGTACTGGAAGGGTTCACCGGCCGCCAAGTCCGGTAAGGCACGCCACCCCTGGCCCGATGAACGCCCCGGCCGCGCTCCGTTGTGGGTGGGCATCTACAGCGCCACATCGATGTTGTTGGGCGCGCTGCCGTTGACGGCACTGGCCGCCGGCCTGGCGGTACTGGGATGGGCGGTGCGCGACACCGCGAGCCCGGCCGACGCGCTGGTGCCCGCCCTGGCCTGGACGCCGGTCGCCGCACTGATCGCCTTCGGGGCGTACGCGGCGCTGACGGTGTTGGGGGTGCGACTGCTGTCGATCGGCCTGACCGAGGGGTACCACCCGGTGCGCAGCCGGGTGGGCTGGCAACTGTGGGCCACCGAACGGCTGATGGACGCGGCCCGCAACTACCTGTTCCCGGTCTATGCCAGCCTGCTCACCCCGTGGTGGCTGCGTCTGCTCGGGGCGAAGGTCGGCAAGGGCACCGAGATCTCCACGGCGCTGCTCACCCCGAAGTTCACCGAGGTGCAGGACGGGGCATTCCTGGCCGATGACACCATGGTGGCCTCCTATGAATTGGGCGGCGGTTGGATCCACGTCGCCAAGGCGACGATCGGCAAGCGCGCGTTCCTCGGCAACTCCGGCATCACCCAGCCCGGCCGCCGGGTTCCCGACGACGGCCTGGTGGCCGTCCTCTCGGCGGCTCCGCACAAGGCCAAGGCCGGGTCCTCCTGGCTGGGCAGCCCGCCGATCCGGCTGCGCCGCCAACCCACCGCGGCCGACGCCCTGCGTACCTTCGAGCCGTCGATGAAACTGAAGGTCATGCGCTCGGTGGTCGAGACCTGCCGGCTGATCCCGGTCGTGGTGACGTTCCTGATCGGCGTCTCGGTGCTGGCCACGTTGCACACCCTGGCCGACACGATCGGCTACGCACTCACCGCGCTGGCCGGCGGCCTGGTGCTGCTGGCCGCCGGCGCGGTGGCGGGCGCCATCGCGGTGGCCGCCAAGTGGATCGTGATCGGCCGGATCACGGCGATCGAGCATCCGCTGTGGTCGTCGTTCGTGTGGCGCAACGAGGTGTCGGACACCTTCGTCGAGACGGTGGCCGCCCCCTGGTTCGCCCGCGCGGCCACCGGCACCCCGGTGATGAATCTCTGGCTGCGCGGCCTGGGTGCCCGGATCGGCAAGGGCGTGTGGTGCGAAACCTACTGGCTGCCCGAGGCGGATCTGATCTCGCTGGGCCCGGGCAGCACCGTGAACCGCGGCTGCGTGGTGCAGACCCACCTGTTCCACGACCGGATCATGCGGATGGACACCGTCGTGCTCGACGAGGGCGCCACGCTGGGCCCGCACTGCGTCGCGCTACCCGCGTCCCGGATCGGCACCGGTGCCACGGTCGGGCCGGCCTCGCTGGTGATGCGCGGGGACGAGGTGCCCCCGTACACCCGTTGGCAGGGCAATCCCATTGCGCCGTGGACGAAGCCGAAGAAGTCGAAGCGGGCCGAATGAGGAGCGTGAAGAAGGCCGCCAAGAAGGCGGCTCACACTCCCCCGGTGATCGATCCCTATCTGCCGCGCAACGGCAATTTCGGCTACCGGGTGTCGCGCTACGAACTCGACATCGAGTACAAGGTGGCCATCAACCGGCTGGGCGGCACCGTCACCGTCACCGCGGTGACCTTGGCCGCACTGCGTGGCTTCACCCTGGACCTCTCGGATGCGTTGTCGGTGTCCAAGGTCGCCGTCAACGGCCGCCGGCCCACCAACTTCCGATGTAGCGGGGGAAAGCTGCACATCACGCTCGGTGAGACGCTGCCGGCCGGTGCGGCGTTGACGGTCGTGGTGCGCTACGGCGGCACACCCCGGCCGCTGCGAACCGTATGGGGGGACGTCGGTTTCGAGGAGCTGTCCAACGGCGCCCTGGTCGCCGGGCAACCCAACGGTGCGGCGTCCTGGTTCCCCTGTGACGACCATCCCGCCGCCAAGGCCAGCTTCCGCATCCGGGTCAGCACCGACAGCCCGTATTACGCGCTGGCCAACGGGGAACTGCTGTCCAAGCAGACCCGCGCCAGCCACACCACCTGGACCTACGAGCAGGCCGAGCCCACCTCCACCTACCTGATCACCCTGCAGATCGGTGAGTACGAGCGGCACCGGCTGCACAAGAGCCCGGTGCCCATGCATGCGGTGCTGCCGGACCGGTTGCGGCGCAACTTCGACCACGATTTCGGCCGGCAGACCCAGATGATGAAGTTGTTCATCCGGAAGTTCGGTCCGTATCCGCTGGACACCGGTTACACCGTCGTCGTCACCGATGACGACCTGGAGATCCCCCTTGAGGCGCAGGGGCTTTCCATCTTCGGCGCCAACCACTGTGACGGCAGGCGCAGCGCCGAGCGGCTGATCGCCCACGAGCTGGCCCACCAGTGGTTCGGCAATTCGGTGACCGCCCGGCGCTGGCGTGACATCTGGCTGCACGAGGGCTTCGCCTGCTACGCGGAGTGGTTGTGGTCCGAGGAGTCCGGCGGGCCCAGCGCCGAGGAACGCGCGCGGACCTACCACCGCCGCCTCCTGGACTCCCCGCAGAACCTGCTGCTGACCGATCCCGGACCGGCCGACATGTTCGACGATCGCGTCTACAAGCGCGGCGCGCTGACCCTGCATGCGCTGCGGGGTGTGATCGGGGACGACAACTTCTTTGCGCTGCTGCGTGATTGGACCACCCGGTATCGGCACAGCACGGCGGTGACCGATGATTTCACCGGGTTGGCCGCCAATCATGCCGATGTGTCGCTGCGCGGACTGTGGGATCGCTGGCTGTACTCCACGGACGTCCCGGAGCTGTGACCGACGCCGGCTCTGCGCTCCCGGCCCGCGGGCCGGCCACGCGGAGCAGTGTCACCAGGGTGGGGATCGCCACCGCCTGCACCGCGCTGTGCGGTTACGCGGTGCTCTACCTGGCCGCGCGCAGCCTGGAGCCGGCTGGTTTCTCGCTGTTCGGGGTGTTCTGGGGCGCCTTCGGGCTGGTCAGCGGCGCGGCCAACGGCCTGCTGCAGGAGGCCACCCGCGAGGTTAGGACCGGTCGGGGCGCACACACGCCGGGTGCACAGCGGACCCATCCGATGCGGGTCGCCGTCGGCGTCGGTGTCGGCGCGGCGGGATTGATAGCGGTTTCGGCGCCGCTGTGGTCGGGTCGGGTGTTCACCGAGTCGCAGTGGCTCAGCGTGGCGCTGCTCAGCGTCGGGCTCGGCGGATTCTGCCTACACGCAACACTTCTGGGCATGCTGGCCGGCACCGACCGGTGGACCCAGTACGGCTCGCTGATGGTGACCGATGCCGTGACACGGGTGGCCGTCGCGCTGGCAGCCTTCGTCTTGGGTTGGGGGCTGGCCGGTTTCCTGTGGGCCACCGTCGCCGGCTGCATGGCCTGGCTGTTGATGCTGCTGTGCTCGCCGGCCGCCCGGGCGGCGGCGGCGCTGTCCACCCCGGGCAGCGCCCGCACCTTCCTGACCGGCGCTTCGCACTCGGTCGCCGCGGCGGGTGCCAGCGCGATCCTGGTGATGGGTTTCCCGGTGCTGCTGCAGGCCACCAGCTCCGAGCTCGGCGCGGCCGGCGGGGTGATCATCCTGGCGGTCACGCTGACCAGGGCGCCGCTGCTGGTACCGCTGACGGCCATGCAGGGCAACCTGATCGCCCACTTCGTCGATCAGCACGAGCGCCGGCTGCGCGCGTTGGTCGCGCCGGCGGTGATGGTCACCGTGATCGGCGGTCTCGGCGTCGCGGCCGCCGCGCTGGCCGGCCCGTGGCTGCTGCGCACCGCCTTCGGTCCCGAGTATGAGGCCGGCGGGGCCCTGCTGGGCTGGCTGACCGCGGCGGCGGTCGCCATCGCGCTGCTGACACTCACCGGCGCCGCGGCGGTCGCGGCCGCACTGCACCGCGCCTATGCCGCCGGGTGGATCGGTGCAACCGTGGCAGCGGGCCTGTTGCTGTTGCTCCCGCTGGAACTGGAGACCAGGACCGTCGTCGCCCTGCTGTGCGGGCCGGTGATCGGCATCATCGTGCATCTGCGCGCTCTGGCCGGCGCGAGGTAGTTCCAGCCCGGGTCAATACCGTTCGAGCATCTCGGCCAGTACAGCGAGCTTGCGGTCCTCGAATTGCGGGTCGGGCAGTACCGGCCGCAGGATCGCCGCGCCGTCGAAGGTGTTGGTCAGCAATGCCGTCAATGCCGCACGTGTCTCGGCGGGCAGCCCCGCCGTGGGCGGCGCCGCACCGGCGGCCTCGAAGATCTTCGCGCGGTACTCGGTCAGCGCGTCACGCAGTGTGCCGCAGAGCTTCTCGTCGGTGCGGGCGGCGATCATCAACTCGTAGAGCACCGCGTTGGTGGCGCCGGCCGTGATATCGCGCAGCACGACCAGGACGGCGGGCAACGCGGGTTCGGCCGCCGGGATCTCCGCGACCCGCTTTCCGAACGCCTCGAGCTGGCGGCGCAGCACCTCACCGGCCGTGGCCGCCATGAAGTCGCCCATCGTCGGGTAGTGCCGGAACAGTGCGCCGACCGAGAGCCCGGCGCGCCGGGCGATGATCGCCGCCGACGTTCGGGCATAACCGATCTCGATGATGGTCTCGATGCTGGCATCGAGCAGCCGCGCGGTGGTCTCGGCGCGACGTTCCTGCTGGGTGCGACCCATCGTCAGACGGTGGCCCGTGGCGAACCCAGCGCCGCGGAGTCGGCACCGGCCCGCAGGTAACGGCCGGACCGGACGGTGCTGCCATAGCCCTGGCTGAACTCGCCCCTGGCGAACACCACCCGACCGCCGACACCGGTCGCGATGACGGTGTCGTCGTTGCGGTTCACCATGCGGCTCAGTCCGCCGTAGAACGGGACCGTGGCCTCGTGATAGGCGTTCACCGAGGCATCCAGGGCACCGGGGTCGATCACCACGAAGTCGGCGCGGTCACCACGACGCAGCGTGCCGGCGTCCAGCCCGAACCAGTCGGCCACCTCGGCGGTCAGCCGGTGCACCGCACGCTGGGTGGTCATGAACGGCCGTCCGGCCTGCTCGGCGTCGCGGACGCGTTTGAGCAGTCGCAACCCGTAGTTGTAGAACGCCATGTTGCGCAGGTGCGCACCGGCATCCGAGAAACCCATGTGCACCGACGGCTCGTTGGCCAGCTTGTCGAGCTGCGCGGGACGGTGATTGGCCACGATGGTCGTCCACCGGACGTTGCGCTCGCCGTTGTCGACCAGGACGTCGAGGAAGGCATCCAGCGGATGGATGCCGCGCTCGTCGGCGATCTGCCCGAAGCTCCTGCCGATCAGCGTCGCGTCGGGACATTCCACGATCTTGGCGTCGTGGAAGTCGCGGTGCCACAACGCGGGACCGAGCTTGCGGCGGTCGAAGGATCGGCGGAACCGGCGGCGGTACTCGGGGTCGGCCAGCAGCGTGTTGCGCTCCAGTTGGTCGCGCAGGTGCAGCGCGGCGGTGCCCGCGCCGAACTCCTCGAACACCGGGAGATCGATTCCGTCGGAATAGAGTTCGAACGGCACCGGCAGGTGCTGGAAGCGGACCTTGGCATCGAGGATGCGGTTCAGCAGCCGCACGCCCGGACCCAGCACGTGCACCGCCCCGGGTGAGGATTTCGCATCGGCGGAGACCAGCAGGCTCATCCTCACCCCGCGGCGACGGCCGAACCAGCCGCTGCTCTCCAGGAAGAAGTTCAGCGCCTCGGCCACCTTGGCAACGTTGGGTGCGCTCTGCAGGATACGGCCGCGCCGACGCAGCACCGCGATCAGCCTGCGGCGTTCGCGCCAGGTGGCGAAGGTGGACGGTAGCGCCCGGGAGCGGAAGCGGTCGCCGTCGAGCTTGTCGATGGCGGCGTCCATCCCGGACATGCCGAGCATGCCCGCTGCCAGCGCCGCGTCGAGACGCTGCGCCATCGTCTCCAACTCGGCATCGGTCGGGGTGACGCCGCGGGTGGTGGCACGATCCAACCCCAGCACCGAGGCCCGCAGATCGGAATGGCCGAGCAGCGAGGCGATGTTCGGCCCGAGTGGCAGCGCGTCGATGGCCTGGACGTAACCGGCCGGGTCGGTCCAGGACCGGTGCGCCTGCAGTGCGCCGAGCACGTACTGCCGCGGAACCGCCTCGACCCGGCTGAACAGGTCGGCGGCATCCTCGGCGTCGGCGTACACCGTGGACAGCGAGCACATGCCGAGCAGCACGGTCGTGACACCGTGGCGCACCGATTCCCGCAGGCCGGGATCGAGCAGCACCTCGGCGTCGTAGTGGGTGTGCACGTCGATGAATCCCGGGATCACCCACTTGCCCGCCGCGTCGATCACCTCCGGGCAGCCGGTCTCGTCCAGTGGTTGGGTCGAGACCTCGGCGACGACGCCGCCGCGGATGCCGAGAGTGCGGGTCAGCGGGGGGCGACCGGTGCCGTCGAACCACAGGCCGTCGCGGATGATCACGTCGAAGGGCATGGCCGGAGCCTAGGTTAGATAGCGAGCACTCGCGATCTGTTTCGCCAAATCGTGGTCCGCGGCCGATCCGTGACAGCATGACGTTCGGATTCACACCGAAGGAGAGACATGTCCTGGCTAGTCACCGGCGGCGCGGGGTACATCGGCGCGCATGTGGTGCGCGCACTCACCGAGTCGGGTACCGAGGTGGTCGTCATCGACGATCTGTCGACCGGCATTGCGGCGTTCGTGCCCGACGGTGTCGAACTCGTCACCGCGAACCTGCTGGACCTCGACACCGTCACGGCCACCCTGGCCGATCACGGGGTCACCGGGGTGATCCACGTCGCCGGCTACAAGTACGCCGGCGAATCCGTGAAGTACCCGCTGCACACCTACCAGCAGAACGTCACCGCGATGGCGACGCTGCTGGAGGCGATGGCCGCCACCGGTGTGGACCAGATCGTGTTCTCCAGCAGCGCCGCCACCTACGGCACCCCCGATGTGGAGATCGTCGACGAACGGACGCCCACGTCCCCGGAGTCGCCGTACGGCGAGAGCAAGCTCATCGGCGAGTGGCTGCTGCGCGATGTCGCACGCTCACGCGATCTGCGGCACACCAGCCTGCGCTACTTCAACGTCGTCGGTTCCGGTTCGGTCGACCTGTACGACCGTAGCCCGCACAACCTGTTCCCCAAGGTGCTCGACATGCTGTTCCACGGCCGGATCCCGCAGATCAACGGCGGCGACTATGCCACCCCGGACGGCACCTGCGTACGCGATTACGTGCACGTGTCCGACCTGGCGCTGGCTCATGTCGCGGCGGCCCGCCGTCTGGCGGCGGGCGAGCCCGTCGAGCCGGTCTACAATCTGGGCAGCGGGTCGGGAACGTCGGTGCGCGAGATCATGACCAGCATCCGCGATGTGACGGGAATCGACTTCGACCCGGCGGTCACGCCGCGCCGGCCCGGCGATCCGGCCCGCATCGTGGCCGCCGGCGATCTGGCCGCGCGCGATCTGGGTTGGCAGACGCGACATTCGCTTACCGATATGGTCGCCTCGGCGTGGGCGGCGCGCCAAGCCGTCGGGGCGGACTATCCCACCGCGGGCTGACCGTCCCAGCGTCGCTCCGTACAGTCGGCTGCGATGAAATGGGTCCCCAAGGTTGCCGCTGCGCTGGTCGCGGCCCAGCTGGCGATCCGCGCGGTGCTCGCCTTCGGCGGCTACTTCTACTGGGATGACCTGATCCTGATCGGTCGGGCCGGCACCCAGGGACTGCTGTCCGGCGAGTATCTGTTCGACGACCATGACGGTCACGTGATGCCCGGTGCCTTCCTGCTCGCCGGTGCCATCACCCGGCTGGCCCCACTGGAGTGGTACCTGCCGGCGCTGAGCCTGGTGGTGCTGCAGCTGCTGGCCTCCCTGGCGCTGGTGCGGGTGCTGTACCTGATCCTGGGCTGGCGTCCGGTGTTGTTGGTGCCGTTGACCTTCGCCCTGTTCACCCCGCTGACGGTGCCGGCTTTCGCGTGGTGGGCCGCCGGATTGAACTCGCTGCCCATGCTCGCGGCGCTGGCCTGGGTGTGCGGTGATGCGATCCTGTTGGTGCGCACCGGGAACCGGCGTCACGCGATGACCGGGGCGTTGGTCTTCTTCGGCGCCCTGTTGTTCTTCGAGAAATCGGCGGTCATCCCGTTCGTCGCCTTCGCCGTGACAGCGCTGTTGGCCTGGGTGGGACGCGAATCGGTTGTCGCGGTGTGGCATCGCGGCATCCGGCTGTGGCTGGGCATGCTCGCGGTGACCGCCGGGTGGATCGGGGTGTACCTGCTGGTCGTCGATCAGCAGCGCTGGACGCTGGACCTGGCGATGACCGCCGAACTGTGGTGGCGCTCGGTCACCCACGGGATCGTGCCGGGCCTGGCCGGCGGGCCGTGGGAGTGGCAGCGTTGGGCGCCCGCCTCGCCGTGGGCCACTCCGCCGGTGACGGTGATGGTGCTGGGTTGGCTTGTGCTGGCCGCCGTGTTGGCGGTCTCGCTGGCCCGCAAGGAACGCATCGGCGCCGTGTGGCTGGCGGCGCTGGGGTACGCGCTGGCCTGTCAGGTGCCGATCTATCTGATGCGATCCTCGGAGTTCACCGCGCTGGAGCTGGCGCAGGCGCTGCGCTATCTACCCGACCTGGTGGTGGTGCTGGCGATGTTGGCCGCCGTCGCGCTGGTGGCCCCGAACCGGCCGCGATCGGCCTGGCTGGACGCCTCACCGGCGCGCACCGGGGTTATCTGTGTGCTGGCCGCGGCCTTCGTCGGCAGCAGCCTGTATTCGACAGCGACCTTCCTGCCGGTGTGGCGGGACAGTCCGGTGCCGCAGTATCTGCACAACGTGCGCGCGGGACTCGCGTCCGCGCCACGGGGCACCCCGCTGCTGGACCAGGAGGTCGACCCGCTGATCATGCAGCGGGTGGCGGCCCCGGAGAACCTGGTCAGTCACATGTTCGCGGTGCTGTCCGAGCGACCCGAATTTGCGTCCACCACAACCGAACTGCGGGTCTTCGACAGCACCGGGCAGCTGCGTGACGCGCTGGTCACCTGGGTGCGTTCCATCGTGCCCGGGCCGGTCCCCAACTGTGGATATCTGGTGCAGACCGGCGCCGATGTGACCCTGCCGCTCGACGGTCCCCTGCTGCCCGCGGACTGGACAGCCGAGATCAACTACCTGGCCAACAGCGAGGGTTCGCTGACCATGTCGCTGGCCGAGGGCGCCCCGGTGAAGGTGCCCACCCATCCCGGCCTGAACCGCGTCTTCGTACGACTGTCGGGCGCCGGCAGTGCGATCAAGGTGAGCGCCAACACCGCCGCGCTGTCGGTGTGCATCGCCGCGGGCCCTGTCGGATTCGTGGCACCGAGGTAGTCCCGGCCCCGGGCCCGGCGTGTGCGCCGCGACTTGTCGGTGGTGGCGCCTACGGTTGGCTGATGATCTCGACGGATTCCCGGCCTTCGACGGTGGCGCCCTGCCGGCACTGCGGTATCGAGACCGTGTGGCTGCAGACCGTGTACGGCGGCTGGCAGTTGTTCGACGCCAACGAGTTCCCTACCGAGGACAGTGCGGCCGGTAACCGCTTCGCCATCCGACGGTTGTCCCGGCAGGTGGTGGATCTCGATGACGTGTATGAGGGTCGCTGGCCGGCCACCTGCCTGCATCTGCACCGGTTCGACTGTCCGGCGAGCTTCGACGAGTCCCGTTTTCACCAGCGCCGGCCGCGGCAGGCCAACGAGATCGACCTGGACGATCTGTTCTCCCGGCTGGCCGAACGCCGGGAGGCGCAGCGCCGGGTGGGTTAACGCCGCGCCGCGATGAGTCGGCGACCGGCGTCGACCGCCACCGCACGACGGTGGGCGATCACACCGAGATCGTCGGTGACCGCGTCCGGGTGCGGACTCTGCGCCCACGCCAGTCCGATCGCGAACAGCATGACGATGAGATCCGCAGCAGCCCACGCCGGGTCGACGTGTCCGTTCGCCTTCGCGGCCTCGATGGCCGCAATCGCCTGTCCCGGGACGGGCTCGCCGTCGAAATCGGGCGCCCCGAGGTCGAATCCCTCCAGCTTCGCCCAGGTGATCATCCGGAGGTGCTCGGGCCGGGTGGTGGCCAGGTCGAAGACGTCACCGACGAACTCCGCCACGGCGTCGGCGCGCAAGGTCACCGACCGGTAGAACTCCATCCCGTCGGTGGCGAACACCTCACGGAACAGCGCTTCCTTATCGCCGAAGTGGGCGTAGAGGCGTTCCTTGCTGGCGTGGGCGAGCCGGGCTATCCGGTCCACCCGGGCGCCGGCGAGCCCGTACCGAGCGAACTCCACGCGTGCCGCTCCGAGAATCTCCGAACGCAGCTGCGGTGCACTTCTCACAGCCAGATCATATCCAGACGAACTAGTTCGTTCGGTACGGTATTGAGCATGTCCGCCATGACCGACACAGCGATTCTGATCAACCCACCGGGACGCATCCGCGCAATCCGGCAGGTGGTCGAGACGATCGCCGATCGAGCTGGGCCGCTGATCGATCTGTGCCGGCCCTATGTGAGCGGATTGCAGAACCTGCCCCGGGACGGACGATTCCTATTGGTCGGCAACCACACTCAGTCAGGGGCCGAGGCTTTTCTCATTCCGTACTTGGTCCGCCGCGAGATCGGCGTGCTGGTGCGACCACTGACCGACCGCGGATTCGGCAAGATGCCGGGCCCGGCCGCGGACCTGATGGCCGCCTGCGGCGCTACCGTCGGCGCACCGGAATCGGCCCGCGAACTGATGCGCCACGACCAGCCGATTCTGGTCTTCCCGGGCGGTGGGCGCGAGATCGCCAAGTTCAAAGGTGAGGAGAACACCGTCAACTGGACAGGCCGCGCCGGATTCGCCCGGATAGCAGCCGAGTTCGGCTACCCGATCGTGCCCGCCGGACTCGTCGGCGGCGACGAGGTCTACCGAAGTTTCACCACCCGCGATGGCCGGTGGGGCCGCTTCAGTCAGGCGCTGGCGCAGCGATTCGGCGGCAGACCCGAGATGGCCATGCCCCTGGTGCACGGAATCGGCCCGACATTGATTCCGCATCCCCAGCGGATGTACCTGCGTTTCGGCGCCCCGATCGACACCGGAAAGCCCGCTGACGTCGAGGCCGACGAATGGGCGCAGCAGGTCAAGGACCGCACACGGACCGCGCTGGAAACGGCGCTGTCCGATCTTCAGGACGTCCGCACCGACGATCCGTACCGCGAGCTGAACCCACTGGGATGGCGGCATGCCGTCCGGCCGTGACACGGACATGGAGCCACCCAGGGGAATCGAACCCCTGACCTATTCATTACGAGTGAATTGCTCTACCGACTGAGCTAGGGTGGCGCGCCTGCCTGGGCAGGCCCGACGAGTCTACGACAGCGCCCGCCCGCGGCACTAATCAGTTCCGCAGTGCCTGCCCGACGGTGGCCACCATCGCGTCGACCGCGAACTTCGGCTTGACGTTCACCGCCAGCGCCTCCCGGCACTCCAGCACCGCCTCGATACACCGCAGCAGCCGATCCGGCGGCACGTGCTCGGCCATGGCGCCCACCTTCTCGGCCATGTCCGGGTGGTTGGGCGTCACCGTGCCCGCGCCGGCCGAAACCACCAGGGCGTCGCGGAAGTAGGTCGCCAGGTCCATCAGGGCCCGGTCCAGCGCATCCCGGGACGCCCGGGTCTGGCGCGACTTCTGCCGCTGCTCCAACAGCTTCATCGCCCCGGCGGCGCCGCGTATGGCGCCCGCGGTGCCCTTGCCCGTGCCGCCCGCACCCAACGCGGTCCGCAACTCCTCGGCCTCGGTCTCGTTGCGGTCCACCGTCGACGCCTTGGCCTCCGCCTCCGCAGTGAGCACCAATTCCTCGGCGGCGGCGTACGCCCGGGCCGGGGTGGCGGCGTCGCGGGCCAGCCCGAGCGCACGCTGACGCCGCTGCTGAGACTCCGGGTCGGTGGCCAGCCGGCGGGCCCGGCCCACGTGACCGCCGCTGACCGAGGCCGCCCAGGCCGCCGTGTCGGCGGGGATCCCATCGCGCTCGACGAGCACCTCGGCGATCGCATCGGTGGGCGGGGTCACCAGCGCGACGTGCCGGCAGCGCGACCGGAGGGTCACGGCGATGTCCTCCGGGTCGACCGACGGCGCGCACAACAGGAAGACCGTGGACTGCGGGGGCTCCTCGACCACCTTGAGCAGCGCGTTCGCCGCGCCCTCGGTGAGCCGGTCGGCATCCTCGACCACCACGATCTGCCACCGTCCCGTGCCGGGGCGGCGGGAGGCGATCTGCACGATCTCGCGCATCTCCTTGACCGCGATCGACAGCCCCTCCGGGATGATGCGGCGCACATCGGCGTGCGTACCGGCCATGGTGGTGGTGCACGCCCGGCACTCACCGCAGCCGGGGGTGCCCTCCGACGTGCACTGCAGCGCCGCCGCGAAACACAGCGCCGCGACCGAGCGTCCCGATCCCGGCGGGCCGGTGATCAGCCAGGCGTGCGTCATCCCACCGGCGGTGAGCCCGCTGTGGCCCTGCTCCGCGCGTGCGGACAACGCCGCCGCGACCAGCTCCTCCTCGACGTGGCGCTGGCCCACCAGAGACGAAAAAACACCACTGCCCACCCCTGCACCCTAGTGGCACGCTCGGACACGACACGGCCACAGCGGCGCGACTCGTCCCAGCCGACCGATACGGTAAACGGGTGAGTGCAGAGGCCGTACCGATCGGGCGCATCAGTGCGTTCGTCCGATGGGTTGCCCGCACGCCCTGGCCGGTGTTCCTGCTGGGCATGGTGCAGGCCGACATCATCGGCGCGCTGCTGGTCCTGGGCTTCCTCCGCTACGCGCTGCCGCCGGAGGACCGGATCCAGCTCCAGGAGCTGCCCACCTTCAACCTCGCGGTGTTCCTGGGCTTCCTGTTCGTGTCGTTCAGCATCGCCGCCTACGTCACGCTGCGGCTATTGCTGCCGGTGATCCGCTGGCAACGCCGCGACACCCTGCTCGGCGATGCCGCCACCATCAGCGAGGTGGCCCGCGCCCGCGCGCTGAAGATGCCGTACTACCGCTCGGTCATCAACGTCACCAACTGGTTCATGGGCTCGGTGGTGTTCATCGTGGCCAGCTGGCCGGTGGCCAGCAAATCGGCTCCGGTCGTCGCGGTGGCGACCGCACTGGGCGCCACCGCGGTGGCCATCATCGGCTATCTGCAATCCGAGCGGGTGCTGCGCCCGGTCGCGGTGGCCGCGCTACGCACCGGCATACCGGAGAACTTCCGCGCCCCCGGCGTCATCCTGCGCCAGGTGCTGACGTGGGTGCTGTCCACCGGCGTGCCGATCCTTGCCATCGTGCTGGCCGTGGTGGCCAGCAAGTTCGAGATCCTCAAGGCACCCGCGGAGAAGCTGGCCACCCCGATCCTGCTGCTGGCCATCGCGGCCCTGCTGATCGGGCTCATCGGCACCGTGCTGGTGTCCATGTCGATCGCCGACCCGCTGCGTCAGCTGCGCTGGGCGCTCGGTGAGGTGCAGCGCGGAAACTACAACGCGCACATGCAGATCTACGATGCCAGCGAGCTCGGCCTCTTGCAGGCCGGTTTCAACGACATGGTGCGCGATCTCGCCGAACGGCAGCGCCTGCGCGACCTGTTCGGCCGATACGTGGGCGAGGACGTTGCCCGCCGCGCTTTGGAGCGCGGCACCGAACTGGGCGGTCAGGAACGCGATGTCGCGGTGCTGTTCGTCGATCTGGTCGGCTCCACCCAGCTCGCCTCCACCATCCCGGCCGCTGAGGTCGTCAACCTGCTCAACGAATTCTTCCGGGTCATCGTGGACACGGTGAACAAGCACGGCGGCTTCGTCAACAAGTTCCAGGGCGACGCCGCCCTGGCCATCTTCGGCGCCCCGATCGAGCACCCCGACGCCTCGGGGGCGGCGCTGGCCGCCTCCCGTGAGCTGCATGACGAGTTGGTCAACGTGCTGGGCCAGACCGAATTCGGCATCGGCGTGTCCGCGGGGCGGGCCATCGCCGGGCACATCGGCGCGCAGGCCCGCTTCGAGTACACCGTGATCGGCGACCCGGTGAACGAGGCCGCCCGGCTCACCGAGCTGGCCAAGCTGGAGGAGGGCCACGTGCTGGCCTCGGCCATCGCGGTCAGCGGTGCGGTCGACGCCGAGGCGCTGGCCTGGGATGTCGGTGAAATCGTCGAGCTGCGTGGACGTTCGGCGCCGACGCAGCTCGCCCGCCCCGCGGTGCGCGCCATCGCGCCGACGCCCGAACCGAGCTCCTGAGCCTCCCCTAGGCTTTCTTGGCGGCCTTCTTGGCAGGAGCCTTCTTGGCCGCGGTCTTCTTGGCCGCCTTCTTGGCAGGCGCCTTCTTGGCGGCCTTCTTGACCGGTCCGCGGGCGCGGCGGTCGGCAAGCAGCTCCGAGGCCCGCTCATCGGTGATGGACAGCACGTCATCACCCTTGCGCAGGCTGGCGTTGGTCTCCCCGTCGGTGACGTAGGGACCGAAGCGGCCGTCCTTGATCACCATCGGCTTGCCCGAGGCCGCATCGTTGCCCAGCTCGCGTAGCGGCGGGGTGGCCGCGCCCTGGCGGCCGCGCCGCTTGGGCTCGGCGTAGATCTTGAGTGCCTCGTCGAGGGTGATGGTGAACATCTGCTCCTCGGTGGCCAGCGACCGGGAGTCGGTGCCGCGCTTGAGGTATGGGCCGTACCGGCCGTTCTGCGCGGTGATCTCCTCGTTGTTGGCGGGGTCGACGCCGACGACGCGCGGCAGCGACAGCAGCTTGAGCGCGTCCTCCAGGGTGACGGTCTCCAGATCCATGGTGCGCAGCAGCGACCCGGTCCGCGGCTTCGGGCCCGTCGGCTTCTTGCCCTTCTTGGCGCCCACACCCGCGTCGGGATCCTCGGGCGGCTCGGGCAACACCTCGGTGACATACGGGCCGAAACGCCCGTCCTTGGCCACGATCTCGTGTCCGGTCTCCGGGTCGACACCGAGGGAGCGACCCTCTTGCGGTGTGGCGAAAGCCTTTTCGGCAAGCTCGAGGGTGAGCTCGTCGGGCGTCAGTTCATCCTTGAGGTTCGCGCGCTGCGGTTTGAGCTCACCCGGATTGTCCGGATCCTCGATCATCCGCTCCAGGTACGGGCCGTTGCGGCCGACCCGCACGTTGATCGCGCGACCCTGGTCATCGTCGAAGAGCTTGATGGAGTTGACCAGTCGGGCATCGATCTCTTCGAGGTTGCCACCGACCAGCTGCTTGAGACCACCCGCGCGGGCGATCGAGCCCTCCACCCCGTGCTCGCCGCCGAAGTAGAAGTTGTTGAGCCAGTTGGTCCGTCGCTCGTTACCGGAGGCGATCGCGTCGAGTTCGTCCTCCATGGCGGCGGTGAAGTCATAGTCGACCAGACGGCCGAAATGCTGCTCCAGCAGCCCGATCACCGCGAAGGCCACCCAGGACGGCACCAGCGCGCTGCCCTTCTTGTGGACATAACCGCGATCCTGGATGGTCTTGATGATCGACGAGTACGTCGACGGCCGGCCGATGCCGAGCTCCTCGAGCGCCTTGATCAGCGAGGCCTCGGTGTAACGGGCGGGCGGTGAGGTGGTGTGCCCATCGGCGGTCAGCTCTGCGGCGTCGACCCGCTGCCCCTGGGTGAGGTTGGGCAGTCGGCTCTCGGCATCATCGGATTCGCCGCCGGCCTGATCGTCGATGCTCTCGACGTAGGCCTTCAGGAAGCCCGGGAAGGTCAGCGTGCGTCCGCTGGCGTTGAAGACGACCTGCTCGCCCGAGCTGGCGGCGCCGGCGATGCGCAGGCTCAGCGTGGTGCCGCGGGCATCGGCCATCTGCGAGGCGACGGTGCGCTGCCAGATCAGCTCGTAGAGCCGGAACTCGTCGGCCTCCAGAGAGCTGTGCAGCTGGCCGGGGGTCTGGAACACGTCACCGGAGGGGCGGATCGCCTCGTGGGCCTCCTGCGCGTTCTTCACCTTGCGGGTGTACTGCCGCGGGGTGGGGTGCACGTACTCCGCGCCGTAGAGATCGCGGGCCTGGTTGCGCGCGGCGTTGATGGCCGACTCCGACAGCGTCGTGGAGTCGGTACGCATGTAGGTGATGTAGCCGTTCTCGTAGAGCCGCTGCGCGATGCTCATGGTGCGCTCGGAGGAGAACCGCAGCTTGCGGCCGGCCTCCTGCTGCAGCGTCGAGGTCATGAACGGCGCGTACGGCTTACGGGTGTAGGGCTTCTGCTCCACCGACGACACCGCCAGCTGCGCGCCGCGCAGCCCGTTGGCCAGCGCGGTGGCGGCGGCCTCGTCGAGGACCAGCACCTCGTCGGGTTTGCGCACCGCGCCGAGGGAGTCGAAGTCACGGCCGGCGGCGACCCGGCGGCCGTCGACGGTGTTCAGCCGCGCGGTGAAGCGCGGTGGGGAGGCGGACGGATCGGAGACCGAGGCGTCCAGTTCGGCGCTCACATCCCAGTAGCCGGCGCTGCGGAACGCCATCCGCTCGCGCTCCCGCTGCACGATGATGCGGGTCGCCACCGACTGCACCCGGCCGGCCGACAGCTTCGGGGCGACCTTCTTCCACAGCACCGGGGACACCTCGTAGCCGTACAGGCGGTCCAGGATGCGGCGGGTCTCCTGGGCGTCGACGAGGTCGATGTCCAGATCGCGCGGGCTCTCGGCGGCCGCCCGGATGGCCGGCTCGGTGATCTCGTGGAACACCATCCGCTTGACCGGGACCTTCGGCTTGAGCGTCTCCAGCAGGTGCCAGGCGATGGCCTCACCCTCGCGGTCACCGTCGGTGGCGAGGTAGAGCTCGTCGACACCCTTGAGCAGGTCCTTGAGCTCGGTGACCGTGCCCTTCTTGTCGGGGCTGACGATGTAGAGCGGTTCGAAGTCGGCGTCGACGTTCACCCCGAGCCGGGCCCACGGCTCCGACTTGTACTTCGCGGGGACGTCGGCGGCCGCCCGCGGCAGGTCGCGAATGTGGCCACGCGAGGATTCGACGATGTAATTGGAGCCCAGGTAGCCTGCGATCTTGCGTGCTTTGGTCGGCGACTCGACAATCACGAGCCGCCGAACGGTACCGGTGCCGGCCCGGCTCCGGTCGTCGTCAGCCACCTTCTTCTACTCTCCACTTCTGTGCTGCCAGGCAGTTCTGTCGTGCCCGGCAACTGACAATTTGGCATCCGGGGCGGGCATGTGCAAACTGGCTCGCCCGCCGCGACACCTTATATTCGCGGCCAGTGTGCGAACGCTTCGGCGTCCCCCGGGGGTTCCCCGACGTTCTCCACCAGCCGCGACAGCCGTCGGCGACCGCTCACCCGCAACGCCGGACGCGACCCCCGGGTACCGATCAGTGTCGGGGCGATTCCCACCCGCATCAGCGCCGATGCCAGCGGCGCGTGGGTGTCGGGTGCGTGCGGATCCAGTCCCAGCAAGTATCGGTCGGCCTCGGGCGTCCCGGCGGCCAGCGTCCAGGCCCGCAGGGCACGGGGACCGGGCAGCCAACTTCCCGGAACAGTTTTGACCGCACCGCGCGTCCAGGCGCCTGCGACCTCGACGAGCCGGGTGTCCAGCGCGGTGCGCACCAGCGGGGTGTTCTCGTCGGTACGGGCGATCTCGGGCGTCAACCCGGCCTCGGTGATCATCTCGGCCAGCCCGACCGCACGCCAGAGCCCGTCGACCACCACCGAGACCCGGGCCTGGTCACCGGCGATCACCACCTGCCCCTGGGCAGCCAGCAGCCCGGTCAGATCGGCGATGGCCGGGGGCACCGACTCCGCCGAGAAGAAGGACAGCTGGCTCACCCGGACGACACTATCGGGGGCGAGCGGAGCGACGGGGCAACGGGGCAACGGCGTCGGATACGAAAACACCCCCGGCTCGGCCGGGGGTGTCCTCGTATTGCGCTGGATCAGACGGCGCGGACGCCGGTGGCCTGGGGGCCCTTGGGGCTCTGGCCGACCTCGAACTCGACCTTCTGGTTCTCCTCCAGGGTGCGGAAGCCCGACCCCTGGATCTCCGTGTAGTGGACAAAAACGTCAGCGGAGCCGTCCTCGGGGGCGATGAAGCCGAAGCCCTTCTCCGCGTTGAACCACTTCACAGTTCCCTGTGGCATCTTTCGTACTTTCCTTCTCTTACCGGGTGCGGTTCACCGACGTCCGGTGTACCGGGCCCGTTCCGACCGCTTACCAACGCGTGTGTCGTCGGAACTCGACCCGACCTACAACCCTCGCAGGAACCGCGATCGCAACGACGATCCTGCGGGTGCCAAAACACGAACACAGAAGCTGCGACCACGTTCAGTCAACCACGTTCAACGCCCCAGCGACAGTCTCGGCACGATCAAGTAGTGAACAATTCACCTGGGGATACATGCTGGTGAACACCGAAGGGAGCGTCGTGTCCGCGCCGGGGACGAATACCGGGTCCGATTTCGGTCGTGACCTGCTGTCCTGCGCCGTCCGGGGCACCCCGGCCGACGAGCATCCGATCCGCCATGTCGAGGACATCCCGCCCCGGCGCAGCGCCACCCGGCCCTGGCCGGACTGGGCCGACCCCGATGTCGTGGCCGCCTTCGCCGATCGCGGGGTCGGCACACCGTGGTCGCATCAGGTGCAGGCCGCCGAGCTGGCGCACACCGGGCGGCACGTGGTGCTCTCCACCGGCACCGCCTCGGGCAAGTCGCTGGGCTACCAACTGCCGATCCTCACCGCGCTGGCCGCCGACCCGCGGGCCCGCGCCCTGTACCTGTCGCCCACCAAGGCCCTCGGCCACGACCAGCTGCGCGCCGCACACGGCCTGTGCGAGGAGGTGCCGGCACTGCGCGATGTCGCGCCGTGCGCCTATGACGGTGACGCCGGGACCGACCTGCGCCGCTTCGCCCGGGAACGCTCCCGGTGGATCTTCTCCAACCCGGACATGATCCACCTGTCGCTGCTGCGCAACCATGCCCGCTGGGCGGTGTTCCTGCGCAACCTCCGGTACATCGTCGTCGACGAATGTCACTACTACCGCGGTATCTTCGGCTCGAATGTGGCCCTGGTGCTGCGCAGGCTGTTGCGCTTGTGCGAGCGGTACTCCGGTTCGCCGACGGTGATCTTCGCCAGCGCCACCACCGCCGCACCGGCCGAGACGGCCGCCCAGCTGATCGGCCAGACCGTCACCGCGGTGACCGAGGACGGCTCGCCGCACGGCGGCCGGACGGTCGCGCTGTGGGAGCCGGCGCTGCTCGACGATCTGGTCGGCGAGAACGGCGCACCGGTGCGCCGGTCGGCCGGCGCCGAATCCGCGCGGGTGATGGCCGATCTGATCGCCGAGGGCGCGCGCACCCTGACGTTCGTGCGGTCCCGGCGCGGCGCGGAACTCACCGCGCTGGCCGCCGCGGCGCGTCTGGAAGAGGTGGCCCCCGATCTCGCCGACCGGGTCGCCTCCTACCGGGCGGGCTATCTCGCCGAGGACCGTCGCGCCCTGGAACAGGCGCTGTCCGAGGGCGAGCTGCGTGGCGTGGCCACCACCAACGCCCTTGAGCTGGGGGTCGACATCGCGGGCCTGGACGCCGTGGTGCTGGCCGGGTTTCCCGGCACCGTCACCTCGTTCTGGCAGCAGGCCGGGCGGTCCGGGCGGCGCGGTCAGAGCGCACTGATCGTGCTGGTCGCCCGCGACGACCCGCTGGACACCTACCTGGTGCACCACCCCCGCGCGCTGCTGGCCAGGCCCATCGAAAAGGTGGTGATCGATCCGGCCAATCCGTATGTGCTGGGTCCGCAGCTGCTGTGCGCGGCCACCGAACTGCCGTTGACCGATGCCGAGGTGCGGACCTGGGATGCCGAATCCGTCGCCGAAGCCCTTGTCGACGACGGATTGCTGCGTCGACGCGCCAACGGCTGGTTTCCGGCCCCGGAGATCGATCCGCATCCGGCGGTCGACATCCGGGGGTCCTCGGGCGGCCAGATCGCCATCCTGGAATCGGGGACCGGGCGCATCCTCGGGACGGCGGGCACCGGGCAGGCGCCGGCCTCGGTACATCCCGGGGCGGTGTACCTGCACCAGGGTGAGAGCTATGTCGTCGACAGCCTGGACTTCGAGGACGGTATCGCCCTGGTGCATGCCGAAGACCCCGGCTACACCACCGCGGCGCGGGAGGTCACCGACATCGCGGTGACCGGCGAAGGCGAGCGTCGCGCGCTGGGGCCGGTCACGGTCGGCGTCGTGCCGGTCTCGGTGTCCAACACCGTCACCGGGTATCTGCGTCGGCGCCTCGATGGCGAGGTCATCGATTTCATCGAGCTGGAGATGCCCACCAGGACGCTGGACACCGTCGCCGTGATGTGCACCATCAGCCCGGAGTTGTTGTACGCCAACGGGATAGATCCACTGCAGGTGCCCGGGTCGCTGCATGCGGCCGAGCACGCCGCCATCGGCCTGCTGCCGCTGGTGGCCAGCTGCGATCGGGGGGACATCGGTGGGGTGTCGACGGCGATCGGGCCGGAGGACGGGCTGCCGACGATCTTCGTCTACGACGGATATCCCGGCGGTGCGGGTTTCGCCGACCGCGGATATCGGCAGATGACGCTGTGGTGGGAGGCGACCGCGGCCGCGATCGAGGCGTGCGAATGCCCGGCGGGCTGCCCGTCGTGCGTGCAGTCACCGAAATGCGGGAACGGCAACGACCCGTTGGACAAGGCGGGAGCCGTGCGCGTGCTGCGCATGGTGCTCGGCGAGCTGGCCCGGCACTGACGCCGCGCTGCCCCCGACAGGAAGGTCCACCCCTCGTCGACCGTCTCGTCCTCGTCCGTGGCGCACCGCACCAGCACCGCCGAGCACACTTTCTACTGCGGGGAAACGGTCGGACAACGCGATCCGTTTCAGGCTCCGGCGAACCGGCGCAGACGGAAATTACCTTTTCACCGTGTCCCCTGCAACTCACGTGACACCCAGCGACCGGCATTCGGCGTCTCCAAATGCGGGTCGAACTGCCGAATTCCACTGATTCCGAAGGTCGAGCAAACGCCGGGCAGCGCGGCCACGGACGGTTAAACTCGCACCCATGGACCACGACTGGCTGCTCGTGGAGACACTGGGGGACGAACCTGCCGTCGTGGCGCAGGGGTCCAGGACCAAGAACCTCGTCCCGATCAGCACTTTTCTGCGCCGCAATCCGCATCTGATGGCCATCCAGTCGGCCATCGGCGAGACGGTGCGCGCCGGTCACGCGCTGAGCAGCATCACCCCCAAACACGACCGCGTGATCCGCACCGAGGTGGTGCAGATGTCCGACGGCGTGATCCACGGCGTACATCTGTGGGTCGGGCCGCCGGGCGCCGAGCCACCCGAGCGCCCGGTCCCCGGTCCGCTCAAGTGGGACCTGAGCACCGGGATCGCCACCGACACACCGGAATCGTTGGCCAACTCCGGTCGTGACGTCAGCGTCGAGGCGACCCAGGGCCGAGCCTTCGCCGAGGATTTGCCGGCCCGCGCGTTGAACCCCAACGAGTCCAAGGTGCTGTCCATGGTCATCCGGGCCAAGCCAGGGAACTTCCTGTGCAGCACCTGGAATGTCGTGGACTACCGCGGGCAGCCGATCACCGTCGGGTTCGTCGCCCGGGCGGTCAGCGAACAGCAGGACGACGGCAGCGAGCGGTTGATCTGCCGGGCGATGAACTGGCGTAGCGTCGTCGAGGGCCCGGTGGTGCAGCCCGACGACCTGGCGCAGCGGATCCTCAACGGTCTGGCCACCCCGGGGGTGCATCGCGCGATCGTCGACCTGAACCACTGGCGGCTGCTGAAGTGGCTGGACAAGCCGTGCCCCTTCTACGACTGGCGGGCCGGCGAAAAGGGCCAGAGTGTGCTGCATCCCGGCGACGAACACCACGTGCTCTCGATGGCGAAGGAGTTCGTGAACGGACCGACCGCGCGGGTGCTGCGCCTGCCTGCGCACGGCGGCGGCTTCACGCCGGTCCACGTCACCGTGAATCGCATCGAGCTCGACGACGAGACCTATGCCGCGCTGTTGTCGATGCGGTTGCCCACCGACGAGGAGATCGCCGCCGCCGAGCACGGTGCGACCGTGGTCGACGGTGCCGAGTCGGGCACCAGGGCGGCGTTCAAATCCATTCTGCGGTTGGGTCGCTCGGCCGATCACGCCGGCTGACCGGGTCCGATCGCGCCTGTGGGCCTGGCGATCATGCCGGCCGACCGGGTCCGGCGCGGGCGCGCGCTTGGGCGCTACCGCCGGGCAGGGCGGTGCCGACCTCGACGGCCACCAGCACGTCGAGCCCGTCGATCGCGCAGTCGGTGAGTGTCACGCTGTTCGACGCGGCCACCGAACCGGCTGTGGCACAGGCATCGTGGCGACCCGTGACCAGAGTGGCGGCGCCGGCCAGCGCGGCCAGGTCAGCCGCCGAATGCGCCCGGTGCCGCGAGATCACCACCGAGCCGAGCATCGTCACGCCGACGGTCACCGCCAGCAGCAGCGCGATGAGCGCGACCGCCGCCAGGGTGGCCGAGCCGGTCTCCTCAGCCGCCCGGCTCGACGGCCGCCACCGCCGCGGCGGTGATGGTGATCCCCGGCAACAGCGCCGCCGTCGTGGCGACCCGGGCCACCACGAAGGATCCGTCGCGGTCCAGCGAAACCGTGGCGCCAGAGGGGCCGACCTTGCGGGCCGCGGCGATGCCGTCGTCTCCGCGGGCGGCCAGCCTGGCCGCCTCACGGGCGGCGTCGACGCACCTGATCTGCAGCACGGTGGCGTTGATACCGGCCAGACACACCACCAGTACCGCAACCAGCGCCGCGATTGCGAAAGCGGCCTCCACCGTGACGGCACCGGAATCACCGCTCAGACATCGGTGTTCAGCGCCCTGGCGATGATGTTGGATAGCGCGGTGACGATCGAGTCGCCGGTCACCACGGTGTACAGGATCGCGCCGAACGCCGCGGCCGCGATCGTGCCGATGGCGTATTCCACGGTGCTCATCCCGGATTCGTCGGTGGCGGCCTCCATGATGCGCGCCTGCGCCGTCCGAACAGCGTTGTGCCACCGAATCTTCGATTTCATCAAGGGTTCCTCTCACTCAGAGACCTGACATCAGGTCACCGGCCAGGCCGGCCACCACCGGGACGATTCCCAGGCAGACGAAGGCGGGCAGGTAGCACAGCCCCAGCGGACCGGCGATCAGCACCGCGGCCCGCTCGGCGGCGGCATCGGCCACCGACCCGGCGTCGGTGCGCATCTGATCGGCCAGTTCGGCGACGCTGTCGGCCAGGGCCGCCCCCGAGACCGCCGAGCGCCGGGCCAGCCGGGCCAGCGCCGCCCCGTGCGGGTCGGCCTCGGCGCCGGGATCGGCCCAGGCCCGGTCGCTTCCGGCGCCCAACGTGAGCAGGTGCGCGGCGCGGGTCAGCTGCGCTCGCAACAGGGGCGGAGCCAGCGGCGCGGCGGCCGCCGTGGCCCTGGCCGTGGCCATCCCCGCTGACAGGCAGGCCGAGAGCACATCGAGACACGAGGCGGCAGCCAGCGGATCCGGCGGCACGCTGGGTTCGGCGGCCGCGGCCCCGGTCCCGCGCATCCTCGCCGGGCCCGCCCCCACCAGCATCGCGGCGGCGAGCAGCACGGCCGCCCAGCTCATGCCGCCACCCCGGCGATGATCCGGTCCGACCAGAACAGGCCCAGGCACGACAGACCCACCCCGATGAGAAGCACCACGCCGCCCGTTCCGCCGGACAGCAGGAACTGAACTGGTCGGGCACCTATCAGTTGGCCCAGCGCGATGCCGAGAACGGGCATACCGGCGAGCACCGCGGCCGTGGTGCGCGGACCGGCGAGTCCGGCGTCCAACCGCTGCCGGAACCGGCTGCGTTCGATGATGTCGTGCTGGGCCGCGCGCATGAGCGTGGCGATCGCCACGCCGTGCACCGCAGCCAACTGCCAGCAGACCGCGATCCGTTGCCACTGCGCCGGTATCGCCGAATGCGCTGCCATCGATTGCAACCCGACCGCGATGTCGGCACCGAGCCGTCCGCGCGCGGACACCTCGTCCAGGCACGGACCGACCCGGCCGCCGACCTCCGCGGCCGCGGCCGCCAGTGCCGCGACCGGGTGCGCGCCCACCCGTAGTTCGCCCACCAGGATGTCCAATGCGTCACGTAGATCGGCGGATTCGGCATCGCGAGCCGATCTGCGCGCCGCACGCCGTCGCCGACACACCACCGTGCCCGCGACGATCACACCGGCCAGCACGGTGGTCGGCTCCAGCACCACCAGGCCGACCACGATGGCGGGCACCACCGACCACACGGTGCCGAGCCGCGGTGCGCGGATCCGGGTTGCGGTGACGAGCCGGTGCCGCGCAGGGGCGGGCGTGATCAGCAGGCCCAGTGCCAGCAGGACCGCCGCGGTGATCATCCGGCCTCCCGGCCGTCGAGCAGCGCCCGCAATTGCGCCATCCCGCAGTCGAATCCACGACCGACGTGCCAGGCGGTGCGCGCCCGCACCCATCCGTCGGCATCGCGTCCGAGGACGG
The DNA here is from genome assembly GCF_002086115.1 of Mycolicibacterium bacteremicum. Taxonomy (GTDB): domain Bacteria; phylum Actinomycetota; class Actinomycetes; order Mycobacteriales; family Mycobacteriaceae; genus Mycobacterium; species Mycobacterium bacteremicum. The sequence continues at coordinate 238,637 of NZ_MVHJ01000009.1, forward strand.
CGATCTCACTCAGTCGCCGCGCCCCGTGCCGGTCGCGTCCGACGTGCAGCACCACCTGGACGGCGGCGGCGAGTTGGCTGTGCAGCGCGGCCCGGTCCAGGCCACCGAGGCCTGCCAATGCCTCCAGCCGGGCCGGGACCTCGCCCGCGCTGTTGGCGTGGACGGTGCCGGCGCCGCCGTCATGGCCGGTGTTCAGCGCGGTCAACAGGTCCACCACCTCGGCGCCGCGGACCTCGCCGACCACGATGCGGTCGGGTCGCATGCGCAGCGCCTGGCGCACCAGATCGCGCACCGTGACTTCGCCGACGCCCTCGATGTTCGCCCCGCGGGCCACCAGTTTCACCACGTGGGGATGCTGCGGCGCGAGCTCGGCGGCATCCTCGACACAGATGATCCGCTCCCGGTCGGCGACCGTCCCCAGGACCGCCGACAGCAGCGTGGTCTTTCCCGCGCCCGTACCCCCGCAGATCAGAAAGGCCAACCGGGCACCGACCACCTGGGCCAGCAGATCGGCCGCCGGCGCTGCGATGGCTCCGGCACCGATGAGGGCGCTCAGATCCTGGCGGGCCGGCCGCAGTACCCGCAGCGAGATGCAGGTGCCCGCGGAGGCGACCGGCGGCAGCACGGCGTGCAGGCGGACCGGGTCGGTACCCAGACAGGTCAGATGGGCATCCACCCAGGGTTGGCTGTCATCGAGTCGACGGCCGGCCGACAGCGCGAGCCGCTGCGCCAGCCGGCGCACCGCGTCCTCGTCGGGAAATCGGACAGCGCTGCGCCGCAGGCCGTCACCGTCGTCCACCCAGACCGCATCGGGCGCGGTGACCAGGACGTCGGTGGTGCCCGCGGCCCATAGCAGCGGGTCGAGCAGACCGGCACCGGTGAGCTCGGTGGCCAGGCTGCGCATACTGCTGAGCACCTCGGTATCGCCGAGCAGCCCGCCGGACTCGGCGCGGATGGCCTCGGCTACCACGGCGGGACGCAACGGACTCCCCTCGCCGGCAAGGCGTTCCCGGACCCGGTCGATCAGCGCGTCGCTCATGCGGTCCCCTCGCAAGCTCGGGCCCCGCATGCCACCCCTCGATTCGCTCCGCAAGCGTCGCTCATG